>CBEUVQ010000001.1:0-120452 GCA_965546615.1 uncultured Peptococcaceae bacterium
TTTACCTATATTTAGCAGTTTCATAGTATCATAAACCGATTGCAGTAGCAAGTAAATGTGGTTTGATTGCCTAAAAGTCCAATAATGAACGAAATTGCGCTGTTTCTGCTGTTTGTTCTTTTTTTGCTTCCATATTTTCAACGCTGTACTTTAAAACCACATTTTCTTGACCCAAAATACCTTCCAATTGATTTAACAGCGGGCCGGGTATTTGAACAAAGTATGCTGATGATAGTTTTACCAATTTACGTTCATTTTTATAATACAACAGCACCGGATATTTTCCGGGATAATTTTTCAGCAGCTGCAATAATTTCCGCTGCAGCGCTTCATCCTGCTCTTTCAGCTGTAAATATAAACTGCGGTTAAGTTTGTGCAGCGGTGTAACACTCTGCACAATTATTTTGGTTTCATCTCCGGAATGATTTATTTTACCAAAAACCACTACCGGGCGGTCAGCAGCCAAATCGTTTTTACATTGGCGATAAACGCCGGGAAACACCACCAATTCACAAGCTGCAGCGGCATCTTCCAGCATCGCAAAAGACATCGGTTCGCCCTTTTTGGTATTGATTATCCGCGTGCCGGTAACCATCCCACCGACAATTACCTTGTGTTCATCAGGCAGTTCCTTTATTTCCGTTAATCTATGGCTGACAATTTCATTATAAATCTTTTGATACTGATCAAGCGGATGTCCGCTGATATACAGCCCCAAAACTTCTTTTTCCAAAGCCAGCAGTTCGGATTGATCATATTCCGGAATATCAGGAAGTTCGATATCGCAAGAGGTGGTTTTCTCTCCCCAAAAATCAAAAAGTGACATTTGGCCGCTTTCTCGATCGCGGTGAAAGTTTTGAGCGAGCTCCAAACTTTTCTCTACCACCGCCAGCAGACGGGCACGGGCAGCACCCAGCGAGTCAAAGCAGCCCGCTTTAATTAAACTTTCCAGCACACGCTTATTTACAACACGCGGGTCAATGCGGCTTAAGAAATCGGCATAACTCTTAAAAGAACCGTTTTTTATGCGATCGGAAATAATTTGCTTCACCGCTCCGGCACCAACGTTTTTCACTGCCGCTAAGCCAAATCTAATTTGGTTATTCACAACGGTAAAATACTCTTGACTTTGATTAATATCCGGCGGTGTTACCTTAATGCCAATGCGGCGGCATTCATCGATATAAATTGATAATTTTTCGGCGTTATCCCGCACCGAAGTTAATAATGCAGCCATATAGCATGCCGGATACTTCGCCTTTAAATAAGCCGTTTGATACGCCACTAAAGCATACGCCGCAGAATGACTTTTGTTAAAGCCGTACCCCGCAAAATACTCCATTAAATCAAATATTTTTTCCGCCAGTTCTCTGGCATATCCTCGGGATACCGCTCCGGCAATCGGCTGAGACAGCGGTTTACCTTGATCATCGACAGCAGTGCCGTTAACAAACCACTCGCGGTGCATTTTCATTATTGCCGGTATCTTTTTACCCATTGCTTTGCGCAGTGAATCGGCCTGTCCTAAAGTGTAACCGGCCATCACCTGGGCAATTTTCATTACCTGTTCCTGATATAAAATCACACCATAGGTTTCTTTCAAAATCGGCTCTAAGTCAGGATGCAGGTAATCAATCTTTTTTTCACCATGCTTGTTTTTAATAAAATCTTCCACCATACCGCTTCCCAACGGACCCGGCCGGTACAGCGCTACCAACGCAATGAGGTCTTCAAATCTGTTGGGCTTCAGTTCCTTTAAGATTGCCCGCATACCGCTGGATTCCAATTGAAAAACACCGGTGCTGCTGCCTTGGGAAAGCATTTTATAGGTATCGGAATCATCCAAAGGTAAATGATCAAGATCTACATTAATGCCGTTTTCAGCCAGCATTTTTACCGTCTCTTGAATGATTGTTAAATTGCGCAGCCCCAGCAAATCCATTTTTAACAGGCCCAGTTCTTCCACTGTGCCCATAGGAAATTGGGTAGTTATACTGCCGTCTGATGTGCGGTGCAGCGGCAGGTAATTAGTTAACGGTTCCCGGGAAATAACCACACCGGCTGCATGAGTGGAAGCATGCCGAGGCATTCCTTCTAATACACCGGCGGTATCTATTAACCTTTGGGTTTGTGTGTCTGCTTGATAAGCCGCTCTTAATTCCGGCGAATTTGCCAGCGCCTTTTCAATAGTAATATTTAATTCCGCCGGAATCATTTTTGCTATTTTATCAACCTGCGCATAAGGAATGTTTAAAGCCCGACCGACATCACGAATAGCTGCCCGGGCAGCCATTGTTCCAAATGTAATAATTTGCGCTACATGATCGCTGCCGTACTTATGCACTACATAATTAATAACTTCACTTCTTCGCTCTTGACAGATGTCAATATCAATATCCGGCATAGAAAGGCGTTCGGGGTTTAAGAAGCGCTCAAACAACAAACCGTATTTCAACGGATCGATATTGGTTATTCCCAAAGAATAAGCAACAATGCTGCCGGCTGCACTGCCCCGCCCCGGCCCCACCGGAATGCTCCGGTCTTTGGCATAGCGCACAAAATCGCGCACAATTAAAAAGTAAGCGGAAAAACCCATTTGTTTAATAATGGTCAGCTCATGATCCAACCGTTCTTTCACCGCCGTCGGCAGGCCGCCGTAAAGCATCTCTGCCCCACGATAACAGAGGTGCTCCAAATAACTGTCGGTAGTATATCCCTCCGGCACGTCAAAATGCGGCAGATGCATCTGCCCAAATTCAATTTGCACATTACAGCGGTCGGCGATTTGCAGCGTATTAACAATCGCCTCCGATTGATCGGGAAACAGTTGGGCCATTTCGACAGCACTTTTCAGATAGAGCTGATCAGATTGAAACTGCATACGATCCTCTTGATCCACTGTCTTGCCGGTCTGGATGCATAACAGTACATCTTGAATTTTGGCATGGTCCCGAACGGTGTAATGAACGTCATTGGTAGCCACCAACGGCAGCCCCAGTTCTTTACCGATGCTGATAAGCTCTCTGTTTGCCAAGCGCTGCTCTGCAAAGCCGTGATCCTGCAGTTCTAAAAAGAAGTTTCCCGCACCAAAAATATCACTGTACTCTGCCGCTGCCTGTTTAGCCTCTTTCAGCCGGCCGGCAATTGCTTTTGAGGCAACTTCCCCGGCAATGCAGCCGCTTAGCGCTATTAAACCTTTGGCATGGCGGGAAAGCACCTGCTTATCGATACGCGGTTTATAATAAAAGCCGTCGGTATAACCTAATGAAACCAATTTAATTAAATTTTGATAACCCGCTAAGTTTTCTGCCAGCAGCACCAGGTGGAACAATTGATCATCCACCCGCGGGGTGCGGTCAGACATAGTACGTGGTGCAACATACACCTCACAGCCCAATATCGGCTTGATGCCCGCCTTTTGACACTGCTTGTAAAATTCAATCGCGCCAAACATTGCCCCGTGATCGGTAACAGCCAAAGCAGGCATACCCATTTCCTTAGCAGTATTAACAAGCTGATTGATGCGGGCAGCACCGTCAAGCAAACTATATTCGGTATGCACATGCAAATGAACAAAGCGGTCCGGTTTCAATTTAATACACCTCAATGTCAACCAATCAAATAACTGTCTTCATTATATAATAAACTCCGGCCGGTGTTAAAGCACATGAGTTCAAAAGAACCGAGCACAAGGCGGCCCAACCTAAGTAAAAATGAAAGGCATTTGGGGTATTAACATGTTAGTTTACCAGAAAAAAGGAGCTGTTTGCACAAGAACCAATTGATCCATTGTACAAACAGCTCCGGTTTAAGTTTACTTTTCATAGTTTTTAAAACGAACCATCGGACATTTTTTACATACATCCATGCCGGGATAATGCTGCCCACCCTGACCGAGGAACGATGCCCCGCCATATTTTGCAGTTCTCTGCACTAAATGCCGGGCCACTTTTTCAATTTGACTGCCGGGTATAAAAACGTTAACTTCGTTTTTTTCCGTTTTACCGGAAGTATAACTGCCAGCACACATCGTATTCATATTGGCTGACTGGTTTAGATAACAGCCTACTGTTCCACTGCAGATTGCAGAGTTAATGTTTTGAACAGAAGTAACGTTTGGCACCTTTAATGCTCCCATATAATCGTTTAACAGGTGGTATGCTTGGAAAGGACTTAAAATAAACAGCACTACATCCGGATCCACCGGGGTTTTATACAGCGGCGCAGTCATATAACCTTTTAAATCACCAACCGGCAGTTTCGGCTTAGCTTTCAAACATTCTTTAGCTGCATCCCAATCGTTGGTGTATTTGACGTGTCCGTTTATTTCCTGCTCGCTCATTTCTCTAAAGCCAAATACTGTTTGTGCATTATCGCACAGCAGCTTATCCGCATCAGCCTTAACAATATAATCATCCATCCGCGAAGCTAAAATCATCTGACAGTAAGTCATTTTCGGCCCGGGAACTTTTTCCGGCACAAAATTATCATACTCTTGCTGATCAAAAAACAGCTTAATTGCTACCGGGTTATAATCCAGATTATATAAGGCGGCAAAGGCCTTATGTATTTCTTCATAGTTCAACACTTCTTTCGCTGCCAGCTCGTTCACATCAATCAGGAGCATCAGGCATTCACCTCTCAATCATCATTTAATTGTATTAGTGTTCTCAATCACTTGCTGCCTTACTATAGAAATGATAACTTATCTTAATTTGTCGTTCAGTCAGCAGTGTGACAGCTGCTTAGTCATCATTACGACAATAAAAAAGAAAAAGCTGTTGCTACAACAGCTTTTATCTATGCAACAGCTTTTTAATATTCATAATCATCATATAAAATTGTCAGCGGTATCTCTGTAGTACCGAAAATATTTGTGGCCATTACAGTAACATCGTTCAAACCTGGTTCCAATTTCAACTGCTGGCTAAAAGTACCGTTATCGTTATCTACCGTTACCTCTTTACTGCCCACCAGTATCACTATTGAACTGCCGGCATCGGTTACCCCGCTGACGGTAGCAGTATCATCAGTGGTCATCTCCGGAGCAGCCGCTTGCAGTTTGGGCGGCACACCGTTAATAACAACATTTTTCGAAGTGGACAGACCGTAGCTGTTTACCACAGTTGCTTTAACAGTATTGGAGCCTTTGTTTTTTATTTTTACCGTCCCGGAAAAACCCCCCTTGCTGTCAGCCTTTAGCTTTTGGTTATCCAAATAAACGATGCATCCCGGGTCGGTATAACCGCTGACCTCAACTTCTTCTGTTGCACTCTGGCTAGGGGCAAATACCTGCAGCGCCGGATATTTAGCATCAAACACTACTTTTTTGGTAACGGTATTGCTTTCACCGCTGCTGTCCACCGCCACTACCTGTACGTTGTTATCTCCCGGTTTTAAGGTTATATCAGTGCTGAATGTTCCGTCATTCTTTAACTTTACAGCCTGCCCGTTTACATAGACATTTGCACCGGACGTCGCCGTCCCGGTAACTTTTAATTCTTCATATGACGTATTCATGGAGTCCGGTAAATTGACGGTGAGCTTTGGCCCTTCAGGCTTCTGCTCCGCCTGCTGCGGCGCAGCTTCGGCAGCTTCGGCAGCCTTATCGGGCTCATTCTCTTCCGCTGCCGCCAAGTTATCCGCTGCGCTTTGAGATTGATTATCCGCTTTGGTCTGAGCTTCAGTATCTTGGGCATTATTAACAGCGGCCTGCTCCGTAGTTTCCTCCGCATCTTTATTATCTAAAAACGGCACACTGCAAGCAGTTAACAGCATCAGCAATGAGATAATTAAAACTATGATTAAACCGCGATTTTTGGCAGTCGACATACAAATCACCCTTATATCATTTTTAGCCTGATTCATATTTCTACAGATAACCAGTCATTTCCTGCCATTAATTCAGCAATTGATATATTTCACCATAAAACTAACCGCCGGCAGTTGTACTCAACTGTCGGCGGTTAATTTTACCCTGCTGCGATATGCTCAACACTGCGGGAACGAAAAGTGCGAAAATCAATATCGGGAAAAATATTATCATTTCGCTCCAGCTCTGCCAGCCAGCCGTCGTCAATTTTATTATTTTTTATCATGTCATATAAACGCAGAAAATTGTCGAGATGCCTTTTAGTGCGGCGCACCGCATATTCAACTGTAGTACCGGTAAACATAATAAACGCCCAATCGCTTGACTGCGCCAGCATTAATTCTCTTGCAGCTTGATTTAAGCTGCGCTGCAGCAGTTGATCGGTTGTGCCAAGGTATTCATTTGCCAATTCCACCATGCGATCAGCGGCGTAATGCAAATGGCGGTAAATCCAATGGTTGTTTTCATTCAACCAAACCTGATGATAGCCGTTATTGCCCCAACTGGATTCACACGGCCTTGTCACTTGATTGTGAGGATGTTTCTTTAAATAATCGGAAGGGGTAATTAATTCTATTTTTTCCGTATCATTATGAATTCTTCTGATTAACGATTCCAGCCACCAAGGACCTTCATACCACCAATGCCCAAACAACTCGGCATCGTAAGGTGCGACAATAACCGGTGGGCGATCCATAATTGAACACAAATGC
The DNA here is from genome assembly GCA_965546615.1 of uncultured Peptococcaceae bacterium. GTDB lineage: Bacteria > Bacillota > Desulfotomaculia > Desulfotomaculales > Desulfohalotomaculaceae > CBEUVQ01. Next base: position 6,586 of record CBEUVQ010000001.1, read on the forward strand.
TCAATTTGCTTTTCCCGATTAAACATAAAGTTACCGGCATGCTGCTGGGCCTTAAGCCAAGCCCAATGAGGAACATAAGGTTCTTTATCCGCCAAATCAACATCTCCTGTAATCCGATGATATTTAAATCCGGTATTATGCCTGATTCCGTCGGGATGAATATACTCCCAAATATAATCTTCATCTAAATCATATCCAATATCCCGGTAATATTCGCGGTAATCGGCATCACCGGGGTAGCCTTCACTGGAGCTCCAAACCTGCTTGGAAGATTCTATATCACGGGCAAATGCAGCCACCCCGCCGGGGCAGTAGACAGGAGCAAAAATTCCGTAGCGCGGCCGTCGTTCAGCGAACAATACTCCATGGGTATCGGTAAAAAAGAATTTAATGCCAAACTCCTTCATAATCCAATCTACGCCGGCCTTATAGGCACACTCCGGCAGCCACATTCCTTGGGGATTTTCACCAAAGCTGCGGCAGTGCACATTTACCGCTGTTTCAATTTGGGCATAAACAGATTCTTGGTTATTCATCAGCGGCATATAGCCATGAGTGGCCCCGCAGGTAATCAGTTCAAGCCTTCCTAATTGCTGAAACTTTTTAAACGCGCGGTTTAAATTTCCTTGATATTGATTGCAAAAAGTATCATAAGCAGAACGAAGCTTTTGTTGGTACATATTGGCGGCATCATGAAACGGCGTTCCCTTGGTACGGCACACTTCTTTATCTGCCAATTCCATCAGCTGTTTTAACTTATTAACATAGCGCTCTTGCAGCAGTGAATCATTGAGCATGCAGACCAACGGCGGTGAAACGGACAGTGTTATGCGAAAAGGAACATTATCCGCAGTCAAGCGGTCAAAAACTTCAATCAGCGGAATATATGTTTCGGTAATTGCTTCATACAGCCAGCGCTCTTCCAAAAAATATTCATCTTCCGGATGGCGCACAAAAGGTAAATGTGCATGTAATACAAAGGCCAGATATCCTTTAATCATAAAATTTAATACTCCTTACCGTTAAATTCTGTATAATTCATGCTGATCGGCATTTCGTAAAGACCTTCCAGCACCGGCCAATCTTCGTCTGATAAGTTTGAGAAATAATTCCTCGGTGTAGTGACAGTATTAGATCTTAAAATGGTAATAAACCTGCCTTCAGGCAGCATTCTGCCAATATCCAAGCAGTACCTTTTATTTGGTTGGCCGATCTCAATATGCCAATCCCGCGCATCATTACTTAAATAAATATCATAATAAGATTGGCAGTTTGTCCCATCAAAATAATCGATATCGGTAATATTATAAACTCGCAGCACCGGACGGGATTTATGCCAAGCATCTTCGCCGTATTCGTTTTTAAATTTTTCAATCTTCCCGGCTGTAATCTCCCAATATGCATACAACCAATGAGGGTCTTTGACCATCAGCATAATATAGTCGCGCCGATATTCATCGGGCAGTTCAGCATCGGGGAGAGGTTCGTTTTTCTGCCATTCTGGAAATGCGGCAATTTCTTCGGCATACTCTGCCTCTGCCGGGTGAAGTTCAAGTTTTCTTTGGGGCTGTTCTTCAGCATAGTAAAGCCGGTATACATAATACAGCATTGCAGAAATCATGGCGATAATTAATGCACCCAGCACCCAATTAATCAGGGTATCCATAGTTTTCCCTCCTTAAAATTATTTTTGTTTATCAATAACCGAATTTTTTCGGAAAACAGCAAAAGAAATAACAAATTACAAATTGTAGTATTGCCATCGATAAATACCTTTATTTAAGAATTTATTACCGAAAAAATTGCCGTAAAAACGGAAACAATAGCTTAAATCAGGGGGTGAAGTTTTTTGAACAAATTCGGAGTTAATGTTCGCTGGGGAATCACTGAAGTTTTTTGGGTATTAATATTAAGAATGGCAGCGGTATTTATTCTGGGCAGAATCATTTTGCCCTTTTTTCCTGCTATTTCTCAGCAAACTTTAAACATTTTAGACCGGTTAATCTTAATTGCTTTGACTTTATTTTTTGTTTTCAGGGTCGGCACTTTTAAAGATTTAGGACTAAACCGGCAGCAGCCGGGCAAAGACATTCTCATCGGATTGATCGGCGGAACAGTAATTTTAGCACTGACCACCGGTGTGCAGAAGCTATTTATCTTTTACTTGGCAGCCGATATCAATACCAACCCGCTGGTTGCCATGGCCGCCCAAGCTGAAACTCTGTCTGAGCTGGCAGCTCCGCTTTTTGTCGGCGGTATAATGACCCCGATAGCGGAAGAAATTTACTACCGTGGTTTTGCACTGCCTGCCTTTGCGAAACGCTGGGGAACCGCGGCAGGAATAATCATTTCTGCTCTGTTCTTTTCGCTGATGCATTTAAGCGCTGTTTGGTTTTTGGAAATTGCTTTGGTGGGCATAGGGTTAGCGGTAATTTATTACCGGACAGGCTCGCTCTTGCCCGGTATAGTCGCACATAGTTTTGTAAATTCCGCTCGGCTGCTGATTGTTTATTTGTCTTGATTTTTTCGACACTGACATATCAGCCTAGTGTTGAGCGAACCGACACCGACGAATTTTGTTCATAAAAGCACTATTTATGTGTTTTAAGGAATTGCGCTCAAGTACATTGTTTCTCAGCTGGCATTTTTAGGTTAAAACAGCCGCTGCGCAGCTTTATTATTCCGGATATTGTGATAGAATGAACTTAATCGTATACAAAATACTTATATGAGGGAGGCGGTATTAATGTTAGATCGTGAATATGAACAATACTTACAGGAATGTCACTGCAGCGCAATAAAAAACAACAGCACCGGCTTCCTATGGGCAATTACCGCAGCAATTATTATTATACCTGCACTGATCTATGCTGCTAGAATATAAAATGGGGTGCAAAACGCACCCCATTTTACTTTGTCGTTACATTCTTATTAACAACGGTATCAGTATCGGCACTAACGCCGTTAAAATTGAGCCGTTAATAAAAGAAACCACCGCAGTATCAGCATCCGTGGATTTAGAAATAATCGGCAGTGTAGTATCCATGCTTGTTGCCCCGGCGGGGGCAATTGCACTGTATTTTCCGATATATTTGGCGATAAGCGGAATTGTCAAAAACGCAATTAATTCTCGGGCCACATTGGTAATAAATGCAAGAGCCCCCAGTTCCACTGAATATATTTTTGCCAGCAGCACACCGGATAAGCTGTACCAGCCAAAACCCGCTCCTACCGCTGCCGACTCATTGATCGGCATGCCAATGGCAGCTCCCACGGCAACTGCCCCCACAATACTGCCAACCGCCACTAACAGCGGCACCAGGATTATTCGCCAACCCATTTTCCAAAGACGCATCCATACTTCTTTTTGCTGTCCCAAATCAATACCTACACCCAACAGCAGCACAAACAGCGCCGCTGTTGTTAAAGAATCTAAGTGACCAACAAATTCCTGCGGCACTGCCCAATAGCCCAAAGCTACACCAACCGCTACCGACCCAAGTACTAACCAAGTCACTGCTTTTCACCCACTTTATTTGAATGATCGGTAAGTGAGTAATTCGGCAGCCCTTTTGCAATAAATGCTTCTGCCGATTTCACCAGCAAAACGCTCATCAGTACGCCGCCGGCTGCCAGCAAAAAGGCCTGCCAACCCATCTTGGCAAAATCTTTTAAAATTTGTTCATTCGCGCCAAGCTGGGCACCCATAATCACCAATAAAAATATCAGTCCAAACAGCATTACTTTGGAAGTGACTTTTTGATTTTTCGGCATTAAGTTAAAATGGCCGATAACAAACCCCGTCACAACCGCCAGCAAAACTACACCCATTTGCTTTATCACTCCAACATAATAAAAATCACCATTAAAGTATATCATTTTTTTTGCAAATATTTAAAGCCTCTTTACTAAACTGCTGTCGTTTTTGATATATTATATTAAGGAATAATTTCCAAGGAGGTTAAACTATGTTTCAAAATCCTACAGATCAGCAGCTGAAAGAATTACTGCAAAAAGCTCACACTATTGCCATTGTAGGGCTTTCAGATAAACCTGACCGCGACAGCAACAGAGTTGCTGTTTACCTTCAGCAGCAGGGGTATAAAATTATCCCGGTTAATCCCAAACTTGATTCAGTATTGGGTGAAAAAGCTTATAAAAAAGTCAGCGACATACCGGAACCGGTAGACATCGTTGACGTATTCAGAAGGAGTATTGATACCCCGCCGGTTGTTGAAGATGCTGTCAGCAAAAAACCGGCTGCCGTTTGGCTGCAGCTTGGTATTCAAAATGATGACGCAGCGAAAATCGCTGCAGAAAATAACATCACTATAGTGATGAACCGCTGCATTAAAATTGACCACGCCAACCTTTTGGGGAGTAAACAGTGACCGTTCATCAAAACAGGGCAGAAGAAATTGTTGAAGCACTGCAAAAGGCTTATCCGCATGCCAAGTGTGGGTTAAATCACCAAAATCCTTTTCAGCTGCTGATTGCCACCATTTTAAGTGCCCAGTGTACCGATAAAAGAGTAAACATCATTACCGAAAAACTGTTTCAAAACTACGCCGCACCGGAAGATTTTGCCCGCTTGACACCGGATAAATTGGCAGAAGAAATTAAGGGGTGCGGTTTACACCGCAATAAAAGCAGGGCAATTATAGAAACCTGTCGTATTTTATTAGATAAACATCGGGGTGAAGTACCGCAAAACCGCAAAGATTTAGAAGCGCTGCCAGGTGTGGGGCGTAAAACAGCAGGAGTGGTTTTAGGGGTAGGATTTGGACAAGCAGCACTGCCGGTAGATACTCACGTTCACCGCGTATCTCACCGCTTAGGGTTGGCAAGCGGCAAAACTCCCGAAACAACTGAACAGGAATTAATGCAGTGCTTAAAAAAGGAAGTATGGCAGCAGGCTCACCACTTATTTATCGCCCACGGCCGGGAAACATGCACTGCCCGGAACCCCAAATGCAGCAGCTGCCCGGTAGAAGAATTTTGTTTAAAGAAGGAAGAGGAAACTTAAATGCACATTGTTTTAGTGGAGCCGGAAATACCGGCTAATACCGGAAACATCTCCCGCACTTGTGCTGTAACAGGAACATCTCTGCACCTGGTTAAACCGCTGGGATTTTCCACCGATGATCGTTATTTAAAACGTGCGGGATTGGATTATTGGCATTTGCTGGATCTGCACTATCATGAAAACTTTGCTGAACTGCAGCAAAAGTATCCGCAGGGAAGGTTTTGGTATGTAACAACCAAGGGAAAACAAACTTATACCGAGCCTCACTATCAGCCGGATGACTTCTTGGTATTCGGCAAAGAAACGGCCGGACTGCCGAAAGAGCTTTTAGCGGCTAACGCTGATTACTGCATCAGAATACCGATGATTAATGATGCCCGCTCACTTAATTTATCCAACTCGGCAGCAATTGTTTTATACGAAGCGCTGCGCCAGCAGAAATTCACAGGCCTGGAATAAAGGGATCCCCTTTATCCAGGCCTTGTTATCACTTTAAGGTATTAACGCCGGCACCCCTAACAGCGGCCAAACAGTAACCGAGAAGAGTCCGATCAATAATACCGCAATAATGGTAAACGGTATGCCCAAAAAGAAGAACTGACCGAGAGTAAACTGCTTAGATTGATAAGCAATAGCGTTTGGTGCCGCGCCCACCAGCAGCATAAAGGGAAGCGCAGCGGCTGCTAAAGCAGAATACATAATCAGGTAAGGATTAACACCCAAGTATTCGGCAATAACCAGCGCAACCGGCAGGGTGATGGAAATAGCTGCAACGTTCATAATAAAGTTGGTCAAAACAATTACCAAAAATGAAATAGCCAATACAAATACAAACCAAGGGGCGTCTTTAAACATTCCCAACCAGTGCACCGCCATCCACTGAGCGGCTCCGGTTTCCCAAAGGCAAATGCCGATACTCATTGCACCGCTGAACAGCAGAACTATATTCCACGGAACACTTTTTTCCAAATCTTCTACTGTAAATGTTTTTGTTAAGAACATAATAATTACCGCCACTAAAATCGGTACAGTGCGTCCCATCGGCTCCAAAGCGGGAACAAAGCTCTGCAGCGCCAATACAGTAACTACTGACAATGCCAGTACAGCAACGAATATTTCTTTCTTGGTAAGCGGGCCCATTTGTGCATAAACTTCCTGAGCCTTTTCTTTTAAACCGTGAATCCTTTTCTTTTCCGGACGGAAGAAAACAAACGCCAGCAAAAGCCAAATAATTAATGTCATAACTAAGCCAAACGGACCCATTACTTTAGTTACTTCTGTAAATTTAACATAGTTGCCGGTAAACTCTTGGAAAAAGCCTGCCGCTACTGCCGTCCGGGCGGCACCCAGCATGGTAATCATACTGCCGGCGCCGGCAGCATACGCCATTCCGATAAACATAGCCTTACCAAATTTGCTGGGCTTTTCATCTTCATCATACATTTTTAAAATTACCATCATCAGCGGAAACATTGTTGCCGCCACTGCAGTGTGAGCCATCACTAAAGTAAGAGCAACGGTAACTAAAAATACACCCAACAGAATTTTTCTGCTGTCTTCTCCTACCACCGTCAGCATTTTAAATGCCAAGCGGTTGGTCAAACCTACTTTGGTAAAAGCAATACCCAACATTAATGAACCTAAAATAAATAATACCGAAGGGTCCATAAAATTACCGAATGCTTCTTTTGCCGGTCTAATTAAAAAGGCAGCCTGCATTACTCCGATTAAAATACTGGTAACACCGATCGGTATTACTTCAAAAACCCACCAGATACCTGCCAACAAAAACAACCCGATTGCCAACTGCCCTTCTCTGGATAGCTGGAAAACGTTTCCCATCGGATCAACAGCCGGGCTTAATTGCGGCAGAAAGTAAAATAGTGCAAACAGGCCTAAGCCAACTGTGATTGCCGAAATCCGTTTCCAATCCACAGAAGTTTTCTGCAGTTCAATAGTTTTGGCAGCGGATGATGCTTTTGCGGTGTTAACAGACACCATACTCACCCCTTATATCTACGAATTGACTATACAACTTGTGTACAAGTGAAATCAATCACTTTACAAGGTGCTCTTTACCCATTCGCTTTAATGTAAATATGCTGCTTTTTACGAATATTACCTGCTAATAAAGGTGCTTATTGAAACCAACAACAGATAATCTTGCCAGGCATTCCCCCTTTAGCTGTCTTTTTTAACAAACGCTTGTGTAAAAAGTAACTATCTTGGTTAAATTATATTATGCATTTTTCAGTTTGACAACTATTTTGTCACCACAAAGACAAAAATTTTTTCACCGCATGTGCAGTGAATTTTTAATATATAAAAGAAAACCGCAGCAGAGCTAACAGCGGCGGTTTTCTTCTTCATATTCTTTTTTACATTCACACTTGGCAGCACACCCTTGACAGTGCACCTGCGGAGTACACGGTTCACTGTGAATAAGCACAGTGCTTTGCGGCAGCTTTTTCTGTAAGCTTTTTTCGATGTCATCACATAATTGGTGGGCAGTCAGCACACTGTAACAGCGGGGAACAACGAGATGCAGATCAATATGGCGCTGCGGCCCGGCCTTTCGCGTACGCAGCTCGTGGTACTCCACAATGCGCTCGCTGTAGCTGCTGAGCACAGTCTGAATCGCTTCTTCTTCTTCCTTCGGCAGACGGGTATCCAGTATGCTGTTTATTGAGTCGCGCATTAGTTCAAAGGCGGCTTTCAAAATCAGCAGTGCCACTATAATACCAATGATGGGGTCAATAATATGCTCACCGGTAAGCATAATCAAACCGATGCCCACAAAAACACCCACAGATGTATACACATCTGTTCTTAAATGCCAAGCATCAGCTTCCAATGCCGGTGAATCGGTTTGCTTTGCTGTTTTCATTAATTGAGCAGATACAAACCAGTTTACCAAACCGGATACCAACATTATGCCCAGACCTAATTCTAACGCAATAATTTCTCCATGGCCATGCCTTAGTTTTGCCACTGCATGCCACATTATTCCAACCGCCGCAGCAATGATCAGTAAAGCCTCGATAATTGCCGCTAGATTTTCAAATTTACCGTGCCCGTATTTGTGCTTTTCATCTGCCGGCTTGGCAGATTGATGTACCGACAAAAAAGCAATAATCGCTGCCAACAAATCCAATCCGGAATGAATTGCTTCCGAAATGATACTTACCGACCCCATAAAAATACCTACCGACAATTTACCGGCAGTAAGCAGGGTGTTGGATATAATTGACAACCGGGCTGCACGCATTTTGGGGTCCATTTTCACACTTCCCGTTTATATTTAATAATATTATATTACACTTTCAGGCAGTCCTTTACAAAAATATTTATTAATAAATATTAAAATATATTTGATAATGATTTTAATTTGCATTATCGCCGACAAAAAAGAAGCTCATGTTTGAGCTTCTCAAAAAAGCTGTTTTGCCAACACAAATTTTTCCCCGTCAAATAAATAAACAGTTGTCGTCGTTGCAGAATCCCCTTTGGGCGTCACCCCGTCCCGTTCCAATTGGCAGGCCGTTTCCCATACATAAAGCTGTTCACTTTCAGCATCAAACTGATAACTGCCGATTTTTTTATAGAACGTTCCACCCAACATTACTGAATGCTCAAGCAAAGTACCCTGCCAGGCTTCTACAAAATTACCGTCTTTTAGGTATACAAGGTGGGCATTAAAAATGTCCACTCCGGTACCCCCTGTACGGGTAACCAGCTTAAACAGTTTTTTGCCGCCTATATTTATAGGATTTGTAAAATCCCATTCTTCTACTTTCCACCCTTTTTCTGTTATTAATTTATACTGCCCGCCGGAATCTTTATCAAAGATAAAAAAATTCCCCAAATGCACCGCCCCATCAATTTTTGCCGCTATTTCCCAATCAGCATCATCATCTATATTAACAAAGCGGTATGAAAGGCCGTCAAAGTAATATGCATTGCTTTCTGTTCCCTGTTCCCGAATCATTGCTTCAATTTGTTTTTGGGAAAACGGCTGCTTAATTGAAAGTAGGCTGCCGTTTATTATCTGTGGGGCGGCATCAGATTTTATCTCTTGACCGTTTACAATTACTTTAGTAGTAGTGTCGGCAAAAACCGGCGAAGTAAAGGCAGCAAGCAGCAGCACAGCGGCAGCAGTAATTATCCGTATCTTCATTTCCAAAACCTCTTTTAAAACTTTTTGTCCACAAAAATATAGCTCCACTCAAATTTCTTGTCAATATAAATTAGTTATACAAGGCTTTAAAGCCTTCAAAAAATTGCACATGCCCTGCAGAATTAACAAACAAGTTCCGCAGGGCATAGTACAGATGATTTTTAATCTTGGTATTTTAATACCGGGTGTCGGGCGGCAGTTACTTCGTCCAACCGTCCGATCGGGGTGCTGTGGGGTGCTGATTTCACCATTTCGGGATTGTCTGCCGCTTCCTGCAGAATGTTAATCACACCGGCGGCAAAATTATCAAGCGTTTCTTTGCTTTCTGTTTCCGTCGGTTCCATCATCATTACTTCATCAAAAATCAGCGGGAAGTAGATTGTCGGCGGGTGGTAACCGTAATCCAGCATGCGCTTGGCAATGTCTAAGGTGTGCACCCCTTTTTCTTTGAAACCGGCAGGGGGCTGGCAGACGAATTCGTGCATGCAGGGACGCTTAACGGGAATTCTCAACTTGTCACTGAGTAAATGCATCAGGTAGTTGGCATTTAACACAGCGTGTTCACTTACCGCTTTCAAGCCTTCCGCACCCTGCGACAAAATGTAAGTATACGCTTTAACTACTACGCCAAAATTGCCGTAGAAGCCATGCATTTTACCGATAGACAGCGGACGGTTATAATCCAAGCGGTATTTGTCGTTCTCTTTAACCACCAGCGGCTTGGGCAAAAATGCTTCCAGCTCGCCCTTTACGCCTACCGGGCCGCTTCCCGGTCCGCCGCCGCCATGCGGTGTGGCAAAGGTTTTATGCAGGTTTAAGTGTACAACATCAAAACCCATGTCGCCGGGGCGGGTAATGCCCATAATGGCATTCATATTCGCTCCGTCATAGTACAATAAGCCGCCGGCATCATGAATGATTTGGGCAATTTCTATAATGTTTTCTTCAAATAATCCAACGGTACTGGGATTAGTTAACATCAGTGCCGCTGTATCTTGATCCACTGCTTTGCGCAGCGCTTCGATATCAACATTGCCGCGCTCGTCAGACTTAACCTGCACCACTTTAAACCCTGCTAATGCCGCAGTTGCCGGGTTAGTGCCATGTGCGGTGTCAGGCACAATTACTTTGGTGCGATTTTCCCCTTTGTGCTTTAAATAAGCTTTAATAATCAGCATGCCGGTAAGCTCACCGTGAGCACCGGCAGCAGGCTGCAGAGTAACTGCATCCATTCCGGTGATTTCCGCTAAATATTCTTGGGTGTTGTACATTAACTCCAGTGCACCCTGTACGGTTTCTTCCGGCTGATACGGGTGCAGCTGAGTAAAGCCGGGCATGCCGGCGGCATCTTCACAAATCTTGGGATTATACTTCATAGTACACGACCCCAGCGGGTAAAATCCCACATCGACGCCGTAATTCATTCTGGAAAGCCTGGTAAAATGGCGCACAACATCCAGTTCGCTCACTTCCGGCAGTTTTGGCCGGTCAGCACGCACTAAATCAGCCGGCAGCATTTCCGCCAAAGGTGCTTCCGGTACATCATTTGCAGGCAGCAGTACACCTTCACGTCCGGGCTGCGACAGTTCAAAAATCAGTTTTTCCGTCATCTGGCGTCACCTCCCAGTACAGCTGTCAGCTGATCAATTTCCGCTTTGGTGCGTTTTTCAGTCACGCAAAACAGCATATGATTTTCCAGTTCGGGATAAAATTTTGCTAAATCCAAACCGCCGATAATACCGTCATCCAACAGCTTGGCATTGATTTCCGACGGTGGTTGAGGAACTTTTACCACAAACTCTTTAAAGAAAGGTGCCTGCCATGCAGCACTATAACCCAATAGATTGGTAATTTCTTTATAAGCATAATGAGCTTTTTGCAGGCACTGTTCCGCAACCTGTCTAAAGCCTTGACGACCCAACAAGCTTAAATGTACAGTAGCTGCCAGTGCGCACAGTGCTTGGTTGGAACAAATGTTAGAAGTTGCTTTTTCTCTTCTTATGTGCTGCTCTCTTGCCTGCAGTGTAAGCACAAACCCCCGACGCCCCTGGTTGTCTTTGGTTTGACCGACAATTCGACCGGGCATGCGGCGCAGCAATTTATCGGTACACGCCATGTAGCCGAGGTAAGGCCCGCCGTAAGACAGCGGAATTCCTAAACCTTGTCCGTCACCTACAACTATGTCCGCTCCGCAGCTGCCCGGTGTTTTTAATACCCCTAAAGATACCGGATCACAAACCGCAACAAACAGCGATTTATTTCGATGCGCCATTTCGGCGGCAGCGGTTAAGTCTTCAACTACACCGAAAAAGTTCGGGTAAGCAATAATTACCGCCGCAGCATCTCCGGTCAGCTGCTTCTCCATTGCTTGAAAATCTGTGCGCCCCTCTTTTACCGGAATTTCTTCAACTTCCAGGCCATGACCGTCAGCATAAGTCCGCAGTACTTCCCGGTAGGCAGGGTGAACCGCCCGCGATACCAGCACCTTACTGCGCCTGGCTGCCGCCGAAGCCATCAAAGCTGCTTCAGCCATCGCAGACGCTCCGTCATACATCGAAGCGTTAGACACATCCATACCGGTTAACTCGCAGATCATTGTTTGATATTCAAAAATTGACTGCAGCACCGCTTGGCTTATTTCCGGCTGGTAAGGAGTGTAAGCAGTATAATATTCCGCCCGCGCTAAAACATGTTTTACCGCACTGGGAATATAATGATCATACGCACCAGCCCCCAGAAAACAAACATACTGATCAACTGTTTTGTTTGCAGCGGACAAAGACCCAAGATGCCGGGTCAATTCCAATTCAGAAAATGCTTTTGGTAAATTTAACGGTCTTTTTAGTTTTATTTCTTCCGGTATTTCGCTGAATAGTTCATCAACATTATTAATTTTTAGTGCAGCCAGCATTTGACTGCGTTCTTCAGCGGTGTGAGGAAAAAATTTCATTAGGCATTCTCCTCTAAATAAGCTTTATACTCTTCGCCGGAAAGCAGTGAATCTGTTTGGGATTCATCAGCAAGCTCAATTACCAGCATCCACCCCTTATCATAAGGATCTTCGTTAATCGTTTCCGGTGCATCCAGCAGAGCTTCATTTATCTCGACAACTTTACCGCCGACAGGAGTGTAAATATCAGATGCAGCTTTCACAGATTCCACTACACCGATTGCATCTCCCGTTTCAAAGGTGTCACCCACGTTCGGCAGCTCGACAAAAACAATATCTCCCAAAGATTCCTGAGCGTAATCGGTAATACCGACAACAGCACGACTGCCGTCAACACGCACCCACTCATGCTCTTTACTGTACTTTAAATCAGCCGGTATTTTACTCATTTTTATTACCTCCCATTTATTTTTATTTTTGTTTATTTTCTTTTATAAAAAGGTTTTGGTACAACCTTAGCTTTTACCGGTTTGCTGCGAATAATAATATCTAATTCTGTTCCTACCGATGCATATTCCGGTTTGACATAAGCCAGTGCCAAGTTGGCATTAAGTGTGGGAGCAAAACTTCCCGATGTAACCCAACCAATTTCTTCTCCGTTAACCTGCACTTTGTATTCCGCCCGCGGTATCCCCCGTTCAAGCATTTCTAAACCCACTAATTTATGACTGACACCCTGTTGTTTTATTTCTAACAGCGCTTGTTTGCCGATAAAATCTTCTTTATCCAATTTAACCGTCCATCCCAAACCGGCCATCAGCGGGTTGACGTTTTCAGTCAGCTCGTGTCCGTACAACGCCAGGGCAGCTTCAAAGCGCAGTGTATCTCTTGCCCCTAAGCCGGCAGGCACTAACCCGTCAGGTTTACCGGCTTCTAATAATGCCGACCACAATTTTTCTGCCTCCTCAGGATGGCAGTACAATTCAAAACCGTCTTCCCCGGTATAGCCGGTGCGTGAAACTAAACAGGGCACCCCGGATACCGCCCCCATCGCAAAATGATAGTACTTAACGGTGCTTAAATCTAACGCTGTTAAACCCTGCAGGATTTTTTGTGCCAACGGGCCTTGCAGAGCCAGCAGCGCATAATCGTCGGATTTATCCGCTATCCCAACGCCTTCCGTTAAGTGCTTTTTCATCCAGGCAAAATCTTTGTCTTTATTCGATGCGTTTACCACCAGCAGGTAGCGGTTTACACCCAGATAATAAATCAGCAGGTCATCTACTGTGCCGCCGTCTTCCATAATCATCGGTGAGTACATCGCCCGCCCAACGTCCAGCTTACTGACATCATTGGTAACTAAATGCTGCAGAAAGTTTAATGCTCCGTGGCCGTCAACCAAAATTTCTCCCATATGGGAAACATCAAACAAACCGGCAGCTTCCCGTACCGCCTGGTGCTCCTTAATAATGCTTTGATACTGAACCGGCATTTCCCACCCGCCAAATTCAACCATTTTAGCCCCCAGTTGAACATGTGCATGGTAAAGAGGCGTTCGTTTTAATTCGCTCAATTGCATTACCTCCGCTCATTATCACTGTTTATTTTGTATAAAAAAAAGACAGAAAAAACCTAACGCTGTTTTCTCTGTCCTGTTTACCTGAGAGATTTACCTCTTTTAGAGGTTTCCCCTTTGGTGTCCGGTCGGATCTCTCCAGAGTTTCGTCAAGCAACAGTCATTTTGCCTGAGAGTTTCAGTCATCGCCCAGCCGCGACTGACCTTGCTCCTTCGGCGCCCGGTAATTCCGGAGCTCTCCTGCCGCTTTCATCCGCAGTATGAAATTATTTTTTTGATTTCGCCATTTGAAATTATAATCCTGCCGAAATTGATAAAAAATTTAGTTAATTTATGCACAAGCGGCAGTTTACTTTAATACTAATATTTTATTTGCATCTGTCTATAATATAACTTGAAAGCTATCTAAATCATATAAAACAGAAGGTGAGAGAATGAAACGTATAAGCCAACGCAAAAAAACAAAAAAACCAAAACAGCCGACCAAAGAAGATTTGTTGAGAATGGAAGTTGCTGAAGAATTGGGTTACGGAGATAAAATCCGCAATTATGGCTGGGGTGCACTTAATGCCAAAGAAGCGGGTAGAATCGGCGGCATTATTACCCAAAGAATTAAAAAAGGAATTATCACCGACTACAAAGCCAAAAACCCGTCATAACATTAACCCTTTTTAGGAAACTGAATAATTTTACCCGGTTTCTGGCTCTCTCTTTTTTCTTTTACCGGGGCTGAACAGGAGGTACATCCTCCGCAGCCCGTCCCTTCAATATCCAAAAGGTCAGCTTCCAACAATTCGGTTAAAATTCTGTTTGCCATTTCAATCGGGCCGCTGTTGTATGTAAAAGAACGGTCAATGTGCCGCAGCAGAGAAATAAGCAGGCTCTGCATTTGCTCATTACTCAGTTTGGATATTTTATCCGGATAAATCGTGCATCTAAGCATTTTATCGCCTCCATTCAAACCTAATTTTACCATAATCAAATTCAAACGAACAACCGCTAATACAATCAGAAGAAACTAATTTTTTTCTGCACAAGAATGTTAAATTTTTGTTAATTTTCATTAATTATTTATTGACAAAACTGCTTAAACTGACACTGTGCCGTTAAAATTATTATTTAAAAGCCGTTTTAAAAAAGGCTTAAATCCTAATATTTTTAAGCAGTAGCAGAATAAAAGCAATTTTTCTTTCCCCTTGCAAAACAGTGCTGAGTGGAAATATTGAACCTGTGAATTTAGAAACAACCGTTTAAGCGAGTAATATGCCGTTAGGCTGCAAATACTTGCATTATTTTTAGTACAAGATTTATAATGAGGTTAGTGATGAAGGAGGGATGGCCAGATGAAGCGGAGCAATGTTCTAATTTTTCCTGGCCGGCCACTTCAAAAAGTGACCGCAAAAGAGGAAAAAGCTGTACTACTTCATGAAAAAATTAAAGCAAAATTGCTATATTTAACTAAAGAATTTGGACCGATTGCGCTGTACACAGCAGTTTGGGTGATTATGATCATTGCAGCCAACAGCTGAAGCACCTAAAAAAACTTCCCCCAAATATTTGATAAACCGCCTAAAAAGGGCGGTTTTTTCTTTTAATAAGAATTAAGCAGCGGGACGACCATAAGCGCCCCGCTGCTTATATCTTAAACGGGTAATTTTTTAGAGCATTTCCAGCACTGAAGCACAGCGCGGACACAAAGTGGGATGTTCAGCGTTTTTACCTACTTCTTCATGATACATCCAGCAGCGTTCACATTTTTCACCAACTGCTTTTTCCACTTTTACTGCCAGTTCCGGGACTGTTTCAGCGGCTGATACATCATCGTTTTTGCCCTGATGCAGATAAGCCTGAGAAGTAATAAACAGCACTGCCAATTCCTTTTCCATCGGCTGCAGAAAATCGTATAATTCACCTTCCGCATAAAGGTGCACCGCTGCCTCCAGTGAGTTGCCGATAAACTTCTCTTTGCGGGCATTTTCTAAGCTCTTCAGCACTTCGGCACGCACCTGCATCAAGCGATCCCATTTCTGCTCCAAATCCACATCCAAGTATTCTTCATTTACTTTCGGCATATCCAGCAGCTGCACACTGACCGGACTGCCTTCCGGCTTAGGCATATACCGCCAAATTTCTTCGGTAGTAAATGCCAGCACCGGCGTCAGCAGCCGCACCAGCGCATCTAAAACCTGATACATAACCGTTTGGGCCGAGCGGCGTTCTTTAGATTTCGGCGGCATGGTGTACAAACGGTCTTTAATGATGTCTAAGTAGCGGGCACTCATATCCAGCACGCAGAAATTGTGGACTGCGTGGTAAACGACATGGAATTCATAATTATCATAGGCTTTTAACACCCGGTCGATCAATCTCTGCAATCTCAACAGCGCCCACCGGTCAATCTCGCTTAATTCCTGATACGGCAGGCTTTCTTTTGCCGGATCGAATTCATTTAAGTTGCCCAGCAGAAAACGTGCAGTGTTTCTGATTTTGCGGTATGCTTCCGACATCTGTTTTAAAATATTTGGTGATACCGCCAAATCACTGCGGTATTCCGCTGAAGACACCCACAGCCTTAAAATATCCGCACCCATCTGCTTAATAATTTTCAGCGGGTCAACGACATTACCCAAGGATTTGGACATTTTACGTCCTTTTTCATCAACAGTAAAGCCGTGGGTAAGCACCGCTTTGTACGGCGGCTCGCCGGTGACAGCAACAGCAGTTGAAAGCGAAGAGTTAAACCAACCCCGGTGCTGGTCGCTGCCTTCAAGGTAGAGATCTGCAGGCCAGCGCAAATCCGGCCACAATTCGGGCTGCTTGAGCACACCTACATGGCTGCTGCCGGAATCAAACCAAACGTCCATAATATCGGTTTCTTTTTTAAACTTGGTGCCGCCGCATTCACTGCAGGCAGCTCCTTCAGGCAGCAGCTCCTGCACATCTTTGGCAAACCAAGCATCAGAACCGTGTTCTGCAAAAATCTTTTCTAAATGAGCAATGGTTTCTTCATTAATAAGTTCTTTGCCGCAGTCTTCGCAGTAGAAAATGGGAATTGGTACGCCCCAAGTGCGCTGGCGGGAAATACACCAATCACCGCGGCCTTCCACCATGTTGTAAATGCGGTCTTCACCCCAGGCAGGAATCCATCTCACTTTATTGCGGATGGCATCCAGCGCCTGCTGGCGGAAACCTTCCACCGAAGCAAACCACTGCTCAGTGGCCCGGAAAAATACCGGCTTTTTACACCGCCAGCAGTGCGGGTAAGAGTGCTGAATTTTATCAGCATGCACCAGGCTGCCTTGTGCCTGCAGTTCCTCAATAACCTGTTCATTGGCATCCCAAATTTTTAAACCTGCAAATTTGCCCGCTTCGGCAGTAAACACACCGCGATTATTTACCGGGGAAATTACCGGCAGATCATAGATTTTTCCTACTTGAAAGTCATCTTCCCCATGACCGGGAGCGGTGTGGACACAGCCGGTGCCGGCGTCGGTAGTAACATGTTCCCCTAAAATCAGCAGTGAATCGCGTTCAATGAACGGATGACTGCAAACCACCCTTTCCAGCTGTTTTCCTTGAAGTTCTTTTAAAATTTGCGGGTTTTCCAGCCCGGTCGCCTGCACATAGCTTTCCAACAGCTCTTTTGCCAGCAGATGCTTTTCGCTGCCAAACTGCACCAGTACATATTCCAATTCCGGGTGCAGTGCAATGGCTACGTTGGCCGGAATGGTCCACGGTGTTGTGGTCCAGATTACCACATAGGTATTTTCCTCCGGCAGTAAACCTCTGCCGTCTTTCACCGGGAATTTTACATAAATAGACGGCGAAACCTTGTCGTGATATTCCACTTCCGCTTCTGCCAGCGCGGTTTCACAAGTGCCGCACCAATATACAGGTTTTAATCCTTTATAAATGTAACCCTTTTTGGCCATCTCTCCAAAAACACGAATTTGTTTTGCTTCAAATTCAGGAATCAAAGTAAGATAAGGGTTTTCCCAATCACCGCGCACACCTAAGCGTTTGAACTCATCTTTTTGAATGTCAACAAATTTTAAAGCATATTCTTTGCATTGTTTTCTAAATTCCAGCGGATCGACTTCATGACGGTTAATTTTTAAATTTTTAATCGCCTGCTGCTCAATCGGCAGGCCGTGAGTATCCCAACCGGGAACATAAGGCGCATCATAACCGGCCATTGAACGGTATTTGACAATAATATCTTTTAACACTTTGTTTAAAACGTGCCCCATGTGTATGTGTCCATTGGCATAAGGAGGCCCGTCATGCAAAATAAATTTGGGACGTCCGCTGTTTTTATTCTGCACCTGATGATAAATGTCAATTTCTTCCCACCATTTCAATGTTTCCGGCTCTCTTTGCGGCAGATTGCCCCGCATGGGAAAATCGGTTTTCGGTAGGTTTAGCGTTTTACCGTAATCCATAACAAAATTCCACCTCTTTATAATAGTGCTGGAAAAATAAAAAAACCGCCCCTCAAGGGACGGATTGTTTCCGCGGTACCACCCTTGTGAAACAAACAAAATTTGTTTGTATCACTCTGCACCGTTAACGTCGGCGTAACCGTCAGCGGCCTACTTGCCGATTTTGTCAGCGTTCGACCGTGAACCTCCCGGATGATTTTCAACAGTGTTCATGTACCTGGCTTCCACCGTTACCAAGCTCGCTGAAACATTATACACCGTTTACTGTTCCGTTCACAGGCGTTAAAGCATATATAAAATTAACTACTATATTATACAAAAACGACATATATCGGTCAACTTTTTGCAAAATATTTTGGTTATTAGCAAACAAAGTGTTTTACTGATACTTTTTAGCAACTAAAAATTCAACAAAAGGTAATGTTATCATCGCCAAGCCTAATACAAGCAATAAAAAAACGTTGATTGTACCGTTTACTGCTTTGTCCGCAGCCACAGCAAGCAAAATAACGAACAGCAGCACAAAGTAACTTATTTTCGAACTTTCCTCGGTAATTTTTTGTCCAAGCTCCTCTTCTTGTAATATTCCGTCCTGTTCTTCTTTATTCCCCCAGGTAACTGCAGAAAAAAACATCATCAACAGCCCGCCAATGGTTATAACTTCATTGAAGCCAACCTCTTTTCCGGCAGCAATTTTAAAAACCGACCAACCTATTACAATCAAAGCGGCAGAGCCAATTATAACTGCACCTGTTTTCCGGGTACTCATTTTTTCACCCCTTCCTCATGCAAAAACAAATCGTCAACTTTAACATTTAAAGTCTTTGCAATATTAAAAGCTAATTTTAAACTTGGGTCATACTTGTTATTTTCTATGGCATTAACAGTTTGTCTGCTTACATTGCATAAAGCTGCTAATTCCCCTTGAGAAATACCTTTCTTCTCTCGATATTCTTTTATTCTGTTCTGCATACAAACAGCACCTTGGAATACGAATTGGTGTAAAATAAGTTTTACACCGGCATGATAATTATAAAAAAGACCACATCCGGTGTCAAACATTTTTTACATTTTTACATTTTTCATCTTTTTCAAGAGTACGGTTATCCCCGAACTGTTGGGATTAATTCTGCATATCGAGGAGGATTCGGTTAAAAAATATTTAAGTGATATAAATAAGGAGGGGATAAATTCAATGGACATTATTCTTTCGCGGCGCAGCATACGTAAATACACATCGCAGCCGGTGTCTGATGAGCTGATTAAAGAAATTTTAGAAGCCGCAATGGCAGCCCCGTCTGCCGGAAATGAACAGCCTTGGCACTTTATAGTGATTAAAGACCGGGCGATTCTTGATGAAATACCCAAAATTCACCAATACACTCATATGTTAAAAGAGGCTCCGGCAGCAATTTTAGTTTGTGGTGATGAACGTTTGGAAAGATTTAAAGGCTTTTGGGTGCAGGATTGTTCCGCAGCCACCCAAAACATTCTGCTGGCCTGCCAAGCCAAGGGCTTAGGTTCAGTGTGGTGCGGCATTTACCCCGTTGCTGAACGGGTACAAGCTTTTCAAAAGCTGTTAGGAATACCGGCGGAGGTCAAGCCTTTTTCATTGGTTGCACTGGGCTACCCGGCAGAAGAAAAAGAGCCGGCCAACCGCTACAATGAAGAGCGGGTACATTACAACAAATGGTAATCAGGTGGCGGTGTGAAATGTGTATGCACAGCCAAAAAAATCACTAAAAGCAAGAAGAGGCGCAATGGCGCCTCTTCTTGGGGTTTTATGAAAAATACCGATCCAGCAGCCCCTTTAATCCCCGGGCATGTCTGGCCTCGTCTTTGGCTGCTTCGTCAAACACATCGTGCGCCTCATCAATATTTTCCTGTTTGGCATTTACTGCCGCTTCACGTTTCATTTGGTTGGATTTTTGCTCTCCGCGAATTGCTTTTTCCAGGTTTTCTTTGGTGCTGGCGGATATTTCTCCGTTTAACTCAGCAAAGCGGGCGGCGTGCACTGCCTCTTCCCAAGCAATGCGAATTAACACTTCGCTGATTTCGGGATAGCCTTCTCTTTGCGCCTGGCGGGCAGCAGCTAAGTACCAGCCCACCTCCCAATTTTCTCCGCCAAAGTTATCTTTCACTGCTTGTTCCAGCTCTGTACCTTTGGTTACTCCCAGTTTAATTTCCGTGGCAAAATTCAGTTCCATCAATAATTACCCTCCCGATTTTGTTTAAGGGTATTTTTCCCAACAACAGAGAAATTATAATTTGCAGGGATAAAAAAGGCGTTGTGGAATAACTGTTATCAGATTATTATTGTTTATTGAGGTGGAGCATTGAAATTATACAAAGTGGAAGCAATTGTTTTGCGCTCAAGAATAATGCGTGAAGCCGATAAAATCATCACTGTCTTTTCCCGCGAACGCGGAAAACAGCAGCTGGCGGCCCACGGTGCAGCCAAAGCAAAAAGCCGCAAACGCGGGGCGGTACAGCCGCTGTGTCATTCACAGCTGTTGGTACATCAAGGTAAAGATTTAGATACTGTCAGCCAGGCAGAAAGCATTACCTACTTTGAAAATTTGCGCACAGATTTAGAAAAGCTCACGCTGGCCGGTTATTTGTGCGAGCTGGTGGATGGCTTAAATGAAGATGAACAGCCGAACGAACCGCTTTTTATCCTGCTGCTGACAACGTTAAAATGGCTTAACCAACCGAAGATAAATTTTGCCGCGGCTGAAAAGTTAATCAGCGGGTTTGAAATTAAGCTGTTGGGACTGCTGGGTTATCTGCCGCAGTTAAACTGCTGTGCCAACTGCGGATCAGAAATCAGCGGCAGAATAAACTTCAGTATTGAGCAGGGTGGACTGCTCTGCAGGCAGTGCGCTGCCGACGAAAGAAGGCTTTTTTCTTTAACGCCCCTAAGTTTAGCATTTTTAAAGCAGCTGATCGTTACCAAACCGGGAGAGTTGGCTCAGCTCAATCCCTCCGCAGCGTCAGCCAATGAGGTAAAGCGGCTGCTGCACAGACTGGTAAGGCACTACTTGGAAAGACGGGCCAAAACGCTGGATTTCTTGGAAACACTGCATAAAAATATCCGTTTCGGGAGTAACTAATAGTAGGTTAGCAGGAGGTGTTTTTAGTGACCAGCGAGTTGGAAAAAATCGATATTATTCGGGCCCGACTTGGTGTCAGTTATAAAGAGGCACGCAGCGCATTGGAAGAAGCAGACGGCGATGTTGTCCAGGCTTTGGTGCATTTGGAAGAGCACGGCCTGCAGCTGCGGGAAAAAATTCATGACCGCAGCAGAGAAATGGCCGGTCAGGTGCGCCACTTGTTTGACAGAGGACAGAGTACCCGCATTAAGGTGAAAAAAGACGGCCGTACCGTCTGCGAATTTCCCGCTGCCGTTGGCGTAATCGGGCTGTTGGGTGCTTTGTACAGTACCGAACTGGCGGTACTGGGAGCGGTAGGCACTGTAGCTGCAATGGCAAATAACTACACTTTGGAAGTTGAACATCCCAAAGATCGGCAGGATATTCGCACAAATATCTGCCGACCCAATATTTAACAAAAAACCGAAACTAAAGAAAAAAGGCGTACCACCAGCTGCTTAAAAGCAGCTTTGCGGTACGCCTTTTTTGGTGGGCGATGACAGGATCGAACTGCCGACCCCCTGCTTGTAAGGCAGGTGCTCTCCCAGCTGAGCTAATCGCCCGTATAATGGTGACCCCTACGGGATTCGAACCCGTGTTACCGCCGTGAAAGGGCGGTGTCTTAGACCACTTGACCAAGGGGCCGTAATTTAATTTTATTGGTGGGCCCACTAGGATTCGAACCTAGAACCAGCCGGTTATGAGCCGGATGCTCTGCCATTGAGCTATGGGCCCATAGGCACAATACTGGCTCCTCGAGTAGGATTCGAACCTACAACCTACCGGTTAACAGCCGGTTGCTCTACCGTTGAGCTATCGAGGAGCACCATCGACAAATAACATTATACTCAATTAGCATGACAGAGTCAATACTTTTTTTAAGGTAATTTTTAACTTTTTAATATTAATCAAGATAATCTTTTAGTTTTTTACTTCTGCTGGGATGGCGCAGCTTGCGCAGTGTCTTTGCTTCAATTTGGCGAATGCGCTCACGGGTCACTCCGAATTGCTGTCCCACTTCCTCCAAAGTACGGGCGCGACCGTCATCCAGTCCGAAGCGCAGGCGTAAAACCTTTTGCTCTCTGTCTGTCAGCGTATGCAGTACATCATCCAGCTGCTCGCGCAGCAGAGTATAAGACGCTTCTTCTGCCGGTGCCTTGGCATCCTGATCTTCGATAAAATCACCTAAGTGGGAATCTTCTTCTTCACCAATCGGTGTTTCCAGCGATACCGGTTCTTGGGCAATTTTCATAATTTCCCGCACTTTTTCTTCCGGAATATCCATCTCTTTAGCAATTTCTTCCGGATTTGGTTCGCGGCCCAGTTCTTGCAGCAGTTGGCGCGAAACACGAATTAGCTTATTAATTGTTTCCACCATGTGTACCGGAATACGAATGGTTCTGGCCTGGTCAGCGATTGCCCGGGTAATGGCCTGGCGAATCCACCAGGTAGCATAAGTGCTGAATTTGTAGCCTTTGGTATAGTCAAACTTCTCTACCGCTTTAATTAAGCCCAAATTTCCCTCTTGGATTAAATCCAAAAACAGCATCCCCCGGCCGACATAACGCTTGGCAATGCTCACCACTAAGCGAAGATTTGCTTCCGCCAATCTCCTTTTGGCTTCTTCATCACCCTGCTCCATTCTTTTAGCTAATTCAACTTCTTCTTCCGGAGACAGCAGCGGAATTCGCCCGATTTCTTTAAGGTACATGCGCACAGGATCATCTATGCCTACACCTTCAGGAATGCTTAAATCCACATCTACATCCACTTCTTCGCCGGCGTCACTGGCGTGGTCATCATGATTCAGCGTTTCAATATCACTGACATCCGGCACCACTTCAACTCCGCTGCCGGCAAGCTTTTCATAGATGTCATCTATTTGTTCCGGCGTTAAATCTATTCCCTGTAAGGTGTCCATTACTTCCTTGTAGGTAAGGGCTCCTCGCTTTTTACCCTTGGCCAATAATTCCTTGAAGTAATCTTGATTTTGTTCTTCCTTCATGCCTCTTCCCCCCTTTAGGGCAAATCTGAATTGATATTATGATAAAGTTGCTGCAATTCTTTTAACAACCGGGTAACGAGTTGTTGATCGCCTTTGCTTTCAGCCTCTTTAAGCCGGTATAATATTTGTTCTTCCTGCTTTTTTCGCGCCACAGATTTAATCGTTTTTATGCAATCGCAGAGTATATCAACCGGACTATGCCCGGGTATTTCCTCACTCAGCAGCCTGCTCAACATCAGCTGCGCGCCGTCATCCAGCTTCGGCATCAGCCGCACAGGATTACTGATGTCGGCGCCGTCACTTTGTATCAATAAACCGAAAATACTCTTCAAATGATTATTTTGAAAGTATTCCGGGGTAATTTCTTTTTTTGCTATTGAAAAAAGATTATAATCTGTTAATATTAAGCCAAGAAGCAAATATTCCGCCTGGTGGGCAGCATCTATCGGCTTTATATTATCTTTACTTTTTACATATTTATCCGTTTTTAGTCGATTTTCTCCATGTTTTGCGTTAAAAGTTTTTAATTCGCTTAAAACTACTTCCCAGCTTAAATTTAAAGCAGAA
Source organism: uncultured Peptococcaceae bacterium (assembly GCA_965546615.1). Classification (GTDB taxonomy): domain Bacteria; phylum Bacillota; class Desulfotomaculia; order Desulfotomaculales; family Desulfohalotomaculaceae; genus CBEUVQ01. The sequence goes on from CBEUVQ010000001.1 coordinate 30,421, forward strand.
GCTACTTTTTTAATGCTTTCTTCACGTTCTATCGGATTTTTAATGTTTTGCAAATTCGGAAGCACTTGTTTAAGCACTGCTGTTTTTTCGACAGCAGAAGCAGGAAATCCTTTTTTAAAAGCAGCCTGCAATTTATAGTCAATTAGATTGTACGCATTTTTAACCAAATTGCTCCATTTTTCTGCACCGTTAGCTCTAATGTATTCATCAGGGTCTTTACCTTGAGGTATCTGTAAAATTTTAACTCTGCAGCCCAACTGCTGAACCAAATCCAAACCGCGGACAGCAGCATTTATTCCTGCTGCATCGGCATCATAAGCAATAACTATTTCTTCTGTATAGCGCATTAACAGTTTGACTTGTTCGCGGGTTAATGCCGTTCCCAAAGAGGCAACTACATTTTTCACACCGTATTGGTGGGCAGCAATGACATCCATATAACCCTCTACCACCACCGCAAAGCCCTTCTCGCGGATTGCTTCTTTAGCCAAGTGCAGCCCGTAAAGCAGATGCCGCTTATTAAAAAAAGGTGTTTCCGGTGTGTTTAAGTATTTTGGTTTGCTGTCATCCAATGCCCTGCTGCCAAAACCTACCATTCTTCCGGCAGCATCATAAATAGGAAGGGTTATTCGATTGCGAAAGCGGTCATAATACGCTGTACCTCGGCGGTTTTTAACGGCCAACCCCAATAATTCCAATTCACTTGCTTTGATACCCTTAGATACCATGTGTTTAATTAGGTTATCCCAACCGGCCGGTGCGTAACCGATTTGAAAAGCTCGAACCATCTCGTCAGAAATACCGCGCTCTTTTAGGTATCTTCTGGCTGTTTCGCCTCGGGGAGTGAAAAGAACTTTGTGATATACATTACCTGCTGCAGCAATTATTTTGTATTCGCTGCGGTGGTTTTTTTGCTCAAAACCGCGATTATCCTCGGGTATTGATACGCCAACTTTTTGAGCAGCCCGTCTGATTGCTTCCGGGTAACTTAACCCTTCTTTCAGCATCAAAAACTTTAATACATTGCCTCCGGTATTACAGCCAAAGCAGTAAAATATTTGTTTGTCCGGTGTTACCGAGAAGGAAGGCGTGTCTTCCTGATGAAACGGGCAAAGACCAAAATAATTTTTGCCCTGTTTTTTCAGCAAGACATATTCAGAAACAAACTGCACAATATCGGCTTTTTGTAAAACCTCTTCCACCACTTCTTCAGGAATATAACCCATTTATAAGTCCCCTTACTAACTAAACCTCACCAACAAATTCGATAAAACAGATTATATTTCCTTCTTCAAGTGTGTCCCTACAAAAATTATCTTTTTATACAGCTGCAGTTTAGTTAGAATTCGCTATTACTTTCCGTTTTCCTGCCCCCTGTTCGACAAATTTTATTTTCAGTTTACCCATGTTTAATATTATTACCATATATTAGAACATATAAAACGTTTCATCTCTGTCAACCCACGGGCTGGGCAGGAAGAATTTTTGGTAAGTTCTAATGGCATAGCGATCAGTCATGCCGGCAATATAATCCACAACAACTCGGCTTAACGGCTCGGTTTCCTCAGCCTGCCGAAACTCTGCCGGCAGAGCCTGCCGATGTTCCATGAAGTATTGAAACAACTGCTTTACCACTTGGCGGGCCTTGGCTTCTTCTCTTTTAGCTTCTGAACCGATATAAACATGCTGAAACATAAAGGTGCGCAGATCATCCATTGCCTTTTTTACTTTACTGCTCATGATAATTTTATCTTTACCAGTGCTGTTTTTAATTAAGTCCATCACCATGGTGTCAATTCTCTCACTATGTTTGTCGCCAAGCACTTCACGGCAGTGCTTAGGCAGCGACTCTATTTTTAACAGCCTGCCCCGAACAGCATCATCGATATCATGATTAATGTAGGCAATGCGGTCGGCATATCTAACCACTTGTCCTTCCAGTGTCGCCGGCTCTTTTGAGCCGGTATGGTGTAAAATGCCGTCGCGAACCTCCCAGGTGAGGTTTAAACCCTTATCTCCTTCCAAAACATCAACCACTCTTAAACTCTGCTCATTATGTTTGAAACCGCATTGATAAATTTCTGCCAATGCCGCTTCACCGGCGTGACCAAACGGCGTATGTCCAAGGTCATGCCCTAACGCAATTGCTTCTGTTAAATCTTCATTTAAGCGCAGTGCCCGCGAAATAGTGCGGGCAATTTGCGCAACCTCTAAAGTATGGGTTAATCTGGTGCGGTAATGATCACCTTCCGGAATGATAAACACCTGGGTTTTATGTTTTAAGCGGCGAAAACTTTTCGAATGAATAATGCGGTCACGGTCGCGTTGAAAAGCGGTGCGCACAGCGCACTCTTTTTCCGGCCTTAAGCGGCCGCGGCTCGCCGAACTGACAGCGGCAAACGGTGACAGCGTGGATTCTTCCAGTTCTTCAATATACCGTCGAATTTCCAAGAAACCCACTTCCCATCCGTCTTATTACCCACGATGGTGTTTTCTCAACTCAGCAGTGGCTTGAGCCACCTGCAGGACACGCCTTGCTAAAATGCGGGTGCGTTTAATACCCTCCTGATCCTCTGAAGCAGGTTTTTGCGCACAGGCTGCATGATGCCCGGCATCATTTTCGTAACAACCGTCGCCAACCACTGTCATGCCGTGGGTAAGCATAATTTCATGCAGCGCCCGGGCGGTATTTTCTTGACCGCCAAAGCGCGAAGAACCGCTGGTAACAGCAGCACCAACCACATCAATTAAAGCTTTATCCTTTCTTAAAGCTCTGGTTTTATCCCAAAAGGCTTTAATCTGTGCTGACAGCGTGCCAAAATAAACCGGGCTGCCAAAAATAACTCCGTCGGCACAGCGCAGATCGCTGTAGATTTGATCCAATAAAGTTCCGCGATAGCACACCCCGCTGCACGGTGTAGAGCAGCAGGTACAGAACGGGTGTTTCGCTTGAGCAATTGCTTCAGATATTTGGTAAAACTTTGTTTCCACTTCGTCGGATTGAATGGTATTTAAGGCTTCCCGAAGTAAAAACGCAGTGTTTCCATCGACGTTAGGGCTGCCGTTAAGAGCAATGATAAGCATTTCCTACCCTCTCCTTTACTTTTCCCTGGCAACGCAAATTTTGTTAAAATTCGCAGTTGATTCAATTTATGCCTCAGAAAGCAGGATTATACCATGTGCAGGAACGACGCACGCTAAAGATTGCAGTTAAAAATTACGACTGCTAATTCTTCGACAAAAGATATAATTTTCCTTCAAAACACTCTTTACGCAGCACAAAAAAATTGCACTTTTTTCTGTAAGTGTAAAGATTTGGTTTTATACTGCCAAATGCCGCCGTTTCAGGCGGAAATATATCTCTGTACATAACTGCTGAGTTTGCTTTATCGTTTGTTTTTCGTCAAAATTGAAGCTAATAATTTTCCCGCTCTGTAGGCCTGCTGTTTGGCGTCATGCTGCTTTTCAAAACAGGGGGGCAGATGCTTGTCTTCAATTTCCTTAATAAATCCATGATCCTTTACAACATTTCCTACTATACAGTCGGTACCTATTCCGCAGGTGTAGCATTGGGAATAACCGCGTGCTGTTACTGAATCAACTACCGTCATTTTGTTATCAATCATCATTTTCTCTATATAAGACTGAACGGCATTATCTCCCTTATATGATGTTGTAACTATTACGCCAAGCTTGCCTGCAAGATCAAATCTTCCGCGGTGTCTGAAACAAAATGTTCTTTCCAGACAGGCATGTCCAAGAGCATTTATCATTCCATAATAATTAGGGGCACCAAACACAATGGCGTCTGCTTTAAGCATTTTATCTCCTATTGCCGGCCAATCATCCCTTACTTTGCACACATTATCTGACGCGCACTGTATGCACCCAATACAGCCGCCTATTTTTTTCCCCGCAAGCGAAATAAACTCATATTCCAACCCAGAGGCCTCTAACACGTACTTAACCGCGTCACTTGTCACACGGTTTTTTCTACCGCTGGCACTTATACCAAGTATCATAAAATCACCCTTTCTTACCAATTATATAATTTTATGTAACTTTTTACAGCTTTATGACATAGGATATTGTAAATTTTTTTGGAGGTGCATATTTATGGCAGATCCTGCTCAAACATGTGAATGCGTCCCATATGAAGTTTTACGGTGCTGTGGTTCTATCAACGGCATTTCGGTAGCACAGCCGCACTGTCAAAACCTGCCGGACGGCAGAGTGGTAAACAACCCTGCATACGACAATGTCACCGGAAAATCCTATTGGAGTTATAAGTTTTTGACAGACTGCGACTCTGACACACGGGGTATCAGCAATATTTTGATTCCCATTTGCTCAGCAATATCAGCTGAAAACATTATTGTAAATGAAAAAATAGACGGCTGCGACGATTTTTCACCGGTAGACTTTGAATTGATTACAGACGATCCCAATTTCGGCGTGGCGCCGGAGGGATTCCAATGGTTAAAAATAGAAACAGATGATCGTTTTGATAAAGGTGTTTGTGTAGAATATCGTCTCGACATAGTGGGTGATTTTCCGGTTGCGGTAGAATCAATTTACGTAAAAGCAGCTACAACTCTTTTGACATTTGATTGCGACGACGGATTTTTCGTGCCGGAATGCAATCCCCAGGGCACTCTTACCATTACTAAAGATTGCGGCTACATTATTGATAATAATATAACTACTTTAAAATACACTCTGAAAGTAAGTAATACCGGTAATGCAACACTGCAGAATGTTCAGTTCAGAGATGTTCTCATTGTTCCCACACAATTGTCATTTGGTAATATCCAAATTCAGCCTTCTACACTAAGCGCCAGCAGCGTCTTACCAGGAGAAATTATCATCAGCGGTAATTTAGGTGTCCTTAATCCAAGCGAAGTTAAAAATATCACCTACGACATACCTATTACCTCTGTTGCCAGTGCAGGAATATATACTATTAATAATACCGCAAGAGTTTCGGCAAGCGGTACCGAAGCTACTGCAACGTGTCCGTTAACACTGAATGTATCACAACTCCTTACAACAACCTGCTGCAGATTAACAGCTGCCAATACAGGAGAATTTCAACTTGGACTGTCTACTGTCGGTCAATCTCCGGCTACCACTGTTGATGTAGTTGACAATATTTTCATTCCCGGAGGCGTTACACTTCAGTTCCACAGCTTTGACGGCTGCGTCGCAACGTTTGCCAATACCAGTGAGCAAGTTCCTGTAAACACCGATATTGTCGGCCCGTTAAGAATTCGCATTGCGTGTGATAATATTACCGTCCCTGCCGGAGGAATCATTCAGAAGAAAATTAATTTCTCTGTAGTATCCAGTTCATCATTTGGTACAGCTCCTATTCAAAACACCGTAGAATCAGTAACTCCTACACTCCCTGATCAGCAGGTATTTCTTGGTGCAGGAATTTTACCGGTGGAAGCAGACGTTGCAGTGGAATTAGCTTTAAACTGCACAACACCATGTGCGGTTGAATTCGATTTATAATTGCTGCAGCAAACAAAAAGTTTCTAAAACAGCACCAAAAAACAGCCTAGTGCAAAGGGCGTGCCGCCAAACTGCTTTTTATAAGCCGGCGGCACGCCCTTTTACATCTTTACCGATACCATTTATTGTTTGAGCATTGTTCTGCTAACAGCGCTGTTTCCCCTCGGAATTTGCTGCTGTTAAAAAATATCTTGCAAATATAATGCCCAAAGCTATAACAACGGCAATATAAATATAAAGCAGGAACAGCTCTGCTTTTCCTATGTTTCTACTCACTTCACTGCCGGATTCATCCTGCTTTCTGAAATTGTCGGTTATCTCGCTGCCGTCTGCAGCGTACATCGATGCCGCAGTCAAACGGGGATTATACAAAGCATCATCTGTTGAGCTCTCAAAAAGGTTCTCCAGCTCTGCCGCAGAAAAAATCTCCAGAAACTGCTGATTGGGAACATCAAATTTAATTACTTTTTTTGATTGTAAGCGGAAAAATCTGTAAAACCGAAGAATAATCGGACGACTTGATTTTAGCGCTGATAATCCTGTATCTTTGATTAAGCCCCTTGGCCAGCACAGCCACACCGTTGACATCGGCTCTTTGCTGATCCTTGAATGAGGCAAAAAGCACATCGTCAACCTCTTTTGTCTCTAATACGCAGGCATCAAGCGAAGGCTCAAACGGAGCGATAAATTCTGTTATGCCGGCTGCCAGATTGTCTTTGTCATTAGTAAAATTATATTCCGAAGTATAAATCAACAGGCACAATACCAACGCCAAGACAACGCTCAATACCGCAGCCACCCGCTTATATTTCTGATTACCTTCATTGTGCTGTTTATTTTTCATTGCTGTCCTTTCTTGTCGCTTCAGCGGCAGTTTTAATCACCGGCCGTTTTTCTTCTCATACCAGCGGAATTTTCTCTTTAATAATACTATATGACAATCAAAATTTGAACCAGAATATAACACCACCTTCACTGTTTACAGCTCCGTAAGAAAATTTGTGCAGTTCCAAAATTCTACTTGCAATAGCCAAGCCTAAGCCGGTACCTTTGGAACGCCCCCGTGCGGCATCACCTTTTTTAAACGGCAGCCATATTTCTTCCATTTTGTTTTCAGGTATGCTGCTGCCGCTGTTATATACTTCCAGGGTATCGTTATGAATTTTTATACTGATGCTGCCCCCTTCAGGTGTGCTGTCAAGGGCATTAACAAAAAAGTTATCGATAACCGTTAACATTAATGAGTAATCAGCCTTGATTACAGCCTTACCCTCCAATGACACAGTTATGAGTTTTTCTTCCCACACCGGCTTGTAGCGATCAATGATTACTTCAGCTATTTCATCAAGTGCTGTATCTGCAAAATTGACTTTTAGGTAATCTGATTCTAATCTCGTCAGCTCCAGCATCCGGTGAATTATTTTATCCATACGGTTCACGTTGGCCTGAATATGGCCTGCATAATGTTCTCTTTTCTCTGTATGGACATTTTCTTGTAAATTTTGAGCATACCCGGAAATAATACTCAGCGGTGTTTTTAAATCATGAGCCAAAGCGTTGGTCATTTCTTTGCGCCGGTTTTCCAGTTCCTCCTGCTGCTTGTAAGTTTTATAGATTTGTCTCCCCAGTATTAATGCCGCAGCACTGAATGTGATAAAACAGCAGCTCCAGACAAAGGCTAAGGTGGGCAGAATACGTTTTCCAATATTTACGTCCCTGCCCAGCACCGTCCAAAATTCGCTCTCCAGGCTTTGGTCGTCATTTACTCTGACGGTATTCCGGTAAGGTACCGGCAAATAGTAACGATAAGTTAACAGCTCTGTCCTTTGAGATAAACTGTTAAAGCCGCTGAACTGATCAACAGCTTCTTTTAGTTTAGACGAATCTGTCACCATCCGGCGAAGCTCGTTTCGTTTTTCACTGCCTAAATTAACATTAATGTACGAATTGATACCTCCATGTTCAAAATACGGTAAATTCTTTGTATTTTCATAATCTGTAACATAAACTATATCATCGGTATTTACGCCACTACTTGAAATTAGATTTCCCTGTTCATCAAATTTTTGTGCATACATAGCAGTAACCGTTATTTTTTCCGGAATGATCATGCCGTTATCCACCCAAAAACCCTGCAGGTCTAATGTATATCCTGCCAGGTCTCCTACCTTTTTAGGTTGGGGGTTGGCGTACAGATATCCTTCCAGCTCCTTTACTACTTTTTTGCTGAACCAATCCCCGGGGTTTAAATAGCCGTATCCTTTATAATGCTTATTCCCCTCAGTATATTTTGTATAGCTGCACCGCCAATAGTTCTTGGTATTAAATAAAAGTTCGCATTCCCCTGTAAAAACAGCCACCTCAGAATCCATCATGGTAAAAAATGGCGTCTCCTGCAGCAGCTCATTTTTTACTTTGGAAATATCGGTGAGCTGCATGTTGTCATCCAGATAATTTTGCAGAATATCTTCGACTTTGGAACTAACCTGCAAAGCAAATGCCTGCAGCTCCATGGCGGCTGCTTTTTTTTCCTGCGCTGCCAAAAACCAACTGAAACCCAGCATCAGCACCAAATATGCAGCTAAAAATACCGCCGCAATGCGCAGATAAATTTTTTTCTTTACTTTGTTTACCGCCATTATTTTTCCTCCAGTTTATAGCCTCTTTTAAACACCGTTTTAATCTGAGAGGCGGCAGCGCCTAAAGCTCTGCGCAGCTTTTTTATATGGTTGTCCACCACCCTGTCATTGCCTTCAAAATCATATCCCCAAACTCTGGTCAGTAAGCTGTCACGGCTCACCACCTGACCGGTTTTTTCCATCAGAATTTTTAAAACGGCGAATTCTTTAGGTGCCAAAATTACTTCTTTCTCATCTACAAAAACTGTACAGCAATATGGATCCAGCTTTATACTGCCCGCTGTCATTACTTCAGCTGTTACCATTCCTTTGGCACGTTTCAAAAGCGCAGCTGCTTTCGCATAAAGCTCCGCCAAAGAAAAGGGCTTGGTTACATAGTCGTCGCACCCCAGTCGGTAACCATGCAGTCTGTCCTCTTCACTGTGCCTTGCTGTAATAAAGATAATCGGCACATCACTGGTTTTTCTAAGCTCCCGACAGATTGTAAATCCATCAACGTCCGGCAGCATTACATCCAAAAGCACCAAGTCATATTCTTCATCACGACACTTCTGCTGAGCTTTTTCTCCGCTTTCAGTCGAATTTACAGTAAAATTTCCACCGCTTTTTTCTATAAAATAGTCAGTAATAATTTCTCTCAGCTCTGCGTCGTCTTCTACCAAAAGAAATTTAAAAGCCATCTTTTCCACCTCCAAATATAGATTAGCAGACAAATATATCTTTTTTGTATTCTCTTTACTTTTCATAAGCTATTAAGAGAAACAGCGGTTAAAGCGCTCTGTAAGCACTTACTTTAATTGAAAAACATTATAACAAAAACAGGGTACTGCCCCTTAAGTCATTAAGTGACAGTACCCTTGTTTTGATTATTCATAAAGCACATAATCGCGAAGATGCGTGCCTAACCGATACTAGTTGTTTTTGCTCCGGTCTTTGTTGTTAACGGCGGCATGGGCGGCGGCCAGGCGGGCAATCGGTACGCGGTAAGGTGAACAGCTCACGTAATCTAAGCCGATTTGATGGCAGAACTCTACCGAGCTGGGCTCACCGCCGTGTTCGCCGCAGATACCGATCAGCAGATCAGGGCGTGTTTTGCGTCCCAATTCCACCGCCATGCGCATCAGTTTGCCGACACCTTTGCGGTCTAACACCACAAACGGGCTTTCCGGCAGAATTTTGTGCCCGGTATAATGATGCATAAACTTACCTTCTGCATCATCACGGGAAAAACCAAATGTGGTTTGTGTTAAATCGTTGGTGCCGAACGAGAAGAACTGAGCATGATCGGCAATTTCATCAGCCAGCAGTGCCGCCCGCGGCAGTTCAATCATTGTACCGACGCTGTAATGAAATTCCACGCTGTACTGCTGCTGCACGTCAGCTGCTGTTTTATTCACCAGCTCTTTTAAGAAGGCCAGCTCCTTTTCTTCCATTACCAGCGGAATTTCTACCTCGGGTATAACTTTATAACCTTCTTTAACCAACTGGGCAGTGGCTTGGAAAATCGCCCGCGCCTGCATTTCATAAATCTCCGGGTAGGTAATGCCCAAGCGGCAGCCGCGGTGACCCAGCATCGGGTTGAATTCCGAAAGCGAACGCACTTTGCGCAGCAGTTCTTCTTTCTCTTTAATTTCCTGCTGATCTCCGCCGGTCAGCTTCAAAGTGGTGATGTCAACCAGCAGCTCTTCGGCGTTCGGTAAAAATTCGTGCAGCGGCGGATCCAGCAGCCGGATGCAGACCGGCAGCCCCTGCATTGCCTTTAAGATGCCGTAAAAGTCGCTCTGCTGCATCGGCAGCAGTTCATTAAGCGCCGCTTCCCGCTCCTCATGAGCATCGGCTAAAATCATCTTCTGCACAATCGGCAGACGATCTTGGGCCATAAACATGTGCTCGGTACGGGTTAAACCAATACCCTGCGCCCCAAAATCCCGTGCTTTGGCAGCGTCTTCCGGTGTATCGGCGTTGGCCCGCACTTCCAAAACACTCAGCTCATCGGCAATATCCAACAGCTTTTGAAATTCAGCGGAAAGCTCCGGTTCAATCATCGGCACTTCACCCAGCATTACTCTGCCGGTGCTGCCGTCAATGGAAATGGCGTCGCCCTCTTTAACCACTACATCGTCAACTTTAAACTGTTTTTGTGCATAATCTATTTTGACCGCTTCACAGCCCGATACACACGGTTTGCCCATGCCGCGGGCCACTACCGCCGCGTGGCTGGTCATACCGCCGCGGGAAGTAAGTACACCTTGAGCGGCAATAATGCCGTGAATATCGTCCGGCGTTGTTTCCATTCTCACCAACAGCACTTTTTCGCCTTCTTGGCCCAGCTTTTCTGCCAAATCGGCATCAAACACCACTTTACCGGAAGCAGAACCGGGTGATGCCGGCAGACCTTTTGCCAGCACTTCTAATTCCGCAGCGGGATCGATGCGCCGGTGCAGCAGCTGGTCCAATTGGCTTGGTTCCACTCTTAAAACCGCCTCTTCTTTGCTGATTAAGCCTTCTTCCAGCATATCAACGGCAATTTTAATTGCTGCCTGCGCAGTACGCTTACCGTTGCGGGTTTGCAGCATCCACAGCTTACCCCGCTCAATGGTAAATTCAATATCCTGCATATCGCGATAATGTTTTTCCAACAGTTGGCATGTTTCTGCAAACTGGCGGTAAACATCCGGCATTTCCTGCTCTAATTTTGCAATGGGCTGCGGAGTGCGAATGCCGGCAACCACATCTTCACCCTGGGCATTGGTTAAGTATTCACCGTACAGCACTTTTTCACCGGTGGAAGGGTTGCGGGTAAAAGCAACACCGGTTCCGCAGTCTTCACCCATGTTGCCAAAAACCATTGTTTGTACGTTAACAGCAGTACCTAAATCATCCGGTATTTTATGCACCTTGCGGTACACAATCGCTCTTTCATTGTTCCAAGAGTTAAAAACAGCGTAAATAGCCCGGAATAATTGTTTTATGGGGTCCTGCGGGAAGGGTTCACCGGTTTCCCGCTCAATAATTTTTTTGTATTGATCAATCACATCTTTCCAATCTTCAGCAGTTAACTGGTGATCGTACTGCACTTTGCGCAGCGCTTTTTGGTTTTCCAGTATTACTTCAAATTTGTGATGATCAATACCCAACACCACATCACCAAACATCTGTAAGAAGCGGCGGTAACAGTCGTAAGCAAATCTTCGGTTGCCGGTGGAGGCAGCCAAACCTTCAACAGTGCGGTCGTTTAAGCCCAAATTCAGCACGGTGTCCATCATTCCCGGCATTGAAATTACCGCGCCGGAACGGACGGAAACCAACAGCGGCTTCTCAGCATCGCCAAATTTTTTGCCGATCTGCTCTTCCAAGACTTTAACCTTTTCCATCACCTGTTCTTCCATGCCGGCGGGAAATTTTTTGCCGACTTTATAAAACTCAATGCACGCTTCGGTGGTAATGGTAAATCCAGGAGGTACCGGCAGACCGATATTGCTCATTTCGGCCAGATTAGCACCTTTACCGCCTAACAAATCTTTCATTTCGGCTTTGCCCTCATTAAACAGATACACATACTTTGGTGTTAACATTTCTTTTAAAATTCCTCCCCAACAAGTATTGGCCGGTTAGCTGTTGTTACCGGATAGTCTGCTGTTAAGTCCGCAGTTAACGGTTGTTCCGCTGACCGCGGTAGTACAATTCCAAGACTTTACTTGCGGTTTCTTCTACTGCTTTGTTGGTTACATCAATTACTGTACAGCCAACTCTTTTCATAATTCCTTCGGCATATTCCAGCTCTTTTAGAATTCGTTCCATGCTGGCATAATCAGCATTGGAAGTTAAGCCAAGCGTACGCAGCCTTTCCTGGCGGATAATGTTCAGCTGCTGCGGGCGGATGCTTAAACCAATTACCTTATTCGGCGGCAGCTGATAAATTTCATCCGGCGGAGAAACTTCCGGCACCAGCGGAACATTGGCTGCTTTAATCCGCTTGTGAGCTAAATACATGCACAGCGGTGTTTTAGAAGTGCGCGAGACTCCTAAAATCACTAAATCAGCCTTGGTGATGCCCCGGGGATCCTTGCCGTCGTCATATTTTACCGCAAATTCAATCGCTTCCACCCGACGGAAGTATTCTTCGTCCAAGCGGCGGACCAAACCGGGCTCCAACCTGGGCGATTTATGGGTGATTAATGCCAGGGCATCAATGATAGGACCCATAATATCGACCACCGGGACATTATGTTTTTGCGCTTCCTGTACTAAGATATCGCGCAGTTCAGGAAGCACCAATGTATAAGCAATAACACTGTTATACAGCGCAGCTTCTTCTACCACATCAATGATGTCGCGTACTTCATTGGCATAGGGAACGCGCTGAATTTTAACGCTCCCATGGTTAAATTGGCTGACTGCTGCTTTAACTACCAGCTCTGCCGTTTCACCGACAGAATCTGATACAATATAAATCTTGGGTGTAGAATCACCTAACGTGCTAATGTTCAACTCCCCCCAGCTATTATTCTTCGCCCAGTTCTACAAACAGCCGAACAATATTTGTCTTGGTAAAACGTCCCACCACTTCAAAACCTTTATCTTGAGTTTCACCAGATAACGGGCGAATTACAGGCAGGCAGTCCACCTCGTGTGTAATCAGCCTGCGTGCCGCTAACCACACTGAATCTTCGGGATAGGCACAAACAACATTCGGCATTCTGGTCATAATTACACCTACCGGCAGTTTATGAATATCCTGCCCGCCGATAGTGGCTTTTAAAAAGTCTTTCCGGGAAATTACTCCCTCCAGCCTGCCCTGGTCGCTGATGACAATTAATGTACCCACGTCTTCAATAAACATCGTCACAATGGCATCGTAGACCGAACAATCCTCTTTAACAACAATGGGGACGGACTTAACATCCCCTACTTTTGTTTTCTTTAATTTATCGGCCACCATGCGCTCCGGCGATTTGCCGCTGTAATAATAGCCCACGCGCGGCCGGGCTTCTAAAAACCCGGCCATACTTAGAATCGCTAAGTCAGGGCGCAAGGTAGCTCTGGTTAAATCCAGCTTATCCGCAATTTGTTCGCCGGTAATCGGACCTTCTTTTTTCACAATTTGCAGTATTTTTTCCTGCCGTGGGGTCAGTTCCATTCCATCACCCCTTGAAATAAATGTGACATACTAATTATATTTGATATAACTAAAAAAATCCCTCCTTTTTGTAAAAATTTCTTTTGTATACAGTATTATTTTCATTTAGGCTACAATATTTGAGAAATCAGCCACCAATTTCATTTTATCCGCTAAGTTATAGAGCAGCGCCAGCCGATTATCCCGCAGCTGCTCATCGTCAACCATCACCATAACTCCGTCAAAAAAGTCATTAATCGGTGTAAGCAGGCTGACTATTTCTTTTAATACCGCAGCATAGTCTTTCTGCTGCATATACTGCTCAGCGGCAGCTTTAAAATTAAGGTAGCATTTATACAATTCTTTTTCTGCTTCCTGCTGCAGCAAATGCTCTTTGATTTCCCCGCCGCTGTATTTCTTTGCTAAATTGTTTGCCCGGTTGAACACCGTCAATAAGTCGTTAAATTCCGGATGCCGGCGGAACTCGGTAAGCGCCTGACCGCGGTACCAAGCATCGGCAATCCTGTCAAAGTCGGCGGCCAGTACCGCATCAATTGTGTCGTAAGATAAGCCGCGGTCGCTGAAAATACCTTTAATGCGCTGTTTAAAGAATTCCTGCAGCTCTTTAGTTACTTCCGGTAAGCCTAATTTTAATTCTACACTGCCTTGATAGCCGTTATACGCAGCCGCGATGATTTCTTTTAAAGACAGCGGCAGCCCGGCGTCTAAAATAATATTGGCAACCCCTAAAGCCTGTCTTCTTAAAGCATAGGGATCCTGCGAGCCGGTAGGTTGAATGCCGACGGCAAAGCAGCCGACAATGCTGTCCAGTTTATCCGCCAAGCTCAGCACCCGCCCCGGCAGTGTTTGCGGCAGGTCATCACCGGCAAAGCGCGGCAGGTAATGTTCAAAAATTGCTTGGGCTACTTCCGGCTTTTCGCCGTTCTTCAAAGCATATTCTCTGCCCATAACGCCCTGCAGCTCAGGAAATTCGTATACCATATTGGTAACCAAATCCGCTTTGGCCAGCTCTGCCGCCCGGTCGGTGTTTGCTTTTTGTTCAGCTGTGGCATGCAGCTTTTCTGCCAAAAATTCCGCCAGCTTGGCAATCCGCTCTACCTTCTCGTAAACAGTGCCTAATCCTTCCAGCCACACAATTTTCTTTAAGCCGTCAACTTTCGCGGACAGCGGGGTTTTTAAATCCTCCTCAAAGAAAAACTTGGCGTCAGCAAGGCGCGCGGAAAGCACTTTTTCATTGCCGGCGGCAACGATATCCAAGTGGCGTTTTGTGCCGTTGCGCACCGCGATAAACTTGGGCATAAGCTTCCCATGCGCGTCAATTACCGGGAAATAGCGCTGATGTTCCCGCATCGGGGTAACAATGACTTCATCCGGAAGTTTCAAGTAATCTTCCGCAAAGCTGCCCATTAAGGCTGTTGGGTATTCCACCAAATTAGTGATTTCGTCCAGCAAAGCTTCATCCCGTTCTACTCTGCCGCCGGCAGCATCTGCCAAATCCTGCACCTGCTGCCAAATTAAGCGGCGCCGTTTATCTCCGTCAACCATTACATAGGCCTGCTCCATTACATCAAAATAATCATTGGTGTCAGCTGCTTTCAGCGGGCCGTCGCTTAAAAAGCGGTGGCCGTAAGTAAAGCGGTTGCTGGCTTGATCAGCCACGGTAAAGGGCACAATCTCGCTGCCGAAAAGCGCCAGCAGCCAGCGAATGGGACGGGCAAAACGATAATCAAGAGTGCCCCACTTCATCGGCTTGGGAAAATGCAGCGCTGAGATCAGCTTGGGAGCGATATCGGCAAGAACTTTTTCTGTCGGGCGGCCTTCTTCTTTGATGACGGCATACATATAATCAACGTTATTTAACGGGCGAACCAGCAGTTTATCTACTTCTACCCCTTGGCTGCGGGCAAAACCCAGCACCGCTTTGGTAGGATTGCCGTCAGCATCAAAAGCTGCCTTTTTAGCCGGTCCTTTTACTTCTTTTACCAGCTCGGCCTGTTTTTCATCCAGCTGTTTAACATAAAGTATCAGGCGGCGCGGGGTGCCGTAAGTTATGATTTCCTGACAGTTTAAGCGTTCCTCCTGCAGTGTTTTGGCTGTCAGTTCTTTTAACTGTTTTAAAGCGGGGTCAATAAACCTGGCGGGTATTTCCTCGGTACCTATCTCCATTAAAAAGTCTTTTGCCATGTTATTCTGCCTCCTTCTTTAACAGCGGATAACCCAGTTTTTCGCGCTGCTCAACGTAACTTTGAGCACACATTCTCGCCAAATTGCGCACGCGGGCAATGTAGCCGGTACGTTCGGTAACACTGATCGCCCCGCGGGCGTCAAGCATGTTAAAGGTATGCGAGCACTTCAAAACATAATCGTAAGCCGGCAGCACTAAACCGTTTTCATTAATGCGCACCGCTTCTGCCTCAAACATGTCAAACAGCTTAAAAAGCATGTCGGTATCCGCTATTTCAAAGTTATAAGCGGAGTGTTCCACTTCGCCCTGATGGTGCACATCGCCGTATTTAACACCGTCTACCCATTCAATATCGAAAACGCTGTTTACCCCTTGAATAAACATCGCTAACCGTTCCAAACCGTAGGTAATTTCGGCGGAAACCGGTTTGCAGTCAATTCCGCCGCACTGCTGGAAATAAGTAAACTGAGTTATTTCCATGCCGTCCAGCCAAACTTCCCAGCCCAAGCCCCAGGCGCCAAGCGTTGGTGACTCCCAGTTATCTTCCACAAAGCGGATATCATGCTGATCGGGGTCAATGCCAATGGCCCGCAGGCTGTTTAGGTAAAGTTCAATCACATCATCCGGTGACGGCTTTAAAATCACCTGATATTGATAGTAATGCTGCAGACGGTTGGGATTTTCACCGTATCGGCCGTCGGTCGGTCGGCGGGAAGGTTCCACATAGGCCACCCGCCAAGGTTCCGGTCCCAGTGCCCGCAAAAAGGTTGCCGGATTCATAGTGCCGGCACCTTTTTCAATATCATAAGGTTGTTGAATAATGCATTTTTGTTCAGACCAATATTTGTTCAGAGTTAATATCAGCTGTTGAAAATTCACTTTATAATTACCTCCTTAGCATATACGCAGTCCGTTTTCCACACCGCGTTCTGTTTGCAGCAGCACAACCGAACCGTCTTTCTGCATCGCACCCAACACCAGCACTTCCGACATAAAGCGCGCTACCTGGCGGGGCGGAAAATTAGTCACCGCAATCACCTGGCGGTTGAGCAGATCATCTTTGGAATAAAGGTCAGTGATTTGGGCGCTGGACTTTTTCACACCTACTTCTTCACCAAAATCAATCCACAATTTGTAGGCCGGCTTGCGGGCTTCGGGAAAGTCTTCCACCTTGATGACAGTTCCCACCCGAATATCCGCCTGAAAAAATTGATCAACATCAGCCTGGGACATTGAAAAACCTCCTTTTAAAAGTAAGTTTAAATTTTGAACTGAATCGGCGGTGGTGAAATATTTTGCCCAAGCGTTTACCGATTGTTGCGTTTGGTTGGCAGCGGAAATAATATAAAAACCCCTCGCCCCGGCTTACAGCCAGGGACGAGAGGTATCTCCCGCGGTTCCACCCTGGTTGACCTAATTAAAGGCCCACCTTATCTGGGCAGGTTTTACTCACCTTCAAACGTCATCAGCAGCTCGCTGCCCGCTCTCCGGTTTTCCTCCTGCGGCTTGGGAACCCCTTTCGCTGCAGGCGTTTTACCGGGCTTACACCGTCCCCGGCTCGCTTTAAAAACCGCTCTGCACTACTTTTTCCCGCATCGCCTAAACAATCTTAAGTTATATAGAAGGAATTTTAGCAAAAATACCGGTTATTTGTCAACATTTTACTGTCAGCAGACGGTGTCAATTTGCTGCAGAAAAAACAAACAAGGATGCACTTAATTTTATACCGGAGGTTTGATATCTATTTTTTTGTCAAAGTCATATAATTTGATGTTTATCTGCATTACCGCCCGTGAGTTGGCGGTGTGCCCGGCATTGATGGCTGCCTGGTAAATGCGCTGATCTTCAGGATTAATCCACAGTTTGTATTTAAAAATGTTGAACTGGTTTTGTAAAAACGGCATTTCTATGTTCGGTTCCAGTTCCAGCACATACATCTCTTGGCCCGCTGCTTTTTCCTGCCCGGCATACTTGAGCACCGGCACATCTTTAAAGTTAAAATTTGCCAGCGGGTTAAATTCCATAATGAATGCTTCCGCTTTGGCAAGCTGATTTCCCTGCAGAGTTAACCACTTGCCGGTAAAGGGGTCTTTCATGTAGGTGTCGTCATGGTACTGCACAAATTCAACCGGCGAATTAATCAACAGACCTTTGATATGGATTTGGCTGTCGCCCACCCGCTCCCCGTTGATTTTGCTCACCGGTTTTTTATCTTCTCCTAAAATGCATTCTATATCAAACCGATAGCTTTGAACGGCTAACGTTTTTTGCAGCGCGGTATTTAATAACTGTTCAGCATCAACCTCTTCCTTTTTTAGATCAGCACTGAAAAAAATCACCCCAACTAACAAAATGATCAGCACCGGTACTGCATAAAAAAGTTTTTTACTCGGCCGAAAACCGGATATATTATTGATGTTTATATGCGGTAATCTCACTATGCAATCCCCCCGTCAATCCATTTAGTTAAATTTACTAATTTATTTTTCAGTTTATGACACGTTTGTCGGTGTCTATTAAGAAAAGCATGAACAGGTTCAAATACTTTATCGAAAGCAGAGCTGTCAGGACTGTTTCCTGCAGGCAGTAAAAAAATTTTAATACCAATAGCATAATGTGGTAATATTTTAATATGCCATAATTAATTTGTAATTTTTATCAAATATTTCGTTTAACTAACTGTTGTAAACTAAGGAGGATTTGCAGTGCAAGTAAAGGACATTCAACAGGATGTGCACAAGTGGATCAGTCAGTTTGAAGAAGGTTACTGGCATCCGCTGTCAATGCTGGCGCGCATGACTGAAGAAGTCGGCGAGCTGGCGCGGGAGATTAACCACCACTATGGGCAAAAACCTAAAAAGCCCGATGAGCCGGAAGGTGATTTGGCTTTGGAATTGGGTGATATTTTGTTTATCATTGCTTGTATGGCTAATTCTCTCAACATTGACTTAGAAGACGCTTTTAAACGCACAATGAATAAATACTATCAGCGGGATATTAACCGGTGGACTAAAAAAACTCAACAAACATAGTATTTCTGAAAGGTGGTTTTTAAATGACA
This sequence comes from uncultured Peptococcaceae bacterium, assembly GCA_965546615.1. Lineage (GTDB taxonomy): Bacteria > Bacillota > Desulfotomaculia > Desulfotomaculales > Desulfohalotomaculaceae > CBEUVQ01. The sequence continues at coordinate 48,963 of CBEUVQ010000001.1, forward strand.
GTTGTTGTTCCGTTTCAAGGTCTGCGCTACAACCCTGAGAAGATTGCAAATTTATCGCAGGTGGTCGCGCTGCCTTATGATGTGATAGATGCCTCCCGGCAGGAAGAGTATTATAAAAAACACCCGCACAACATTATCCGCTTAGAATGCGGCAAAGAGTTTCCGGAAGATGATGACACCAACAACCGCTGCACCAGAGCAGCGGAAACTTTCCAAAAATGGCTGGCGGAAAAGGTGCTGGTAGCGGAGGATAAACCGGCAGTTTACCGCTGCCGGCAGGTTTACCGGACAGACGGTCGGGAAATGGCGCGCACCGGCTTTATCTGCAATGTTAAAATCGAGCCTTATGATAAAGGGGTAATTTTACCGCACCAAGAAACACTGCCAAAGCGCACTGCGGATCGGCTGGCTTTAATCAAGGCCTGTAATGCCAATTTCAGCCCGATATTAGGACTGTACGCTGATTTCGGCCGCGCTGTCGATCAAATTTTGGCAGATGCTCCCGGAGAGCTTTCGCAGGAATTTGTCGATGAAGACGGCACCGCACATCAGTTAACGGTCATCACTGACAGCCAAATCATCAGCGATATTCAAAAGGCAATGGAGCGGCAGCACATCTTTATTGCCGACGGCCATCACCGCTATGAAGCGGCCTTAGCTTATCGCGACCTGCGGCGCGAAGAGCTGGGCTTAACCGCTGAGCACGGCGACCAGCCTTTTGATTATGTTATGATGACGCTGGTTAATTTGTATGACCCCGGGGTAACAATCCTGCCGGTTCATCGCTTGGTTAAAAACGCCGCTCATTTTAATTTGAAAAAATTTGTTAAAAAGCTTCGCGAGGATTTTCGGGTTGAAGAATTTGCCGTCAATCCCGACGGCAGCAATATCAAGGAATTTTTGGATTTAATTTATCACCGGGGCGGGTTGGATGTCGGCAGCGGCACTTATCACCTCAATGCCTTTGGGCTGTATGCCGGCCGCGGCTTAGGTTATGCGATAACTCTGGACAGCGAAACCGCCCTTGATCGGCTGATGGGGCGCAGCGATAAAATTTCACTTGCCTGGCAGGGGTTGGACGCTGCAGTGCTGCACACCACTGTTTTAGAGAGGCTTTTGGCGATCGGCGCAGAGGAGCGGGCAGAGGAAACAAACCTGGCTTATACCTGTGACGCTAAAGAAGCATTGAAAGCGGTAGACAGCGGTGCCTATCAAATGGCATTTTTAATGAATGCCGCACAGATAGAGGAAGTGACGGCCATTGCCATCGGGGGAGAGAAAATGCCGCAAAAGAGCACTTGTTTTTATCCGAAGTCAGCAGCAGGGTTGGTAGTAAACAAGCTTTAGCGCGGTAATGCTGAAAGAATAAATTATTCAAGAAAGTTTCTTTATTTTGCCGCAGAACAGCGGGGCAAATTATGCTGCGGCACAGCAATTAAGGGGCGGTAAGACACCGCCCCTTAATTGGCCAGTCTTTTGATGCGTTCTTCCGGGCTGATAATATTGGTGATCTTCACACCGAAATTTTCGTTTACCACCACCACCGAACCTTCAGCCACCAGCGTGCCGTTAACCAATACTTCCACCGGCTCGTCAGCCAAAGCATCCAGTTCAATTACCGATCCCGGCCCAACGTTCAGCACCTCTTTGATCGGCTTTTTGGTGCGTCCCAGCACTACCGACACTTTCAGCGGAATATCTAAAATCAAATCTAAATTCCGCGGAGCCGGCGCGGATGATACTTGTGGCGAGCTGCCCGATGTCTGCATCGGCCGGAAAGCAGGCTGCGGTTGACTTGACTGCGGTTCGGCAACAACCGAATCAATCAGCTGATTTAAGTCGTTGTCAGCTATATTATGCTGCTGCGGAACGGGTTGTTCTTCAGCGGTATCGGTTAAACCTTTCAACAGCAGTTCAGCTTCCTCTTTTGCCGTTTCAACACTCATTACCTGCATAATTTCGGTATCTACCAAATCGCCGATAGTCATATTAAAGGACACAATCACCAACGATGCTTCTTCACGGATTTCCGGCAGCACTCCACTTACCGACGTGCTCTCTGTTTCTCTAAGCATCAGTGAGGTAGGTGGCGAAATGTTAACCGGCTTGCCAAAAATTTGCGATAATGAAGTAGACGCAGAACCAATCATCATATTCATCGCTTCGGAGGCGGCACTGATTTCCATTTCTGACAGTTCGGTATTGTCGGTACTGCCGTCGCCGCCCATCATTAAGTCAGCGATAACCGCTGCGTCGTGCACTTTCATCACTAAAAGATTAAATCCCTGCAGCCCTTCAATAAAATCTACTTTAATAATCAGATAGGGCACCGTAAAAGAGTTTAGCAAATCGCTTTTATTGGTTAACCACACTCTGGGGCTGGTAATATTTACTTTTTGACTGAGCAGCTCGGAAAGAGTAGTTGAAGCCGAACCCATCGAAATATTGCCGATTTCACCCAGCGCATCTTTTTCTTCATCTGAAAGAGTTTTAGGGGAAGGCTCCCCATTTATTACCGGTGCCTCTTCACCAGGTGTTGATTGATCAGCATCACTTTCTTTCTGCGCATTCATCAATAAATCAATTTCTTCTTGACTTAATAATTTATCCCCTGTCATGATAACCTGCCTCCTCCGCCAGCGATACTACCTGCACGCCCATTTTTTGTCCGATTGTTCCCGCCTGTACTTTAAACTTTAATTGATCCTGCACATATAAATCAAAATCCTGGCCCTGTTTGCGGTCTAAAATCAGCACATCTCCGGTCTGCAGCTCCAAAAAGTCTTTAATGCTTATCGAACTGCTGCCCACCAAAACGCTCATCTCTACATCGGATACTTTCAGCCAATGTTCCAGCGCTTTGTCATCATCCTGATCTTTGTCTTGGAAAATTTGGCTGAATTGGTTGACTGAGAATTTAGACAGCACCGGGTCTAAAAAGTTAAAAGGCAGACATAAATTAACCAACCCCCGGTTTTCTTTCCCAATACTGGTGGAAAAGGTAATTACCAATACAATATCATTGGGCGATAACAGCTGCTGCAAATGGGGATTTTGTTCCATGTTGACAACTTCAGGGCTGCCTTTAATGATATCCTGCCAGATAATGCTCAGCTGGTTTAAAATTTTTTCAATAATTTTGCGGGCGACAGTCAGCTCAATATCTGTTAATTCCCTAAGTCTGGACGGCATTTCGCCGGAACCGCCCAGCATCAGGTCTATAAGCGGCATCAGAAAGTGCGGGCTGGTTTCTAAAACCGCACTTCCCTTGTGCGAACTGTATTTAAATACTGTCAGCAGTGTGGGCGTAACCACCGAACGGGTAAATTCCTCGTATGTAAACTGCCCAACCGAGGCCACTTCAATATTAATGTCGGAGTGCAGAAATCCGGACAGAAAATTTGTCAGCAGTCTGGCGTAACTTTGGTGCAGTACCTGCAGCGTTCTGATGTGCTCTTTAGAAAACTTGTTCGGCCGCCGGAAATCGTAGGATTTCAGCTTCTGCTGCTCTGTATCCTCTTCAATCTGTTCTGCTGTCACTCTGCCGGATATTAAACCGTCCAGCAGCGAATCAATTTCCGCCTGCGAAAGTACATCTTTCACCAAAGTTCCTCCTTTCCTGCGGCACTTTCATCATCTTTTTAATACCCGATCAATGGCCTGCAAAATACGGTCCTGCTGAAAAGGTTTGACAATAAAATCCCTGGCCCCGGCCTGAATAGCTTCCATCACCATCGCCTGCTGCCCCATTGCACTGCACATAATAATGTTGGCATTGGGATCAAACTCGCGAATAAGCTTAACTGCCTGAATGCCGTCTACTTCCGGCATAGTAATATCCATCGTTACCAAGTCCGGCTTATGCTGCTTATAAAGCTCTAACGCCGCCGCACCGTTTTCCGCTTCGCCGACTACTTCAAAACCCGCTTTAACTACAATGTTTTTAATCATCATTCTCATAAAAGCTGCATCGTCAACAATCAGAATTTTTTTGCTCACTGAACTTCCTCCCGCCTAATTGATTGTTAATCCAAGAGCCGCAAATAATTTGTTAAGGGATTGCTCTTCGGTTATTAAAAAGAAATGTCCTTTAATATTTGCGTTACTTTCAAACAACACTGTTTCAATAGTTAAAATGTGATCTTCAATGTACCCGCCGGCAACCAGTGAAGTGCTGATTACCGCACCCAACATGTCATTGGCGTACATCGGCACATTAGGGATCAGCTTCATTTGCGTCATTGAACCGATGGCATTTAAAAATGAACCGGTAAGTACGTTGGCAATTTCTTTTACTGCTGATTCACCCATCTCATCCAGTTCCTTAGTTGTGCCTTTTTCCAAGCCCATCAGCATATCCACCAGGCACAGCGCACTGGCTTTGTTAAAAACAAATAAGATTTGTCCGGGAATGTCACCGGTAATCCTCAGTGTGACACAAGCAACAATTTCCTCCAGGCCGCCAACCATATTCATTGCTTCTTCCATTGATACAAATTGGGTTTTCGGCACTTCCATATTAACGCGCTTATTCAGCATCTGCGCCAGCGAGGTAACAGCATTACCCAGTCCGATGTTGCCTATCTCTTTTAATGCATCTAAGTATTCATCTGTAAGCTGTTTATTTTTCAATGAGTCCCCCATTATATCAACTCCTTTATGCTAATCAGGGGGCTAATTTTTGATAAAAGCAAGGCGCAATCTTTTTTAAGCCCAATTCTGCGTAATTAAATATTGTTTCGCTTCCGCCGATAAACAAATACCCACCTGCAGCCAGTGATTTTACAAACTGCCGGTTTACTTTCTCCTGAGCTTCCCGGGTGAAATAAATGGTTACGTTGCGGCACAGCACCAAATCAAAGCCCTGAGGATAAGCAGAGCTTAATAAATCATGCTGCTTAAATACCACTTTGTTTTTAATCTGCTGGTTAATTAAATATTTGCCGTTTTCAACGGTAAAGTATTTTTTCAATCGTTCTTTGCTGACGTTTTTTACCGCATCAGCATTATATACGCCTGCCTTGGCCTTTTGTAAAATATTTTGATCTAAATCTGTCGCTTCAATGCGGTGGGCGGTAAGCGGCGAGAGTTCGTTTAGAATTATCGCCACTGAATACGGTTCCGCCCCGTTGGAGCAGGCCGCACTCCAAACCTTCAGTCTGCGGCCGCCGGCCATTAAACCAGGCAGTATGTCTTTCTCTAACATTTGAAACATTTTGGCATCGCGAAAAAACTCCGACACGTTAATCGTCAAATAATCCAAAAAGCGAATATATTCCTGACGGTCTTTTATTAAATTATTCAACAGCTCACTGTAATCAGTCATTTTGCTTCTCACCAGCAGGTTATCCAGCCGGCGCTTAAGCTGGGCTTCTTTATAGCTGTTCAGATCAAGACCAAACCTTCTATGTACTTGGTTTTTAAATTCTGCAAACTGCATTCTAAACCACCTTAAGAGCGGCGCCAATAGTCCGAATGGTTAATTGGCCGTTTTCTAAATCCAAAATTATTGTCCGACCGCGGTTGCCACCGACCTCTTCCGCTAAAATTTTAATGTGCATCTCTTTAAGGATTCTTCGCACTGCCTCGGTATTGCGCCTGCCGATATTGAGCACAAATTTTTCATCCATTCCGGAAAACATCTGCGCTCCACCTGCCAGTTTGGCCTGAAGACGGCTGATTACCGCCCCTTTACGCTGCAGCTCTTTAATCATCAGCGGAACCCCCAAATCAGCAAATTTTTCCGGTTTAGTAACCTTACTAAACTGTGTGCTGTCAGGAAGCATGATATGCAGCAGCCCGCCAATTTTCAACAGCGGATCGTAAAGGGTCAACCCAACGCATGAACCCAGGCCAAGGGTAATTAATTTGTCCGGAGCTGCTGATATTTTGCAATCTGCTATACCAACCTGAATTTCTTTCACACGTTTCGCCGGTTCCATCAATGGCTCCCTTCAATTAGCTTATTTTCTGATATTATTAGCGACAGCCCACATCTCGTCAGCGGTGCGAACCGTGCGCGAGTTAAGAGCATATGCTTTTTGCGCCTCAATCATTTTAGTCATTTCTTCTGTTAAGTTCACGTTGGACCTTTCTAAATACCCCGAAACAACGGCGGCATCGGCGGTGTATTCCGCCTCACCGGAAGCAGCGCTTTCCGCATATAAATTACCCCCGACATTAATTAACCCGTTGTTGTTTTCAAAAACCGCCAGTGCAGCGGTATCGACATTATTTACAAACGACAGGGCGTCACCGCTTGTATCTAATGCGGTTATTTTACCGTCAGCGGCAACGCTGATTGACTGCAGCGCCGCCTCATCTTTCAGCTGCACCTGAATCGGCTGCATTACACCCTGCGCATTTTTACCGATCAGTTTATATCCCGCCGCATTGGTAATATATCCTTCCTGATTGATAAAGAATGTGCCGTCTCTGGTGTAGAATCTTTCATTTGCATCACCGCTTGGTGAAACTACAAAAAAACCTTGTCCTTTAATTGCTAAATCTAACGAGCGGCCGGTCTGCTGCAGATCGCCTTGGGTAAAAACCTTTTCCATACCGGCTAAGCGCACTCCTCCGCCGCTTTCCGGCACCTGCTCTTTTTCCGCAATTACCGGCAGCCCGTAATGCCCCATGCGCTGTCTTACCAACTCAGCAAATTCCGCTTTATCCTTTTTATAGCCGGTGGTATTAATATTGGCCAGGTTATTGGCAACAGCATCCATCTGCAGCTGCTGTACAGCTATTCCCGACCGTCCAACCTGCAGTGCTTTCAGCATCCTTTTTCACCTTCTATCTCAATGTACCGATTTGATTGACCGCTTTGCCCAGCAGCTCATCCTGTGCTTGAATGATTTTTTGACCGGCTTCATAACTGCGCTGCACACTGAGCAAACTGACAATTTCGTTAACCACGTCAACATTGGATTTTTCAATGTATCCCTGTCTGACTTTCGGCTTATCCTCAGCTGTCTCTAAATTGCCTTGGGCAGCAAAGTAGTTTTCACCTACTTTTTGCAGCTGTTCTTGGCCTGCGGCATCAATGCCGACAACTTTCAGCACCGCAATTTGTTTACCGTCCGCCGATACTCTGCCGTCTTCATCTACCGTAAACTCCTCACTGCCTACTTTAATCGGCCCGCTGTCACCCAATACCAAATCGCCTTGTGCAGTAATCAGATAGCCTTCACTGTTGACGCTAAAAGAACCGTTGCGGGTATAGAGCTGCTGTCCGTCCGCTGATTCCCGCTGCACTACGAAAAAGCCTCGGCCTTCCAGCGCCAAATCAGTGAGTTTTTCTGTGCTCACCAATTGACCCTGCGCCTGATTCACCGGCACTTGGGAGACTACTGTGCCCAAGTTGGTAGTGCCGACATTGGCCGTACCTTTCGCTAACGGACCGCGGTAACTTAACAGCACTTCGCCAAAAGTTTTGGATAACACCTGCTCACTCTTGTAGCCATTGGTATTGACGTTAGCTAAATTGTTGGAAATAACATCCATCCGGGCCTGCTGAACATTCATACCGCTTAACGCGTTATAAATTCCTCTGAACAACTCTTTTCACCACCTTAATGCAAAAGCTCAATTGCTTTTTTTAATTTTTTCAAAGCCTGGCTGTGCAGCTGGCACACCCGCGATTCAGACACTTCCAGCACCGCACCGATTTCCTTCAGTGTCAATCCTTCTTGATAATACAGTGCCAACAGCAGTTGGTCGCGTTCATTTAACGAAGCGATCGCTTCCGTTAAAATGCGCTTTTCTTCAATTTCATCTATAACAGCCAGCGGGTCGGGACTGTTCGGGTCTTCCAGAAAATCGGTACGGCGCACGCTCTCTCCCTCAGCGCCGGGAATTTCCTCATCCAAAGAATACACCTGACCGGCGTTTGTCTGCGTATTTAAGCGGTGCAGTTCTTCCAGCGTCAATCCCGCTGCTTCAGCCAGTGCTTCTTCCGTTACCGGCGTACCGGCCTGTTCTATTTTCTCGCGGGCTTTTTTTACCGCCTGCTGGCGCTGCCAAGTTACTCGCGGCACCCAAGATGCCCGTCGGATTTCATCCAAAATAGCCCCGCGCACACGGTGATAAGCAAAACCTTCAAAACCCACTCCCAGCTGCGGATTGTATTTATCCACTGCTTCCATCAAGCCGATTACCCCGTAATTCTCCAGGTCATCCTGCTGCATAAAATGAGGTGCCTTCACCGCCAACCGTCCGGCAATGCTGCGCACCAGCGGCAGGTAGTGGATAATGATTTGTTCCCTTGCATCGGAACACTGCTTGTTTAAAAAATCATCCCACAACTTGTTAAGTTCCATGGCCTCACTTCCAATTTACCGCTTGCGAAGCTGTTCCATTTGTTTTTGAAACACATACGAACAAATCATATCTTCTGTACTGCGGTCCAAATTTAAAAACTTAATGCCGACATGATGCACATTGCTGTCGTCATCAGCAGGATAACAGCGCATCACCTCACCTTTCAGCTGCATCTCCGCTGTTTTTCCGCGAACACTTATTTGGAAATTCAGCTCCAGCACAGTATTTACCGGCAGCGCTTCTTTTGCCGCCAGCCTCATACCGCCGGCGCTTAAATCCAGTGATATACCCTTCTTTTTTTCATCAGAAGAGGATAAACAATATTCTACATCCAGCATGACCGGCACACGCACAAATTGGCGCAGCTGCACCCGTTTCACTGCGGCCAGATCAGGAGCCGCTATTTTATACAACCGCAGTACCTCATTTTCCATGTGCAGTCCCAAAAAAACAGATTCAAAATGATAAGCTGCTTCTTTGGATATGTATTTTACAGTAACAGACTCGTTATGCATTAAAACCAGCGCCTGCTCCCCCTTGTAGGGCACTGTAATATAAATCTTATCGTCTTGAATGTTTTGAATTACCGAGCTGTATTCAATATCATCGGTTTTCCGCTTTAGCGTAATTTTCTGCCCGATTTTATACATATCTACTGTCATAGAAACAAATCCTCCTAGGCAAATAATCGGGTCAAACGGCTGAAAAAACCCAGCAGCCCTGCACCGTTATCAGCGCTGACACCGGCAAGTTTTGCGGCGGATTCGCGCACAGCGGCACCGGCGGCACTGTCGGGATAAAAGGTGATAAAAGGCCGCTGCTTTTTAACTGCTTTTACTACCGCAGCATCCTCCGGAATTACCCCCAAGCGTTTTATGCTGATATTGGGCAGAAAGTGTTCTGCTGTAACCTGCAGTTTGCGAAATGTTTCTTCCGCCTCTTGTTTTTTTTGTACCCGATTGATGATGATTTTCACTTCGCTGTGAGTGTTAAATTTAGCCAGCACTTTAATCAGTCCATAAGCATCAGTAACAGAGGTCGGTTCGGGGGTAACCACCACCACCACTTCCTGTGCAGCAGCTACAAAAGCCAGCACATTTTTATTTAAACCCGCACCGGTATCTACCAGCACAAAATCAACATCATTTTCAAATTCTTTAACGGCGTCACGCAGGCGAATAATCTCCTGACTGTTTAAGTTGGCCAATTCCAACAATCCCGAACCACCGGAAATTATTTTCAAATTGTTCGGACCGGGCACCAGAATATCCCGCAGCGTTTTGCCGTTGTACAGAAAGTCATACAGCGTATAGCGAGGGGCAAGTCCTAAAACCACCTCTACGTTGGCTAACCCCAAATCCGCATCAAACAAAATTACCCGGCTGCCGAGATTCGCCAACCCGATACCCAAGTTTACCGTGACGTTGGTTTTACCTACCCCGCCTTTACCGCTGGTTAACGCAATTACCCGCGGCGGTTTGTCTGATTTATACTGCTGATGAGAATTTTTTCTGCCGGCCTTAATAATCGTACCCTTCATGCAGGTCAACACTCCTGAACATCAGTTGGGCTAACTTGTGCGGCTGCATATTCTCAATATCATCAGGAATGGTTTGACCGTTGGTTGTATACAGCACCGGAATTCCTGTTTTCACCACCACATTTAAAAGTGAACCCAGCGTTTCTGTTTCATCAATTTTTGTAAAAATATAGCTGTTGTAACGGGCAATTTGAAAGTCTTTAATGATGCGGAGTAAATCGCGGTCTTTCGTTGAAGCGGCCAGCACCAGGGATATTTGTTTCGGCCCGTTAATGGCTTCTAAAAAACCTTTTAACTCTAAAACCTGACCGGTGTTTTTGGAAGTTCTGCCAACGGTGTCAATCAAAACATAGTCTTTATCGGCATGACGCTCTACCGCCTGCTTAAGTTCGGCAGGGGTCATCACTACCTCTACCGGCACATCAATGGCATCACCGTATATTTTTAATTGATCGGCAGTGCCGTAGCGATAAGTGTATACTGTAATCAGCGCCACTTTCTTATCTTCCAGCAGTTTAAACTTGGTGGCCAATTTGGCCAGCGTAGTGGTTTTACCAACACCGGGAGGGCCGATTAAAGCGATAAACTTAGGCTGTGTTATATTTGCATACGCCGGTTTTAAAAGTTCGGCAGCTTTGTTGGTTAATGTCAGTTTGGCAAGGTCATCTTTATTTTCCGCATCAATATTCACTACCTGCTCCAAACTGCTTAAAAGCTTTTCAGCAAGCCCCCGGTCAATATCAATACCGGTGAGAACTTTCAGCCATCTGCTGTTAAAGCTTTCATCAACAGCATTATTTGTTTTTTCCAATTGCTGTTCTAACATAGCCAATAATCGCCCCTTTTCTTGTTCTTCCAGCGACTTCGTCACCGCATCTTCAAGCAGCGGTTTAAATTCAGTAGGCAGCAGCGGCTCAACCGGCGGTTCTGCCGTTTGCGGCAGCGATTCGGTGCGCACTAAATCCGCTGCCTGCTCAACACTGGGGTTAACTTGATCAGTTACCGTTCTGGTGGGCTGGATGCTGATGATATTTGGTTCCGGCTGACTGATCTGCTCTCGTTTCGGCGGTGCGGGAAGCTCTTTTACTTCGTCCAGCACAGCGGTAACCTCTAATTTTTTCTTCAAAATACCGGTTAAACCACTGCCGCGTACTTTCTGCGTGCTGACGATAATGGCATCCGAACCGAGCTCTTCTTTAATCTGCCGCACCGCCTGCTGCATTTGGTCAACCACATATTTTTTGATAATCAATCAATACTCACCGTCCCCACTGCTTCTACTTCCACACCGGAAACTACTTCATTTAAAGCAATTGCTGCCACATTGGGCAGGTATCTTTCCAACATTCTTCTCAGCGGCAGTCTTACTTTCTGCGAACACAGCAGCACCGGAGTAATGCCCTTCATCGCCGCACTTTCTGCCGCTCTCTGAACCGCATCTATAACGGCATTAGCCTGATTGGGCTCAAGCAGCGGATACAATCCCAGCTGAGTAGGCTGCACGGAATCGGCAATTAACTGCTCCAGCTTAGGGTGAAGGGTAATTACCGGTATTTTCTTTACCCCGCTGACCTGATCATCGACAGCAAACTGCTGGCAGATAGTGCGGGCCAAACCCTGGCGCACGCGGTCGGTAAGATAATCCGTATCTTTATTCACCCGCGCACCGTCAGAAAGCGATTCTAAAATAGTAACCATATCTCTGATCGGCACGCGCTCGCGCAGCAAATTCTGCATTACTTTTTGAATTTCGCCCAGCGTCATTAAATCCGGCACCAGCTCTTCCACTACCGCCGGTGTTTTTTCTTTCACTGCATCTACCAGTTCTTTTACTTCTTGACGTCCAAGCAGTTCATCTGCATGGGCTTTAATTATCTCAGTAAGGTGCGTAACCATCACGGTACTGCTGTCTACCACCGTTAAACCGTTTAACTCGGCATTTTCTCTTTCCGCCTCATCTACCCACCATGCCGGCAGGCCAAAGGTAGGCTCTTTGGTTGGAATGCCGTTTATGTCCGCTCCTTGACCCAAAGAATCCATCGCTAAATAATGCCCGGGCATCAACTCACCTTCTGCCACCTGCACCCCGCGAATTTTAATAACGTAGCGGTTGTGCGGCAGCTGCATGTTATCGCGAATGCGGATGGGGCGCACCAGTATACCGAGTTCCAGTGCACACTGGCGGCGCACCGCAGCCAATCGCTGCAGCAAATCTCCGCCTTGACTTTCATCGGTAAGCGGAATTAAGTTATAGCCAATTTCCACCTCTAAAGGATCAACTTGAAAGTATGATAATACATTCTCCGGCTGGCGCCTTTGTTCCTGCGCTTTTCGCGCAGCTAATTCCCGCTCCTGCAAAGTTTTTTGTTCTTTTTCTTTGTGCAGTGCGTATGCAGAATAGCCTAAACCGGCAGAAAGTGCTAAAAACAAAAAGTTCGGCATAGCCGGCACCAAACCGATGATAAATAAAATGCCGGAAGCTAACGCTAAAACTTTAGGAAAGTTAAAAAACTGCCGGGAAATATCTTTACCGAAGCTGTTGTCTGATGTCGCCCGGGTAACCAAAATACCGGCGGCGGTAGAAATCAACAGCGCGGGAATTTGGCTGACCAAACCGTCGCCAATGGTTAACACGGTGTAGCGGGCCAGTGCTTCACCCACCGCCATGCCGTGAATTACCATGCCGATAACCAAGCCGCCTAAAATGTTGATGGCGATGATCACTATGCCGGCAATGGCGTCACCGCGCACAAACTTGCTGGCACCGTCCATCGCTCCGAAAAAATCGGCCTCGCGCTGCAGCCGCTCTCGCTTTGTACGGGCTTCATCTTCACTGATTAAACCGGAATTGAGGTCGGCGTCAATGCTCATCTGTTTACCCGGCATAGCATCAAGGGTAAACCGGGCGGCAACTTCCGCTACCCGACCGGAACCGTTGGTAATTACCACAAACTGAATGACGGTGATGATGACAAAAACCACCGCACCAACTATGTAACTACCGCCAACCACAAAGTCGCCGAAAGCTTGAATAACATTTCCGGCCGCCGCTTCTCCTAAAATTAAGCGGGTGGAGGAAATGTTTAACGCCAGCCGGTAAAGAGTAGTTACCAGCAGTAAGCTGGGGAAGACAGAAAACTGCAGCGGCTCGGTGGTAAACATCGTAATTAATAAGATCACCAAGCCCAGCGTAATGCTGATAATCAGCAGAAAATCCAGCGCCGTCGGGCCGAGCGGAATGATAATCAGCAGAATAATGCCGATAATCAGCGCAGCTATCACAATATCGTTGTGCTTGCGCAGTCCGGCTTTAGTTTGTGCTAAATTAGGTAACGCCATTTTCGCCATTTCAAAAACCACCTCAAATTAAGCTACCGCCGTGCGGCATTAGCCCGGTAAACAGCCGCCAGTATCTCGGCAACCGCTTGATACAGTTCGGGCGGTATTTCTTGCCCAATTTCGACATTATAATAAAGAAAACGAGCCGTTTCTTTGTTTTCTTGAATCGGAACGTTGTTTTCCAGCGCAATCTGCTTAATCCGCCGGGCTAAAAAATCTGCCCCTTTGGCCACCACTACCGGTGCGGCATTTTTCTCTTCTTCGTAGCGCAGCGCCACCGCAAAGTGGGTAGGGTTGGTAACTACCACTGTTGCGTCAGGTACTTCTTTTCTGATCAAATTCATTAAGATTTCCCGCTGGCGGCGCTTAATCCACGCTTTGATCTGCGGGTCACCTTCCGTCTGTTTGTATTCATCTTTTACTTCCTGCTTTGTCATGCGCATTTGCTTTTGGAAGGCATAGCGCTGGTAAAGCAAATCCAGCACCGCAATGGCAAAATAGGTTAAGCCGCCCCAAAGCAGCACCGCCAAAAGCCCTTCCAGCACTTTTTGAAAAAGGTACTCAGGCGGCCCGTAAAACAGGTTGAGCATTTTAAAGTACCTGCTTTTGACGACGAAATAAACCACCGCACCTACCAGCACTACTTTTAAAATTGATTTCAGCAGTTCAAACAATGTGCGGGTGCTGAACATTTTTTTAAAGCCTTCCAGCGGGTTCAGCTTCGACAGTTTTGGCTTAATGGCTTCAGGAGCAAACAAAAATCCAAACTGCGCAATGTTTGCTGCTGCAGCAATCAGCATCAAAATAATCAACAACGGAGCCATTAAGCCAAAAACGCCGGTAAGTGTACCGATAAAAATATCAATCAGCCGCTCGGCATTGGGCGGAGCAGTGATGTAACTGTGAAAGTAATGGGCGAGATAATCATGCGCTTTGCCGCTCAAAGCGCCGCGGGCAATATAAAAGTAAACCACTCCGGTCAAAAGGCACAGAGCAGCGTTAAAGTCCGCACTCTTAGGCACTTGGCCTTTTTTCCGTGCATCCTGCAGCCGTTTAGGCGTCGCTTTTTCGGTTTTTTCCTGACCACCTTGAGCTGCCATCAAGCTAACCCTTTCACCAACAAAATAAGATCCTGCTGCATTTGATCAAACACAGCGGCAAAGATTGAACCCATCAGCGGCAGCAGTACCGCCAGCGAAATTAAGCCCACCATAATTTTAAAGGGAAAGCCGAGCATAAACACGTTCATCTGCGGAGCGGTACGTCCCATTACCCCCAATGCAATGTCAATCATCAGCAGCACCCCGATCACCGGCACCGCTACTTTTAAAGCCATCGTCACGGTGTCGGCAAAAGCGCGGATAAAGAACATCACTGCTGTGCCGGAAAATTCCGCCGCACTCAAAGGCAGAATTTGGTAGCTTTTTACCAACCCCCACAGCAGGCCGTGGTGAGCATCGACGCAGAGCAGCGTGGCCAGCGAAACATAATACATAAAGCGGGCCAGCAGCGTGTTTACCGAGCCGGTTACCGGGTCCATCAGCTGTGAAACAGCAAAACCGATATGTAAATCAATCAACTGGCCGGCCATCAGCAGCGCGTTAAACACCATTGTGCAGATGATACCCATTGCCAACCCCACCGCCGCTTCACTGACCGCCATTAAGCCGTACTCAAGAAGCCCGGCGTTAACATTTACTTCCCCTGCTGCTGCCAGCGGGTAAATAATTATTGTTAACAAAAATGCAAAGCCGCTTTTTACCACCGCCGGAATGCCGGGAACGGCAAATATCGGGCTGCTGATTAAAAAGGCGGTGCAGCGGATAAATACCAGCATAAAAACCGGCAGTACTGATAAATCTGGCAATTAATTCACCGCCTAACGAACAATATTGGGAATTTGCTCGTAAACTCTTTGAGCAAATCCGGTAATCACCGTAGTCAACCAACCGGCGGCGATAATTATCGTGATAAAAACAGCAATAATTTTCGGTACAAAGGCCAGAGTTTGCTCTTGAATTTGCGTGGTAGCCTGAAAAATGCCAATAAGCAAACCAACCAGCATAGCCACCCCTAAACCCGGAGCGGCCAAAATTACCACCATCATCAATGCTTCTCTGGCAATATGAATAATTTCCGTTTGATTCATGTTCGCCAACCTCTTTTACCGGTAATGCAGCAGCTTCAGCGAAAACTTTCCACCAGCGATTTTACTACCAGATACCAGCCGTCAACCATCACAAACAGCAGCACTTTAAAGGGCAGCGAAATCATTATCGGAGGAAGCATAAACATACCCATCGACATCAGCGTACTGGCCACCACCATGTCAATTACCAAAAAGGGAACAAAGATTAAAAAACCTATCAAAAAAGCGGTTTTCAGCTCGCTGATAATAAAGGCCGGCACTAATACCGTTAACGGTACTTCATCCAAATTTTTCGGCTTGTCCATCTCCGCTAAACTGATAAACAACGCCAAATCCTTTTCGCGGGTTTGTTTGGACATAAACTCTTTAAGCGGTTCACTCGCCCGCTCAAAAGCAGCCTGCTGATTTATCTGATTATTTAAAAACGGTTGAATGGCCTCGCTGTTTATTTCATTATATACCGGTGCCATAATAAAAACGGTTAAAAACAAGGCTAAACCAATTAACACCTGGTTAGGCGGAGTTTGCTGCGTACCTAAGCCCTGCCGCAGAAAAGAAAGCACCACCACAATACGGGTAAAGGAAGTAAGCATCATGATAAATGCCGGTACCAGCGACAGTACAGACAGCATTAACAGCAGCTTTACCGTGTCTACCACTTGTTCCGGCTGATCAGTCGGTTGAATGGTTAAATCCACCGCCGGCAGCGGATCAGCAGCAGCCAAGGCGGGAAAAGCAGCAGCTGCTGCCAGCGCCATCAGTAAAATCAGTAGTTTATTTTTCACCGCCATTTTCTCCTTTGCTGCGACTGTGCTCGCAGCTGGAATTTTTTATTTTGCGTTTTAACAAATCCCGAAAATTCGGCAGCTTTTCCGCTAAATCAGGCCCGCTTAAAGGCTGCGGCAGTTGGTCATACTTTTCAATCAGCTTGATACCCTGCTCGGAATGGGCAAGCAGGTAGTATTTACCGCCGATCTCCACAATGCTTAAAAAACCTTTTGGCCCCAGCGGCATCTGCTCAATCACGCGCATGCGCCTGCCCGCTCCATACAGACTTTGAGTGCTGCGGCGGGCCAGACCGTACTTAATGACCAGGTAAGCCAGCGCCAAAACCAGCGGCAGCGCAACTACCGTCCGGATAAAGGCAAATAAAACTTCTTTGTCCATAACGCTATCATTTACCTTCTTCAGCGGTTTTAAGCCCGTTAAGCCGGTTGACGGGGCGAAGAATTTTGTTCAGCCGCACTGCAAACATGTCGTTAATAACCAGAACTTCACCGCGGGCAAAATGCTGATTATTAACATAGACATCGGCCGCCTCCCCGGCCGGTTTAGTTAATTCCAGCACCGATCCGGTTTCCAGGTTTAGTAAATCTTTAATCTTCAGCTTAGTCTGCCCCAGTTCGGCATAGATTTCTAAAACAATATTCTCAAAATGGGATAAGCTGGATTTAATACCCCGCCCGTCGGCAGCAGCGGCAAGCGGAGGGAATACCACCGGCTTAACGGTGGCTCTCCCGGTTTGCTCCGCTTCTGCCAAATCGTTCATTTTTTCCACCAAAGCTTCAATTTCTTGTTCGCTCATCATTAAGTAATCACCTACTGAGTGAGGTATTCAGTAAAATAAACGCGGGTTATTTTACCTTTTTTCAGCTGTTTATTTATTTCCGCAGTCATCTCACGCTGAACATTTTCAATACTGTCGGGAGGCTGCACATCTGCTAATTTTTTAGTGCGCAGCAGCGCAATGATGTTATGCTGCAGAATGTGTTTGTTTTCGGCCAGCTCTTCTGCCAATCCCTTTTGGTCTTC
Source organism: uncultured Peptococcaceae bacterium (assembly GCA_965546615.1). Lineage (GTDB taxonomy): Bacteria > Bacillota > Desulfotomaculia > Desulfotomaculales > Desulfohalotomaculaceae > CBEUVQ01. The sequence continues at coordinate 66,125 of CBEUVQ010000001.1, forward strand.
GGCATACTCCAGCACCGCAGTACACCGCAAATAATGCATGCCGCTGGAGTCTGCCAAATTGACCAGCATCTCACCCATGGCAAAACTGGCCAGCGCAGGCGGCGGCTCAGCACCGGTCGGCTTCATAAATACAAAGTAGCCCGCAACCGCACCGCCAAGAAGCATGTTAAGAGATAACAGCAGAATGACAATAAACTTAAAATAAGAGCGGGATTTTTGTTCTTTTTTAGGTTCAGCGGATTCCTTCGGCACTTTTGATACCTCACCTTATTATAATTTATTTTTATCAAACAAAGTTATCGTTTTAAATTAACAAGTTCTTCCAATAACTGATCAGAAACGGTAATGGTGCGCGCATTGGCTTGAAAGCCGCGCTGCGTGGTAATCATATTTACAAACTCATCGGATAAATCAACATTGGACATTTCCAAATAACCGGAAGCAATTTTGGCACCGGCTGCAGCGGCAGTATCGTGGGTTGCAGCACCGGAAGCAGCTGTTTCACTGTATAAGTTGTTTCCTTCCTTCTGCAGCCCTTCGTAGTTATCAAAGGTAGCAATGCCGATTGTTGCTGCTGCTGTGGTATTACCGTTAATGTAGATGTTGCCGTTGTCATCAATGGAAATTTCATTAACCCCGGTTAAACCGGTTATTTGCGCCCCGGTGTCATCACAAATATGATAGCCGTCTGAATTAACCAATTCACCGGCTTCCGTTAAGAAAAACACACCGTCACGGGAATAATACTCGTTACCCGCTCCGTCCTGCACGATAAACATCCCGCTGCCTTGAATGGCTACATCCAGCGTCCGCCCGGTGCTCTGCAGCGCCCCGCCGGCTGTGTTTCTGGAAATACTGCTGATTTTTGTACCCGTGCCGACCTGGCTGGGATTGTTGACAGCACTGGCTGCCCGCTGCGTTTGATAAAGCTGATCTTGAAAGTTTGCCCGTTCCGCTTTAAATCCAACGGTATTGACGTTGGCAATGTTGTTGCCGATAACATCCATCTTGGTGCGGTGCGTGCCTAATCCGGCCACACCGGAATATAAAGATCTCAGCATATTTTAATTTGCCCTCCTTGGAATTTTCTTTTGGCCGCGTCAATCGGTCGGCGGCCGACAGCCTCCTTGCGGGCCGGCTGTTTATTTAATAATTACCGCACTGTCAATATTGGTAAAAATGTGATCTTTTAAGCTCTGCCCGTCCACTGCGGTAACCACCGTTTTGTTTTTTACGCTGGCAATTAACGCCAAATCACCGTAAATTAACAGCGAATCGCGCGCTCCTTTGGCCTCTGCCTGCATTACCGCTTGGTTAATTTTAGCCATATCCGTCGGTCCCAGCGCAATATTGCGTTCACTCAGCCGCTTTTGGGCATGAGCCGATAATTTTACTCCCTGCTGCTTTTGGGTTTCTGTATGCAGCAGCTCGGCAAAATTACTTCTTTTAATATCCGCCTGTTTAACGGTACTGCTCTTTAGCGACGGCTTTAGCGGTTGCGGTTGAGGCAGCCGGTTTATAATGCCGGTCAATTGTTCCTCCTCCTAGTCAGTTGTTTGATTTTCGTCAGCAGATTGTTCCGCTTGTGTGCTGCTCAATTCTTCAGCCAAAGCGGCAGCCAGTTTTGATATCATCTCTTCAGAATTGCCAGGTTGTGAAACTTCTTCTACCGCCAACACCTGATTTAACGGATAAGCTGTACCGTTTACCACTACCTGCACCGTTTCGCCCTGGGTAATTACCCTTTCCACCAACCCGGTTACTGTTTCGTCACCGACAGCCACCGACACCTGCTTGCCCAACATTGCCGAGCCTTGGTTTAACTGCTGCAGCTGCAGCATTTCGCCAAACTGATCATTCAGATTGGTGAGCTGTTCCAGCGTGGTAAACTGCGCCATCTGACTGACAAACTTATCGGAATCCATTGGTGATGTCGGATCTTGATTTTTCAGCTGCTCAATCATAATGCGCAAAAAAGCATCTTTATCCAGCACCTGCTTGGGCTGCCGTGTTTGATTTTCCTGATAATAAAGGTCGCTGTTGACTGATGTTACTCCCATCTTACCCCTTCTTTCAAATCAAAAGATTTACGCTGCTGTCAGCCGCTTTAGCAGCACCGGCTGCAATCTCATTCACCGGTGTGCCGGTGTCATAAGAACGGTAGGCAGTGGTTTCCCAGCGGTTTTGCTTCGGCTGCCGGTAGTATCCGCCGCCGCCCGATCGACCGCCCTGCTGGCCTAAAAAGACAGCCGCTTCATTAAGCTTGACAGACTGCTGGGCCAGTGCATCCCTTATTTGAGGCAGTGCTGCTTCCAGCGCCTCTTTGGCATGCACGCTGGCAGTATAAATGTGGGTGTTTAACTCACCGCGCTGATAGGTCAACCTCACGGTCACTTCACCCAAATGCTCCGGCTCCAGCTTTAAGCGCATAACTGCCGCTTGATTATTCTGTCTGTGCAGCGAAACTTCTTTCAGCATATTGACCAGCCGCTCAGCCAACTGATTGATCGGCACGGCATCTTCCGGTTGACGGTAAGCACCGTTCAATGCCGGCACTGCTGTGTTCACTGAGAAGTTTACCGTTGACCGAGTCTGATTAACTGTTTGCTGATTTAGTTCTTTTGCAGCCATCTGATCTGTAAACTGCTGATTATTTTGGTTAGTACTGCGGCCCGCCGATTGTTCAATCGGCCTTGCGTCTGCGGCAAGCTGTCTTTCCAAAGCAGCATTCATCGCTTCCGGCTTGGCAACAACCTGCTTATTTCCTTGATTTAACGGCAGCGGTTCAACTTGACCGGTTGTTGTTTCCGTTTTAGCGGTTGTTTCTGCAAGCGGCTTAAGCTGCTGATTGGTTAAAAAAGTTTTTAATTCCTCAAAAGTTTGCTGATTAACAGATCCGCCTTTTTGTATCAGCTGATTCAGTTGGTTTAATAAATACAGTTTTTGTTCTGCCGACAGCTCTTTTACGCCGTTCAACAGTGCTTCCGGTTGGTTGGGCAGTTCAGCATCAGCAGATTTTAAAGTCGTCAGCAAATTCTGCAGAGCGTTGAGCAATTCGGTCGAAAGCGGTTCCGCAGCTCTCACTGCCGTTTGCTCAGCTGACATCGGTTGTTCATTCACCGACTTAGCCAACAGTCCGAATAATTCCGGAGCAGGAAGGCCATCATTTACCGGCTGTGCTGTCAATACATGCGGCAGCACATCACTCTCTTCCAACAGCGATTGCCGATCATCATTTTGCTGACCGGTATTCTGCTGATCGCCTTCAGCATCCTGTCCGGCAAACAGCAATGCTGCCAGAGCGTTTATAAAATCTTCGGATACAGTGCCGCCACCGCTGCTGCTTTGGGTGCCAATATTTTGTTTGCCGTTAACCTGCTGTAAAATATCAATACCTGATGTTATCACCTAAAATTCACCCCCTTTCTAGTATATAAATTATATATACAGTTAAATTTATTGGTGCCTGCGGTTAAACATACCGGTGGCCAGCTCGTCGGTAAGCTTGGCCTCCGCTAAATTAAGCTGATACTGATAATCATTAAACTGCTTTTCTTTCAGCTTTTCCAGCACCAAGCGCTGTTTTCTGGCCTCCATTGTCTGCCTGCGGGCTTCGTTCAGCTTTTGCTCCGCCAGCTGTGCTAAGCGCATTTGATTGCTCATGCGGTTTACTAAATGCTCCCGATACATCGCTGAATGCAGGCGGCTGTTTAAGGCTTGTCCACCGCTATCGTTATATGATTGTTCCAGTGCGGTTTTGGTTGCAGCGAGCTCCGCCTGCCGTTCTTGGTACAGGTGCTGCGCCCGGGATTGAGCCAAAAGCTTTTGCTGTTCACTTTCTATCCGCTGCTGCAGCACAGTTTCCAAACGGAATGCAAATTTTTTCATCAGTCACCCTCCGCAGCCAAATGATACATTGTTTCCAGCGATTGGCTGTAATCGCTGTACTCATCAGGCTTTTGCGTTAAAAAGCCGACAATATCCTGATATTTGCTGATCGCTAAATCAATTTTCGGGTTGGAACCGTGCACATACGCACCGATATTGATTAAGTCCTCAGATTCTCTGTAAACAGCAAGCAGTTCTTTAATTTTGCCGGCAGCACTGACATGCAGCGGCTCAACGATATCCGGCATTACCCGGCTGACGCTGTTTAACACGTCAACAGAGGGATAATGGTTTTTGGCGGCCAAGGTGCGGGATAACACCAAGTGACCGTCCAGCATCCCGCGCACCGCGTCGGCAATCGGTTCATTCATGTCATCCCCGTCCACCAGCACGGTATAAAAGGCAGTAATTGAACCGTTTTGCCCCATACCCGAACGTTCCAAAAGTTTGGGCAGCAGCGCAAACACCGAAGGGGTATAACCTCTGGTCGCAGGAGGTTCGCCCACCGCCAAGCCCACCTCGCGCTGCGCCATGGCAAACCTCGTTACCGAATCCATTAACAGCATCACATCTTTGCCCTGATCACGGAAATACTCCGCAACAGCAGTGGCAACATAAGCCCCTTTAAGCCGCACCAGCGCCGGCTGATCAGAGGTAGCGGCAATAATTACTGATTTTTTTAAACCCTCCGGACCGAGATCGGTTTCAATAAAATCAAGCACCTCGCGGCCGCGCTCGCCGATCAGCGCAATTACGTTTACATCGGCGCTGCAGTGTTTGGCAATCATGCCCAAAAGCGTACTTTTACCAACACCGCTGCCGGCAAAAATGCCGATGCGTTGGCCGCAGCCGCAGGTTAACAGTGTATCAATCGCCCTTATTCCGGTAGGCAGCACACTTTTAATGCGCCGACGCTTTAACGGGTTGGGCGGGGCGTTATCCACCGGAAACAGCATGCCGGCATCAGCCGGCACCGTGCCGTCAATCGGCTGACCCAAACCGTCCAGCACCCGGCCGAGCAAATGCTCGCCCACCCGCACCGAAAAAGGCTTGCCGGTGGGAAACACAGTGCAGCCGGGGTAAATACCCTTTAACTCGCCCAGCGGCATCAAAAGCGAGCTGCGGTTTTTAAAGCCCACCACTTCGGCATATACCGGCTGCTCTTCGCCCGGCACTTTGATGTGGCAAATCTCGCCGATGCGGGCGTTAATGCCCTGCACTTCTACCGTCAACCCAACCACCCGGGTGACTTTACCCAATAATTTGATTGGTTGGACGCGCCGCAGCCGCCGGCGGATATCTTCCAGATTTACCGTTACCTGCAAAAAACTCACCTGCTTAAATGGTTGTTTTTATCGCCATGTTTCGTTTAACATAGCGGCGAACGACGAAGCGTCTGCGGAACAACGTGGGCGTCGTTCCCTACTGCGACGGCAGAACCGCCTGCAGCACTTCCTGCCAGCGGGCGTCAACAGTAGCATCTACCAAACCCTCGTCGGTGTCAACCAAACAGCCGCCCGGTTTAATGGTTTCATCAGCGATGATTGTCAGCACCGCCCGCTGGGATAAGATTTCTTCCAGTTCCGCTTTTTTAGCGGTATAAATCGGCTGATCGGCAGGGTTAACATAAATGGTAATGCGTTCGCGGTCGCGCACCATTTGGACAGCTTCGGCGGCAGCCCGCATCACTGTTTCGGGATTTATCGTCAATTGAGCGGTTAGTACTTTTTCCGCAATTTCCACTGCCAGCGCAGTAATTTCGTCCTCCAGCGCATCAATGGTATCAGCACGGGCCTGCTCCGCCTGCGCCAAAACTTCACGGGCCTGCCGGCGGATTGCTTCCGCCTGCTGCTCTGCTTGATTGATACCGTCTTGATAGCCCTGGTGCTGAGCGCTGATTTTTAACTCTTCCGCTTCCGCCTTAGCTTTCTCCAGCAGACTGTCTGCCTCCAGTCGGGCTTTTTGAATAATTTCCTGTGCCTGCTGCTCCGCCTGAGCATTTTTTTGTTGAATCATCTGCTCGTGATCATCGCGCTGTTCATCCGGCGCTTCCGCCGGCTGCTCTGTGCGCAGCTCCAGCACCAGCGGGCAGCTGTCCACCGCCGCCCGTTTAATTAACCTAGACAATGATTGCATCCTCCCCGCCACGGGAGATGACAATCTCGCCGCTTTCTTCCAATCGGCGGATGACATTCACAATCTTTTGCTGTGCCTGCTCGACATCTCTTAAGCGCACCGGCCCCATGTATTCGATCTCTTCTTTAAGCATTTCGGAAGCCCGTTTTGACATATTTTTAAAGATACGGTTGTTAACTTCGGGGTTAGCTCCGCGCATTGCCAACGCCAAATCTTTGGTATCCACTTCACGCAGCACCTTTTGAATAGAAACGTCGTGCAGCTTGACAATATCCTCGAAAATGAACATCATCCGGCGTACTTCTTCCGCCAAATCGGGGTCGGTTTTTTCCAGCTGCTCAAAAATAGTTTTCTCTGTCGCACGGTCTACTTTATTCAGAATATTCACCAAACTCTTCACGCCGCCGGTAACCGTTTCTTCGCTGGACACCACGGTAGAAAGCTTGCGCTCCAGCACTTTTTCCACTTCTTTGGCCACCTCGGGCGAAGTGCGGTCTAAAATTGCCACCCGACGGGCCACATCAGCCTGCACCTCCGGCGAAAGCTCAGAAAGCACAACGGCAGACTGATCCGGCTTTAAGTGGGCAATAATAAAGGCAACGGTCTGCGGGTGCTCATCCCGAATAAAGCCCACCAACTGCTTCGGATCAGATTTGCGCAGATTTTGAAAAGGTATTTGCCTTAAGCTCTGGGTAATTTTTTCCAATATCTCCGCTGTTTTAACCGGACCGACGGTTTTCTCCAAGAGTTCTTTGGCATAATCCAAACCGCCGCTGATTACATAAGCCCGCGCTTCCCGCAGCTGAAAGAACTCATTAATTACTTTATCAGTCACTTCATTGGGAATGCGGTCCATGTCGGTAATGACGCCGGTAATCCGTTCGATTTCATCATCATTAAAACCGTGCTTCAGCACTTTGGATGACAAATCGGCTCCCAAGCTCATCAACAAAACTGCTGCTTTTTCTTCACCTGATAAACTGACAGCCATAACCGATTACTCCTTCAACCAAAGTTTGATTATCTCCGCTACTTCCTCGGGGTTGCGTTTGGCATCTTCTTTCAAAATATCTTTGCGATCAGGCTCAATGGGAGCAGGCGGTTGAATCACGGCCTGTTCCGCATCGTCCGGAACATCAGGCACCACCAAATCCGATTGATCCTGCAGTTTTGCCTTCCGCCTTCTTCTGATTAAGAAAATAACCAGCAGCAGAAGTATTAAGATTCCCGCACCAATGCCGATATAAGTATAAAGATTGTTTTCAGCAGCGGAACGGTCCTCAGCGCCAAAAGCTTCCAGTACACCGGTATCAAAAGGCATCGTCTGCACAATAATCTCGTCCCCGCGGTCGGGTTGATAACCAACGGCGGCGGAAACCACTTGGCGCACTGCCTCAGTGTCAACATTTATGTTGCTGTCCACAATTACCGAAGTTGAAATGCGTTTAACTGCCCCGGGCGGTTGATCAACAATTGTTTCTTCTCTGCTGTTTTCGTAGTTGGTAGTTGTTGATTCGTTCTCGTATTCACCGGTGCCTCCACCGACAAAGGGATATTCACTGCCCGGCATTTGCGAAGTAGTACCCACCGGCGCACCGGCACCGGTATTGCTGCCGCTGGCAGTGGTTTTCTGTTCGCTCACCGGCGCCCCTTCACTTACTTCGGTTAATTTGGTCTGCACTTTACTGAAATCAAGTTCCGCCGATACCATCACTGTAGCTTTACCGGGCCCGAAAACTTGAGCGAGCAGCTGTTTCAGCCTTTTTTCGATGTCTTTTTCAAATTCCCGGCGCAGCTGTTGCTGCTGCTGCAGAAGCCCGCTCGGCAGGCCTTCCGTATCGCTCGCCGATATAATGAAGTCGTTCAGCGGCGTGCCGCTGCTGTCAATAATGTGGATGTTTTCAGAGGTCAAACCTTCCACACTGCCAATTAACAAATCGTTAATTCCCTTAATCTGAGTCTGCTCCAACTTCGCCATCGGTTTGAGCTTCAGCACCACCGAAGCGGAAGCAACCCCTTCCTCCTCAATAAAAACACTTTTGCGCGGCAGCACCAAATGCACCCGGGCTTGCTCTACCGCCTCGATAGATGTGATGGTACGCTGCAGTTCCCCCTGCAGCGCCCGTTGATAGGCAACCTGTTCGTCAAAATCGGTTTGGGCCAGTTTGCTCTGATCAAACAGTTCAAACCCCTGACCGGCACCGGGCAGTACACCTTCACTGGCCAGCTGCATGCGCAGTTCGTAAACCCGGTCTTCCGGAACCTCAATGGTGCGCCCCTGATCGGTAATTCTATATTTAACTTTTAGTTCTTTTAAATTTTCAGCAATTGCACCGGCTTGTTGTACATCTAAATCTGTAAAAAGCGGGGCATATTGGGGCCGTACAATAAAGCTCCCCAAATAAAACAAACATACAGCTATTGCAACCGTTACCAGCGCCGCAGCTGCTTTCTGTGTTTGGCTGAAATTCTGCCACCGCTCTCTCAACCCAGCCGGCAGGTCACGAAGGTTCAAAAAAACCACTCCCTACTAGCAGGTTAATTACAGCGGCAGGCGGGATATTTCTTGATATGCTTCCACTATTTTGTTGCGCACTTCAACCGCCAGCTGCATACTCACTCTGGCTTCCTGCAGCGCAGCTGTTACCTGATGTACATCCTGCACTTCACCGGTAACAAATTTCAGCTGCACTTCTTCTGCCTGCTGCATAACGCCGTTTAACTTATTGATAGAATTATTTAAAACCTCGCCAAAAGACAGGCTTTGATCGGCTTGAGAGGCGGACTGCATCTGCCGGTCTGCAAGCGGAAGCGGCTGAGAAAGCATTTTTACCTGCATCTAATTTCCTCCTTATCCCTTGCCTATTTCTAATGCTTTTAAAGCCATTGATTTAGCGGCGTTAAAAGCAGTAACATTTGCTTCATACGCCCTGGTGGCAGTCATCATGTCTACCATTTCGTTTAATACATTAATATTGGGGTAAGCAACATAACCGTTTTCATCCGCATACGGATGATCGGGTTCGTAAACAGTGCGCGGCGGATTGGGATCATGAACAATGCCCGTCACCCTTACACCGGCACCGCTAAAACGGTATGCTTTGTTTCTTTCGGCCAGCACCTGCTGCAGCTGCTGCGAAAAAATCGGCACCTGCCGCCGGTAGGGCTGAACCGATCCGTCTGTTTTGCCGGCAGTGTTAATATTCGCCAAGTTGTTGGAAACAATATCCAAGCGCAGCCTTTCAGCAGACATGCCGGAAGCACTTATCGCAAAAGAATCAAACAAACCCATTCTATGTATTACCTCCCGGAACTGGTGATAATATAACTGATCAGCGAGTAATGTTCACTTAACGACTGTGCTGACGTGTTGTACTTAATCTGGTTTGCAGCGAGATTAACCATTTCTTCGTCAGCATCCACGTTGTTGCCGTCTGCCCGCATACCGGAATCAGTCACCTGCACCACTTGGGGCAGCACTTCCGCCGGATGCTTAACCCCGCCGATATGTTTGGGATGGGTTGTGCGCAGCGGCATACTGTTATCATTCAGGGCAGCCTGCAGTTGTTCTTCAAAGGATACAACTGACTTTTTAAACCCAGGGGTATTCAAATTTGCTAAATTATCGGCAATTACCCGCTGTCTTAAAGCAGCCGTATCCAGGTCGCGTTTAAGTGCCAGCAAGGTGGGGTTGTTAATACCAATCAATTTTTAAACCTCCCAAAGTATTACCTATTACTTCATACTTTTTACTTCACACTTCGCTGTTTAACCAGTCAACCAATGCTACTCAACACTATTCAACGCAAATCAAAATTTTTCCTGCGAAAAATTGTAAAAAAATCATCTGTTTTACTGCCGTTTTGGTCAATATTTATCAATAAAACGCGATTTTTGAGCATTAACGCCTTATTATAGCTGAATAATAGGGTGCATGCACTAATTTTACGGGACTTTTTTCCCAAACGTTTCACATTCTCTATATTTCTCTATATTTCGCCACTGTCAAGCTGGGATTTAATTACATGTTTAACCTTGTTAATTATATCATCCACCTGCTCATCGGTAAGGTTTTGACTGATCGGCAGCAGCAAAATACGGGCATAAAATTCCTCTGCTTTGGGAGCGCGGCTTCCCTCCAGCGTACAAACATCGGGATGGCCCGCCCACAAATAATAAGGATGCAAAAACACCGGATAATGCTGCACATCAACATCTACCCCGAGAGTTTTTAACGCAGCAAACAATTGACGCCGCCGGCTTTTTAAACTCTCCGCTTTCAACTGCAGGGGGTACAGCCCGTAGGCGCAAACGCTGCCGGCGGCTTCCCGGGGTACCGCCACTGCGTCTTCTAAGGCGCTAAAGGCATCATTGTACCTTTCGGCGACAGTCCGCCGCCGGGTCAAAATTTCGTCCAACCGCTTCAGCTGGCTCAGCCCCAGCGCCGCCTGCAGTTCCGTCATGCGGTAGGGATAGCCTAAATCCTGCATCTCAACGTGCCACAAACCTTCATCTTTGGTCAGCTGCCTCGGATCGCGCACAAAGCCTTCATCACGGAATATCCTCAACCACTCGGCATACTCGTCAGACTGGGTAACCACCATACCGCCTTCGCCGGTGTAAATGTGGTTTCCCGGGCCAAAATCAAACACCACCATGTCGCCCCATTGGGCAGCGGATTTATCCAGATAACGCGCTCCCAAAGCATGGGTGGCGTCAACCAGCACCGGAATATCCCTTCCCTCCAGCGCCGTTAATATCGGCTGCAAATCGCACGGCATGCCGGCGTAGTGGTGCACAATAATACCTTTGGTATTATCGTTAATGCGGGCAATGACGTCCTGCGGGTCGACATTGCCGGTGGCGGGGTCAACATCGGCAAAAATATTTACCCCACCCTGATAAAAAACGCTGTTCGGCCCGCCCACCGGGGCAATCGGGGGCACCAGCACTTCTTCTTTCGGGCCGACGGCAGCCGCCCGCAGCGCAATGTGCATACCGGCGGTGCCGCCGGATACAGCAACGGCATGCTTAATACCGAAATAGGCAGCAAAAGCCTCTTCAAACTCTTTAATCTGCTGTCCGCGGTGCAGCCGCCCGCTGTCCAAAACTGTCAGCAGAGCATTTTTGTCTTCGTCAGTAAATAAAGAATATTTTTTCAATGCAATACCTCCAACCTTCCTTAAATATCTTAATTCTAACAAAGTTATCAGCATTATCCAAACATTAAAAAATTTCGACCCGAAAATTAAAACAATTTGGTATAATAGGCAGACAGGAAGGAGTGCGGCATAAATGGATATAAGCGTACAAATGCAAATACTTAAACGACTGCCGCTATTTAAAAATATAACGGAAGCAGTCTTAAAAACAATTGCCGAAAACTGCGATATTATAAACTGTCAGTCGGAAAAAGAGATTTTTGCGGAAGGAAAAACGGAAAACGCCCTGTTTATCGTTGGCACAGGTAAGGTAACGCTGTTTAAAAAAAGCAGCACCGGGCAAAGCGCTGCTGTTTTTACACTTGAGCCCGGCGACTGCTTTGGAGATACCGTTTTGTTTGCCGAAAGCAGCATTTTACCTGTAACGGCCAAAGCAGCGGCGCAAACAATTTTATTTCGCATCCCCGACAGCATTTTTGTGGTTTTAGTTGAGCAGAACAGCACGCTTGCCTGTAATTTAATTCAATGTTTGGGCACAAAAATAAATAAACTTTACCGCCAGCTGGCAGATTTAACAGCACAGCAGGCAGAGCTTTCCCCGCTTGACGCGGTGCCGATAACCGCCGACCATCAGCCGGAGTATGAGCAGTCTGAAGCAGAGGCGATTAAAGAAATGCTTTACGACCACAAAGTGAACTGCCCGCTGTGCGAAAAAAAATTCACCACTCCCCGGGTGCTGTCGCGCTATATCCGCATAGAAAAAACCGACAGCGACTTCTGCAATCACTACCAAGGAGTCAATCCACTGTTTTATGAAGCAGCGGTCTGCCCAGACTGCGGCTACGCCTTTACCGCTGACCATGCCGAACGATTGGGGTCAACAGCGGCAAGCGCTGCCGAAAAAGTATTGGCCGACATCCCAAAGAAAGATTACAACAGGGTGCGCGACTGGCAGCTGGCACTGGAAACATATATTTTAGCACTAAAATGCCTCAGCGCCACCGAAGGCAGGCGCTCGGCAGCCGCCCGCTTGTATCTGCGCGTCGCTTGGCTGTACCGCTATAAGCAGGACACTGCAAACGAAAAAAAATACCTGCAGCTGGCGTTAGATCATTATCAAACCGCCTTCAGCAGAGAAACCTTTGACACCAAGCAGGAACTGCAGCTGTTATACATGATCGGCGAGCTGCACAACCGCTTGGGCAATCCCAACCAGGCAGTGCAGTGGTTCAGCCGGTTGGTGCAGCACCCCGGCAGCCGGCAAATGCCGGCAATAGTAAGTAAGGCCCGCGAACAGTGGCAAAATTTGCGGGCGGCAGTAAAAAACAATCAAAGCAGCCGGTAAAATAATGTAAAGACTAAACAAAAAAGCTCTGTCCATCATTGGGCAGAGCTTTAAAACATTTGCATCTTCTTATTTTTATCTTATACACCGCAGTATTTTTTCAGCTGACTAATTACCATACTTACTTAAATATATTACCGCTAAAAAGCAACAAATTTACCGGTTTCCGACACGTCGTAATCACCCAACCCGATAAGCTCATCCTTAAATGCTTTGGATTGTAAAATTTCAACAACTGCCTGTATATACCGTTTGTTCATGTCCTCTTTTTTAATTACCAGGTCATAGCGCTCTTTTTGCATCGGGATAAAATCAACCCCGCGCACCTGCATTGATACCTTTTCATTTCCCAAACCGACGTCTGCATCGCCCCGGGCAACAGCACTGGCAACGGCGAGGTGCGAAGACTGTTCCGTTTCATAACCTTTGATTAAATGTCTGTCTATGTTTAACAGGCGAAGCTTTTCGTCAAGAAGCACTCTTGTTCCGCTCCCCTTTTCCCGATTAACAAATGTCACATCTTCCTTTGTTAAGTCCTTCCAATCAACAATGTTTTTCGGATTCCCTTTCGCCACATAAAAACCCTGCATGCGGCAGGCAAGATGAACAATGACGCATTCAATACCCGGCAGCATGTGTTTGACATAAGGAATATTATACACATCACCGTCTCCGTCCCACAGATGCACCGCCGCCAAGTCTGCTTCATTATGATAAAGCGCCAACAGCCCGGGAAAACTGCCGACACTGTGCCGATACGATTGGATGCCGTTGGGATGCTGTTCCAGATGACGGGCCAATACATCCAGCAGTACATCCTGTCCGCAGATAATAATTCCCTGATAAGCCTGCCTGCTCCAATTTGGTTTGACAGTTTGGTTAAGTGTTGTTTCATTATGTAAAGCAATAAAATCAGCATCTTCGTTTAATTCACTTTTTTTCCCTTGGCGCTTATAGTTCTCCACATCTTTTAAATCCACCCGTATTTTACGCCCAACCCGATATGCCGGCAGTTCTCCCCGTTTTATTAACTCGTAAACGGTATTTTTGGCTATTTTAAGTATTTCCGCCACTTCTGCAGGAGTTAAAGATTTTTCCTCCATATTTTTACCCCCTAATATATTGACAATTATTATAGCATAATTTAATATAATTAGCATAATTAGTTTCGTTATGTTATGTCACGTTATATAACGTTTGTCTATGTTGTTTAGTTATGTTTTGTTTGTTTTTATATATGAACAGCGATGCCCTGGACTTAATCTTTTGATGTGTACTGGGGCATTTATTTTAGTTAAAAAATATTCACGGAAAGGAGATGAAAAAAGAAAAATAACCCCACCTCTTTCACAGCACCAAAAAATAAGCGGAGAGGAGAAAAGAAAAAATGAAAAAACTGCTGGCTTTTACATTGATGTTTATATTTGCACTGGCAGCACTAACCGGCTGCACAGACAGCAAAAATCAATCTGCATCACAACCGCCGTCGGAAACGATTAACCTGACAATTTCCGCCGCCGCCAGCCTGCAGGATGCCGCCAAAGAAATAAAAGCTCTCTATGCAGAAGAAAATCCCAACGTAAATATTACATATAACTTTGCCTCTTCCGGCACGCTGCAGAAGCAGATTGAACAGGGGGCGCCGACAGATTTATTTATCTCGGCCGGTGTAAAGCAGATGGACGCCCTGCAGGAAAAGGGCTTAATTGTAGAAGAATCACGGCAGAACCTGTTAGGGAACGACCTGGTATTAATTGCCCGGCAGGACAGCGAAATTGCCGCTTTTGAGGATATTCTGAAACCGGAGGCGGAAAAAGTAAGCATCGGCACACCGGAATCCGTTCCGGCAGGAAAGTACGCCAAAGAAACGCTGGTTAGTTTAGACTTATGGGACAAGCTGCAGCCAAAACTTGTCTTTGCCAAAGATGTCCGCCAGGTGCTCACTTATGTGGAAACCGGCAATGTCGCCGCCGGACTGGTGTACAGCTCTGATGCCGCGATGGGAAAAAACATTAAAGTGGCCGCTGCCGCACCGGAAGACTCCCATCAACCGATTGTCTATCCGCTGGCGGTAATAAAAAGCAGCAAACATCAGCAGGCGGCAGAAGACTTTGCAGCTTATCTCAGCGGGGAAAAAGCAGCCGCTGTTTTTGAAAAATACGGCTTTAAAACACTGACAAACTAAAGAGGTTAACTTTATGCTTATTCAACTGGCTGACTGGTCACCGGTAATACTGTCGCTGCGCACAGCGGCAGCTGCCGTTACTGCAGTAATTGTTTTGGGGCTGCCGCTGGCCAGGTTAATGGCGCGCAGCGAGTTTCCCGGCAAGGATTTTCTGGAGGCAGCCATCACACTGCCAATGGTGCTGCCGCCGTCAGTAATAGGTTACGGCCTGCTGATGGTTATCGGAAAAAACGGGCTTTTAGGCCAATTTTTAGCCGAACTCGGCATCACTATTATTTTTACCTGGTGGGCAGCGGTGCTGGCTTCAACCGTTGTGTCTTTTCCGCTGATGTACCAAAGTGCCAAAGCCGCCTTTAAAAGTGTGGATCAAAACTATGAAAAAGCGGCCAGAACGCTGGGAGCAAGTGAAGTGAGAATATTCCTTACCATCACCCTCCCGCTGGCCTGGCCGGGCATTTTGGCGGGGGTAGTTTTATCCTTTGCCCGCGCGCTGGGTGAGTTCGGCGCTACTTTAATGGTAGCCGGCAACATTCCGGGGCAGACTTCCACCATCCCGCTGGCTATTTTCTTTGCGGTGGATGCCGGAGATAACGCCACCGCTCAAACCTTAGTGGCCATTGTAACTGTTTTCAGTTTCTTAATCATCTTCTGGATCAACCGCTGGGCCAAGCGGCAGACTTATTAACAGGTGATATTTATGTTGGAAGCACACATTCACAAAAAACTGTGGCATTTCACTTTAGATTTACATCTGCAGGTTAAAAATGAAATATTAGTGCTGTGGGGGCACTCCGGTGCCGGAAAAACCACCGTTTTGCACTGTTTGGCGGGATTGACAAAACCAACATCCGGTTTGATAAAGCTAAACAATCAAGTGCTGTATTCATCCGATGATAAAATTAATCTGCCGCCGCAGGTTCGCAGCGTCGGTTACCTGTTTCAGGATTACGCACTCTTTCCCCATATGACGGTGAAACAAAACGTGATGTACGGCTTGAAATCAAAAAAAATCAACCGATCCGGTAAAGACCCGGTGGAATTGTTAAATTCATTTGGTGTCGGGCACTTAACAGACCGCTATCCGCGCCAACTTTCCGGCGGAGAAAAGCAGCGGGTTGCCCTTGCCAGAGCGCTGGCGGTGCAGCCGAAACTGCTTTTACTGGACGAACCTTTCAGCGCGCTGGATAAAAGCACCAAGCAAATACTGCGGCAGGAGTTAAAAAACCTGCACCAAGAATGGCGCATCCCGTTTATTTTAGTCACCCACGACGAAGAAGATGCAAACTACTTGGGAGATCGCCTGATATCATTGGACAACGGGCAGCCCAAAAAGGAAATTGTCAAAGCGGCTTCATCGCAAATCTTTATTTAGATTTAGCGAGGGAGGGTAAATTGTGAAAAAGTTAATTTTAAAATTACAACCGCTAATTTTAAGCCTGGTGCTAATTTTGTCAGTAAGCGGCTGCGCAAACACTCCAGCAGAAAAAGCTGCCGTTTCTGACAACGAGCCGGCAGCAAACGGCGGCCAAGAACAAAGCCTTTTTGCCTACATTGGGGCAGGTTTAAAAGAACCGGTATCAGAAATAGCCAAGCTTTATGAAGAAAAAACAGGGGTTAAAGTAGAATTAACCTTTAATAATTCAGGGGTGCTTTTAAATCAACTTCAGACAACGAAAAAAGGCGATATCTACATGCCGGGAGGCATGCCTTACATGGAAAAAGCAGAAGAACAAGGCTGTATCGACGAAACAGCAGCGCCAATTGCTGTGCACACGCCCGTCATTATTACACCCAAAGGAAACCCGGCCGACATAAATAAGGTGGAAGATTTAGCAAAAGCTGATGTAAAACTGATACTGCCGGAAAAAGAAGCCACAGCGCTGGGCAAAGCTTCTTTTAAAATATTTAATAAATTAGGCATTTCACAGCAGGTGGAAAAAAACGTTTTAAGCTATGTGGAAACAGCGCCCAAAGCTGCAGCGACAATAGCTATGGGTCAGGGCGATGCCGGCATCACGGAATACAGCAATTATTCTAAATATAAAGATAAATTGGAATTAATTGAAATTGATCCCGCTGTTAATTACGTGGAAGATATACCCTGCGCTGTACTTAAGTATTCTGCGCAAAAGGAACAGGCAAAAGATTTCCTGAAATTTATGAAAGAAAAAGGGCCGGCTGTATTTGCAAAATATGGATTTAAAGTACAAGAATAACCGTGTCGGTATAACAGTTTTTGAAAAACTCGGCGACTGCATTTTTCTTGGATCTTTTTGGCTGGTTTTCGCAGCAGCAGCGCTGTTTATGTTTATGCTAATTGTCGGCCTTTTTATTTTCGCTGATGGAGCTGCTTTCCTCAATGTGTTAAAAAATCCCGAATTTCATTTTGCCGTTACTTTTACTATTTGGACTACGGTATTGGCGACCATACTGGCCGCTTTAGTGGCAATTCCCTGTGGCTACATACTGTCCCGCCGGCGCTTTGCAGGAAAAGTAATTATTGACACACTGCTTGATGTGCCGATTGTACTGCCGCCGCTGGTGAGCGGGGTTGCTTTGTTGATATTTTTTGGTCCGCTGTTTGGCGACACCCTTGCCGACATCGGCTTAAAAATTGTTTTCTCTACCGGTGGGGTTGTCGCTGCCCAGTGGTTTATCGCAACCCCCTTTGCCATTAAAACTTTTAAGCAATCCTTTGATGCCATTGACACCAGATTGGAAAAAGTTGCCCGCACTCTCGGTTATTCACCTTACAAAGTTTTTGTCAAAGTAACTATCCCGCTTGCCAAAAAGGGATTAATCGGCGGCTTAACGATGACCTGGGCAAGAACGCTGGGAGAATTCGGGGCAACCGCTATGCTGGCAGGAGTAACAAGATTAAAGACCGAAACACTTTCAGCAGCTATCTTTCTGAACATGTCCATCGGAGATATCCAGTTTGCGCTGGCAGCAGCAATAATTATGCTGACAGTGGCACTTTCTTTATTGATTATTTTTAAATTATTTACCAAGACAGAGGTTCGATTATGAAAAAGGTGCTGCTTAAAGTTGAAAATTTAGAGGTAAAAGCAGGCAATTTTCTGTTAAAAAACATATCCTTTTCGGTTAACAGCGGTGAATATGTGATCATACTCGGACCTACCGGTTCCGGCAAAACAATTCTTTTAGAATCTCTGGCCGGCCTGCGGCCTGTGCATAAGGGCGAAATTTTTTTTAACGACAAAAGAATTACCCACTTACCGCCGGAGCAAAGGCATTTGGGCTTTGCCTACCAAGACAGTTTGCTGTATCCGTTTCTGACAGTAAAAGAAAACATTCTTTTTGGTGCCAAAGCCAGAGGGATTGCCGAAGACGCCAAAATACAAAAGCATTTGGTACAATTAGTGGAAATCATGGGAATTTCCCACATCTTGGAACGTTATCCTAAATATTTAAGCGGCGGTGAAAGGCAGCGGGTTTCTCTCGCCCGGGCGGTTCTTACAAAGCCTTCTTTATTATTGCTAGATGAACCGCTTTCTGCACTGGACCCGGCCACCCGCCGTTCAATGCAAAATCTGCTGCTGGATATTCATAGTGCAGAATCCATCGGCATTATTCACGTAACCCATGATTTTTCCGAAGCTATGCAGTTGGGCAGCAGAGTAATTGTGTTAAATAACGGCAGCATTGAACAGTCCGGTGTTCCGTTAGAAGTATTTTTCCACCCGGTGTCTTTTTCTGCAGCTAAGTTTCTGCAGGGGGAAAATCTTATCAAAGGTACACTTATTATCAAAAATAATTCATCTTGGTTCAACCCCGCAAACAGTGGGCTTTTAATCGGACCGCTAGCCAAAAATCCGCTGCCGGATTTAAAAAGCGATAAAGAGGTAATATTAATGATTCGTTCCGGCAGCCTGAGCCTGCACAAGCCCGGTAAACCTCCTGCCGGCTGTATCAGCTGGCCGGCAAAAATCAAGTCTTTTTCCTTTAACAGAACCCATGTTGATGTATGCTGTCAGGGTTACGGCTGTTGGGAAACCACCATCTCGTTTGCGCAGTGGCAAAACCTAAAATTATCTAAGGGAGACGACGTTTTACTAAGTGTAAAGCCGGAAAATTGTCATTTAATTGCCTGCTGATATTAAATAAGCTGAGAGGTGAAAACATGCAGAACTGTACCGGCGATTTTTTCCGTCAACTGCAAACCGCCTTTAACCGGCTGGTTGATATGAACAATTTAAGAAGCGCTGAAGTTAAAGTAAAGGCAGCCCCGCTGAAACCGGAAGAAGCGATAGGCTCAACCAAGAGGAAAGATTATGTACTGCTTAAAGGGAAAGAGCGGCTGATGCAGGCGGAGGTTATGGGGCATAAAGGCCAGGCTTTTACCGGTTCAATCGGGGATTACAGCGGCAGTCTGGCCGAGGTGCTGGAATTACCGCTGACCGATGATTTTCAGCGCGCCGTATATATCGCTGCCGTTAACGCCGCTGCCGCTTACACCGGTAAAGTGCGCAGCACCGTGCACTGCCGCAACGAGGGCCCGGAAAAATGCAGCATGCAGGCAGCTGATTTCTTCCGAAAAAACTTTGGCCGCCCCAGCATTTTAATGATCGGCTACCAACCGGCACTGGCAGAAGCATTGGTTAAAGAGCTACCGGTAAAAGTATTAGACCTCGACCCCGCCAATATCGGCAGAACGATTAACGGAGTGCAAATTTTGGACGGCGTTAAAGATGCCGAACGCTGTCTTAAAAACTGCGATGTAATCTTTTCCACCGGCAGCATACTGTGCAACCGGTCGATAGATAAATATTACCGCACCGGTAAGCCGTTGATATTATACGGCACAACAGGAGCGGGCGCAGCAGCTTTATTGGATATCCCCAGATACTGTCCGGAATCGACAGCACATTAAATCCGGGTTGCTTTATCGTCAGAACCCCTTAAACTAAGGGGTTCTGTTATTTTTGGCCTGCTGCACTGCCGCATTATTAAAGGGCGGCCCGTTTCTGCCGCCCCAACATTTAAACGCCTCCTGACCGACGGATTCCTTTTTGCAGTGTTTGTTTTGCAAAGTGCCGTTTATTTTGTCCCCGGTCTTTTATATTAAACTATCTCATCGACAATAATGCCGATCATTTTTTTGAAATACGCCACCATATCCAGCACTTTTTCCGGCGGTATTTCGCGAATAACTTCATCGTTTTCGGCATTAACCACCTTCACAAAGTACTCGCCGCTGTCCTCATGCATCTCAAACCGCAGATTGGTGTGATAAGTTTTCATCGTTTCATTGGCCTGGTCTACTGCGGTTTGCAGCATTTCTTCACTAAACTGCCCTTTTTCGGCAGCCTGCTGTTTCGGCCCGGCATCATTTCTTTCGGATTTTACCGCGGGCTGCTTGCTGTCTTCTTCACGCAGTAACTGCTGAACACGCACTGCAGGGTCAACGGTTAACGTGCTCACTTAAATTCACCCCCCGCTATTTTTTCTTGTCTATAAAATAACCGCTGTGCTGCGTAATTTTCTGCTGATAAGCACCAATGCCGGTTTTGGTTTTCTGCAGCTTTCGCAAATTTTGCCGCAGCTCTTTAAGCTTTGCCGCCGCCGTTTGTTGGGCATGGTTTGAATAACTATACGCCTGCCGAGCCATTTCTCCGGCAGTTTTTAATTTATCTTCAATTGTTTCCACCGCTTGGGGATACAATTTCTTCAAGCCTTCCCAATCGCCGACGCCCGCCTGTGAAACAACCTTTTGCTTTAAACTGTTAAACTGCTCATCAAGGCAGTCAATTTTGCTCATGTACTCCTGCCGGGCATCCAAAAGTTTTTGCAGCATTGCCAAGTCATCGGCAGCATCCTGAAACCGCCTGCTGATCTGCAAAATCTGCTGCATCAGCTTTACTTTTTGCTCCGCCAGTTCTTCCAGCTTAATTAAAATGCTTTTTACCGCACTCATGCTTAACTATTGCCACCGGCGGTTTTTAAACTTTTTAATGCCTCCGCCCAGGTGCTGCGCAGCTCTTCCAGCATATTTTGCACTTCTAAAAGAATCTGCTTGTCTTTTTTGATATTGGCTTCAACCAGCCGGCGCTTCATATAATCATAAAGGCTGTTTAAACTTTTAGCTATCTCATAATCATGATTCAGCGTAACCATCAGTTCGGTGATAATGTCCTGCACCCGCAGAATGTTGTGGTTCGCCTGCTCGTAGTTTTTTTCATCCAAATATTTTACCGCCAGCTTGGTAAACTTTACCGCCCCGGTGTAGAGCATTAAAGTTAACTGACCGGGCTCGGCACTGTTTACCGCGTTTTGCTGGTACTGGTCATAGGGGTTTTGCACCGCCACAAATAAAACCTCCTTTAATAACTGCTGAACTGCTGGGCCAGCCACATGCTCTGCTGGTTCATTTGACTGATATATTGTTCCATAACGGTAAACTGATTCCAGTAGCGGTCTTCAATTTGCTCCAGGCGGTCTTCCCAGCGTTCGATATCTTCATCAATACTTTTAATTCTCTTGCCGATAAAGCTGTCGTCAACGTCGCTGTAGCTGTCACTGCTGCCTGCTTTATCAATCAATAAATCGATTCCGCTGTCGGCATCACTGTACAGGCGCTGTGCAATACCCATTTCTTCGTATGTATCGGACGACTTGGTAAACAAATTGATAACCGCTTCCAAATCATCCTCAATGGCCTGCCGAAGCTTATCTTCATCCTCTATAACCAGTTCGCCGCTCATATAATTGACGGTAGTTTTAATGCCGAGATCAGCCAGACAGTCAATAGGATTTTCCCCTGTATCACCGCTGACTGCCGCACTCATCGTCATGCGCATTTTGCTGACTACTGTACTCAGTATAGAATCATTGCGCAGTAAGCCGCTGCGCGCCTTTTCTTCCCACTTCTCTTCCTGCTTTTCAGTTAATTCCTCCCGCTGCTCATCGGTAAGCGGCAGATAATCGCTGTAGCGTTTTTCATATAATTTATCTTCGACAGCGGTAATTGTTTCGTTGTAGGTATCGATAAACTTAACGATGGAATCAAACACCGCATCGGTATCTTTGCTGACGGTGACAGCGGTGGAAACAAGGTTACCGTCGCCATCTCTGCTGCTGGGAGCTTTTAAATTCATCGTTATGCCGGATATAGTAACGTTGTTGGAAGAAAACTCAAAATCACTGCCGTTAAAAGTCACTTTGGCATTCTGCCCGGTTAACGTCTGCGCTGTCAGTATGCCGGCATCATCTTGAAACAGCTCGGTCATTTTTAAATCGTTGTAAAAGAATCTTTTAACCTCTTCTTCAGCAGAATCAACAGTGATTGACTGCTGCGCTCCGGTACTTGTGGTCTGCAGAAAGAAGCGGTTTAACTCTTTATCATATGACGCTTTAATGCCCAGCCCCACGCCGTCTTCATTTTTCCAGCTGTTTATTTCATTAACCAAATCCTGCAGGCTGTTTTCGTTAGGATCAATAGTAAATTCCGCTTTGATCACATTTCCGTCTTCGTCTTTAACCGCGCTGTTGGTAATAGAAAAAGTCAGCGGATCGGTTATGAAAAATTGCTCTTTTAACGTGTCTTTGTATTCCGCAATATCACCCGCACTGGAAGTAAATACACCTTTAGCGAGCTGTTCAACAGCTACATCATAAACACCTTCAACAGCGGCACCGCCTGCTTTGGCGGTAAGCACCGTTTCGCCGGCGGAAGATGCTTTTTTGGTGAGATAAGTGCCCTGCAGCTTCATGTCGAAACAGGCATCCCTAAACGCCCGCAGCTTGTTATTAATCTCGCGGTAAAATTCCTGCTGCCACTCTAAAATTTGTCTATCCTGCTCCAGCCGGTCAACTTTCACCCGCTGAGCGCTCATTAAATCGCTGATTATTTGTTCTGTATCCATGCCGCTGGCCAAACCGCCAATACGCATACTTGAACTCATACTTTCATCCCTCCGTTGGGTATTACACTATATGTATCGGCATTTTTTGTTAAAATCTTTATTGTTTAACGAAAATAAAATATACTGAAGGTATAATATTAGATGATTTTAAAGAGTTCGCTGATGCACTTATGTCACTGCGGTAGATATAAACTTTTTAAGAAATTATGTACGGCATAAACACCCGGTCAATCTCCGCCTGCCACTTTTTATAGCAGGGTGTAAGCTGAAACTGCACTGCTTCCGCTGCTCTGTTAATCTCTTTACACTCATAAGCGGAAACAATATCGGCAAAAGCATTTTTTAATTCCGCAGCCAGCGCTTCCAGCTCATTTGGCAGCAGTTCCGGAATCAGCGGCTGAATCGCCTTTTCAATGGTATAAAACGCATCTGTCAAGTCACTCATTAAAGCAAGCGTCTGCTCTAACTGCCCTGCGTCAATCTTAGAGTTAATGTGCTGCAGTGCTTCCAATCCCGTTTCTGCCAATTCTACAGTTCTTTTAATAACGTCATGCTGATCCATATTAAACCTCTTTTCTTTTTATTAAAGGTGCCAGGCACCTTTTGGAAATTTTTGTATATCAATAGTTGTTTAATCTTCTGCTGTTCACCTTTCCCCTAATAATCCAATAAGCTTCATTTCCGTTGTAGGTACCTTTCTTTGCCAGCTCTTCTCTGCAGTTAGAACACAGCAAATGACCTTCGTGTTCTGCAAGATTTACTTCCGATTCTATAATTCTGTGCACCTGCAGCTTGATTAAATTCCCCTTTCCCCCTTTGGCATATATCAGCACAGGTGTTTTACAAGTTCCGCAGGAAACTTCCAGCGGAAAGGTGTTTCGCCTTTTGCGGTATTTAGGGTTTTTATATTTCATTATTACCTCCCCCGAAAGTGCCAGGCAGCTTTTGGGTAATCTAAATTTATATTACAACGGCAGGGCTGTTCTTTCCTTTTAAATTTTGACAATAAAAGTACCAGGCACATTTTGGGAAACATTGGAATTCGGTTCCCTTTAACGCCTGGCTGCTTCTACATAATGCTTATATTTTTGTTTGGCGCTGCCGCTGAAAAGCGCTAATATCTTCTGCTGATGTACCAGGTCATCTTGCTGGTCGGTAACATAACTTTTGTAACTGCTCCACTTATACTGCAGCGGGTTATCGCAAAGCGGTACTTTGGTATTGACAGGATTAAGGTGTATGTATCTGCTGTTTTCCAGGATTTGAGCATCGTTTTCAATTAACTTGGCAGTGTATCTATCCTGGTAAAGGCGCCCTACGAAGTTATACTTTTTATTAAAGTACCTAACATATTTCCAGTTAAATTTTTTCATTATTTGAGTAATGCTGTGATCTAAAGTTTCAATTATCATATGAAAATGATTGGTCATTAAATTGTAGTTATGTATGGGCCGGTAGAAGTTTGCGGGTTTTATGTATTTCTTTATCAATATGCTTGCCCAGTTGATCTAATAATTGATATCGATCTATGCCAAGACGCGTTATGATTGTGGCCGGCAGGCTGATTATTCCTCCGTCCAACAAATAAACGATGCTGCCAACTCCCACTGATATTCCTGTCTTGGCTGAACGCTCTATGAGATCGCGAAAGGCGTTTTCATAACTTTTTCTTCCCATCAATACTTTTTGTGTTTCACCGACTGCAATTATTACAAATGGCAAACCTGGGAGTATGCCTTCAACAAAGTTCTCAAATGGGGTATCAAACAACGACGACATAGGCTCAACTATAGTTTTTTCTAAAGATTCATTTGAAAGGCCGCTGGAAAGTATTTTTTCATGCAACTCTTTAGGTATAGCAACTTCATCTGTGGTCAAAACTTGAATATCGGGATAACGTTCTAATGCTTCTTTAACATAACTGAGTGAATCAGTGGCCTTTAACTGAATTTCATTTGCAATTGTCCCATCACTATTCAGGATTTGCAAGTCCCAACCGGTTTGTGCAGCGCTTTCAGCCAGCTGTGCAACCTGACCGGGCTCAAGATGGATGTCGCCCACCCATTCTCCCGCGTTTAATTGGTCACGAACCAGAACTTCAAAATATTTACCTTTCCATGCTGCAATAAACCCTTCTATTTGATCCGGGTTTAAGTCCGCAAGTGAATTAAGCTCAACATTGGGA
The DNA here is from genome assembly GCA_965546615.1 of uncultured Peptococcaceae bacterium. Classification (GTDB taxonomy): domain Bacteria; phylum Bacillota; class Desulfotomaculia; order Desulfotomaculales; family Desulfohalotomaculaceae; genus CBEUVQ01. Next base: position 90,912 of record CBEUVQ010000001.1, read on the forward strand.
TAGGCCAGATTAAAGGCTTCTTCCATTTGCGGCGTTATTTTGGAGAAGTCTATTTGATCAGCCATGAATATTCCATATAAAGCAACAGCTGCAGCAGCAGAATCCATTAGTGCAGAACTGTGCTTCTTAATGTAATGCTGGTAAAGCGCCGATATTCTATCAGATACCTTCTCCGAAGATCCACAAGATCTCCTATATTCATTTGCAAGACGGATTATCTCACGGTCCATACCAAAACCCCCAAGCCAATGCAAACAGCTAATAAAGTCACCAGGCACATACTCTGCAGCTTTGTTTGCTTCTCCAAAGAAGCAATTTTATCCGCAGATTCGTGCTTGTATCGTTCAAATTCTTCTTTTAATAACCGCACTTCGTCAATATAAGAAACAGCTTCTTGGCGGTAGTCATGTACAAGCTTTTTTTGAGACTCAATGTCACGATGCATACCAAGCAGGACTTCCCCATAAACCTCACTGTACTGGCCAATCTTTTCTTCTAAACCTTTGCCGGTCATCTTGTCGGTCATCTTCTTTAAAATATCCATTATTAGTACTCCTTTTTAGTTATTTATATATTTTTGTAATAATGCAGGATCAGGTAAAACCAATATCAAAATATACTGATTATTTAAAATAATACAATATTCTCCAAAATCATCTACTTTTCCTTCAATTAATTTGGTAAAAAGTGTGTGGTGCCAGGCACCTTTTGGGAATTACTGTAAAACGAAAAGACCGCCATCAATTGGCAGCCTTTTTTGTTTCTCTGCTTTTGCTTTAATAATTCACATATCGCGCTCGGCCAGTTTCCCATCTCCTTCATTTTGGCTAACTTTTATGAAGGACATTTCAGTTATTATTGCTTATTCTTGCCGCTCTTTTGGAGGAGTCCATCTTTCTCTAAGAGTTTTCCCAGTTTTTGCGTCAACGTCTTTATCATAAATAGCGCCGCATTCGCAAACTCCATAATAGTTAATTTTATTTCCTATGTTATCACCGGAAAGTCCTACTCCTTTTCCACAAAAAGGACATATTTCGTAATCCATTGCTTAACCTCCTAAAAACATTCTTAGTCATTATTACTATCACGAAAAAGTAAAGAAACCCCAAAGTTTACCTGAGACCCCTTAAGAAAAAGGAGCCAGCCTTTGTGACTGACTCCTTGATGACAACATTTACTATATTTACTACCGCAGCAACTGCAGTACGCCCTGGGGCAGCTGGTTGGCCTGCGCCAGCATAGCCTGAGCGGCTTGGGAGAGGATGTTGGTCTTAGTGAATTCCATCATTTCCTCAGCCATATCTACGTCGCGGATGCGGGATTCGGCAGCGGTTAAGTTTTCAGCTGATGTGCCGAGGTTATTGATGGTGTGCTCTAAACGGTTCTGGAATGCACCCAGCTTGGAACGCTCAGTAGATACTTCTTCAATTGCATCGTTTATTTTGGTAATGGCAGCTTCAGCACCTTCCTGCGTTGTTACATCAATTGCGTTAATACCCAGGCTTGTGGTATCCATTTTATTTATGTCAATATTCATAGTTTGATTCTCATTGGCACCAATATGCATAGTTAAGGCATTGTTTGTAACCTCAATATCTGCAGTATCATTAGCTGTATCTAAAGCTGTATCAACAGTCATAGTAAATTCGAAGCCACCTGCTTCAAAACGACTATCAGTAATTTTTAAGTTTGCCGCACTGCTGTATACCGTCGCACCGGCTGAGTTTTCAATATTAAAATCATCAGCATTTGCATAAGTAGCATTCAAGTTAAAGGTCATCTCACCGGCTTGAACTGTAGCACTAGATGCAATAGTAAATTTTTCACCGTTTGAACCGCTCAAAACAGCATCGGAAGCCAAATCTTGACCAGTTGCAGATGCTACTTCAACACCATCACTGTTGTACAGATAAAAATCATAGTTGCCACTTGTACCCTCAACTACCAGTTTATAATCTCCAAGTTCCAAACCAGCAATATTACCAGAAGTCATGGTAAAATCAGTAGTTTGCAGTTTTGTTGTGTTAGTTTTAATGTCTGCACCAATAGTAGCAGCGCCATTCTGAGTAACGGTATATGTGTCTGTAGCCATATCGGAATCAGATACTTTTACCGGCTGCAAATCTAAAGTTGCACCAGTTACAATGTTGGCGTTAACACCAATACTGCCATTTAACAATTTTTTAGTGTTGAATTCAGTATCGCTAGAAATACGATCAATCTCATCTATAAGCTGTGAAATTTCTTTTTGAATTTCAATACGATCAGCATCGGTAGCAGTATCATTGGAAGATTGAACAGCCAATTCACGCATACGCTGGAGGATACTGTGGGTTTCATTCAAAGCACCTTCAGCGGTTTGAATTAAGGAAATACCATCCTGAGCGTTGCGAGAAGCCTGTTCCAAGCCGCGGATTTGGCCGCGCATTTTCTCACTGATAGCGAGACCTGCTGCGTCGTCGCCGGCACGGTTGATGCGCAGACCGGAAGAAAGTTTCTCTAAAGCCTTTTGGGTACTGGTGTTGTTGGTGCTCAGCTGACGATAGGTGTTCAGTGCGGCAATGTTGTGATTAATAATCATACTAAATTCCTCCTTGAAAAAATAATTTTGCATCCCTGCATGTATATTTGAGCCTGCCCGGTCGGCCGCCCCGGGCCTGTCTCTCTAGTTAGTTAATCGGCATATTTTATTTTAACTTTAGGACAAATTTACTGTTTTTTGTGATTTTGCTGCAGCAATTTTATCAGCTGCCGCTTGGCTAAAGCGTTTTTGTTTTCATTTTGGACGGCTTGGTAGATTTCGGCGCGAAAAATATCTACATCCTGGGGTGCCTCGATGCCGATTTTCACCTGGTCGTTTTGAATGTCGGCAATGATTATTTTAATGTTACCGCCGATGTTGACAGCCTGCCCTTTTTTTCTGGACAGCACAAGCATGGTTAGCCCTCCCCCTGCCCGGTGCCGTTCTGCGGCAGCGGGTGTTTAATTCGGTAGCGCTTGTCGTTCAGCACAATCTGCCGGGCAGCATTGGTTTTAACGTTGACCACCACCGGCGCCAGCAGGTTGACGGTGGCGTTTTTCAGCCCGCCGGCGGCGTTGACAATGCAGAACACCGCCACGTCATTTAAATCGCTGATGTTTAGGTTAGTTTTATGTTCTTCCGGCAGATTAAATTCGTAATCGGGGTAAACGGCAAAGGGGTTAATTAAAATAAAGCCGACATTTTCGTCCGCCGCTGACAGCAGCAGGTAAAAGGGAGAATTTTGTTCCACCGCCGTTAGGCGGAATTGTTTGTGTTCTTCCAAGCCGGGCAGGCCGTTTTTAAAGGTAATTATGGGTTGATTTGCTGGCAAATCGGGCACCTCATTTCGGTTGTTGTTTTATTCATGCGGTACGACGGGGAGTTGTTCCGTACCGTTGTTTGTCGGGTTACATTTTTACAGCGGCAGGATTTTTTATACCCGACCGGCTGCGTTTGGCGGAACGACGAGGGCGTCGTTCCCTACCGTTGTTTGTCAGTCTGCGTTTTTTCAGCAGCAGGTTTCCATACCCCATCGGCTGCGTTTGGCGGAACGGTCAAGACCGTTCCCTACGGTTTGGTGGTATGTGTATGGTTTTTGTGGGTTCAATGCCCACCCGTTCACATAAATGCAGTGTTTCTTCAGCGGGCCGGCGCGGAGACCGGCCCCTACGGTTGTTTGTCAGGCCTGCGTTTTTGCAGCAGTAGGTTTCCGTGCCCCATCGGCTGCGTTTAACGGAACGACGGGGGCGTCGTTCCCTACAGTTGTTTGTCGGGTTACGTTTTTGCAGCAGCAGGTTTCCGTGCCCCATCGGCTGCGTTTGGCGGAACGGCCAAGGCCGTTCCCTACAACGTTGGTTGAACGTGCACACAGCCAAGGCATTTACCGGAACAAATGATTGGCCGGCGCATTCTAAGAGCGATGCCGCCGGAGGTTCAGTGCCGAGGACTGTTTGAGCATAAGCGAGTTCCGCAGGCACCCGAAGGCGGCAGAGCTCGTTCATTTATATGTGCCGGCCTGTTTGTGCAGCGTAAATGCCTTGGCGGCCGTGAAAACCGGGCCCTGCATCACCAATGGTGATTTGCTGCATTTTTCATGCGGAACGACGAGGGCGTCGTTCCCTACAGTTTTTCGGATTACGTTTTTGCAGCAGCAGGTTTCCATGCCCCATCGGCTGCGTTTGGCGGAACGGCCAAGGCCGTTCCCTACGATTTGTCGGATTGCGTTTTTGCACATATTAAAATTATAACCGCAATTGCTTGCGGTTAGGCGTAGTCGTCCAGTCTTTTTCCTTTGGGTGATTCACGTTCCTGAGAAAATTTGATTACCTGGTGCGGCTGCAGTTCTTGGGTTTCGCCGGTCTGTTTGTTGTATACTTTTACCCGTGGTTTACCCTTTTTATCCCGTACCATTTTAAACAAAAAGGGGTAGTTGAACATTTGCGCCGCTTTGTTTAACCTGTCCAGCGCTTTAAATAAATCTGCTTCACTCACCGGTTTTTGAGACAGATTTTGATCATAAAAGCGCTGTTCTTCCAAGCCGCCCTTTAGTCTGGCCGGTTCCAGCTGTTTAATAATCAAATTGTCGTGATGCAGAAGAGACTGCAGCCCTCCGGCACCTATTTTCATAAGTGCGTCACCCCGGTTCGTTAATCTACTTTAAGAAGTTCAACAAACTGGTCTGCATAATATTTGAGCCCACCGCCAATGAAGCATTGTAGGTCAGTATCTGCTGGCTGTATTCAATAGACAGCTCAGCCATATCCGCTCCTTCAACATCTTTTAAATTTCCGGTGAGAATCACTTTTTGATCCAGTATTTGGTCCTGCAGTGACTTAAAGTGACGGTAGCGGGCACCTGCCGCCACCCGCATCTGCAGTGTGTGGTCATGCTGCGCGTTCAGCTGCTCAATACTGTCCTGCAGCAGATCTGTCTTTGTCGGGTCTGACAGGCGCTCTTTCAATTCAAAAAGCACGTCAAAAATTCCTCTTTCGTCAGCGGCAGGCGGATTGTTGGGGTCGTAGACGACATATTGGTCATTATCATCATCCCAGCGGGCGGTGCCGTAAAGGCCGGCGCTGTCGTCAATGCGAAAGGTATATTCCGCCCCGTTGTTGGAACCTTCAAAGTCAATTTTTAAGCCGTCCAGTTTCCCGCCAAATACCGAACCGCCCAATTCAATATCTTCCGTTCCGGTAAAGGCAACGGTTGCTGTACCTAAGCCCAAGTTGTTGCCGTCGGCATCAACAAGGTTAGAGGCATCGATCTCTACCTGATTGCTTGGTGCTTTAGACACCTTAATCATTAACTCGCCGTAGATTTGGCGGTCTGTCTGGCGGGAAATAATTTTCGGTTCGTCGTTTGATGTTTTTGCTTCCGGGTTGTTAAACTTAATTTGAAAGCCGGTGGTAACACCGAGTGTATCGATGCGGTAGGTTGAGCCGGCTACTACCTCGCGGTAAACCCCTTGGGTGTTGCCGCTGTAGATTATCTTACCGTCGGCGGTTCTGGTAAAGGGCGGGTCGTCATTCTGCGTACCGGCATAAATGTACTTAGCGCCTACAGTGGAGTTGCCCAAGTCCACCACCTGGTCGATCAGCTTATCCACCTGTGCGGCCACTGCTGCTCTGTCCTCTTCATTATATGTGCCGTTAGCCGCTTGAACGGTATATTCAATCGTCTGCTGCAGCAGGCTGCCGAGAGTACCCATCGAAGTATCTGCCATCTCCAAATACGAAACGCCGTCGCTTAAATTTTTGTCGTACTGTTCGTTATAAGAAAGCACCGACTTAATTGCCATGTACTGCCCCAACACATTGGGGTTGTCGCTGAGGCGCAGCAGAGAGCGGGATGTGGCCATTTGTTCCTGGCTGCGGGCCAGTTTGCTTAAGTTACTTTGAATGCTGTTCAGCATTTGATTGGACATGTATCTGTTGGTAATGCGCATTGCTTTTTCCCCCTATTTTAGAACAGGCGATTGATAATGACATCCAGCATGCCGTCAATGGTGTTCACCATGCGGGCGGAAGCCTGAAATCCGTACTGAAATTGAATCATTCTGGTTAATTCTTCGTCAACGGACACACCGGACACCGAATCGCGCAGTGCCGTTATTTGTTTGTGAATGGCCGCTTGATTGGCAGCCATGCCGTCGGCACTTTGGGCATTGTTGCCTGCTTTGGTAATTAAAAGCGTATAATGCTCTTCAAAGGATGCCCCGGCAATGACATCTTTGGTTCGCAGCTGCAGCACATCACCGGCAAATCTGCCGTCCAGCGCAGCGGGTGCGGCAGTCAAGTTTGTGTCTACCTTAAAGGTTTCCATAAATTTCTCCGGAGAAGCGTTATCGCCGGTAAAGAAATAGGAACCTAAAGCATCGTGAATTTCATCTTTAAAAGTCAAAGCAAGTTCATAGAGCATATCTTGATACTCATTTAAGTTCTGCCGGGCTTTTTCCAAGCCGATCAGTGAGCCGTCTTTTTCGCCGGAAGCGACGGCAGCGGTGAGGTCTTTGGTGTTGGCACCGATTTGCAGCTCGATGTTACCGCTGCCGCTGTTAACCTGCAGCGCAACCGTTTCCAGCGTAGGCGGCGAAGTAACGGTATCGTCTTGAAACACAGTAAAACCAAAGAAATCCACTTTTATGCCGCCGGTAGGTTTGCCGTTAACCTGCTCGTGGGTAACGGCAACCGGCCCGTATTTGCTCAGCTCTTCCAGCAGCATATCTCTTTTGTCCAGCAGGTCGTTGGGCTGCTGGTTGACGCTGTAAACATCTTTAATCGCATCGGTAACCTGCTGAATCTGCAGCAGTATATCGTTAACCTGATTTACTTGGTCATACAGCTTTCCGGTGGCGTCGGCGGTATCGGCAATGCTTTCTTCGATGCTGTCCAGCTGTTGGTAGGCTGATGTAATCATGGTGGCCAGCTCTTCGCCGATGCTCACCACCGATGATTTGATGCCCAAATCATGCGGGGTGTTGTTCAGCTCCATCCATGCTTTAAAGAAGTCGACAATTCTTTGGCCGATACCGTCGGAAGCGGGTTCGGCAAATGTCGCCTCCGCCCGCTGCATAAGCTCCACCTGGTCTTCCCAATAGGCGGTGTCCGTTATCGCCCGGCGCACGTTGTTATCGAGATATTCGTCGCGCACCCGGCGGATGGAATCTACCTGGGCACCGGTACCCAGCTGCCCCGGGGTAACTGAGCTGTTAATGCTCGGCACGGTATAGGGGTCGGAGGCGGTGATTACCGCTTCCTGCCGGGAATAGCCGGGAGTGCTGGCGTTGGCCAGATTGTGACCGGTGATATTTAAAGCGTTTTGGTGGACCTGCATACCGCGGCGGGCGGTTTCTAAACCGAAAAAGGTTCCGGGCATGATTTTTCACCGTCTTTCTTGTTGGGTTTCGTTTTGCGGAACGACGAGGGCGTCGTTCCCTACATGGGCTATATGTATATGTGCGTTTTTTATTGGGCGGGTTTTTGTAAACCGCCGGGTTTGTTTTGGCGGAACGGTCAAGACCGTTCCCTACATCACCATATGTACATTGGGGCGGGTTTTTGTGCCCGCCTGCGTTTACACCGTTTTGTTCAGCACAGACTGCGGACGGTCGGCGGCGGTTACTCTGCCGTCGCCGTGGTAGGTGCCGCCGGCTGTTGGGTTAAGTATTTTCAGCACTGCGGTGCTGGTCTGCAGTGCTCTTTTAGTCAGCACGCTGTTCAGCTGATTGAGCTGCTGCAGTTTGTCAAAGTGCGCCTTTAACTCGCCCTGCAGCTCCGTTAACTGCCGCTTTATTTCTAACGGAGCCGCATTAATTAAATCGCTCAGCACCGCTCCTTTTTTCAGCCCCAGTTGGTTTTCCAGCTTCACCTGCAGTTCTTCGCGCTGCGGGTCATATTTAGCCATTTTAAGCGTCAGCTTGTTTAACTCCTGCACCGCAGCGTTAATTTTTTCGGCATTCAGCTCGCGCAGTGCAGTGTTTTGCGCCTCTGCCGCATCAACCATATTTGCCACAATTTCTTTCTGCTTTTTCAGTACCTCTGTCAGTTCAAAAAAAAGAGGCTCCATGGGCATCGCTCCTTATACCAATTCGTCCAGGCGCCTTTCGTTAATCAATCCTTCAGCGATTTTCTCCGGCAAAGGTTGGTAAATTCCTTCTTTAATGCGCTGTTTTAACTGGCGCACCTTTTCTTCCCGCACTTCCGGCAGGTTGTTCAGCTCAGCCCGAAATTTATTCAACTCGCGCGCCCGGCCGGATATTTCCACTTTGTCGCCGGCAGGCTTGGCACTGGATTTAGCAGCTTTATCTTTTTGCGCTTGAGAAGCATATGCGTTAATCAGATTAGGTTTATTTATTGAGGTGATTTTCACTGCTCACCCACCTCCGTCCAACTGCGTTTTTATATATTATCGTCACCTAAAGCTGATAACTTTACACCATCTGCAGAATTTCCTGCGCTATTTGCGGCAGCGGAACGATTTTTTCGGCGGCACCCAGTTCAACAGCCGCTTTCGGCATGCCGAACACCACGCTGGTGGCTTCGTCCTGAACAATGGTTCTGCCGCCCAGGTTTTTAATTTTCTTTAAGCCTTGGGCACCGTCCCGCCCCATACCGGTGAGCAGCACAGCCAGTATTCTGCCGCGGTACACTTCGGCGGCGGCATCCAGCACTTGGTTTACCGAAGGACGAAAAGATGCGGGGGGAATGGGCTCACCGCATTTTGTCAAAGTAATGGTTACCCGCGTGCCGGCTTTGATAAAATGGGTTTCGCAGCCTGCCGGGCAGATAATTACCCGACCGGGTTTTATTTCCGCTCCTTCAAAGCCGTGAATCACTTCAATGGCACTGCGCCGGTTGAGGTGTTCCGCCAGCGACTGCGAAAAGCCGCGCGGAATGTGCTGCACCACCACTACCCCTACAGGGAAATCAGCAGGCAGCTGAGGAATGATGCTCTGCAATGCTGCCGGGCCGCCGGTAGAGCTGCCGACAGCCACCAGCTCGATTTTGCCTGCAGAAGGCGAAGGTTTAAGGGCAGCCGGCTTTGAGCGCTCCGCCGCCGGTTTAACTACAGGCGGCGTACGCTGCGCTGTCTGGCGCGGCAGAAAATCAGGGCGCATCATTTTGCGCATTGATACACCGGCGGCAACCCGAATTTTAGCGGCTAAATCATCAATCATCGGTCCCAATTGGCCTGCTTTCAGCGGTTTAGCCACAAAATCCACCGCCCCGGTTGCCAGTGCTTCCATAGTAGCACGCGCCCCCGCAGTGGTGAGCGCGCTGAGCATAATTACCGGCACGGGACATTCCTTGGCAATCCGTTTCAGCGCAGAGATGCCGTCAAGATTGGGCATCTCCACATCCATAGTCACCACCTGGGGGCGCAGCTTTTTAATTTGTTCAACTGCTTCCAAACCGTCTTTGGCCTCGCCAACTACTTGTATGTCATATTTTTCTTCCAGCAGGCGCGTTATCAGCCGCCGGATGAGCGATGAGTCATCTACTACCAGCACCCTAACGGGCATAATCTTTTTAGCCCTCCTCAATTATTCCTGCTTGTTTAACGATGCTGCGGGCATCAATAATCAATGCCACCCGGCCGTCGCCGAGGATGGTTGCTCCCGATAAGCCGGGCACTTCTCCCAAGTAATCGCCCAGGGATTTAATCACGATTTCCTGTTCACCTAGCAGTTGATCAACCACTACCGCCGCCCGTCTTTCACCGGAAGCGACAACCACGACGTAAAACCTGTCGCCAAGTTCGGTGCCGATGCCAAAATGCTCTGCCAAACGCAGCAGCGGCAAAATGCGCTCGCGGATGACAATTACTTCGTTATTGCCGATGCGGCGAATTTCATCGGCACTGATGCACAGCGTTTCCTGCACGTTGGTGAGCGGAAAAGCATACACCTGCTCACCCAACGTAACCATCAGCGAACGAATAATGGCCAGTGTCAGCGGCAGCGAAATAGTAAACTTGGTGCCGACGCCAAGCTCAGACTGCAGATCAACCGTGCCGTTAATCTGCTCAATGGCGGTACGCACCACATCCATGCCGACACCGCGGCCGGATAAATCACTAACCTGCTCGGCGGTGGAAAAGCCCGGTCGGAAAATCAGCTCTAAAGCTTCGCGGTCGGTTAAACGCCCGGCACTTTCATTGTCGTATAAGCCCAGTTCCACCGCTTTCGCCCGTATTTTGTCGGCATCAATCCCTTTGCCGTCGTCTTCGATGGTGATCACAATGTGGCTTTCATGATAAGAAGCCTTTAACAGCAGTCTGCCGGCCCGCGGTTTACCCAAGCGCACCCGCTCTTCCGGTGATTCAATGCCGTGATCGATAGCATTTCTGATTAGGTGAATCAACGGATCACCGATTACTTCTATTACGTTGCGGTCAAGTTCGGTTTCTTTGCCTTCGACGATAAAGTCTATTTCTTTGCCCAACTTTTGAGCGGTATCGCGCACCATCCGCGGGAAGCGGTTAAATATTTGCGCCACCGGCAGCATGCGGGCTTTCATAATCTGCTCCTGCAGATCACCCGTTACCTGGCCTAAATGGCTGGAAATTTCCTTTAACGACTCTGCCAGTTCTTCTGTGCCAAACTTCTCTTCAAAAATCTCGGCAAAGCGGTTTAAGCGGGTGCGGTCAATTACCAGCTCACCCACTAAGTTCATCAAATTATCCAGCTTGTGCACATCTATGCGCACCGTTTTTACCGTTTTAACCGCACCCTGCTCTTTGGTATCACCGACAGTTTTTGCCGCTTCTTTTTTCAGCGTCGGCGAAGCCGTCTGCGGGGATTGGTCTGCAGGTTTTTCTTCAGCGGACTGCAGCGTGGTAATAAGCTGCACATCTACCGTATCTACCTCGGCGATGCTCATTAAAGTATTGTGAATGCGGTCTTGGTCTTCTTTAGTGAGCAGCACCACTTCAAAACTTAAATCAAAGCGTCCTTCCTGCAGATCTTCCGCCGCCGGAATACTGCGCACCACTTCACCCATCTGCTGCAGCGTTTCAAAAATTAAAAAGGCACGCACGCTTTTCATTTGAGTGCCTTTATCTAAGCGCACCGCAACTTGGTAGGCCGAAAAACCTTTCACCTCCGCCTCGCGGATTACCGCTTCCAGCACGTCATCCAGCGGGGTAAACGCAGGTCCGCTGACCGCTTCAGCGGGCGGCTCCTCTGCTGCCGCTTGTTCAGGCATTTCGCCTTCGCCGTTTACAAAGCTTCGTATTTTGGCAACAACATCGTGCACATCAACATCGGCCGCCTCGCCGGTAATTTCCTGCTGCAGCAGCTTTAATGTATCCAAAGCGTCAAAAAGAACGTTAATCATTTCGGAATTAACGCTGACTTCGCCCTGGCGGATTTTATCAAACAGGTTCTCAATCTCGTGGGTCAGTGAAGCCATTTTCTCATAACCCATAACGCCGGAAGACCCTTTAATGGTATGGGCGGCACGAAAGATTTCCTGCAGCACTGCGGCGTTGTCGGGTTCGCGCTCCAGTATCAGTAAGTTATCATTAATGATTTGGATTTTCTCTTCCAGCTCATCCATAAACACGCCAATTTCAATATCCGAAAACAAAACAACTACCTCCCCGCTGCTTGGTTAAGCTCCAGTTCCACTTGCTGCAGATCTTCCAATTCATGGTCATAAAGAATTCTGGTTTGGTTGAGCAGAATAATTAAACGTTCATCAAGCAGGGCAATACCGCGAATAAAAGCGGCATCCACACCCCCTACCACCGGCGGGGGCGGCTCTACAGCAGACTTTGGTATGCGCAGCACTTCCTGCACCGCATCAACAATCATGCCAAAAGTGGTTTCATTAACCTGTACAATAATAATGCGGCTTTGGGCGGTAGTTTTTTTACTTTCAATACCAAAGCGTTTGCACAAATCAATCACCGGGATAACGCGACCGCGCAGGTTAATTACACCCTCCATAAATTCCGGCGAACGGGGTATTGCGGTAATGGCTTCCATGCGGATAATTTCGCGCACCGTGATAATATCTAAGCCATATGATTGGTCATTTAACTGAAAAACTACTGCTTGTTCTTCCTGATTGTTCACTGCCACTGTCGATCACTCCTTTGGAATTGGGTTGTCAGTGTTCAGGATATTTTCTAAAGGTATTTCTTTTCCCGGTTCGATATCTTCAAAACGGTTTCGCAAAATCACAATATCCACCCGGCGGTTAAAACGGCGGTTTTCTTCAACATCATTCGGCTTTTTCGGCCGGTACTCGCCGTAACCGGATGCAGATAAGCGCTCAGGAGGAATCTTATTGGCAGCTACCAGCTCGCGCACCACCCGTGCCGCCCGAGCGGTGGAAAGTTCCCAGTTTGACGGAAACACCGTGGTATTAATCGGCAGGCTGTCGGTATGGCCTTCCACACGCACATAGTTGTCCACCTGCGAAAGTATTCCGCCGATCTGCCGCACTATTACCTTAGAATCAGGCGATAAGCTGGCGGAACCCAGCGGAAAAAGCACTACATCCTGAAAGCTGATTAACAGACCGCGTTCTTCCAACGCCACCGACACTTTTCCCTGCAGCCCCTGCTCTTCAAGGTATGCTTCCACTTGTTTTTTAATCGCCAATAAACTTTCGGTTTCCCGCCGCTCCATCTCTTTGCCCAAGTCGGGCGAAGGCTCGTAGGCACCCGGTGACAGACCGGGCGCACCGTCGTAAAGAATGGCCCCCTGACCGCCCATCACTTTATGCAGCGACTGAGCGATGGCCTCGAAGCGGGAGGCATCTATTTTACTCATGGTATACATAACGATAAAAAACACCAGCAGCAGCGTAATCATATCAGCGTAAGTAATCAACCAGCGCTCATGACTGGCACCCTTACTGCCGGATAAATTTTTATTCCGTCTGGCCATTGTTTATTCTTCCTCTTCTCCGGTATTCCGGGTATTGGTACTGTTCCTTAAAAAGGCATTTAACCGCTCGCGGATTAAAATCGGGTTGTAGCCTGCCTGCAGCGACAGCACCCCTTCAATCTGCAGCTCTTTCAGCACAAACTCTTTTTTGCTTAAATTTCTTAACCGGCCGGCAATGGGCAGATAAAAAACGTTGGCCGCTCCCACGCCGTACAGCGTAGCGGTAAAGGCCATAGCAATGGCGGGTGCCAGTGTTTCCGGGTTATCAATGCTGCCCAGCACGTGCACCAAACCCATTACCGTACCGATAATACCCATCGTCGGCGAATAACCGCCCGCCGCTTCAAAGATACTTGCCCCAACTTCGTGGCGCTCATGGGCGGAATACATCTCGGTTTCTAAAATATTGCGCACCATTTCGGGGTCGGTGCCGTCAACCACCAACTGCATAGCTTTGCGCAGAAAAGGATCATCAATATTGTCCAATTGGTTATCAATATACAGCAGTCCCTCTCGCCGCGCTTTGTCGGCCAATTCCACCACTTGGTCAATGGCATCCTGATAGGAAGGAATTTTTTTATTGACAGCCATCAACAAAAGCTTGGGAATACTTTTCACTTCTTCAAAATTGTAAGCTACAATGGTCGCCCCGAAAGTGCCGCCGAAAACAATCAGCAGCGCAGAGGGAGCGATAAGCGCACTGATGTGCCCGCCTTCCATTAAAAAGCCGCCCGCCAAAGCCAAAGTGGCAAAAATTATTCCGAGAGGAGTAACTAAGTTCATACCGGTAATTTTCAACTCCTTAAAAATTCTGTATTTCTGCTTTGAATTTTTAATACGACTTTTGGCAGAGTAAATCCTGCAAGTTTTAGCGATTATTAACAAAACGGCAGACAAATTGTTTTTTTAGTTTTTAATATCAGCGAAGAGCAGTGAATTTTTGCGCTGATTGTCATATAATAACGGTATGAAGATAACAGCTGCAGCAACCCGTTTAGGGTTAAATGATTTAACTGAACAATTTGACACTGCGGTGGTATTGGATATTTTGCGGGCCACCTCCACCATTGTCACCGCACTGGGAAACGGCTGCCGTTATGTAATTCCAACCGCAGAAGTAGAGGAAGCGCGCGCACTGGCAGCAGACAATCCCGAGCTGCTGTTGGGCGGAGAGCGCAGCGCGCTGAAACTGCCCGGCTTTCATTTCGGCAATTCGCCGCTGGAGTACACCCCCGAAGCGGTAAGCGGCAGGGGGCTTGTTTTAACTACCACCAACGGCACCGGAGCAATTAAAGCGGCGGCGGAAAAAGCACCGCAGGTACTTATCGGCAGTTTGTTAAACGCCCGGGCAACGGCGCGGCAGCTGCTGACGAAAGAAAACATTTTATTGGTCTGTGCCGGCACTAACGGGCAGTTTTCACTGGATGATGTGCTGGCCGCCGGCTTTATCATCAAAGAGCTTTTAACATTAAGGGGGACAGACGATTATCAGGGCAAAAAGCTGGCCGACATGCGCCGACAGACCGACGCACGGTATGCCGATGAAATCCCGGTTGACGATGTGCCGCTGCCGCTGGTGATGAACGATACCGCACTTGCAGCCTACCGTTTGGCGCTGTACTATCAAGATAACACCGCCGGTGCACTGTATGACACCATGCACGGACAAAAGCTGGTACAGCTGGGAATGAAAAGTGATTTAGTTTATTGTGCACAATTAAATGTATCCGGCATTACATGCCGGTATAAATCCGGTATTATTTCGACATAACCTGTAATGATTTGCAGGTTATTTTTTTATTTCACACTTTAATAACATCATCTTATCATTTGACTTAACTTTGTTTAACAGTTATAATTATTTAAAATAATATATTGGAGAGTGTTTGTATGGCGCCGATAGAATGGTACAGTCCACGCAATTCTTTTAATGCAATGATTAGTAAAAACCACATTACTTTGGGTGAGCTGGCTGTTGATAAGCTGAACAGTGAGTATGCCATCTTAGGGTACGATCGTGATATCAACTGCATTGTAATTAAAGCTGCTAAAGACGGTGAAGGTTTTAAAATCACCCGGCGAAAAATTAATGCCAAAAACTTTTTAAAACACTTCAACATTGATGTTAAAGGAACGTATCCGGTAGAATATGATGAAGAAAATAAACTATTAATGATTAAGTTATAGTGGTGCGATGGTTCGCACCGCTTTGTGTTATAATAGGTTTTGTTATTGATTATGGGAGGTTATATATAGATGCGCACTTGGTACATTGAGGATGCCGGCGGCGGCTGCCGTGCTTTCTCTGAAGTACTGGTGCTGGTGAGTGAAAATCCGCGGGAAATACACACCGTTAAACTGCCGTTAACCTGGAGTGAAAATATCAGTTTGGAAGAAATGGCCTGTCGGCTGGTAATTGATATGCTGGAAAAAGCGGGAGTAAGCAAAGACGACAATCTGCTGGTTTGTTCGGGGAATATATTTCACACACTGCACCAGTGGCTGAACAACGAAGGATACAACTGGAGTACCGCCAAGATGGACGGCTTGGCTCACGATGCTGCGGAAGAAGCCTTTTATCGGCAGCTGGTGGCAGCGGGAGTGCCTAAAGAATATAAACTTAACGAGCGGGATTATCGTTCTTTTTACAGACAGGTGGAAGATTGGGTTAAACAGCAGCCTGATCCGTCTAAGTTTTGGAAAAACCGCAGCGTGCGCCGCAAACCGGCGGAAGCCCGCTACAAATTAAAAAGCACTTTTGCTCGCCCTCGCCGGTGCAAAAAGTGCCGCGAAACCATCAAACCGTTTTCTCCGGTGGTAGAACACACCGTGCGCAGCGGCGGCAAAAGATACCGCATTTACTATCACCCGGAATGTTCGCCGGTAACACCGCTTAAAGGGAAACTTAATTACGCCACCGCCAAATTAAACGGCAGAGAAATAGACGGGTTAATTCTGCCAAACAAAAGAGAAGTACTCTGCCCGATATGCGGACAGCCAATATCCCCGGGTGAACCGACGTTTTACGGTTACTGCGAAGAACATTTAATTTTTGGCCATCAAAAGTGTTTGGTGAAATAAAAGAAAACGTGACAGGGGAACGGTTCTCCTGTCACGTTTTTTACGCCCGATGCCTGCATGCTTTCGCTGCCGGCGCGTCACCGTGCCTGCCCAGCATACTGCTTTTAAAGTTAATAAAACTGTCAGCTGTCTTGATTTTGTCAAATATATTTAAGAACAGCTCGGTGCTCCAGCCGATGGTCAGCGAAAACACTACGGTACCAAGGCCGAACAATCCGCCCATCAGCCAGCCCACCGCCACCACCGTTACCTCGATGACGGTGCGCACAGCGCCGATGCGCCGACCGGTTATGCGGTGCAGCGCAATCATCAAGCTGTCTCTTGGTCCGTAACCCAAGTTTGCATTCATATACATCGCTCCGCCTAAACCGCACAAAACTATACCGACAACGAGATAACCAATACGGTAAGTAAGCATCTGCTGCTCAGGAAACAAATTCCAATAAATAATTAAATCGATAAAAGGGCCGATTAAAAGCGTATTGATTACCGTACCGACATACGGCTTTACCCCTAAAATCCAGCTGATTGTTACAACAACTATGCCGGTGACAATTATCACCTGACCAAGAGTAAGCGGCAGGTAACGCTGCAAACCCAAATGAAACACATCCCAAGGCATCGGCCCCAGTTCTGCCTGCACCAGCAGCACTACAGACATACTCATAACAAATATCCCCAGCATAAACCAGCTGCCGCGGAGCAGATGAAAAATCATTTTTTTCAAGCCTAAGGCCCCCCGTTTTTTATTCAATTACTTAATTGTATGATATATTTATATTAAAGTAAATAGCTTATGTTAACAGACGGCAAATACAGAATAATTGAGGTGGTAAACAAGTGATGAGTTTACATAAAGCGGTGTATTTTAATCAGCCGCTGCGCTTTATCACCAAAAACAATGTAAAAACAGCGGAATATAAAGCTCTGCTGCATCCGGTGGAGTTTATCCCCATCATTGTTGACACCGGTGATTTTGCCGGCAGCAATCATTTAGAAATTGTCCGCAGCAAAACGCTGAAAGCCTTTGAAATAAAAAGAGCCCCGGTATTTGTGGAGCAGACGGGGTTATACTTGTCCGCTTGGGACGGTCTGCCGGGCGGTTTAACGGAACTGTTTTGGGAGCGGCTCAATCTCACCGGTTTTTTAAAACTGCTGGAAAACGAAGAAAACCGCCAAGCAGTGGCCATTACTACCATCGGCTACTGTGACGGCAGACAGATTCATATTTTTGAAGGTAAATTAAACGGCACCATTGCTTCTGCCCCCCGCGGCACAAACGGCGTGCAGTGGGACCCGGTGTTTGTTCCGGAAGGCTGCAGCCGCACCTTTGCGGAAATGCCGCAGAAAGAAAAACTGCAGATTTCGATGCGCCGGGCTGCCGCCGCCGCTTTTAAAAATTTTCTTTTAAACGAAGGGAGAGTGCAGCGATGAAAATATTAGATGAACTGGCACAAGAAATCAAAGAAAAACGCATTATTCCTTTTGTGGGGGCGGGTATTTCCCGCAACTTAGGTCTGCCGGGCTGGGAATCTTTAATCTACAAAGTGGCGGAAGATTTGGATTACGACCCCGAAGTGCTGCTGGTACACGGGGATTTTTTACAAATTGCGGAATATCACATCATTAAATACGGCAGCAAAAACCGCATTGCCAAAATCATCGACCGCAATCTGCGCGGCGTAAAATACGATATCGGCTCTTCCAAAGCTCATGAGTACTTGGTAAAAATGAACTTTCCTACAATTTACACCACTAATTTTGATGAAACACTGGAAGAAGCCTTTCGCTACCACGGCTACCCTTACTGCCGCATTGCCACGCTGGATGATATTTTGTGCGCTCAAGAAAACGCCACACAAATTGTCAAATTTCACGGCAGCTTGGATTATGACGAGTCGCTGGTGATCAGCGAGTCGGATTATCACAACCGGCTGGACATGGAAGGGCCGATCGACATTAAACTGCGCTCGGATTTATTGGGCAAAACGGTGCTGTTTTTAGGCTACAGTTTTCGGGATTTAAATGTGCGCTACATGTGGAGCAAACTGTTTAAAATTATGCAGTCAAGCTGCAAAGCGTACATGGTCACAATGCAGCCCAACCCGGTGTTTGAAGCAATTTACGGCGAGAAAGGAATGCGGATAATCTGCCTGAACTCAGATCACCCCGAACAGGATTTTGTCAACTTTATGCACGAGTTATACATTCGTGTAACAGCATAATCAACAGCTGCTAATTACTAATTGCTTCGTCAATTTCATCCCAGCTGTCAATAACGGCATCCGGTTGGTGATTCTCCAGAACATCGCGGCCGGCAATGCCCCAGGTTACACCGACTGCTTTGGTCTGCGCCGCTTTGGCGGCAATAATGTCAAACGGAGTGTCACCGACATATACCGCCTGCCGGGGTTGGCGGTTTAATTTTTCCAGCGCGGCCAAAATGGGGTCGGGCTGCGGCTTATGTCTGGTTACATCCTGCGCACCGATTAAAACCGATATGTATTTATCTATCCCCAAAAAGTTTATGCTCCTTTGGGCAACAAAACCGCTTTTGGCGGTGACCACACCTAAAGTGAAGCCTCTTTTGCTCAGTCTTTCCAGCATTTCCACAGTACCGGGGAAGCATTTGGTCTGCTTGTCATGCTCTAAAGCGTAATAACGCTGGTAAAGTTTAAAAAATTCCGGTTCTCTTTCTTCGCCCACAAAGTGAATGCCGGTGTCTTTCAGCGGCCGTCCCACCCAGCCCATGACATCATCGTTTCCCCAGGGGATATTCATTTCTTTAAATACCTGCTGAAAAGTCTGCCTAATCAGCGGAATAGAGTCAATAAGCGTGCCGTCCAAATCAAAGAGTACGGTATCAATTTTCATTTGCTGTATTATACCTGCCTTTTTGAAATTTACGTTTTATTTTATCACACTCCGGAAGAAAACCAAAACCGCTGCCGCCCGGCAGACAGCAGTAAAGCAGAGGAGAAAATCCCCTCTGCCTTAACTGTCGTTTTATGAACACAGCTGTGCTTTCAACTGTTCTTTATCCTTAACGCAGTCCAACTGTTTAACTACCTGACCTTTATCTAAAACAACAACTGCCGGAGCTCGGTTTACGGCATATTTCTGCGCCAGCGTTTTTTTGGTGGCCAGATCAACTTTCACTACGCTGTATTCCCCGCTTAACCAGCAGCACCTTTGAACGGAAACATCGGTTGACCTAAAGTTACTCTTTTTGGCATTTTTGTTCTGCCAAAAAAGAGTGTTTTTGCTTCAATACAGCAAATTTTAATTAACGGTTTTAAACCGCCGACTTTTATTTATTTAAGGTAACGGAATTGATCACCCAAATACCTTCCGGGCCGGTTTTAATCGGCTGCACCAGCTGGATGATGTACTCTTCGCCGTCATGCACAGCCACTACTTTGGCAGTGGAAGAGTATTCTGCCTTCGCATTTTCAGCGTCAGCTAATACAAAATTGTCCCGCCGGGGGTCAAAGCCAAATTTGGTTCCCGTTTGCTGTGCAGTTTGCAGCGGATCCAAGTACCACGGCTGGTGTCCTTGATCAACATCTTCTTGTATCTCGCGCATTTTATCTAAATCCAGCTCCACTGGGCCCACACGAATGTCACCGGTGGAAACCATCAGCCAATCCGGTGCAATCGGCTCCGTTATTTCCATATGCCCAGCCAGCGTTTCGGTTTTTTCTCCTTCAATCAAAATCTGCACCTTTTTGATGCCTTCACCCAAGTCAGCCAGCGTGTTTACTATTGAATACACCGTCATTGTTTCCCCGGTGGTGCCGCCCCAGTGTTTGGTCTGCAGCTCTTTGGAGAAATTGACGTAAGCCACATCATCGGTTACCTGCAGCGAGATCAGTTTTGTCTCCGCCGGTATGGTGGGGCTGAACTCTTCGTCCTGCGGGCCTTTAATTAATTCTTCCACCGCCGCTTCCGGCAGAGTTTTGCCGTCCAACGGAATTTCTCTCACTTCCGGTTTTAGATACGATGCTTGTTCATCGGCAAAATACAGTTTAACCAATTCTGTTTCTTTTTGCGGTTTTGAGCTGATGGGCGGTTGATTGGGGTTGTCGGCACTCAGGTCTGCTTGTTTAGTGCAGCCGACGTTAACCAGCAGCAGCAGGGCGGCTATAATAATGGCAATCAAGACAGCAGCCTGCGGCCGGGTAAAGTAAATCCGCTCGTTTTGGGAGTCATTTAATTTTTGGTCAGGCATAAAACTCCCCCCATTTTTTTCTTAACGCCATTATAACGAAAAGTTATTACAGCGAAATAAAAAAATGTTACAAATCTGTTAAACATCATCCAATCAAAAAAACACCGCGGCAGTTAAACTACTCCCGCGGTAGAGTAACGGTAAACACCGAACCCTCGTCAACAGCACTCTGCACATTTATGCTGCCGCCTAAAAGTTTTACCCCCTGGAGAACAATGGACAGGCCCAAGCCGGTGCCGCCGGTTTCCCGCGAGCGGGCTTTGTCGACCCGGTAAAAACGATCGAAGATATGGGGTATGTCTTCTGCCGGGATACCTTCACCGGTGTCCGCCACCTGCAGCAGCAAGTTTTCACTCTGCTGCCGGGCGACAATATCCACCCTCCCCCGCTCCGGGGTGTATTTAACGGCGTTATCCACCAGGTTTAAAATAATTACTTCCAAAATGTCTTTATCTACAAACCAACTGAGTTTTTCCCGCACGTCGGCGGTAATGGTGATGTTTTTTTCTTTAGCTCGTTTTTCCACTAAGTGCAGCACTCTGTCAACAATTACATCGATATATTCTAATTTTTTGTGCACGATAACGTTATCCTCTTCCATGCGGGCCATTTCCAGCAGTTCATGCACCAAGTGGTTTATTCGATTGATTTCATTGTTGATGTCGGTTAAATATTCTTTGTAAACCGCCACATCTTTTTCGTCGCTGTAAATCAGTGATTCCGCCAAAGCTTTAATAGATGACAGCGGTGATTTTAATTCGTGCGAAGCGTTGGCAATAAAATCGCGGCGGCTGCGGTCCACTACCAGCAGTTTTTCCGCCATAATGTTAAAGGATTTTGCCAGCTTTCCCAGTTCATCGCGGCTGCGCACCGGCACCTTTTGTTTTAGGCTGCCTTGAGCCACCCGCTCTACCGCAACGGTCAGCTCCTCTACCGGGCGGGTTAAGCGCTCCGCCAGCCAATAAGCTGCCATTCCCGCTAAAATTGATCCAATCAGCGATAAAATCAGCATTCGGTTGAGCACATCGTTCAGTGAATCAGCAATATCGGTAATATCGGTGGAAAGCATCACCGCGCCGATTACTTCTTTCTCTTTGGTTACCGGAACGGCAACATACATCACCCATTCGTCCGGTGAAATGTGGTGATTGCCGCCCGCAGTCTGCCCCTGCAGCGCGGAAACCACTTCCTGGTGAGATAATTTGCGTCCGCTAACCCAATCTTCGTTAAAGGAATCGCCCAGCACCAAACCTTCACGGTTAAGAATCAGTACCCTTGCTCCCACCTGTTCACTGTATTCCCGCACCGCTTTGGGCAGCACAGAAAGCTGATCTGTCATAATATAATCGACAGCATATGTACTTACCACATTGGCATGCACCTGGTAAGCCTGCTGCCGCTCCTGCAGGTAGTGCAGGCGCAGCGCACCGTAGGCCATCCAGTCTGCCAGCAGCATGGTAATAATAATAATGCCAAAATAACTGCCGGCCAGTTTCCAGCGAATACTGGATTTCATTGCCGATACTCCTTAAAATAGTAGCCCACACCCCATTTGGTGAGCACATATTCGGGGTGGCGCGGGTCTTCTTCCAGCTTTTCGCGCAGGCGGCGCACATGCACGTCAACAGTGCGCAAATCACCGTAGTACTGCGTGCCCCAAATCAGTTCCAGCAGGTTATCACGGGTGTAAACCCTACCGGGGTTTTGCGCCAGCAGATGCAGCAGTTCAAATTCTTTGGCGGTAAGTTCAATTTCCTTATCTCCCCGGCTTACTTTGCGCTTAGGTACATCGATGTTCAGCTTACCGATCTGCAAAAGACCGCTCTTTTTTTGCGGCTTCGGTTTGCCGGCGCGCCGCAGTACCGCTTTAATGCGGGCAATTAATTCCCGGGTGTTAAAAGGCTTGGTCATGTAGTCATCGGCACCCAGCTCCAGACCGACAATTTTATCGACATCCTCACCTTTGGCTGTCAGCATCACAATCGGCACTTCACTGCTTTTTCTGATTTCGCGGCAAACCTCCAAGCCGTTTTTTTTCGGCAGCATGATGTCCAGCACAATGATATCTGCTGCTTCTTGGGCAAAAATCTCCAGTGCTTCTTCACCGTCGTAAGCGGCTAAAACGTGATAACCTTCCTGCTCTAAACTGCGTTTCAATCCTTTTACCATCAATTTTTCATCGTCGACAATTAAAATGGTTGCCAGCTGCTCCGCCTCCTATCCCAAACTAGTAAAACGGAATTTTAATTGATTGGATTTGATAACCAAAAGTTCCCGCCGGTGCGCTCACTTTTACTTCATCGCCCGCTTTTTTCAGCAGCAGTGCCCTGCCAAGCGGCGAAATACAGGATACATCATCAACCTGCACTTCTTTTTCCACCGGTGAAATAATACGCAGGTTAAGTAACTCTTTGGTTTCAGCATCCAATATTTCCACTTCACTGTTTATTATAACAAATGGCAGCGCATTGTCTCCTTTTTCTTGCACAACAACATTTTTTAACAGCTCATCAATATGCAGAATATATTGATCCAGCATTTCTTTAATCTCACTGCGTTCTTTAGACGGTTCGGGGAAAAATTCCTGCAAAATTTTTTCTTTGCGCTCTTCGATGTTGGCAACACTCTCCACTATTTTTTCAAATACTGCTTTGGAGAGCACAACCTTTTTTTTCATTTTTAATACTGCCTCCTTTTTTTAAATATAAAAAAACAGATAGACACCCCGCCGCTGCGGCGAAATGCCTATCCTTTTTCACAATAGTTTAGCTTGTAATACAATGATTGTCAATATTGGTTGACGCTGCCAGCAAATTAATTATTCAGCCGAAGAAACGGCGTGACAGGCCACCCAGTGTCCGGGGCTTACTTCTTTAAACTCCGGCTGCTGTTTTGTACAGATTTCCATCCGTTTAAAGCAGCGGGTGTGGAAACGACAGCCGTCGGGCGGATTTACCGGGCTGGGCACATCTCCCTGCAAAATGATGCGCTCTTTTTTTGCCTTCGGATCGGGCACCGGAATGGCAGACAGCAGCGCCTGGGTGTACGGATGCAGCGGGGTTCGGTAAAGATCTTGATCGGACGCCAGTTCCACCAGCTGACCGAGATACATTACCCCTACCCGGTCGGACATGTGCTTCACCACGTTCAGCCCGTGGGCAATGAATAAATAAGCAAAGTTAAACTGCTGCTGCAGATCTTTCAGCAGGTTTAATACCTGTGATTGAATGGATACATCCAGTGCGGACACCGGTTCGTCGCAGATAATTAATTTGGGATTCACCGCCAGCGCCCGAGCGATACCTATGCGCTGACGCTGACCGCCGCTGAACTGGTGCGGGTAGCGGCGGGCATGATAAAACGGCAGCCCGACACATTCCAGCAGCTGGTGCACTCTTTTTTCCAGCTCCGCTCCTGACGCCAAGCCGAATATTTTCAGCGGTTCGGCAACAATTTGCCCCACCGTCATCCGCGGGTTGAGCGAAGCATACGGATCTTGGAAGATAATCTGCATTTCTTTGCGCAGGCTGCGCATTTCTTTAGCGGAAGCATTAAATACGTTTTTGCCTTCAAAAAGCACTTCTCCGGCGGTAGGTTCCAGCAGGCGCAGAATCAGCCGGCCGGTGGTTGATTTGCCGCAGCCGCTCTCTCCCACCAAGCCCAGTGTTTCACCGGGGGCGATGTCAAAACTGACGCCGTCTACCGCTTTTACTACCGCTTCCGATTTACCTAATATGTCTTTGCCAACCGGAAAGTATTTGGTTAAATTTTTTACCTGCAGTAAAGGCTGCATCAGTTCGCCCCCCCTTCTGCCAACCAACAGCTTACTTTTCTGCCGGGGCCTATATCAACCAGTTCCGGCGGTACTTTTAAGCATTTGCTGCGGGCTTCGGGACAGCGCGGTGCAAAAGCACATCCCGGCGGCAGGTGCAGGAGATTCGGCACCATGCCATCAATCATATACAGCTTATCCACCTTTTGATCGATACTGGGAATAGAAGCCAACAGCCCTTTGGTGTAAGGATGCAGCGGATTGGCGAACAGCTCATCCACCGGAGCTTCTTCGACAATTCTGCCGCAGTACATCACCGCCGCCCTGTCGGCCATTTCCGCCACTACCGCCAGGTCGTGAGTAATTAAAATAATGGCGGTGTTCAGCTTTTCTTTCAGCTCCTGCATCAATTCCAAAATCTGCGCTTGAATGGTTACATCCAATGCGGTGGTCGGTTCGTCGGCAATCAACAGTTCGGGATTGCAGCACAGCGCCATCGCAATCATCACCCGCTGGCGCATGCCGCCGCTCAGCTGGTGGGGAAATTCGCGCACCCGCTTCTCCGGCGAGGGAATGCCGGTTAAGCGCAGCATTTCCACCGCTTTTTCCAGCGCTTGTTTTTTATTTAACCCCTGGTGCACAATCAGCGATTCGGCAATTTGATCACCGATGCGGTACACCGGGTTCAGCGAAGTCATCGGCTCCTGAAAAATCATAGAAATGCGGTTGCCGCGAATGTCACGCATTTCTTTGTCGGTTTTGGTCAGCAGTTCTTCACCGGCAAACTCTATAGAACCTTCCACAATGCGTCCCGGAGGGCTGGGGATAAGGCGCATAACAGACAGCGAGGTAATACTTTTACCGCTGCCGGATTCGCCCACCACCGCCAGTGTTTCTCCTTTGTTCAGGTGGAAACTTACCCCGTCTACTGCCGGAACAACTCCTTCGTCGGTAAAAAAGTGGGTTTTTAATCCCGTTACTTTTAAAAGTGTGTCGCTCATTTGTTTCCACCTCCTATTGCCGCAGGCGCGGGTCTAATGCATCGCGCAAACCGTCGCCCAGCATGTTAAAGGCCATAACGGTAAGAGTAATGGCAATGCCGGGGTACATTACTAAGTGCGGTGCGTTAAATAAGTAGCTTCTGCCGGCTCCCAGCATGGTGCCCCATTCTGCGTCCGGCGGCTGCACACCTAATCCTAAAAAGCCAAGTGCTGCGGTATCTAAAATTGCGGTAGAAATGCCCAATGTGCCGCGCACAATAATGGGAGCAATAACGTTCGGCATAATGTGTTTAAAGATAATGGCCCGGTCACGGTTACCGATGGCCCGTGCCGCCTGAACATATTCGTTTTCTTTCACCGACAGCACCGAACCGCGCACAATGCGCGCGTATTCCGGAATAGACACAATACTGATGGCAATAATGGCGTTTTCCACCCCGCGGCCCAGCACCGACATAAAGGCAATCGCCAGCAAAAGCGACGGAAAGGAAAGCATAATATCCATTACGCGCATAATTAAGTTGTCAATTTTGCCGCCGTAGTAACCGGCAATGGAACCAAGTACCGTACCGATAGAAAGCGCAAAAGTTACCGCAATTAAGCCTACTTTCAGTGAAATGCGGGCACCGTAAATAATGCGGCTTAAAATATCCCGACCTAATTCGTCAGTGCCCAGCAGGTGATCGCTGCTGGGTTTCTGCAGACTGTCGGCCATTACCCCGTTAACGGGGTCGTACGGGGCGATATAGGGTGCAAAAATCGCTGTTAAAACCAACAGCACTAAAAATATCAAGCTGCCCAATGCCAATTTGTTTTTACATAAGCGATGCCAGAATTCGCGCAGCGGGGAGTACATCTCCACAACTTCGGTCACCGCCTCGGCAGGGGCTTTGGCTAACTCAGACATATGCAGCATCCCCTTCTTTACGAGTATTTAATCCGCGGATCCAGCCACGCATAAAGCATATCGACGATGAGGTTGACAATTACAAAAACAGTGGCAATAAAGATTACCGTGCCCTGCACCAGCGGAAAATCACCGGCTAAAATGGCATCAACCATGCGGCTGCCGATACCCGGCCAGCTGAACACCGTTTCGGTAAGCACCGCACCGCCCATCAGTACCCCTAACTGCAGGCCGATAACGGTAACAATCGGAATCAGTGCATTTCTCAAGGCGTGCTTAAAAATAACCACGCTTTCTTTTAAGCCTTTGGCGCGGGCGGTGCGGATGTAATCCTGTCTAATTACTTCCAGCATAGTAGAACGGGTCATCCGAGCAATAATGGCCATTGAATATGAAGCCAACGCGGTGGCCGGCATAATCAAGTGCATCAGGGCGCTCTTTAATGACTCCCAATTGCCGGTAATTATGCTGTCTACTACATATAATCCGGTAATGTGCAGCGGTTCCAGACCGACATCAATGCGGCCGTTAACCGGCAGCCAGTTCAGCGTCAGCGAGAACAGAATAATCATCATCAAGCCCAGCCAAAAGATGGGCATCGATACCCCTAACAGCGCTCCTATCATACTTAAGTAGTCAAAGAAAGAGTACTGTTTTACCGCCGAAATTACACCTACAGTTATCCCGACAACAGAAGCAATAATAATTGCGGCCAAAGCCAATTCAACGGTTGCGGGAAAGCGGGCAAAAATTTCATCCAGTACCGGGGCACGGGTCATTAAGGAACGTCCGAAATCACCGTGCAAAAGATCGGACAGAAAGTGAGCGAACTGAACATAAATCGGGTCGTTTAAACCCATACTTTCGCGTAATGCTTCCACTTGTTCGTTAGTGGCGTGCTGACCCAGCATTACCCTGGCCGGGTCACCGGCAAACAGGTGCATAACAACAAAAACAAAAAGACTGACACCTAACAATACCGGGATCAGCATTAGTATCCGTTTTAATAAATAACGGAGCATTTTTTAACCTCCCAGCTGGAAAAAGTACAACATTTTACCTGTTTTTAACAGGCAGTTAAGACATTTATACCGTGCAGAAATGCGGCAGAGAGTTTCTTTTGCCAATGATGCTTTTAAAAGCTGTGCCGTCCTCTGCCCTGCACAGATCAAATGTCTTGGCAGCAGTTGCTAAAAGATTTATTACATAGATATGGCCCAAATAAATTTGGGCCATATCAGAATATCGCTCAGCAAGCAATATTATTTCTTGTCAACGTTGTGGAAGAAGATAACACCGGTGGGGTGCAGTTTTAAGTTTTCCACACTGCTGCTTTGTGCAGTCATTGCAGTGGCGTGAGAAATGTAAACCCACGGAGCGTCTTCAACTAAAATCTGCTGCAGCTCACTGTAAATTTCAGCACGCTTCTCCGGATCAAATTCACGGCTGCCGGCATCCAGCAGTTCGTCTACCTTCGGATTGGCATACTTAGCGCTGTTCAAGCTGCCGGCAATTTCGCGGCTGTCCAGCAGGCGCAGGAAGTTATCGGGGTCACCGTTGTCACCGATCCAGCCGTAAATCATCATATCCCCTTCTTCAACGATTTCGGGGGAAACAACCTCTTTGTATTCGGTCCACGGCCATGCTTTAATTTCTACCTGAATGCCAACCTTCTGCAGGTCGTTTTGAATCGCTTCCGCCAGTTTTTGTCCTACCGTATTGTACGGACGCGGGTTGGTGTAAGTCAGCAGAGTAACTTTTAAACCGTCGGAGTAACCGGCTTCCGCCAATAACTGTTTAGCTTTTTCCGGATCATATTCGTACGGCTTTAAGTTTTTGTCGTAACCCGGCATAAAGGACGGCAGCGGGCCGTTGGCCAAATCAGCGGTGCCTTGATACAGGTGCTGAACAATTGCTTCACGGTCAATGGCATGACTTACCGCCTGACGCAGCAGCGGGTTGTTAAACGGCTCTTTGTTGGTGAAGAATGCCAGGTAGTTAATGTTCATGCCGGGGTTTTTAGCAACAACAACACCTTTTTCTTCCAGGGTTTTAACGTCGTTGGGGTCAACACCGTCCATCGCATCGATGGAACCGGTCATTAATTCACTGGCGCGAACAGAGTTTTCTTTAACAAATTTAAAGATCAGCTTATCAAGCTTTGGCGCTCCGTCCCAGTATTCTTCGTTTTTAACCAGTTCAATGGATTGACCGCGATCCCACTTTACAAACTTAAACGGTCCGGTACCTACCGGGTTGGAGATATAGTCATCACCGTATTTTTCTACCGCTGCAGGGCTGACAATAGGAGCAGCCATGCACATTGCCATGTTGGCCAGGAAAGGAGCATACGGCTCGGTTAAAATAATTTTTACAGTGTAGTCATCAACTACCTGCACTTCTTTTACTTTGCCGTAAACAAAGCTGGCATACGGCATATCGTCAGTGCGGTTGGGCGGCAGTTGACGATCAATGTTAAACTTCACCGCTTCGGCGTTAAACGGGGTGCCGTCGTGGAATTTAACGCCTTGACGCAGGTGGAATGTCCATTCGGTAAAATCTTCGTTGGGCTCCCAGCTTTCAGCCAGTGCCGGCTCTACTTCAGTGCTGTTTTCTTTATAACGCACTAAGTTGTCGTAAATGTTCACCATTACTTTGGCGGATTCACCGTCATCAACAAACGCCGGGTCTAAACCGCGCGGATCCGCCCCTTGAGCAAAGATAAATACCTTTTCTTTCCCACTGTCACCGGTGCCGGCGGTTTCATCCCCGCCGCCGCAGCCGGCCAACAAAACAGCCATCATTGCTGCAGCCAGCACTACAAACAGCATTTTTTTACGCATTGTTTTCGCCTCCTAATTAATTTCAGAAAATCTGTCCAGCAAATGTCTTGCCGCAAAACACCCCTCCTGTCTAACTTACCCTGGCAGGATTCCGTCCACAAAACGCGGACAAAAGTATATGCATAATATCATAAACATAAAAATTCTACATATTTATCAATTATCCTTCATGAATAATCATACATTTAAACCAATAAAAACGCAAAGAATATTTTTAAGCTAATTTTGGAAAAATAGCCTCTGAAAAGGAGGTGATCCGTTATGACCAAATCTGTTAAATGCAATGTAACCGAATGTCAGTACAACAACAACGTAATGTGTGACGCACCGATGGTGGAAGTAGACCGCATCAGCAGCGGCCCCGCTCACAGCTCCGACGAAACCCAATGCCAAACCTTTAAGCCGAAAAAATAATTATATAAAAATCCCGAGGCAAATTCCCCTCGGGATTTTTCTTTCGGCGGACGGCAGCGCTCCGCTTCTGCGGTTTATTCAAAGGCTGCATTTTTACCTGTTGTTAATATAAGGAAATTTTTCGCCTAATGCACAAATCAGCGGTTGTGTTAAAATAAAAGCAGCTTATCCTGCAGGGTACGCACCGTGTCGGTAACAAAAGAAGCGGCGGTTATATCGATATAAGCGAGCTTAATTACCAGCAGAATTAATGCCAGCTGAGCAATAATGATCAGCGGTATACCAAGTTTAAATTTCAGTTTTTGGGTTTTGTGGCGAAATGTCTGCATAGCAATCAGCCCACCGACGGAACCACCGATAAGGCAGGCCAAC
>CBEUVQ010000002.1:0-113575 GCA_965546615.1 uncultured Peptococcaceae bacterium
TAGTTACCACATCAAGCCGCTGCTTTTCAGCAATAGCCAAATTGCGGGCTGCCAGCACCTGTGCAGGAAATTCTCCGATAACACTGGATGTCACTGTAGCACCGCAGCAGTTCCAATCTTCAACTTCTTTCAATTCAATACCCAATGCTTTAGCAACAGCTAAAAAGGCATGGTAATTGGCTAATGCAGTTCCCTCACTGGCACATCCGGGATAATAACTATACTTCATTTAGCCTTCCTCCTTTGCCAAAGCTGCTGCCTTCTGTAATACCTTTCGCAGGTTGGCAGGATTTTTTACGCCTTTTGCCGGCATAAACGACAGCCGCTTATGCTTAACCATCTCCATAGCAACATCCTTCATATCAAGACCCAACTTAAGAGCCGGACCTATCCCTAACTTCAGGCCATATTTAACGGTCAGCCCGCCTTCCCAAATACGGCCCCGTTTCGATACATCTTCATAGTAAACTTTGGCCATGTGGGTTGAATTATGTGAGTAACCTTCCTCTTCAGCCAGATGACGCAAATCGTGCATTACATCCATCATAGGCACACCCCGCGGACACCTGCAAGTACAGGTATAACACGATGTACAAAGCCACATCGTGTTGCTTTTCAGCACTTCATCCTTGGCTCCTGCACGAATTAATTGAATAATCCTTCTGGGAGAATTGTCCATAAGGTCTTTCAGTGTGCAAGTAGTAGGGCAAATACCGCACTGCATACACATCTTTACCCATCGACCGGCTTCTGTTTTATAAACCTTTTTGGTAAATTCAGAGTCATACTTTCTTGCTTCTGACATCCGTTTTATTCCCCTCCCTTCCAATATTAAATTTTAAAATATATAAAAACAATTTCGGCAATCTGCATTTGTGAACTTGTGAACACTTCCCGGTAAAAAAAATCACTCTCAAAACATTAAATTATCTAAAAAAAGTTTCACTATTATACCAATTCGCAAATTTACGATTAAACAGTTAATCAGATAATAGATTGTGTAAATTTTAACATGTTTTTTCAGCCTTGACAAGTATAATTATTATTTTAGATGCTGCTTTGTAAATACTACTTGAATAGATAAGAAACAATTTTTAACTGCTGTATTCGCCGTTAAATTCTGTAATCCTGCTTATTTAATAAAAAACAAATAAATATTTACATCTGTATATCGACAAGGCTTGACCACTCAAATTTCCACAAATATAATATTCTGCTTGCTGTGAAATTATGTTAGCTTTTGTTCATTTTTTCTTAAATGAAGCAAAGTTAGCAGGACTTAGCGGAGATAGTTAGAAATACTTATCAATTAAAACTAAATAAGGAGGGTTTGTAAATGTACCGGAAAATTCTTGCCCCTATAGACGGTTCGGACCGTGCGAAACTGGCAGCTGCCCATGCAGCAGATTTAGCAAAAAAGTTAGATGCAGAGTTAACGCTGCTGCATGTGGTACCGCATCTTCCTGCCTATGTAAACCGCTATTCGGATCATTTGGGCAGTGTTGAACAAACACTGCTTGAGGAATTTTCCAAAGAAGGCGAAAAAACACTGACTGAAATAAAATGGGCACTGACAAAAAAAGACATTAAAGCCCATACCATATTAGTGATTGGCAATCCTGCTGAAGAAATATGTAAAATTGCTGAAGAAGAATCATTCGATTTAATAGTGATGGGCAGCAGAGGCTTAGGTGAAATTAAAGCATATATTATGGGCAGTGTGAGCAGCAGAGTGGTCCGCCACGCTAAATGCCCGGTGCTTATCTATCGTTAACAAATTACTATCTTCGTCCAAGGAGTTGTTGTCATTGATTTGGAAGGTACAGTGGCTGCTGCGGTTAGTAGGTTTTCTCACCATTGGAGCCAGTATGTTTATCAGCAGTCATTCATCAATTGTTGCCGCTGTCGGCGGCGTATTATTTCTGTTGGGAATGATTAAAATCAAAAAGAAAAAGTAATTAAATATCAATACTTGGTATTAAATACCAGGTATTTTTCTTTATAGACATTGACTTTTGACTGTTTTCTTGGTAATATTATTAGTGCCGTTAAAAAACGTGGGCGATTAGCTCAGCTGGGAGAGCACCTGCCTTACAAGCAGGGGGTCGGCAGTTCGATCCTGTCATCGCCCACCATAATGCCACGGTAGCTCAGTTGGTAGAGCAGAGGACTGAAAATCCTCGTGTCGGCAGTTCGATTCTGTCCCGTGGCACCATATTTAAAGGACGCGTTTATGCGTCCTTTTTTGTACCCGCAGCAGATATAGATGAAGCACATGCCTGCTTTTTGACAAAAATAATGCCCTGTCCACAACATATTTGCAGGTCCTAAATCTCTTGTCGGCTAACAGGAGGTTCACGCTGCCGTGACGAATAAGACAAGGTAAAAGTTAACTTTATCGGAGGGCGGTCCTAATGATTTACACGTCGCTGATTACTGCAATTGCGCTTTGTTACTTAATTATCGCTTATTTTCCCATAACACAGCTTGCTTTCCTTCAAAATTATCAGTTAGTGATCGATATCAATAATGCATTTGGCAAAGTTATCTCCTACACATCGGTAATTACAATTATTGGTGTAATTTTCTTAGTGTTAGTTTTAAAATTCACCCCGCCATGCCTGGACAAAGAAATAAAAAAATACCAAACTGCCGCTAAGGCAGTCACTCTGTCGACTTATTTAGTAATGGTAGGACTTGCTGCCTCACTGTTAATCCTCGCCGTTTCTGCTTTCTATGCCAGCGGATTTTATGGTTTGCTGGTCAAGCCGCAGCCATGGACAGCTGAAGAATTGGAACGCATTGCCATTCACGAGGCAGGTCATGCCGTTATGCGCGAAATTGAATATCCCGGTTCAACCAAAAAAGCAGTTATTGCAGAACCTGCTGAAATTGTTAATGCAAATAATTGGTTTTCACAGTCAATCCCCAGTGGTTTTGTTGTTGGTGAAAGCCCCTCCCGTTTACCCACCAAAGAACAGCTGCTTAAAAATATCAGAATTTACCTTGCCGGGTTAGCCGCCGAAAAAATAATTTACGGCACAGATCATGCTTATATCGGTGCCGGCGATGATTTAGATAAAGTTAATGAGTTGGTGATCAAGCTCTACGATAACGGTCTTGTCTCCGACAGCCCTCTAATTTGGTCTGCTCTAAGTGCACAAGAGAAATCCGCCGCCTACAAAGAGATTGTTGAACCGCAATACCGGCAGGTTAATAAACTGCTGACAGAGTACGAGCAGGAAATAAGGGCGGTTGCTGAAGCACTGCAGAAAAAGAAAACCTTAACCGGTGATGAAATACAAAAGTTAATAAGAGAAAATTAAAGGGCTCAATAATGGGCCCCTTTAATCTTCTCTGCCGTGCAGATAATTACACTTTTCCGGCCAGCTTCCTTTTTAAAACCTTACCTGCAGCATTCTTCGGCAGCATTTCGACACGTTCGAACAGTTTAGGTATTTTGAAGTTGGCAATTTTACCTTTGCAAAATTCGCGCAGTTCCTTTTTGGATATTTCCTGTCCCGAACGGGTAACATAGTAAGCTTTAACTTCTTCACCCGTCAACTCGTCTGCAATACCAACCACCGCTGTTTCTAAAATATCACTGTGCCCTAATAATACCTCTTCTATTTCCCGCGGGTAAATATTTACGCCCCCGCGAATGATGGTGTCTTTTTTTCGGTCCACTATATAGATATACCCTTCCGCATCGATATAACCTAAGTCACCGGTATGCAGCCAGCCGTTTTTTAATGCTGCTTGTGTTTCTTCATCTTTTCGATAGTAACCTTTCATTACATTGGGTCCTTTAACAACTATTTCGCCAATTTCCTCGCAGGCAGCTTCGCAGTCATTATCATCAAAAATTTTAACTTCCACTCCCGGAAGCGGCAGTCCCACCGAGCCTAATTTCTTTTTGCCGGTGTAAGGGCTTAAAGCAACAACGGGAGATGCCTCCGACATGCCGTATCCTTCAACAATCTCTAAATTAAACATCTCTTTAAATCTTTTAAAAAGCTGTTCAGAAAGCGGGGCTGCTCCACACAAAGCCAAACGCAGAGAACTGTAATCAAATTCATTGTACTGGGGATAATTGCACAGCATGACATAAAAAATAGGCGGTCCGAAAAAAACAGTAATTTTTTCCTCTTCAATACCTGCCAGCGCTGCTTTAGGCCCCTGCCAACGAGTGCGAATGACAAGCGTCGCTCCGACATTTATTGCATTGCTCATTACACCGGTTTGTGCCGCAGCATGATAAGCAGGTGCAACCAGCATCAACCGGTCATCAGTTTGCATTTGCAAACACTGAGCAATACCGGTAACATTGCTGTACAAATTTTTATGAGTAAGCATCGCACCCTTGGGGATACCGGTAGTCCCGGAAGTATAAAGCAGCACCGCAACCTGCTCATCGTTTATTTGACCGACATCTGAAACGGGTTCAAAATCCTCAATTAAGTTATTAAATAACACGCTGCTTTCATCACTTGAAGAAGTGCTGATCAGATATGGTTTTTGTTCATTGTTTAAGTTTAAAGAACGAAAAGCCGGCAAACCATCTTCATTTGTAATTACTGCTTTTGGTGAACTGTCACTTAAAATGACGCTCAGCTCATTTATACTGTATTGAGGATTTAACGGCACAGCAACAGCTTCCATACGCAGGATTGCATAATAAGAGATAACAAATTCCAGACAGTTAGGAAGGAAAATCACCACCCGATCATCCTTTTTTATGCCCAGGGATTTAAACCCGTTAATTAACTTGTTAACCAACAAATTCAGCTCGCGATAGGTAATGCGATGTTCGCGATAAATTACAGCCTCTTTATCGGGATAAATCAAACTTACTTCTGTTAAACGCTGTGGTAAATTCATAAATACACCTCACTAATTTAGTATGAAGTACTAATACTTTATAGTATATCAAAACTTTGTTTTAATCTATAAAATTATTCACGAATAGCCGGCTTTTAGAATGTAAATATTAACAATATAACAACAAAGGAACATGAGGTGCCTATGAAACCAAATTTTAAACGACTTCCGAAACACATTGGAATAATACCGGATGGCAACAGACGCTGGGCGGAAAAAAACGGCATGCCTAAAGAAGCCGGTTACAGCTTCGGTATTGACCCCGGATTTTCGCTGTATGAAATATGCCTGGAATTGGGAATTCCCGAACTCACCTTTTACGGCTTCACGGTAGACAATACCAAGCGCCCGTCCGTTCAGAAAAAAGCTTTTCAAAAAGCTTGTGTGGATGCGGTGTATAAACTCGCCAACCGCGACGCATCTTTACTGGTTATCGGCAACACTGATTCTCCTCAGTTTCCTCGGGAACTTTTACCTTTTACCACCCGGCAAACTTTTGGCAAAGGGTTAATTAAAATTAATTTTTTAGTAAATTACGGTTGGAAATGGGATTTAAACTATGGTATTAAAAACAGCGCTGCCCGCGCCAAACTGCACGATGTCATTGCTTCGTCAGAAATTTCCCGCTTAGATTTGATAATCCGCTGGGGCAGCCGCCGCAGGTTAAGTGGTTTTTTGCCGGTACAATCTATTTATGCCGATTTTTATGTCGTTGACGAAATGTGGCCGGATTTTAAACCGGTACATTTTTATCAAGCGTTAGAGTGGTATGAAAAGCAGGATATTACTTTGGGCGGGTAGACAACAACAATAAGTAATAAGACCCTGCGCTCAGCCGCAGGGTCTTATTACTTAAGCCTATTTCACTATTTTTCAGCGCCATAGTAGCCGCCGCCGCCGCAGCCGCCACCATAGCCGTAGCCACCGCAGCACATCATAATAAGCAGTAATAAGATGATGAAAGAACAGTTATTATTATAACCTCCACCATAATATCCCATTATATCTACCTCCTTTTTGTTATTATTATTTTTCAGCTCCGTAATAGCCGCCGTAGCCATAGCCACCGCCGTAGCCGCAGCCACCGCCGCACAACAGCAGAATAAGCACTAAAAAGATGATAAAAGATGAACAATTAGAATGACCGCCGCCGTAATAACCCATCATATCTGCCTCCTTTTTACTTGTTGTGACATTATATTGCAAAAAACTTTAAGATGTTACAATTACAATAAATTTTTATATTTTAATAGCAACCGCCACCCGGTCCATATTGCGGTCCGGAACAACACAGCAATAAAATTAATACTAAGAAGAGCATGAAGGGTGGATATGTCGGATACATCCCTCCTCCATCATGACATCCGCCGCAATTTTCACCGTAGTATCCCATTAGATCTGCCTCCTTTTTTATATTTCATGACATTATATGAAAAGGCGGCAAATTGTGTTACTTTTGAAACAAAAAATCAACGTTTCTAAAGTTGTATAGATATTCAATATGATTAATCTCTATATACAAAAACAAAAACCACCTGCCAAACAACAGGTGGTTTTGTTTTTGTGAGTAAATCTGTAAGCCGAGTTCTGTCGTGGATGATCATCTATCTGGGACATTAGTTGCCTAATGCCTCAACGCGACCTAACCCGGGAACGGGACGAGCAGCCCCATGGTTCCCCTATTTGGTCTTGCTCCGGGCGGGGTTTACCTAGCCAACCAGTCGCCTGGCTGCTGGTGCGCTCTTACCGCACCGTTCCATCCTTGCCGGTTTGGCTGCCCAAACTTAGGCGGTCTGCATTTCTGTGGCACTATCCTTGGAGTCGCCTCCACTGGACGTTATCCAGCGCCCTGCTCTGTGGAGCTCGGACTTTCCTCAGGGATTGCAAAAATAATCCCCGCGATCATCTAATTTACTCACAATATTTACTGCTAACTTGTAATTATAACATCAAAATACATTTTTAATCAAATGGTAAAATCTTAAGGACGGTGTCACTTTATAATCATTTTCTACAAGTATTTGCCGGCCTCTTTGATACTTAATTTTGATAATTTGGGCTCGTATTTTGCCAGAAATGCTCTTACCCATTCGGGATTAAATTTACTGTAATCCCTTAAGATTGATAATTGATGGCTGCCCGCCTAAGCCATATATTATCACAAGTACTCCAAGATAACATCTCATCATTTACAGCAGGGTATTTTAACGAAAGATTACCTATAACTTTATCAAGGCTGTCTGTTATATCCCACCACGACTTTGCAGCAATAAGGTTTTTTATCCTTGGAATATCATTTTCAGTGAGTTTCTTTTGAACAGCGAAGATATATTCCACTGCTGTATACTGAGCTTCTCGGTATTCCTTTTCCCAACACAAGTCAACAAAACCCCAATCTACTGTATCCACCTTTGCTGCTAACTTAATATATGGTTTAATAATTTTATTCAGCTTCGGTTTAGGAATTCCAAGAAAAAAATTTGTCCCGCATATAAGCAGACATTTTTCCAGCCCGTTCTTCATTCTTTTCTGCTTCCAGCTTTTCAAACATTTCGATGTACCACATCTTTATCACCGTTTAATTTATTCTGACGCTATAAAAATTAACCGCCCGCAATTATCGCATTTTACTACATTGTCAGCTTTTAATTCTTTAAGCTGATTATAACTTAAAGCCACATGACAACCACAGCAAATGCTGTTTTCAACTTTAGCTACCGGATTTTTAATTTTCTTTTTTAGGTTTAAAAATAAATCCAGCGTTTCCTGCTTAATTTTCTTATATTTTTCCTCTTTACATCTGCGCAGCTTCGCAAGTTCCTCTTTGAGCTGCCGCTGCTGCTGTTCGTACTGCCCACGGATATTGTAAAACATTTCTTTTTGCTGCTGCAAACTCTCAGATATCTGCACCAATGTGTTTTTTATCTGCTCTTGTTTTTCCATTAAATGCAGCTCTTGATCTTCTAATTTTGATACCTGCTGTTTAAGGTTACTGATATTCATTTGAACACCGGCAATTTCTTTTTTATTGTTCATTTCACCGTTATAAAGTTTAACATTTAGTTCATTCAGTTTTTGGTTTTGTAAATTTAAAACATCTTCCAAATTTTTTATCTCCATTTTTAAGCGGCTGTATTCTTCTTTAAGCTTTTTAAACCTTGATTGGCCTCGTTGAATTTCGGTCTTAATTTTGCGCAGCTGCCCTGCGTATTCACTGTTTTTTATCAAGTTTTCCAGTTTAAACTGAGCTTCCTCCAGTTTCTGAATATCCCACAGCCGGTTAACTTCGTTCATTTTTACAACCTCCTTTATCAAGTTATCTGTAAAAAAAATAAGATGAGGTATTTAACACAACCTCATCTTAAAAATAATCAAAAGTATCTTTTTGATTTTTTGCTACAGTAATTTGCACAGCATAATTTAATTGTGCACAGCGAGCGGTTAAAAATTGATATAGTTTTTCCACTACCGGCAGCTCACTGTAAAAATGCCCGGCATCAATAAAAGATAATCCTGCCGCCAGCATATCCTGAGCAGTGTGGTACTTAATATCTCCTGAAATAAACACATCAGCCCCTTTTGCAGCCGCCGCAGTCCACAACTCCGCGGCAGAACCGCCGCACAATGCTACTTTACGAACACTTTTACCTCGTTCACCGCCGGCTTTAACTATTCGCAGGCCTAACAATCGCTTGATGTTTTGCGCAAACTGCTCAAAAGTCTGTTCTGAAGGAAGTTCTCCTATCCGACCCAAACCATAAGCCGGACCTTCATTTTTCAACGGATAAAGGTCGTAAGCCACTTCTTCGTAGGGGTGAGCATTAATCATTTCGTTGATTACTGCCGATATATTTCGCTTAGAAACAATTGTTTCTAAGCGGACTTCTTCAACCTGTTCCAGTTCTCCGTGTTTTCCAATGTAAGGGTTTGTTTCTTCCAATGGGCGAAATGTACCCACACCGGTAGTTTGAAAGGTACAATCGCTGTAATTGCCGATCCATCCGGCTCCTGCTCCGGTAATGGCAGCTCTGACTTCGTTTACATGAGTCACCGGAACAAATACTACCAATTTTAAATACTTTTCACTTCCGGTTGGCTGTAAAACAGAAACATCCTTTAATCCGATCATCTCCGCCAACACGCTGTTCACACCGTCATTGGCGATATCTAAATTAGTGTGTGCCGCGTAAACGGTGATTCCGTTTTTCAATATACCTTGGATTAGTTCTCCCAGCGGAGTATCAGTGTTTATATTTTTAATTCCCTTCATCAAAATCGGATGGTGAGTAATTATTAAGTCAATATTATTCTCTACCGCTTCATGCAGTACTGCTCTGTCCATGTCCAACGACAACAAAATGCGCTTTACCTCCGCTGATGGCGCGCCGATTTGCAAACCGGCATTGTCCCAATTCTCCGCCAAGTGCCTGGGGGCAAATTCTTCTACCAAATCAAAAATATCCCTGTTTTTTATAGCCATTGATCACTCACCTTCTTTAATGCGGCCAATCTTTTTTCTACAGTTTTAATTTTCTCTTGTATTTCCGGCTTATTGCTCTGCAATAAACCTTGTAAAATAAGACGGTATTTGTCTTCAATCTTATTGAGCAGTCGGGGCAGCAGAGGATGCTTTTTTTCAATCAATCTGGGGCCGATTTCCAAAATAACTGAAGAATGCAGCTGCTCCTCACCATGCTCGCAGGCCATGACAGTATATAACCGTCCGTCCTCCAGCACCAATGTTTCATCTGCCAGCCGCCAACCGTTGGTAATCAGCCAATACCTTAAGCTTTCCTCATCACCCATCGGCTGCAGTATTAACTGTTCCAATCCGTTCAATACCTCCGGCGACTGCTTTAAAATCTGTTTAATGGTATTACCGCCCATACCGGCTATTATTGCTGTTTGCACTTCACCGGGTCGCAGTACCTGTAAACCGTCGCCTAAACGCAGCTCAATTTTTGAATCAAGTCCGTTGGCAAGAACATTCTTTCTTGCAGCCTGCAGGGGTTTTTCTTTCACATCGCAGGCAATTGCTTTAGGGCATCTGCCGGATTTAATTAAGTGAATCGGCAGATAGGCGTGATCAGTACCTATGTCCGCAATTATACTTCCGGCGGAAACAAACATCGCTGCAGTGTGAAGTCGCTTTGACAAAACTTTATTACTCATAATATATTACTTCTCCGAAAATGTCATCTTTACCTTTTCATTAATCCAAATAATTTTAGTTTTACCACACCGGCGAAATATATAACTTAGTTAAAAAACCTGCCGAAAACGGCAGGTTTGGATTTTGTTTAATCAAAGTATAAATATTGTGGCCATGCCAAAGTAAATCATCATACTGGTAATGTCCATCAGTGTAGCAATAAACGGACCGGAAGCCAATGCCGGATCCACACCGATGCGGTTGATTACTACCGGTACCAAACTACCCAAAATAGTAGCGGTCGATATAGAAAAGGCCATTGATAATCCAACCACCAGGCCCAATGTCGGCGATGACTGCCACAAATAGGCCATGACAGACAGCACCAATCCACAAACAATGCCAACTAAAATGCCAACTTGTGTTTCTTTCCATACAACCGCAAAAATTTTATCTTTATTAATCTCCCCGGTGGCTAACCCCCGCACTACTACCGTTAACGATTGAGTAGCGGCATTGCCGGGGCCGCCGGCCATGGCGGTAATAAAGAAAGCTAAAGCGGTCATATGCTCCAGTGTGGAAGAAAAACCATTAATGACATTTCCGGCAATCAGTTCACCAAATAATAAGCCAATCAGCCAGGGCAGCCTGCGTCCCGCTCTTGTCAAAAAGCTGCTTTCAATATCCTGCCCTTCCGGTTCCATGTTTCCGGCCAGGCGCATCATGTCCTCGGTAGCTTCTTCTTGGATAACGTCCATTACATCGTCGAAAGTAATAATTCCTAACAGCTGCATATCGTCATTAACTACCGGTACCGCCAAAAAGTCGTATTTCGACATCAGCCGCGCCACTTCTTCTTGGTCGATGCGCACATTAACACTGGTTACTTTGGTGCGCATAATGTTTTCAATCAGTTCTTCAGGCGGGGCAACAATTAATTCCCGCAGTGATATTACCCCGACAAGCTGCTCATCATCATTGGTAACGTAAACATAATAAACGGTTTCCGCATCGGGAGCAATTTTGCGCAGCCGTTCAATAGCTTGGTTAGCGGTCATATACTTGCGTACATCAACATATTCAGTGGCCATTAAGCCGCCTGCGGTATCCTTCTCATAACTGAGCAGGTCGCGAATGTCTTCCGCTTCCGCTGCTTCCATTAACCCCAAAAGTTTATTTTTCTGCTCTTCAGGCAGCTCACCAAGCAGGTCAGCAGCATCGTCTGTAAACATTTGGCTTAAAATATCAGCTGTACGCTTGGGGCCAAGACCTGCCAGCAGCGGCGGCAGATCATCACGGTCAAGGTCAAACAGTATTTCTGATGCCTTGCTGTTATCAACCAAACGCAGTACTTTAATGCGCTGAGGGAGAGGCAGTTCGCGAAAAACCTCGGAAATATCCGCGGCATGAAGATCTTTCAAGCATTGACGCAGCTTGTTCAGCGAGTTTTGGGCCAGACACTCAATAACTTGATCTCTGATTTCTTGAAAATCGGATGATAGCATGTGGGCTCACTCCTATCTTGCGAAACGCCCACACCCCGCTACCGCTGATTGCACATATTGGGCAGTAAGTGCAGACGTTTCTTATTTAGTTGTAATAAGTTCTTTTCTAACCCACAAGGGTCAGCGTCCATAGACTTACCACCGCCTTTAACCATAATAAAAAGCCTTCATTCGTAAAAGGCTTTAAAGATAAACTTGGCTTGCGCCAGACCCTTAGGCTGGCGAAAGCCTTAGTCTTACTTACACAATAACAGTCAAAATTTATACTTTCAGGTATAAAAAGTCTCCATGGGTAGGGTAACAGCTTAATCCACAGTTGTCAATACAGAAATCATTTATTCCTCATGATATCCAAAATTGCGGAGCAGCTCCGGCCTGTTGC
This sequence comes from uncultured Peptococcaceae bacterium, assembly GCA_965546615.1. GTDB lineage: Bacteria > Bacillota > Desulfotomaculia > Desulfotomaculales > Desulfohalotomaculaceae > CBEUVQ01. The sequence goes on from CBEUVQ010000002.1 coordinate 11,921, forward strand.
GCCAATCTTTTTTTACTTTCACCCAAAGCTGCAGATATACCTTGCTGCCCAACAAATTTTCAATCTCCGTTCTGGCCAGGCTGCCGATTTTTTTCAGCATTGTTCCGCCTTTGCCAATGAGTATACCTTTTTGAGATTCGCGCTCGGTGTAAATGGCGGCGTTTACCGCCACCACGTTATTGGGCCGTTCTTCGATATGCTCAATCACGGCGGTAACAGAATGAGGCACTTCTTCACTGGTAAGGTGCAGTACTTTTTCCCGAATGATTTCCGCCATAATAAAAGTTTCCGGGCGATCGGTAACCATTCCCGCCGGATAGTACTGCGGCCCTTCCGGCAGACGCTCCAGCAGCACATTAACCAGCCTGTCGGTGTTTTCTCCGGTCAGCGCAGAAACAGGAACAATTTCGGCAAAATCATAAACATCTTTATATTGTTGAATTACCGGCAGCAGTTCTTCTTTAGTGATTAAGTCAATTTTGTTCAGCACCAATATCACCGGATTTTTTAAACCTTTCATCTGTTCTAAAATGTAAAGATCTCCCCGACCGGGCGGACCGGTTGCTTCCGTTAAAAACAGCACAATATCTACTTCTTTTAAAGCGCCCAACGCTAAATCCACCAAATGCTCACCTAAGCGGTGTTTGGGCTTATGAATACCGGGCGTATCTAAAAAAACCACCTGAGCATCGTCCAGTGTTAATACTGAATGGATCTTATGCCTGGTAGTTTGGGCTTTATCAGACATAATAGCCACTTTTTGCCCTACCAGTTTGTTTAATAACGTAGATTTACCTACATTGGTTCGGCCGACAATAGCCACAAAACCGGATTTGTAGGTCAAAATTCTCCCCCCTTGGCTATTCTGCCAGCATATCTTTATCAAAGTGCGCCGGCAAAAGTTCCCTTACAGTTGTTTTAATATAATTGCCTGTTTTGCTGACCATGTATACTTCCATATCCGGAGCAAATTCCGCCATTACCTGACGGCAGGCTCCGCATGGACTGCACGGCTGCTCGGTATCGCCAATTACCGCCATCGCTTTAAAATCGCGTGCGCCATCGGCAACCGCTTTAAATATTGCCACCCGCTCGGCACAGCATGTCAGCCCGTAAGAAACATTTTCTATATTGCAGCCGCTGTAAACATTACCGTCTTTGGTAATCAGTGCGGCACCAACCGAAAAACAAGAATAAGGTGCGTAAGCCCGCTTCATAGCGGCCTTGGCAGTGTTGATCAGCTTTTCCAGCGGAAAAACCGATCCATGCACGTGAATAAGTTTTTCACCGGTACCAGACATTTCGCACCTCCTAAGCCATGTTTTCTAGATTCTTTCCAGCAGTTTGGGCAGCAGGATAACTGCCGCTACTGCCAAAGCGTTGACAGCGGCAATTAACACCGCACCGGCAGCAGCGTCTTTGGCTGCTTTCGCTAACGGATGATAATCTGTAGTTATTAAGTTTACTGCTGCTTCTACTGCGGTGTTTATCAGCTCTGCCGTCCAGACCAGTGCAATGGCAAAAATAATATCCAGCCACTGGTCTGCAGTCAGTTTAAGCACGCCGCTCACCAAAATAACCGCTGCAGTGGCAGCTAAGTGAAAACGCATATTGGGTTGTGTTTTTAAGGCATAGATAATGCCGCTTGCTGCCCAACGCAAGTTTCTTTTAAACCACTGCATTTAATAAAAACCTACCTGCTTATATTCAACTCTGCTAACACACGCTTCTCCTCAGCGCGCATAATTTTTGTTTCCTCTTCTTCCATGTGGTCATACCCCAACAAATGCAGCGTACCGTGCACCGCTAAGAAGGCCAGTTCCCGCTCAAAGGTATGACCGTATTCTTCAGCCTGACGTTTTGCGGTGTCTATAGAAATAATGATATCTCCCAACAAATGGTCTTCTCCTTCAATATCCGGTATTTCTTCCCCTTCATCAAAGGCAAAGGAAAGCACATCGGTCGGTCGATCCACACCCCGGTAATGCCGATTTAACCGATGGATATATTCATCATCAACCAAAGACACGCTGACCTCGTTATCTGCCTTTGCGTGCAGTTCTAATGTCTTGTTTACTACTTTGGTGACAATATCTTCCCACTCTTCAGGAACGGGAGCATCGCTTTGAAAATTGTTAACATAAACTGGCACGACGTTTCTTTCTCCTTTCCATCTCCTGCTGCATATCGGGGTACTCAATGCGGGAATGAAAAACCCCGGACAACACTCTTAAAAAAACATTGGCAATTGTATCTAAATCTTTAAGTGTTAAATCACACTCGTCCAGCTGCCCGTCCATCAATTTATCTTTAATCAGCTTTCTTACCAGTCCCTCTACCTGGCCGGAAGTAGGATTTTTCATTGAACGCACCGCCGCCTCTACCGAGTCTGCCAGCATGACAATGGCAGCCTCTTTGGTCTGCGGTTTCGGGCCTTCGTAGCGAAAATCGTCCTCGTTAATCGTTTCAGCCCGCTCCCCTTCCAGTGCTTTATGATAAAAGTATTTAACCAAGCCGGTTCCATGGTGCTGTTCGATAATGTCTATCACCTGCTGAGGCAGTTTGTGTTCCCGCGCTAAATCGGCACCGTCTTTCACATGCGAAGTTAAAATTAAGGTGGATAAAGTCGGCGCAATTTTGTCGTGCGGATTTTCTGCAGCCAGCTGGTTTTCTATAAAGAAATACGGCCGTTTGATTTTACCGACATCGTGATAAAGCGCACCGACACGCACTAATAAATTATCACCGCCAACCGCTTCCGCTGCCGCTTCCGCTAAGTTGCCGACAATAATACTGTGGTGATATGTACCCGGCGACTCAGTTAAGAGCTGACGCAGCAGCGGATGGCTGGGATTAGAAAGTTCCAACAGCTTGACCGACGATGTAATGCCAAAGGTAGATTCTAAATAAGGCAGCGCACCGTTAGTTAAAACGGAAGACAAAATCCCGTTAATCAATCCCAGCACAACACCGGAAACCACCATCAGCCTCCAATGCATGCCATGCATCATGCCCAATACAAAGACAGAAAACATCACTGCCGCACTGATATACATACCGGTGCGCACCAAATCTCCGCGCTGGCTGAGTTTCGATACACTGTAAACACCGGTAATACCGCCTAAAAAGCCAACTATGCTGAAATTCAGGTGGCTTTCCGTCATCAGCCCCATAAACAAACTTACTACCGCTACCACCAACACTGCAAGACGTGATTCCAGCAATATGGCGGTAAGCATTCCCGCCGCCGCCACCGGGGCCATATAGCCAAACAGTTCGCCGAATTCCGGCCAGCGGGAAACTTCAATCGCTACCAGCATTTTGGCTACGATCAAAACAATCAGCGCAATAATACCCAAGAGATACAGCTGCTTGATATTGTGATAAATCTCTTGGTTTTGCTGACGCAGATAAAACAACACCGCCGACATCAGTGCAGCCACTAAAAGCGCTGTACCCAACAAACTTACCCACTGTTCTTCAGGGTGGAGCAGGCCGAGAGCCTGCAGTTCTTGAATATCCTGTTCTGTAACGATGTCGCCGCCTTTAACTACCGTTTGCTGAGCTTTAATCGTTACTTTGACCGGCTCAACCGCCTCCATCGCTGCACGTCGGTTAGCTTCCGTTTGCTCATCATTATAAAATTTGTTCGGTCGAATAAAATTTTCCACCAAACCAATAGCATAAAGATGATAACTTTGGGAATATCCTAGTTTTGTAATATTTGCCACCAGCTGGGCTTCCGCATCATGAACCTGTTCATTCGTAATCCCTTGGTCAAAGCTGTCAAGCATCAACTTGGTGACGCTTTCACCAACCAATTTGGTTTCTTTCGGATCACTCACAGCCAGATCGGTATAAGCTTTATCCGGCAGCTCAAAACTTATAGTTGTTTTCAGCTTTTGAGCCTTCTCTTCCGGTGACAGCTCTTCGCTGCTTTGTATTGTTATAATTTCTTCTGTAAGCTCAGTAATACTTCTTTCAACAGCCAGTGCCGCCGACGGATCGGTAGTATAGACTTCCGCCACTTCTTCCGCAGCCTGACGTCTTAATTCCGCGGTTTTAATTGCATCAATGTATTCAACACTGTGCGGCGCTTGAATATCATAAGGAGCTACATCTCCGACTTCTAAGTCAACTCTGCTGGGAAAAAAATCAACAGCAAGCAATAATGTAAAAACAAAGGTAAAAAAAACAGCAGCACTTCCGCGGCGTACCCGACGATGCTTAATTAAAAAAGACAGGCCTTGCCATAAGGTACTGCCGACTTTGCCCAAGTGAATCATCACTTCACTCCCTATCAGCTTTCGCCTGCTCAGCCAGGTCGTAAGCTTTGATTATCTCAGCTACCAACGGATGTCGTACAATATCCGACCCGGTCATATAGTGAAATGCCAAATCATCAACTCCACTTAACTTATTGATTGCATCAATAAGCCCGGATTTCTGACCGCGGGGCAGGTCAACTTGAGTAATGTCACCGGTAACTACCGCTTTTGAACCCAACCCCAAACGGGTAAGAAACATTTTCATTTGTTCCGGTGTTGTGTTTTGCGCTTCATCTAAAATTATAAAAGAATTTTCCAGCGTTCTGCCCCGCATATAAGCTAAAGGAGCAATTTCAATGATATTTCTTTCCAAATATTTTTGGGTAGTTTCCGATCCCAAAATATCATATAAACTGTCATAAATCGGGCGCAAATAGGGATCTACTTTTTCCTGCAAATCGCCCGGCAAAAACCCGAGCTTTTCTCCCGCTTCTACCGCCGGTCGGGTTAACACCAGCCGGGATATTTTTTTATTCCGCAAAGCAGCAATGGCAAGGGCCACTGCCAAGTAAGTTTTACCGGTACCGGCAGGACCGATGCCAAAAACAACATCCTTTTTTCTGATGGCGTCCAAATACTGCTTTTGTCCTTGCGTTTTGGGTTTTATCTGTTTGCCCCGGTTAGTTATCACCACCACATCACGGGCTAAATCAGCAAGTGTATCTCCGCTGCCGGAGCGCACAACTTTTAAAGCATAATTTATATCCAGCAGAGTAATATGATTACCCGATGCAGAATAATCTTTCAACTGCCTTATTACCTGTTCGGCCTCGCGCACAGATTTCTCCGCTCCGGTAATAACCAGTTCGTCCCCTCGAACAACCAACTTAACGTCTAATATTTTTTCAATGTGATCCAAATTTTCATCGTAATGTCCAAAAATTTCGGCGGCAAATCTAATATTGTCAAGGGTAATTCTGGTTTCTGTCTGTTGTTCCAAATTCGATTATTCCTCCTACCCGCACTTAACATATTAAGGCTGAAATTCTTTTTCAATGCCAATTTCTTCCAGTGCTTCTACAAATATTTTTACCCTTACCAGGTTTTCCTGCTGTCCTGTTTCCACCCGTTCAACACGCTGCTCCATTATCTTGGCATCGTCCGGCAGCTCGGCTTTGACAGCGGCAAGCGCGCTTTGCTCGGCAAGTTGTCTTGCCTCCGCCCGGTCGCGCTCTTCCCGGTAGTTTACCATTTCCAGGTATTTTATATTAATAAATTCGACAGGCACCGCAATATTCCTCCAAAGCGGCAGCCTTTTAATCTCTTGTTCCGTTTGATAGTTTTTAAACGGCACACTCTTTGGCCCTTTTAAAATTATTTCCTTGCCTGCAATTTTCATACAAACCTGCTGCACCTGTCTGCCGGAAGGCCTCTTCCCTGTCTCAATCAGCGGACATTCCCCATATCCTTCATACCACACTCTCGCCCGTACCATGCCTTTGGCGTGCACATATTGCGGCAGCACAGCAGTATCCGGTGCTTCTTCTAAAGTGTTGTTTGGCTGAGAAATTTCTTCGGTAACTTCCGGAATAATTTCACCGGATATTAAAATTTGCCCCGCCACAACTGTATCCCCTTCTTTTACTGCCGGCTGACCGGACAGCACCAAAATTTCTTTTACCAGCCCTGCTTTTTTAGCAACAATATGGGCCGGCTGCTGATTCGTATCGCTGTCAGGCATTTTTTTCTCTACAATTTTAATATCTGCTTTTGTTCCTTTGATAGTTACACCGGCCCAAGAAACAATTGGCAGTTTATCTTTGATAGCCTGCTCCACTGCAGCAGTGTCTACATTCCAAATAAACGAACCGCGGGCTAAACCGGCCTGACGGGCAGCGCTGAGAATTTTTTGATCGCTAATTTTTTTATTGCCCTCTACATCAATAAACCACACAAATGAAGAAAGCATGTACAACACAATTATGAAGAAAACTGCACCAAGCACCATTGTTTTTCGCCTTTTCATTCGCTGAACGCCAAAAGGAATACCCTCGCGGGAATTAATTTTAAACCTGCTTTTCGTGCTCCGGGCAATATGGCGCAGCGGTTTAACGCTGGAAAGGCGCACTTTAACCAACATCTTATCTTTACCTATGCGGGTAATATCCCACAGATAAATCCCCCTACCGGCTGCCATATTTAGGAATTTTTCCAATGTTTCACCTTGTACCAGCAGGGATACATGTCCAAATATATAAGCCATTAATCTAAACAAAAACAATTTAGTGCTCCTCCTCTCACTAATCGGTTATTTATTAATGCTTAGGCTTTTTATTTTGCCTTCAACGATAATTTCATCACCGGAGATGTTGCGAATAGACAATCCTTGTCCCATTATGCCAATTTCACCTTCGCCTACAATAACGCGCACCACTTCTGAAGTATATTCAACTATGCCCCGGTGATTTTCTATGAACACTTGTATATCCCCAACCAGTACAATTTTAGGCAAGTCCAGCATTACATCGCTGGGAATTTCCAGAAAGTCTGAGAATTTGTGCTTTAAACGTTTGGTAAAATTGTTCCAGCCCATAAAAAATCCCCTCCTCGAATTAAATTTATGTTCGAGGAGGGGGAATAATTACTAATATTTGGTTCTGGCTCCGATCGTTCGCCGGCGATACCATCTGCCCCGTGGGGCAAATACTTCGGAAAGCATAAATGCCTGCACCAGCGCATCTGAACTTAGATTCTGCAGAGGGTGAACAGGGCGGCTGTTGTTTTTAACATTTTGAGATTCAGCCGCTTCTCCGGCAGTATTTTTCTGCGGCGCATCTTTCCGCACTTTAACCTGATAAGGTGCTTGATTTTTAAAAGGCCGTTCCTCTTCTGAGGGTTCTAAAGCTGCCGGTTTTTGCGGTTTAGGCTGCTTTTCCGCCGGCGGCGCAGCTTCGATCTCTTTTTTTGGCTCTTCACTTTCCCTTTTTACCGGGGGAATATCCGGAGCTTTTTCCAGCAAAATGTCCCAATCAAATCTATCAGCCATTTACAGCACCTACTCTACTCGATCAAATCCTGACCGTGACTTTTTCCTTTGTTATCAGACTGCTGAGTTTTTTCGTCATTTATTTTAGCAAAGTTATCGCGCATTTGCGTATCGGCAATAATGTTTTGGAGATTATAGTAATCCATCGCTCCCAAATTCCCGCTGCGCAATGCTTCAGCCAGCGCCAACGGCACTTCTGCTTCCGCCTCAACAACTTTAGCACGCATTTCCTGCACTTGAGCCCGCATTTCTTGTTCCTTGGCTACCGCCATCGCCCGGCGCTCTTCCGCCTTCGCTTGAGCAATTTGCTTATCGGCTTCAGCCTGATCGGTCTGCAGTTGGGCACCGATGTTCCGGCCAACATCAACATCGGCAATATCAATAGATAAGATTTCAAATGCCGTACCGGCATCCAATCCTTTAGTTAATACAGTATGAGAAATAGAATCCGGGTTTTCCAAAACTTCTTTATGGTTTTCCATGCTGCCGACAGTGCTGACAACACCTTCACCGACTCTGGCCAGCACGGTGTCTTCACCGGCACCGCCAACCAACCGCTCGATGTTTGCACGCACCGTCACCCGGGCAACTACTTTAACTTCAATACCGTCTTTAGCCACTGCCGATACCCAAGGGGTTTCCAGCACTTTGGGATTAACGCTCATCTGCACGGCATTAAAAACATCCCTGCCGGCGAGGTCAATGGCGGCGGCACGCTCAAAAGGCAGTTCAATCGCCGCACGTTCGGCAGCAATTAAAGCATTTACAACTTTATCTACGTTACCTCCGGCGAGATAGTGAGCCTCCAGCTGATTTGCCGTTAAGTTCAGACCGGCTTTATCGGCCTTTACCAACGGGTTAATAATTTTCGCCGGCGGCACTCTTCTTAAACGCATGCCGATTAGAGTGATTAAACCAACCCGCACACCGGCAGCAAGAGCGGAAATCCACAAGCCTACCGGAATAAAGCTGAAGATCACTGTAACGGCAATAACTATTAAAGCAAAAAAGACTAATACCGAAATAATTTCAAACAATATTTACTCCTCCTTAAAAATTAATTGACAGCTTTAACCACTATGCGTGTGCCCTCAACTTTAGTTACTATTATTTCTGTTCCCGGCGCAATATAACCACCCTCAGTGACAACATCAACGCGTTTGCCGTCAATATCGGCGGCACCGGCCGGCCTTAGTTTGGTTAATGCCAACCCTTTTTTGCCGATCAGTTCTTTTAATTCAGCGCGGGCAGCCGAATAACCTCGGTCACTGGCCTGCCGCTCGTTTAATGCCAGTTTATGCCACAGTTTGCGTTTATAGCCTAATCGTGCAGCCCAGGCAAAAAAGGCCAGTGTAATCACCAAACCGATAACCAGCGACTGAACGGATTGCAAAACATCAGTGGACAGCAGAACAACGCCCCACGCCAGCATAATTAAGCCGGCAATACCGGCAGCGCCAAAACCGGGAAAAAGGAAAATTTCCAGGCCCAAAGCTAAAACACCCAAGACCAGCGATAAAACGGCGATCCACAATGCCAGTTCGCCCAAACAAATCACCCCTCACTAGTAAAAAATGCCCGGCAAGATTTTAAATTGCCGGGCATTTATTCCGTATATTTTCAGCTTAAAAAGAACGACGCTTACGGGCTGCAGCTCTGCGAGCAGCTTCTGACTTCTTCTTGCGTTTAACACTGGGTTTCTCGTAAACCTCGCGCTTACGTGCTTCAGCTAACACCCCAGCCTTTTGGCAAGACCGCTTAAAGCGCCGGAGGGCACTATCCAGTGTTTCATTTTTACCAACTCTAACTTCCGCCACTTATCTTCCCTCCCTCCGACAGACCATGAATCAGAGAGTTAAATTTAAACACAAAAACCATCCCTTAAAACAGAACACTTATTAATTATACATCAATATGACAAGCCAAGTCAATGCTTTTAGCCCGGCGGCCAGTTAAACTTTCTTCCACCCAGCAGGTGGAAATGAATGTGGAAAACAGTTTGCCCTGCTTCTTCTTTGCAGTTAGATACTAAGCGGAACCCCTTCTCCTGCAGCCCTAACTCTTTGGCCAATTTTTGAGCGGTTAAAACGATACGGCCAAGCACATCTTGATCTTCCGGCTGCAAATCAAACAGCGTAGCAATATGTTTTTTCGGGATGATCAGTACATGATGCGGTGCTGCGGGGTTAATATCTTTAAAAGCCAAAACCTTTTCATCTTCATAAATTACTTCCGCAGGGATTTCTTTGTTAATAATCTTGCAAAAAATGCAGTCAGACAACATTGCACCTCCTCCCGAAAGCAAGCTGATATCTTTACAGAGTATAATAATATATTTTAACAATTATTGGATGCTCTATACCACATACAGTTAACTTATTCAACAAATCAGTTTTAAATCCTGCTACTGCTGCAGCATTTTGCCGAATATTCTCCCCTGGCGATATTCTATGAGCTTTACCGGAACAAATTTACCGTGCAAATCCCCGGAAGCATCAAATTCAACCCGCAGGTAGGTATCGGTTAATCCTTCCCAGCGTCCGGAATGACCATGAACCTGCTGCTCCGCTAAAACCTCTGCCGTCTGCCCGATAAACTTATCAGCATAGTTTTCTGCCATTTGCTCACTAAGAGCAATCAGCCGACTGCTGCGCTCTTCTTTTTTTGAAGCAGGCACCTGGTTTGGAAAGTCAGCAGCCGCCGTCCCTCTGCGCGGCGAATATTTGAATACATGCATCGCGGCAAAGGCCATTTCTTGGCAAAAGCGATATGTATTTTTAAACATCTCATCGGTTTCACCGGGAAAGCCGACAATCACATCGGTGGTGATCGCAATATCAGGTATTTTGGTACAAATATCGTCAATCAGTTGGGCAAACCGGGCGGTGGTATAACGACGCCTCATTGCCTTCAGCACCCGGTCATCGCCGCTTTGCATCGGAATGTGCAGATGCCGACAAAAAACTTTCGAGCGGGCGGCAATGTCAATCAGTTCTGGTGTAATATCGTTTGGCTCAACTGAACTAAGACGCAGTCTGGCCAATCCGGGAATGTCTACAATTTTTTTCAGTAAAGTTGACAGTTCGGTACCGTCAGCAAAATCCAAACCGTAAGCCCCGGTGTGAATTCCGGTGAGCACCACTTCTTTAAAACCGTTTTCCACCAGTTTTTTTACTTCTGCAGCAATGCTTTCCGGACGACGGCTGCGCAGCGGACCGCGGGCATAGGGAATGACGCAGTAAGCACAGTAATTATTGCAGCCTTCCTGCACTTTAATAAAAGCTCTGGTTTTACCGCTTTCTGTAACGGTAGGCATTTCTTTAAATTCATGCTGGGAAAAAATATCACCCACCGCCTTTAAAGGCTGCGGTGTTGTTTTTTCAGCAGCTTTTTCCACTAACTCTACAATTTTATTTTTATCGCTTGTGCCCACCACCAGATCTACGCCCGGTATTTCCAAAATCTCACCGGGTGAGGTTTGAGCATAACAGCCGGTAACCACAATCAGAGCATCGGGATTGGTTTTAGCCGCTCTTCTAATCATCTGCCGGCTTTTGCGGTCACCAAGGTGGGTAACGGTACAGGTATTAATAACATAAACATCGGCTGCTTGATTAAAGTCAGTAATGGTATAGCCGTGTTCTTTGAACATTTCTCCAATGGCCGCTGATTCCGTTTGATTTACTTTGCAGCCCAACGTGTAAATTGCCACTGCCTTTTGGGACATTATATCACCCCTTAGCCGATGTCCCCATATAAGTACATCAGAATACTTATCAACGCTAAACCGGCGGTTTCGGTACGCAAAATGCGCGGCCCAAGCGTAACTGTTTTTGCTCCGCACATTTTTGCATTATCAATTTCCGACGGTTCAAAACCACCCTCCGGCCCGACAACAATGTAAATATTATTATATTCTCGGTTGGCCAGCACATCTTTAACAGATGCTGCCGTTTCACCTTCCCAAGGAATAATCAGCAGAGCATCTTCGGGGATTTCGTCAATTACCTCCTGCCATTTAAGCGGAACACTCACTTTGGGCACCAGCGGACGCCGACACTGTTTAGCTGCTTCTAAAGCTACTCTCTGCCAGCGTTTTTGCCGTTCAACAGCTTTCTTTTCATCCAGCTTAACTACCGAACGGATGCACTTCAAAGGAATAAACCTGGTTACACCCAGTTCGGTACCTTTTTGAATAACCAGTTCCATTTTATCCCCTTTCGGCAGGCCCTGCACCAATGTAACTTTCACCGGCGGTTCACCTACCGCAGCATCTTTGCTGACAATACTGCAAAAAACAGCATCCCGATTATAGCCGGTAATATTTGCTTGATATTGATTTCCCCGACCGTCCAGCAGTGTAACAGCATCACCTTCACCCAAGCGCAGTACCTTTTGAATATGCTTAACATCCGGTCCGGTAATCACCGCTTGTCTTTTTTTGATGTTGTCCGGGTCTACAAAAAATCGTGCCAAAAAAATCCCTCTATTCTTTTTTCAATAGATAAGCCACCCATTCACCTTCGGTCATTCGCTTTTTTAATTTAAATCCGTTTAAGGTAACGGCTTCTAATACCTCTTCCGCCCGCTCTTTGATAATTCCCGACGTGATAAAGCTGCCTCCGGGCTTGAGCAGTTGATACGCATCGGCGGCTAATTTGATAATTACATCAGCAATAATATTAGCAATCATTAAGTCGGGACAGCCCCGGTAATGATCAAGCAGATTGCCGTGAATTACCTGCACTTTATCAGCAGCATCATTTATTCTGACGTTTTCTTTCGCCACTTTTACCGCTGTTTCATCCAAATCAATGGCTGTGACCGATGCCGCACCCAGTTTAGCGGCTGCAATGGCCAAAATGCCGCTGCCGGTGCCAACGTCACATACTTCTTCTCCGCCGGCAATTAAATTTTCCATCAGTTCAAGACACATCGTTGTGGTCGGATGGTTGCCGCAGCCAAAAGCCATACCCGGATCCAGCTCCAGCATTATCCGCCCGGGCTCAGCAGCCGCCTCCTCCCAGGAGGGCTTAATAAAAAAGCGCTTTCCGATATTCAGCGGTTTGTAATAGGCCTGCCAAGCGGTAGCCCAGTCTTCTTCCTTTATCTCGCGAATATAAATTTTCGGCTCGGTACTTAAGTTTAACTTACTGATCCGTTCTTCTAAACAGGCCAACTTTTGCTCTGCACCGTCCACCGGCAGATAGCCTTTTACCACCGGCATGCGTCGACGGTCAAGCATTTCATCGGGAAATTCCCAATGATCCCAGCGCCCGGATTCAATATACTTAATAAGAAGGGCGGGGTCATCAATGGCTACCCCGCCACTACCCAATTCTTCAAAGATTAATGAAATCATCTCCACACCCTCAGGCGGAGTGTGTACCGCAACTTCCAGGTAGTTCAAAATAATTTGACCTCCAGTTTAGCATTAGCCGTTTAACCTACAAAAGCATCTTTTACTTTTTTAAAGAAACTTTTATCAGCACCATGCGGCACCTTTTCACCGGATAACTTGGCAAATTGTCTTAACAGTTCTTTCTGCTGATCAGTCAATTTGGTAGGAGTGACAATCTTCACCTGCACATGCTGATCGCCGCGACCGGCTCCGTTGACATACGGAATTCCTTTACCCCTCAGCCGGAATACCGCTCCGGTTTGGGTTCCTTCGGGTACTTTTAACGTTTCTTCGCCATCCAGCGTGGGAACACTGATTACGTCCCCCAATGCTGCCTGAGCAAAACTGATTGGAATTTCACAGAAAACGTCATTTCCGTCCCGTTTAAATATCTTGTGCGGACGCACCGAAATATATACATATAAGTCCCCCGGCGGACCGCCTTTTACTCCGAGTTCGCCTTCACCGTTAAGGCGAATGCGGGTGCCGTTATCCACTCCGGCAGGAATTCTTACATGAATGGTGCGGCTGCGCTTAACCCGCCCGCCGCCGTGACAGGTAGGACAGGGTTTATCAATTATTTTACCTTCTCCGTGACAGTGTGAACAGGTCCGCGACTGAACAATTCGTCCAAACGGGGTGTTCACCGCTTGTTGAATTTGCCCGGTACCGTGGCACATTCCACAGGTTTTAGGTGCCGTACCGGGTGCGGCCCCGCTGCCGCCACAGGTTTCACACTGTTCATAACGAGGAACTTTAATATCCCGCTCCACGCCAAAAGCTGCTTCTTTAAAAGAAAGCTCCATGTTGAGTCTTAAATCCGCACCTTTCTGCGGTCCGCTGCTGCGGCGCGAAGAACCCCCGCCAAAAAAGATGTCAAATATATCATTAATACTGCCGAAATCACCACCGCCAAAGCCAAAGTCTCCAAATCCGCCGAAACCTTGTCCGTCGGTACCGGCATGACCGAAGCGGTCATATTGGGCACGTTTATCCGGATCACTCAATACCGCATATGCTTCCGCCGCTTCTTTAAATTTGGCTTCCGCTTCTTCTTTGTTATCCGGGTTGGCATCGGGGTGGTATTTGCGTGCTAATTTCCGGTATGCTTTTTTTATTTCTTCAGCCGAAGCATCTTTTGAAACACCAAGAACTTCATAATAATCACGCTTAGCCAATGGATCACCACCTTTATGCTGGTCATTACAAATACAGGGGAGGAAACCAGGCCTCCCCTGTTAGCAGTTTATTATATCATCAATATGCCGGTTGCGAGTTACTTGTTATCATCTTTTACTTCGTAATCAGCATCTACAACATTGTCGTCCTGCTTTGCTCCCTCTTGAGGGCCGGCAGACTGCGCATTAGCTGCATTTTGCTGATACATTGCAGCAGACAATTCATGCAGCGGCTTTTGCAGTGCTTCAGTCTTCTGCTTGATCAGCTCAACATCATCGCCGCCCATTGCCGAACGCAGTTCCTCCACTGCTTTTTTCACGTTATCAATCATTGTACTATCGGCCTTATCTTTAAAATCATCAATAGCTTTTTCTGCTTGATAAATCAAGCTGTCCGCGTTGTTGCGGGCTTCAACCTGCTCTTTGCGCTTTTTATCTTCTTCGGCATATTTTTCGGCATCGTTTACCATTCTTTCAATTTCCTGATCAGATAATCCGCCGGTGCCGGAAATGGTGATGCTTTGGGCTTTCCCGGTAGAAATATCTTTAGCGGAAACATTTACAATACCGTTGGCATCGATATCAAATTTAACTTCAATTTGCGGAACACCCCGCGGTGCCGGCGGAATACCGCTTAAAGTAAACCGACCTAAAGTTTTGTTATCAGCTGCCATTTGTCGTTCACCCTGCAGCACATGGATTTCTACCGAAGTTTGGTTATCAGCCGCAGTGGAGAAAATTTGGCTCTTAGAAGTCGGAATAGTGGTATTGCGCTCAATTAAGCGGGTAAAAACACCACCAAGTGTTTCAATACCCAAAGACAGCGGAGTAACATCTAACAGCAGCACGTCTTTAACCTCACCGGCCAAAACACCTGCTTGAATTGCCGCCCCAATGGCAACACACTCGTCTGGGTTAATCCCTTTGTACGGTTCCTTACCCAAATATTTTTTAATTGCTTCTTGTACTGCCGGGATACGGGTTGAGCCGCCAACCAGCAGCACTTTGCCAATATCCTTAGGCTCTAAGCCGGCATCTGCAAGGGCCTGCCGGGTTGGGCCCATGGTTTTTTCCACCAAATCCGCAGTAAGTTCTTCAAATTTAGCCCGGGTAAGATTTAAATCTAAGTGTTTCGGTCCATCCGCACCGGCGGTAATAAACGGCAGGTTAATATTAGTGCTCATCACCCCGGACAGCTCGATTTTCGCTTTTTCCGCAGCCTCTTTCAGGCGCTGCATTGCCATGCGGTCATTTTTCAGATCAATGCCGGCTTCTTTCTTAAATTCAGCAACCATCCAGTCAATAATCCGCTGGTCAAAATCATCACCACCCAAACGGTTGTTACCGCTGGTAGCTTTAACTTCAAACACACCTTCACCCAGCTCAAGAATGGACACGTCAAAGGTTCCGCCGCCAAGGTCGTAAACCAAAATAGTTTGGTCTTCTCCTTTATCTAAACCATAAGCCAATGATGCCGCGGTAGGCTCGTTGATAATCCGCAGCACTTCTAAACCGGCAATTTTACCGGCATCTTTGGTTGCCTGCCGCTGAGCATCGGTAAAATATGCAGGAACAGTGATTACTGCCTGGTCTACTTTTTCTCCCAAATAAGCTTCAGCATCTGCTTTTAATTTTTGCAGTATCATTGCGGATATCTCTTGCGGGGTGTAATGCTTGCCGTCAATCTCAACTTTAAAGTCAGTTCCCATATGACGTTTAACAGAAATCACGGTGCGTTCAGGGTTGGTTACCGCCTGCCTTTTTGCCACTTGGCCTACCAAGCGTTCACCGGTTTTAGAAAAACCAACTACCGAAGGGGTGGTACGCCCCCCTTCAGCATTTGGAATTACTACTGCTTCGCCGCCTTCCATTACAGCTACACAGGAGTTAGTTGTACCTAAGTCTATACCAATTACTTTGCCCATTTAACCTTCAACCTCCTGAATATATCCTAAGTAAATTACTTTGCCACTTTCACCATTGCCGGTCTAATTACTTTGCCTTTTAAAGTGTAACCTTTACGCATTTCTTCAACAACAATGTTTTCGTCAGCATCTGCTTCAACTTGCATAATTGCCTCATGCTTGTTGGGATCAAATTCTTCTCCTTCTGCGGCAATTTCTTCCAAGCCTTCTTTTGCCAAGACTTCTTTCAGCTGTCGATAAATCATCTGTACACCGGACACGAAATCTTTACCGGTTTTATCAGCAGCTGCAAACGCGCGGTCAAAGTTGTCAAGAACCGGCAAAAGCTCGGTAATTAAACCTTCACTTGCAAATTTTAAAAGTTCCTCACGTTCTTGACGTGAACGCCGGCGAAAATTGTCAAAATCAGCTTGTGTTCTCAACAAACGATTATAACAATCTTCCGCCTCATTAGTTTTGGCAGCCAACTGCTGCTGCAGCTCCTCAACAGACGGTTCTTTATTGTCAGCTGTCTGCTCATGCTTTTCTTCTTGAGTACTCTGGTCTTCAGATTGATTATGTAATTCTTCGTTTTGCTCGGTATTTATTTTTTCATCGGTCAAAAAAACCCACCTCACTCTTCCAAAGGCTGCATTCCTAATGCTGATTATCTGCACACCGCAAATTCGGGTGACAGCTCAGCGAAACGGCCGACACCGCTCCCTACAGATTTTGGGAACAATGCATGTTAAAACTCGCTTTCTTTCTCTTCTTGGGAATTTTCGTCGCGCATTTTAATGATGGTATCTATTCTTAAAATTGCTTCAGCAATTTCGCCCGCAGCTTTAACGGCATGCAGTTTTACCAGCATCGGGTCTACCACCCCAAGCTGATACATATCCGCAACATCGCCGGTATCACAGTCTATCGCCAGCGATATTTTTTTGTTCTCTACCTGAGCGGCATTAACATCGCCGATCTTCTCCAACGGATTAAAACCGGCATTGGCGACAATTTGGGAAATCGGGCGTCTTAACGCACTGGCAACGCAATCCACACCAAACGCAGCCATTCCTCTGATTTCATCACGCAGTTTTTCCACTTCCCGCGCTATCGCCAATTCCAACGAGCCACCGCCCGGCACTACCCCGCTGCGCACCGCAGCCTGCACCGCACTGGCGGCATCTTTGGCTATCCGCTCACGCTCGCCCACCACTTCGGCAGTGGCTGCACCCACCAACACAGTAGCCATCGGCTTACCGCCACCGCCCATAATCCAAAGCTGTTCTAATTTTTCTTCACTGGTCACTTTTTGGGCATAACCAAGATATTTTGCTAAATTTTCCGCACTTTTACGCAGCCCGGTGCGCTTAATCATCCGCGCTCCGCAGTGTTCAGCCGCTTTGCGCAGTTCTTTGTTAGCTACCCGCTGCACCACAATAACGCCGGCATCAGTCAGCGCTTCTTCCGCAGCGTCGTTAACCCCCCGGTCAACCAGCACCAAACCGACACCTAAATCAATAATTTTTTGCAAGTTAGCGTTAAATTCGTTCTGCAGTTCTAAGTAACGAGCAAATCCGCTTTCCGTACCTAAAGCTTCATCATCCAATTCTTCCGGCTCAAGAGCGTCATCAATTACCAATACTTTGACGTTTTCTAAATCACGGGGCATTTGCTTATTTAATCGTTCCTTACCGATAATCACGCCCATAAATACTTGGTTATCCGCACCCTCTTGCGAAATGACTGTGTCTGCCAGCTTAAAAGTTTTGTCTTTTAACTTTTCCTCACCAATTAATGCTGCCGCCCTAACCACTAAATCCGCTATATCTTCATGTTCACGCCCGGCAACCAATGCTACCTGCCGCAGCAGCGGATCATCCAATCCCTTAACTGTTTGAGCCTGCTCTTCGATCATTTGCCGGGCACGCTTTAGCCCCAAACGCAAACCTTCAATTACCCGAGCTACCGGAACACCTTTAGCAACCTGTTCTACGCCGGCTCCAACCAGCGCTCCCGCCATTACTGTAGCGGTAGTGGTCCCGTCACCAATTTCCTCCTGCTGAGATTTAGCAATGTTTACAACCATTTTGGCAGCAGGGTGATTGGCCTCCATCATGGTGAGGATGGTGACCCCGTCGTTGGTAATCACTACTTCGCCGAAGCGGTCGACCAACATGGTATCCAAACCCTTGGGGCCTAGCGTACCCTCTACTGCTGAGGCAATCGCCCGCACTGCATTGGAATTGGTAATCAAAGCTGCCAGCCTTTCGTCTACTTCCGACCCTTTGCTGGCCTGCTGTTTCAAACTCAATGATCGGTTCCCCCTCAAATATTTTAGCTACCTTAATTTGAATTTGCTGAGTGCGTAATTTAAGTGCTTAGTCAAGTGTTCAACAATGGTAATTACTTTGGCGTATTCCATCCGGGTAGGACCCAGCACACCAATCGTCCCCAGCACATGATTATCTAATTGATAGGTAGCTGTTATCATGGTACAGTCTTTCATCTGTTCATGTGTATTTTCAACACCGATGCGAACAGTTAAACCGTTATTATTTTGATCAGATAAAATCTCATGCAATAACGACTCTTGTTCCAACAGTGACAGTAATGTTTTAACCTTTTCTATATTGTGGAACTCAGGCTGGTTTAAAATATTGTATACCCCACCCAAGTAAATCTTACTCTCGGCGCTGTCCTGCAGATGCTGTGTTAACAGCTCTATTGCCGTGTCTAAATAACTTCTGTAACGGTGCAGTTCATGATAAATTTCTTTCAGTATTGTCAACCGAATTTGCGGCATGGTAAAGCCGGCCAGTTTCGCATTTAACACCGCTGAAATCTGCTGCAGATCTGCAGCGGTGATGCTTTCATCTACATCCATTAAATGATGGTGAACAGCACCGGTGTCCAGCACAGCAATGACCATCGCCTGAGTCGGGCTCATCGATACTAAGTGAATATGCTTGATAGCAGATGAACGGGGCTGCGGAGCCATTACCATCGATGTATAGTTGGTCAGGCGGTACAGCAGCTGACCGGTTTGGTTAATCAGCTTCCCGATTTCTTCTGCCTTGGTTTGATAACTGCGATTAATTATTTCTTTCTCTTCCGGATTAAGCTCCAACGGTTCCATCAAATAATCCACATAGTAGCGGTAACCCAAATGTGACGGAATGCGGCCGGCTGATGTGTGCGGCTGCTCAATAAAGCCTAAGTCTTCTAAATCAGCCATTTCGTTGCGAATGGTAGCCGGACTTACTCCCAGATTATATTTGCGCGAAATGGTTCGTGACCCTACCGGTTCGGCAGTAGAAATGTAATCTTTAATAATAGCCAGCAGCACCTTTTTCTTGCGTTCATCCATTTTCATCCCGGCACCACCTCCTGTTAGCACTCTTAGTTATTGAGTGCTAAGTTACTACAATTTAACATAGCACCTGACTAGGTTTTTGTCAAGCAGGTTGGTTTAGCTGTTCAGGCAGCTGACTGTACTCAGTTAAACAAATTCGGCAAAAACAACGTTGGCCAACGGCAGCCCTTTCTGCGTTAATTTTAAATGAGTAGCCGTCAGTTCCAGCAGCCCCTGCGCACACAGTTCAGCAATCTGCTTTGGCCAAACATTCTGCACATCCTGCCGAAAGCGCTCGTAAAACGCGCATAAACTTAAGCCTTCTAATAATCTCAAACCCATAATTGCGGTTTCAATCATATCATCTTTGACAGTTAAGGAATTGTGTTCACTGACCGGCAGTTCACCTGCTGTCAATTTGCTGACATATTCCTCCAAACCGCCGGTGTTGGCCCAGCGTTCATTATTTACATGTGAATGAGCCGCCGGTCCTAAACCCAAATAGTAACCGTTATGCCAGTAAACAAGGTTGTGTTTGGATTGAAACCCAGGCTGTGCAAAATTAGATATTTCATAGTGCAGATAACCGTTGGCAGCAAGAAAGTCGATAGTTTCTTGATACATCGCCAGTTCCAGCTCTTCAGAACAGCGGTTTAACCGGCCGCATTCTACCGCTGTGGTGAGCGGTGTATTTTCCTCCAGCTGCAAACTGTAACAGGACAGGTGCCGGGGGCTTAGATCGAGCACTGATCTTAACGACTGCTGCCACTCCGTCAGCGATTGGTTGGGAAGGCCGAAAATTAAATCTAAGTTAATGTTTTCAAAGCCGGCACAGCGAGCATCGGCCACCGCCTGTACTGCCTGCTGATAATTGTGTACCCGCCCAAGCAGGTTTAACAAATGCTGTTGGCAGGCCTGCACCCCTATGCTTAAACGATTGACACCCAGCTGCTTTAATGTGTACAGTTTTTCCCAGTTGACAGTGCCGGGATTGGCTTCAATGGTTACTTCGGCATTTGGCGCCCAGTGAAAATACTTTTGCACAGCAAGCAGCAGTTTTTCTAACTGTGCCGTCTTTAATACTGTAGGTGTGCCACCGCCGATAAAGACAGTGGCAGGTTGTCTTTGCAAGCGAGACAATGTGCACGCATAATGCTGCAGTTCTAATTCCAAAGCTGTCAGATAGCTTTCGGCGGCATCTGCACTATAGGAATAAGAAACAAAATCACAGTAGCTGCATTTGCGCATGCAAAAAGGAACGTGAATGTATAAACTTAATGAATCCATGATAAATCCTCTTTGATATAGTTTTTCCTTTTCTCAGCAAATTAAAACGGTTCGGTTCTTAATGTACCGGTTTGGTTTTACCGGCAGCATCGTCAGATCAACGCGGTCACAAAACGCTCAACACAGTTTGCCGCATTAAGCATATAAAAATGTGCACGCTTGAAGCATGCACATTATTTGTTGTTTCATTTACTTATCCTTACCAATATTTAATACTGCCATAAATGCTTCTTGGGGTACTTCGACATTGCCTACCTGCTTCATGCGTTTTTTACCTTCTTTTTGTTTTTCCAGCAGCTTGCGTTTACGAGAGATGTCGCCGCCGTAACATTTGGCCAGCACGTCTTTGCGCAGCGCTCTTACAGTCTCCCGGGCAATAATTTTGTTGCCGACAGCGGCTTGAATGGGTATTTCAAAGTGCTGCCGGGGTATTAAACCACGCAGTTTTTCTACCAATGCCCGTCCCCGGTAGTAAGCCTTATCTTTGTGCACAATACTGGACAGTGCATCAACCGGCTCATTATTGACCAAAATATCCATTTTTACTAAATTGGTTTCTTGATATCCATGCATTTCATAATCCAGCGAAGCATACCCTTTGGTACGGGTCTTTAACTGATCAAAAAAATCAAAAATAATTTCCGATAACGGCAGCAGATAGGTGAGCATTACCCGATTAATACCCATATATTCCATATTCTGAGTAATCCCCCGGCGTTCCTGGCACAGCTCCATCACTGCCCCCACAAACTCTTTCGGCACCATGATGGTAGCTTTGACAAACGGCTCTTCCACATGTTCCATTTTCCCTGTTTCCGGCATTTTCGAGGGGTTTTCTATTTCCATTACTTCGCCGGTCACTGTATATACCCGGTAAACCACACTGGGTGCGGTGGTAATTATGTTTAATTTATATTCCCGCTCTAACCGCTCTTGGATAATTTCCATGTGCAGCAGTCCTAAAAAGCCGCAGCGAAAACCAAACCCTAAGGCATCGGATGTTTCAGGCTCGTAAACCAGCGAGGCATCATTTAAACTAAGCTTATCCAGCGCATCGCGCAGGTCATCATAATCAACGGTATCTACCGGATACAAGCCGCAGTAAACCATCGGGGTAGCTTTGCGGTAACCGGGCAGCGGTTGGTCTGCAGAATTGTCGGCATCGGTAATGGTATCGCCGACCCGGCAGTCTTTTACATTCTTAATGCTGGCTGCTAAAAATCCTACTTCGCCGGCTTTAAGTACATCAGTCGGGGTAAGGGCAGGACGGAAGATACCCACCTCGTTCACTTCAAATTCCGCACCGGTGGCCATCATGCGAATTCGCATTCCCTTTTTCACAGTTCCTTCCATCACCCGAAAATACGCTATAACCCCTTTATAAGAGTCGTAGTGAGAATCAAAAATCAGCGCTTTCAGCGGTTTCTCAGGATCACCGGAAGGCGGTGGAATTTTATTCACAATTTGCTCTAATATTTCTTCCACACCTAAGCCGGTTTTTGCGGAAGCAAGCACCGCTTCAGAGGCATCCAAACCAATAACATCTTCGATTTCCTGCGTTACTCTGTCCGGCTCGGCACTGGGCAGATCAACTTTATTGATAACCGGAATGATTTCCAGATCATGTTCCAGCGCCAAGTAAACATTAGCCAAAGTTTGCGCCTCAATTCCCTGCGAAGCATCAACAACCAAAAGCGCACCCTCGCAGGCCGCCAAGCTGCGGGACACTTCGTAAGTAAAGTCTACGTGTCCCGGTGTATCAATAATGTTCAGCATGTATTCTTGTCCGTCTTTAGCCTTATAAAGCAAACGCACAGCCTGCAGTTTAATAGTAATACCGCGTTCCTTCTCCAGCTCCATGGTATCAAGAACTTGTTCTTCCATTTCCCGCTCAGTTAACGCCCCGGTATATTCTAACAAGCGGTCGGCTAAGGTAGATTTACCGTGATCAATATGGGCTATAATACAAAAGTTGCGAATCCGGTCTTGACTAATGGGCATCAAGACTTCCTCCTTTAATCAATCAACAACTATTATTAAGACATACCAATTAATTATAGCACCATATTTATCTGCCTTCAACGTCGCTGCAATTTTTCTCACGCTGTCTAAAATATATATTTTAAAGATGACGGTATTATCGATAAAATCAGCCGCTTGTAGTTACCGATTTTGAAATGTTTTCAAGCCATGTTTTTGCCTCTGTCAAAGCACCCCTGCATTCCTCTCGGATCGTTTCTGTATATTGAATTAACCGGTTTAACTGCTCGCGCTTAATTTCTTGCTCGTAACCCAATAAATTGATCTGCCAGCTGTCGTCACTTTCTTTTTTAAACGCAAAAGCTTTGACAGCGGGATGGCTGCCTAAATCTTGATTAAAGCTCTGCAGCGACATATTCACGCCGACAAAAATAATCACTAAAGCAGCAATAAGCACAAAAATATACCTAGGTAATAGCACAAAAAGCACCTCCTTTATAAGGATTTGCTTTTTGAGAAGATTATATGCTTATTTGGCAGGTTATGGCTGCAGATCATCCGCAGTCTGTTCATCCATTATATCCTTCAGATAGGCAGCAGCTGCATCAGCAAACAGTTTGCCGGCTGCTACCGCTTCCTCGGTGCTGTTTTCCACAGCTCCTATTTCCAGCAGCAGTGCCCCGGTATGATACTGCTGGTGATAGCGGCCTTCTTTTACACGAATGCCCAGTGACAACCCGGGGTACATTTCGTCCATCTTTTCAACCAGTTTGCGGGCGGTAGCTAAATTTTGTTTCCACTCCGGAAAGGGTGCGCGGGCATCCGAGCCGACGATAATCAGCACCCGGGAAACCGTCCGGCCGTTAATGGTGGTGATGCAGTCTTCGCGCGGCCGATCATCGCGATGTACATCAAATATTAATTTTAAGTCCTTATTTTTTTCCAATAAGCTCTTAACGGTTTTTTCCGATTCAATGTACGAAGTATTGTAATTGGCATCATGAACGGTATCAGAGCGCACCACTTTAATTTTATGTTTCTGCTCCAGCTGATTTTGAATTGCTTCAGCAACTTTTACTACCCCGCCCCTTTTGCCGGTCAAGCGGTCGACGCCGTCGGTTAAGGCATATGTTTCTCCGGTATGGGTGTTATAAATGGCCACCAGCGCCGGACCGTCAAGCACTGCAGCCTGCTGCTCCTCCGGTTGGGACATTGGTTTGTCCGCCGGTTCAACGACAGCAGCGGTTTCTTTTGGCGGTTTTACATCTTTTAATAACGGCATTTGTGATGATAAAACAGCCACAGCAAACTCCGTTTGTTTGGAAGATAAGCCGGTAAGTGCCGGCTGCAAAGCAGACTCATTTTTTAGCGCAAAGGGTACAGCTTGGTTAATAATGGCCGCCGGCCCGTTGTCAGCTAAGTCAGCAGCAGCATTAAAAATTTGGCCGGCTGCATGATCCATTTTAGCATAGACCATTTGGCGGTAAGGATTACACCATAAAGCAATCAAAACAGTCACCGCTAATACCCGGTAGAGATAAACACGCACTTTTTTTAAAATTAATTGACGGCGATAACAGCGTACCGCCCGGCTGTAATTCATATTTCATCCCAGCTTTCTATGTTTGTCCTAAAATATTAATATGCCGGGATATAATTTTATTGCTTAAAAATTAATAAACCCCTGCTGTATTGAGCAAGGGCTTATAATTAAAATGGTAACTGTCAGCGCACCATAGTCGGTACAACGGCATCGATAAGTCCAATGATAAAAGCAGAAATCAGTGCTCCCAAAATGCTTACGTTAAGTAGGTTAGGAATAATAAACTGCGCTAAGTAAATAACTACGGCGGCAGTTACAAAGCCTACTATGCCGCGGCGCTGAGGTGATACTTTGTCGCCGAGTAAACTTTCGGCAATGTAACCCAACACTGCAATAACGACTGCAGCAATAAGTGCTCCGGTAAAACCTCCGCTAACAACAAAACCTGGCGAAAGCCAGCTTACTGCTAATAAAACCAATGCGGAAACGACAAATCTAACAATTAATCCGATCAACTTTTTGTCACCCCCTTAAAAAATCTATATTTAGAATTGACCAGATTAGGGAATGATATACCTTAAGTTCTTGCATTTTTCTGTGGGGCGTGGTAAAATTGTGCACGTTGGGGAGGTGAATGGAATTGCCTAACATCAAATCCGCGGCCAAAAGGGTACTTGTAACCCGCAAACGCACACTGCGTAATGCGCGCATTAAGTCCTCATTACGCACAACTATTCGTCGGTTTGAAGAGGCTCTGGCTTCGGCTAACGTTGATAACGCCAAGTTAGCTCTGAATAAGGCTTTAAGAGCGCTGGACAAAGCCGTAACCAAGGGCGTTATACATAAAAATACAGCAGCCCGTAAAAAGTCTCGCTTAACCAAGCGTTTCAACCGTTTTGCAAGCTAAATTTAAAGCCGATATTAAAAGACACCCAAAGTATGGGTGTTTTTTTGTTTGTGCGCTGTTTTTAACTTCTTCATATTATTACAAAATACAACCAAGCCGTTGTAATTATTCTCTACAAACTGAGAAGCAGCGTTTCAATGCCGGGGTAAAATTCTTGGCGCCCGGTCTTTATATCAGCATCCAGCTGAGCTAAGTCGGTAATGGCATTGATTAACTGCAGACGGCTGAAGTTTTTACATACCTTCAAAGCATTTTGCACCGGATACGGTTTTTCATTAATAATGCGCGCAATTTCAGCGGCGTTTAACGGGCGCTTAGACAGTTCTTTAACCTGCAGCATTAAACGAAATTGACGGGCAATCATGGTAATAATTACCTGAGCCTTTTCGTTATTGGCCAGCAGTTCTTGAATGCCGGTTAACGCCTTGGCATATTGGCATCTGCCAATGGCATCCGTCACATCAAAAATCCGATACTCTACCGAACGATAAACCACTTGTTTAACATCCGCTTCAGTAATTGTTTCCCGACTGCCTACATAGGTAATCAGTTTTTGCCATTCCGGCACCAAGCCGGTCAAACCTGTCGCTGTACCGGAAATCAGCATCTCGCGGGCCGGTTTGTCCATCTTTTTACCTAACTTCTTCATCTGCAGATCCAGCCATTTCTCCAATTCAGCAGGTTTTAGTTTGACAAACTCTACCGCTTCTCCGGCTTTAGCCGCTGCTTTGTAAATCTTTTTCCGTTTATCAACGGTATTATGCACGTTAAAGATTAAACAGGTAGTAGTTAACGGATCAGCCAAATATTCAAGCAGCACTTTTTGGTCATCGGCTTTGTCACTTCTACCTTTGATGTTAGAAAACCACGGCGGGTTTTTCACCAACACCAACCTGCGCTCCGCCATAAACGGAGGAGTACTGGCCATATGTACTACAACCCCGGGATCAGCAGTTTCCCCGTCTATAACATCAATATTAAAATCCGCTCCCTGCGGAAGCAGTGCTTTTTTAAAATGTTCAATGATGCTTTCTCTAAGATATACTTCATCGCCAAAAAAAAGATACACCGGCGAAACTACTCCTCTTTTCAGGCTGTTTAATAATTTCTCGTAATAGCGCATTGCTTTACTCTCCCAATATTTTTCTTCCTCTTATTATCTTGCACCTGCTCTGCCGGTGTCAACCCATACCGACATCCCGTCAGTACTGACCACCACCGCCCCGTCTTGATCGGTGCGGTAAACGCGGGCATCCATTTGCTGCAGTAAATCAATCACTGCTTGAGCAGGATGGCCAAAACGGTTATGCCTGCCAACAGAAATCACCGCTACCTTTGGGTCGACAGCTTGAAAAAATTCCGCTGCCAAATTGCCGCTGCCGTGGTGAGGTACTTTCAACACATCAGCTTTTAAATCCAATTTTTGCTGAACCAATGCCTGCTGCTGCTCCTTTTCAATATCTCCGGTAAATAAAAAGCTGCGCTCGCAATAACTAATTTTTACCACCAGCGAGCAGTCGTTCAAGTCAGCGGGCGGTATTTCCGCAGGTGCGAGAATTTTAATTTCTATCTGATCATCCAGTTTTAAAAAATCGCCGGCTCGAGCCTGTTTTACAGGAATACCGCGCCGATGCAGTTCGTCAAGCAGCTGTTTATACTCCTGATCGGGCTTTTCACCGCTGTCCCGATTGGCATCTACCGGACTAACCAGCGCCAGTTTTACCGGCAGCCGATTGATTACAGCACCTGCACCTCCGGCATGATCTTCGTGTGGATGACTGAGCAGCAGCACATCTAAACTGTTAATTCCCAAACGCTGCAGGTAAGGCAGCACAACTTGGCTTCCCGCTCCGCTGCCTTTTTGAAACTCACCGCTCCACCCGCCGGTGTCAATCAGCATGCTGCGGCCGTTCGGCGTTTGCACCAAAGCAGCATCACCTTGACCGACATCAATGAAATGCACCGTCAGCTTCGACTGTTTGTCCGCAAACTGCCAAGCTAACAGCACTGCCGCCAACAGCCCAGAAATCAGCAGCAGACAAGGCAGTTTAACTTTAATCGGTTTAAATGAAAAATAATTTATTTTAGGCAGCAGTCCTAAAAGCAAATAGTAAGCAGCTGCCAGCAGCCAAGGCGGTGATGGCAGAAAAACTGAAGAATGAGGTAACGACGCCAAACTGTGTACCAACCACAACAGCAAATCAATTAACGCCGCAGCAGAAACATTAATAACTTCCGCTGCCGGCGAAAAGATTAATCCCGCCAACAGACCTAAGGCACTGAACAGCATCACTGCTGTAATCAGCGGCGCAGCAATAATATTGGCAGCTATACCTACCAATGAAATCATATTAAAATGATAGCAAACCAAAGGAGCGGCCGTTAACTCGGCCACCACCGGAACAACTAACGCTAAGCGCACCGCCCGCGGAAAGCGGGAAAGCATTTTTTCTGCCGGCGGAGTGAGATAAAGAATTCCCCAGGTTACTGCAAAAGAAAGTTGAAAGCCCGGCTCCCACAAAGACCACGGCCTAAACAGCAAAATAACCGCTGCCGCCAAAGCCATTGCTGTCGGCCAATCCCGCTCGCGTCCCAGCCGTTTGGCCCACAGCGCTGTTATACCCATAACAGCGGCCCGAATGACTGCCGGACCCATACCGGTCATTACAGCGTAAAAAAACAATATCAGCGAGCCTAACGGCGCCTCATAAGCCAACGGCAGGCGTACTAACCGGGCCAAACCCAAAAAAGCCGCCAGCACCAAGCCGACATGAAAGCCGGAAACTGATAAAACATGCACTAAACTGGTAATTTGAAAATCGGTATCTACTTGCTCGGGAATCATTCCCCGGGCACCGAACAACATTCCTTCAACCAGTGCTGCATGCTCTGTCGGCAGGCTTCGATAGATGGCGGCAGAAAGATATTCTTTAGCGCTAAAGGCAATTTTCTGCAAACCGGTATGCGGACTGACACCAATCTTTTGGATGTGCTGCTGCTGAACGTGCATTATTACGTGAATACCGTGTCGAGCCAAATATTTGCGATAGTCAAACTGTCCGGGGTTGCCCGGACTTTCTGCACCGGTCAGCTTGCCGGTAACCTTAATGACGTCGCCGTAAGCATAAATGTTTTTTGCTTCGTAAACGGTAATGCGCACCAGCCCTTGGGTTGGCAGCGTTTTTCCCTGAACTTCTATTTGGCGCGCCTGCAGCAGATAAAACACTTTACCCGGTCGCACATCAGGTTCGGCAGCCAATTCACCCGTTATCGTTACTTTTTCACCTTGATACTGCACCAGCGGTGTGTCACTGCCGGCATTGTATAAGCCAATTACCGTTAAGCCGAAAGTTAAAAAAGTAAGAGCCATTACACGCCCGGCATAATATCTATCAGTCAGATAACACCAACCCGCCAACGCCAGCAGGACGATTGACAGAAACAGCAGCACACCTGTCGGCAGCGGTGCAAACGAACCAAAGTATATACCGGCAATAAACACCAGGCAGAATTCCAAAAGCGGCCTGGACAACATAATCGCTCCTTTATCAGAGATGTACCCGTCAAGACTTTTAGACGGAAGCAAACTTTTTCTCCGGCTTAGGGCAAAAGTTTTTGTAAAAACACCTCGACATGGATGTTTTTCATTTTCAACCTACCAACTTTCTGCTGCTCAACAAAAAAACCCGAGGGTTACTCGGGTTACGCCAGATATTCTTTCCTGGCTGCTAAAACTTTTCTGACATAATTCTGTGTTTCGGCGTACGGTGGTACCCCCTTGTATTTATCCACAGCACCGGGGCCGGCATTGTATGCCGCTAAGGCCAAAGCTTCATTTCCTCGGTAACGGTTTAACATATCTTTCAGATACTTAATACCGCCGGTGAGATTTTGCACCGGGTCAAAGGGGTCCTGCACCCCTAAAGCGGCAGCCGTTCCCGGCATTAACTGCATTAAGCCCATCGCTCCGGCAGCCGAAACAGCATGGGGATTAAAGCTGCTCTCACACTTAATCACTGCTTTCACCAATGCCGAGTCTACGCCCGCTTGGCGTGCCAGTTTGTTAATTAGGCCGTCCAATTCGCCGGAAGCGGATTGTTTGCTGCGGTTATAAGCAGAAGCAGCTTGTACGGTATTTACTGCAGGTGAGCTGTTCACAGCAGATATCCTTCCGGGATTGCCGCCGGCCATCAACGCCGCTGCCAGTGCTGCTTGAGCAAGAGTGTCATTAGATTTTGTACTTTGAAGATCAACTGCTTTATCATCTTTTTTAACCGCAGATGACAGCGCCTCTGCCAAAAGCAGCGGAAAAACATTGTTGACTGCACTGAAGCTGCTGTTTCGGTTAAATGATGAGCTTGCTTGAGATGCCTCAAGAGATAACAAACCTGCCACCAGTGAAAAGTCCATGCTTTCACCCGCCTTTAAAAACGGTTTTGCAGCACACAACAAAGTTGGCTGCTGCACTTTCAAAATTCCATCCCTGTTTAATTTGCGCAGCATTTAGTAAATTGTTATTAAATCTTCAACATCGGCAAATTTTTTATCTCCGATGCCGGGTACTTCTTTGAGTTCTTCCAAAGACTTAAACCCGCCGTTTGCTTCACGGTATTGAATGATCCGTTCAGCTAATGCCGGGCCGATACCGGGAAGTGTGTCTAACTGATCTGCCCCGGCGGTGTTGATATTGACTTTGCCATTTGATGCACCGAAAGGTTGAAGCGGTCGGGTCGACAGCTGACCTATCCCCAGTTCAGGAAGCATTTCCTGCGGGATTGCCTCCGGCACAACAATTTGTTTACCGTCTTCTAACGGAGCAGCAAGATTAATTCGGCTTAAATCTGCCTCCGGCTTGGGCACTGCTTGCTCAACTGCGTCGATTACCCGCGCGCCGGCCTTCATTCGATATACTCCGGGTTTTTCCACCGCCCCGATGACATGCACTACCTGCTCAGCTGAGGCTGCTTGTTCATCGTCCTCCGATTGGACAAGCAGCGGCTGATTATCTGTCAATTTATACTGAGCATAGCGATAACCGCCCCAAAATACAAGAGCAGTCAAAACAATCAAGATTATCAATTGTTCTCGGCGACCGATTTGAAACACCGTTAAGCACCTTCCGAAAAATGATAACCTGACATTTTAAGTTGTATTCTAGACTGCCCCGACATTTTCCTTCATAAATTTCGTTCATTGATAAATAACTCACCGTCCGAATCAAGGGTGGCAATTAAAATTTGATCAGGATTAAAGCCTTTTTCCCGCAGCTTTTCTTTCAGCCGCTGTTCGTTCAATCCGACATCCTCTACATTCTTCTTTAAAATTTCTCCGTCCATCACCAGCACTGTCGGAAGACCTTCATACTTGGTGGACAAATTCAAATCCTCCGGCGTTACCGGGCGCTTTTGGGATTTAGGAATAACACTGAGCTTGCCCGAACACTCTAAAACACCAAATTCAACATCTTGAATTCTGGCTATACCTCGTTCCCTTAATTGGGCAAGAATATCATCAAGATTGTACCGTGATTTTTTCATTTCGCTGCGCAAAAGCTTGCCATTTTTAATAATAACTTGGGGAAAACCGCAGATTAACATTCTGATTGTTCTGCTTTTCAAAGTAAGATAGGAAATACCTACTTCCAGCAAACCCAGCAGCGATAAAATTAAAAAAGTATGCCACAGCGGAATATCCGTTCTTTCCATCGGCATCGCAGCCAATTCCGCAATAATGATGGCAACAACAAAATCAAACGGCGAAAGCTGACCGATTTCTCTTTTGCCGGTCAGTCGTAAAATAATCAGTACAAAGAAATAGGTAACAATTGTGCGAAAAACTATTTCCCACAACAGAATTCACCAACCTTTATTTTGGTATCCATATTGTGAACAATAAAGGTCGGCTGCATACATAGTCAACTTTATCAGCACTGCTGACTGCATCACTATCATTTTCACACTTTACTTGCTTTTGCGCATGCAGGCAGGAAATATACCGCCGCGAATGCAGCGGGCGTCGTAAATGTTGTAAAAAGTGCGCTCATCAATCTCATCAAGCAGTTTAATCACTTTGTCCAGATCGCGGCGTTTTACAATAACAAACAAAATCGTCCGTGGACCTGATCGGCCGGCGCCGACAACACTGGTAACACCAAAACCTTCTGCCCGCAGGCGGTTAATGACATCACCTACTTTTTCCCGGCGGGGAAAAACCTGCAGCGACATGTAGCCTACCGCCATAAAGTTTTCAATCATTGCACCGACATAGTTGCCGGTGGCATAACCGCCGGCGTAAGCTATTACTTTAAGCGGATCATCTAAACCACCGGCTATCACTTTGTTTAGCGCAACAATAAAAATAGATACTTCAACAAAACCAATGACTGCCGCAGTCAGTTTTTGATCTCTTGTAAGCATCAAAATTCTGATTACATCAAGCGACATATCAATTACCCGGGCTGCAAAAATAAAAAGATAACCGAAAATTATACTGTCCAAAATTTATCCCCCTAATAAAAATTTCCTTTCTCGCCTTCGATATTATATCGATTCAAGGTGAGAAAGGAAACATGAAAGATCCGTTATTTTACTACAATATTTATCAATTTACCCGGTACCGGAATTACTTTGACAATCTGTTTGTCGGCAATCAATTTTTGCACTTTTGGCTGATCGAGCACATAGGCTTTCATTTCATCTGCTGAAATATCAGCCGCAACGGTCAGCCGCTCGCGCACTTTGCCGTTAATCTGCACCACAATAACCACTTCTTCTTCCACTAAGGCTTCTTCATTATACTGCGGCCAAGATTGGTGGTGAACTGTTCCGCTGCACCCCAAAGACTGCCACAGTTCTTCCGCCATATGCGGAGCAAAAGGCGCCAACATCAGGGCTAAACTTTCCAGCGCTTCTTTTAATACCGCCTTGTTGTATTCCGCTGCCGGCACTTTGTCTTTGTAAGTGTAAAGCGCATTTACCAGCTCCATAATTGAACTGATTGCGGTATTGAAGTTAAAACGGGTTTCAATATCTTCACCAACTTTTTTAATCGTTTGGTGAGTAATGCGCCGCAGTTCTTTGTGCACACCGACAATTTTAGAGCTGTCCACCGCACCGGCATCTTTAACTTCATCTAAGATTGCATGGTACAGCCGCCAAACCCGATTTAAAAAGCGATGGCAGCCCTCTACCCCCCGGTCGCTCCATTCCAGGTCGCGTTCCGGTGGAGCAGCAAATAAAATAAACAGGCGGGCAGTATCTGCACCGTACTTGTCTATAATTTCTTCCGGGCTGACAACATTACCTTTGGATTTAGACATTTTTGCACCGTCTTTTAGCACCATTCCTTGTGTAAGCAGGTTTTTAAACGGCTCTTTTTTATCAATCAGGTCTAAATCATGGAAAAACTTAGTAAAGAATCGTGAATACAGCAGGTGCAGGATAGCATGCTCCACACCACCGATATACTGATCAACCAACATCCAATTATCAGCTTTCTCTTTATCCCACGGACCGTTGGTTTCCTTCGGGCTGGTATAACGCAGATAATACCAACTGGAATCGATAAAAGTATCCATGGTATCTGTTTCCCGCTTCGCATCGCCGCCGCATTTTGGACAGGTAGTATTAATAAACTCCCGGCACTCCGACAGCGGGTTTTGTCCGGTGGCTTTAAACTGCACATCGGTTGGCAGCAGCACCGGCAGTTGTTCTTCCGGCACAGGAACTATACCGCATTCCGGGCAGTAAACAATCGGAATCGGGGTACCCCAGTAACGCTGGCGGGAAATCAGCCAGTCTCTTAATCTGAAAGTGACAGCAGCTTTACCTTGTCCGTTTTGTTCCAAACGTTTAGTGATTTCAACCAATGCCTTGCGATTAGGCATACCGTTAAACTCACCGGAATTAATCATAACACCGTCTGCCGCAAAAGCTTCTTTTAAGTTGTCAAGATCAATACTTTCATCCTTAGGCTGAACAACCGGCCTGATCGGCAGCTTATATTTCACAGCAAATTCAAAGTCCCGCTGATCGTGAGCCGGAACACCCATCACCGCACCGGTACCGTATTCCAGCAAAACATAGTTACCAACTAAAATCGGCACATGTTCACCGTTAATTGGGTTGATGCAGTAAGCGCCGGTAAATACGCCTTTCTTTTCAGCGGTCATTGTCCGATCGCGCATCGTCATATTGCGCACTTCACGAACAAAGTCAGCAACTTCTTTTTCGTGATCAGTGCCCGCTACCAGTTTGTCTACCAGCGGATGTTCCGGCGCCAGCACCATGTAAGTAACACCAAAAATGGTATCCGGCCGAGTGGTAAATACCGTCAATTCTTCATCCATACCGGAAACTTTAAAGACTACCTCTGCCCCTTCGCTGCGGCCGATCCAGTTTTCCTGCATGGTTTTAACTTTATCCGGCCAACCGGGAAGCTGTTTTAAATCATTGAGCAGTTCTTCGGCATAGTCTGTAATTCTAAAAAACCACTGCTCTAATTCCTTTTGTTCTACCGGTGTGCTGCAGCGTTCGCAGGCACCTTCCACCACCTGCTCGTTAGCCAATACAGTACCGCATGAAGGGCACCAATTAACCGATGATGTTTTCTTATAGCACTTACCCTGCTTATACAGCTGCAGAAATATCCACTGCGTCCACCGATAATAATCGGGATGACAGGTAGCCACTTCGCGTTCCCAATCATAACTAAGCCCCAGCTGCTTTAACTGGGCTTTCATGCTGGCAATATTATCCCAAGTCCAATCCGCGGGATGAGTGCCGTTTTTAATGGCTGCGTTCTCCGCCGGCAGTCCAAAGGCATCCCAACCCATCGGGTGCAGCACATTATAGCCGCGCATTGTTTTAAAGCGGGCTACTACGTCACCGATAGAATAGTTGCGCACGTGCCCCATGTGCAGCTTACCGGATGGATAAGGAAACATTTCTAAGCAGTAATATTTCGGACGCTCAGAAAAGTCCTGCACTCTGTAGGTGTTCTCTTGATCCCATTTTTTCTGCCATTTTAGTTCAATATTCTTAAAATCATACCGTTCTTGCACTGCTTCTTCCTCCTAATATAGCTGCCAAAGCACTTACGTGATACAAGCCACGCGCTGACCGCAGGGGTACTAATTGCGCCCGCCTGTCAACAAACAAGCTGCGTTTTTTACCGCACGGTCGAAAAACCGCCCGCCGCCCCTCTGGCTGCGCCGCTTATTATCAGCGGTTTTGCAGAAGTCAAATGCCTTGGCTGTTTGTGCGACTTTATTGTTGGCATTGATACATGCTGACATTAAACAGAATAACTTAGCAGAAGGAAGCACTGCGGCAAATCCCTTCTGCTTAAATTCCCTGCTCATTTTATCATAATTTGTCATACTGCTCAACAATATACAATTTTACCGGCTAAGCCGTTTCTACATCGGCAATTTCTTTTAAGCCCAACATCTCAATCGCCTGCTCACGCAGTTTATATTTCTGCACTTTACCGCTGGCTGTAGTGGGGTAATTATCCACAAAGATCACATACTGCGGTATTTTATAGCGGGCAATTTTATCTAAGCAATATGCCTGCACTTCTTCTTTTGTTAACTCGCAGCCTTCCCTCAATTTGATAAACGCCAGCACTTCTTCGCCATATTTAGCACTGGGAACCCCGATAACCTGCACTTCTTTAATCTTCGGGTTTGTATATAAAAATTCTTCAATTTCCCGCGGATAAATGTTCTCTCCGCCGCGGATAATCATCTCTTTTAATCGGCCGGTTATTTTTAGGTAACCGTTATTGTCAACCACACCTAAATCGCCGGTATGAAGCCAACCGTCTTGGTCGATTGCCTGGGCGGTAGCTTCAGGGTTTTTATAATAGCCTTTCATTACGTTGTATCCACGGGCGCAGATTTCACCCTGCATTCCCGGGGGAAGCTGCTCACCGGTCGCCGGATCAATAATTTTCATTTCCACATTGGGAAGCGCTCGCCCCACTGAATTGACACGCAGCTCAATCGGGTCATCGGTACGGGTCATAGTAATGCCGGGAGAAGCTTCCGTTTGACCGTAAGTAATGACAATTTCTTTCATATTCATCCGTTCAATCACCGAGCGCATTACTTCAATCGGGCAGGGCGCTCCGGCCATTATCCCGGTACGCAAAGACGAAAGATCGTAATTTTCTTTTTCCAGACATTCCAATTCCATAATAAACATTGTCGGCACACCGTGCACCGCAGTACAGCGTTCTTTTTCAATCGCCTCTAAAACCCGATAAGGATTGTATGTTTCAGCAGGTATTACCATCGCCGCTCCACTGACTAAACAAGTTAATGTTCCCAACACACAGCCAAAGCAGTGAAAAAAAGGAACGGGAATGCACAAGCGATCTTTGTCGGTAAAATTCAAACATTGGGCGATGCTGCGCGCATTGCCTACCAGGTTATTATGCGTAAGCATTACTCCTTTGGGAAAACCGGTCGTTCCTGATGTGTACTGCATATTAATAACATCGTCGGGATCTAAGCTTTTTAACCGGTAATCCAACTGCTGCTCGGAAATTTGCTCGGCTTTTTCCAATATATCCTGCCAGTTAAACATACCGGGGTGGTCTTCGCTGCCTAAAAAGACAACATTTTTTAAATAAGGCAGACGTTCGCTGTTTAATTGACCGGCTTCTGCATTGTGCAGTTCAGGACACAGTTCATAAATCATATCCAGATAATTTGAACTTTTGGTACCGCCAATCATAAACAGAGTTGTGCTGTCGGACTGTTTTAACAAATATTCCAGTTCAAAAGTTTTATAGTTGGTGTTTACAGTAACCAGCACCGCACCCATCATTCCGGTGGCAAACTGCAGCAGTACCCATTCAGGAACATTGGTGGCCCAAACAGCAACATGATCACCTTTTTTGATGCCCAGCGCCATCAGTCCCCGAGCCACTCGACGGCATACTTTGTATAAGTCACCGTATGTATAGCGCAGATCACGATCGGTATACACCAGCGCGTCATTATCGGGATATTTCAGCGCTGTTTGTTGAAGCAAATGTCCCACAGTAATGTCAGCAGAATTATTTACCTTTTTCATACTCCCCTCCTAAAATCATTCGGAATATTCTGGATTATGTCTTTAGTCGTTAAGCCATGTTTTACATGTTTTATCTGTAAATAAAAAAACTTCTCATCCCTGGTAAGGGACGAGAAGTTTTTCCCGCGGTACCACCCTAATGGTATAATAAATGGTGGAGGTAAGCGGGTTCGAACCGCTGGCCTCTTGAATGCCATTCAAGCGCTCTCCCAACTGAGCTATACCCCCACGTATTATCCACTCAATGTGTATAACGGTCACTGCCGGTATGAAGTACATATCCTCCATACATCTCCGAGGCGAGTTCAATGTTACGCCCGCCGTTTTTCACCAACCAACGGCTCTCTACAGAGCGGTAGCATTTACTACTCCTCATCATTGAAGATGCTCTGTTTATTTGACAATGATTATTATAAACAACGGCACAGCAAATGTCAACACTTTCTATGCCGCTGCCCTTTAAGATTGCTGGCCGGCAGCCTGCCAGGGAACATTCACAACTTCGGCATCACGCCACAAACGCTCTAAATTATAAAAATCGCGCTCCTCTTCCCGAAAAACATGTATTACTACATCGCCGTAATCTAACAATATCCAGGCTTCCTCTCGCAAACCCTCTCTTCCTTTTGGTTTAACTCCGTGCTCCAACAGCTTTTCTTGAACGTTTTCGGCAATAGCTTTTACCTGCGTACCGGATCTGCCGCTGCAAATAATAAAGTAATCGCATACTGTGGAAATGTTGGCGATATTTAAAACTTTGATGTCCTGTGCTTTTTTTTCTTCAGCAGCGTTGTAAGCTACATCCACGATTTGTTGGATGCTAAGAGTCAAATCAATTCCCCCTATAAAATAAATTATTTATTTAGATTATACTACAACCGTTGGCTGAATGTTCCTAGTTCTCTTCCTTGTTGGCGGCCATTTCCAACAACAATTGATTGCGGCACTCTACTGCCAGCGGATGAAGCAGCCACTTGGATTTTAACACATTTTTGATTTTTAATTCAAGACAGCAAAGTACCGCTTCGTCAAGATTTATACCTGCCGCTAACTGTTCCCGCAAATATTTTGCTTCCGGATACCGGCGTCCCGGCTCGATAAAGTCAGCAATCATCAATACCTTATCCAATTTTTGCATTGTTTTTGCACCTAAAGTATGTATTTTTATTGCCTGCAGCACTTCAGGATCTTCAATGCCATATTCCTGCTCAGCCAATACTGCACCTACCGGTCCATGCAGCATAGCCGGCATACATTGATGGATAAAATCAACTTCAATACCATAATTGCGCGCCGCCTCCAGCAGCTTTTCATCAGAATAATCTCTGGCACAGTCATGCAGCAGTGCTGCCAATCGGGCTTGGTCAGCATCAATGTCAAATTTTTTTGCCAAAGCAGCGGCAGTATCCGCTGTACCTAAGGTGTGGCGCATTCTGGCTTTACTGATATTTCGTCGTAACTCCTCAGTTATCTGATCAATGTGCTTCAAAGCAATCTCTCCCTTAACATTGTTTTCATGCCTGCACTTAGGCAGCTTCACCAGCAAAAATTAAATATATATTACAAAAGAGATGGCCTCCTTCCCAAAGGACGGAGGCCGGTTTTAAAACTACTCACGAGGTTTTGCTTCGTTTACTGTAATCACACGGCCGTCTAATTCGGTACCGTTTAGTGCCGCGATCATTTTGTCAGCATCCTCATCATTAACTTCCACAAATCCAAACCCTTTAGATCTGCCTGTTTCCCGATCGGTAATTACCCGGCTGGAAACAACCTGACCATATGGTTCGAATGCTTCGGCTAATTGCTCAGACCTGACGGACCACGGCAAATTGCCCACATACAGTGTGCGCGCCATTTTGGTCACCTCTTTCCCTGTACTGCTTTGTTAATATTCAAGGTTTACTATATTATTTGCAGTATGAAAAGCAGTAATTCAGATATTCGCACGCACAATTTTCCACACTTTACAGGTAAAGGTTGTGCTGAAGAATATAGTCTTCAACCGGCTCCGGTAGCAGATATTTAATTGGTTCCTTTTCACGCACCCGGCGGCGAATGTCGGTACTGGAAATTGCCAACGCCGGAATATAAATAGGCACTATTTTTTGAAAATAAACATCCGGCAGCATATGTAATTTTTCTTGTAAATTTGTAATATCGTATCCCGGCCGGGTAGCAGCTACAAAATAACACAATGAAAGCAGCTCTTCTACATTTTTCCAAGTAATAATTTCTAATACCGCATCCGCACCGGTAATAAAGTACATTTTCTCCGGTTGATAGCGTTGGTGCAGCGTTTTAACGGTATCAATAGTATAAGACAGGCCGGTGCGATTAATTTCTACAGTAGATATTTCAAAAAAACGATTGGATTGAATGGCCAATTCAGTCATTTTTAATCTATGTTTAACAGCAGATATGTTTTTATCTTTTTTATGCGGTGGCCGGGCAGCAGGAATAAACAGCACTTTATCGCATTGAAACTCATGACGCACTTGCTCGGCAACCACTAAATGCCCATAATGAATGGGATCAAAGGTTCCGCCCATGATAGCTAATGACTTCATTTAATATCACCTATATTAGTATATTTTCTTATCAGATAAGAATGGACAACCATAGACATTATCCACTAATCGCAAAAATTTATCAATACTAACTTAAAAGTATTTGTTAAAAGTGCCATTACTTGCAAAAAGGGCTGCAGCATTTAATGTTGAATATTAAACAAAGTTAGGGTGTAAATCTTAAAAGTATGAAGGGAGTATTTTTAGTGCGTAGTTATTTGTATCCTACTTTCACGCTGGATAATGAAAATTTTGAACGGGCTCTACCGATAGCGCTGTCGTTGTCCAAAAAATTCCAATTACCCTGCCGCATTTGGAAATCAGGTGATTGGTTTGCCATTTCTTTTCAAGATAAGGCAATAAATCATGGCTTTTATTATTCCCATCAACACGAAAATGATCTTCGCGCGGCTTTTGAAAGATATGCTGATTTTAAACTTATTTATGCCAAAGAAAATATTTTTGCCCAAGGTAAAGATTTGGTGTAAAAGCTAAAAAGGGCTGCTGCGCAAACTGCTCAGTTCGCACAGCGGCCCTTTTAATCCACATATTCAAATTCAAAATCTTTGATGCGCACCGTGTCTCCTTCAACGGCACCTGCTTCTCTCAGAGCTTTATAGATGCCCATTTTGTCCATAATACGGCCTAAGCGTTCTACAGACTGGTCGTTATTTAAGTCAGCCATTACTACATGCTTCTCAATTTCTTTCCCGCTGATTACAAAAACATCGTTTTCTTTTTTGATAACAAATCGCTGCTCCGGTTTATAGCGAATTACTTTTTCCTCTTCTGCCGCGTAGTCTTCCAATTCTTTGGGGATTTCCTTCAGCAGCTGACCGATTCTTAAGATCAGTTTATCCAACCCTTGGCCGGTAACGGCAGACACCGGAAAAATTTCATATTTGCCGCCCAGTTCGCGCTGCAGCTTGTTCAGGTTTTCCTGCGCCTGCAGAACGTCCATTTTATTGGCCGCAATCACCATTGGTCTTTGCGCCAGTTTAGGATCATATTTACTCAGTTCACTGTTGATGACATAAAAATCCTGCAGCGGATCACGTCCTTCGCTGCCTGCGGCATCAATAACGTGCACTAAAACGCGGGTGCGCTCAACATGACGCAGAAATTCATGTCCCAAACCAACGCCGGCATGAGCTCCTTCAATTAAACCGGGTATATCGGCCATCACAAAACTTTCACCTTCAAACAGCCGGACAACACCTAAGTTGGGAACCAAAGTAGTAAACGGGTAATCAGCAATTTTGGGCTTAGCCGCCGAAACACTGGATATAATTGTAGATTTACCGGCATTGGGAAAGCCCACTAAACCAACATCAGCAATCAGCTTCAGCTCTAAGCGCAGCCATCTTTCCTCTCCGGGTTCTCCTTTTTCTGCGATCGTCGGAGCTTTGTTTAAAGCAGTGGCAAAACGCATATTACCTCGACCGCCGCGCCCGCCTTTAGCAACAACCACTTTTTCGCCCGGTTTGACAATGTCAGCAATTAACTCATCCGTTTCGGCATCACGCACGATAGTGCCGACAGGAACGCGCAGAATTAAATCTTCACCGGAACGGCCATGCATGCCTTTGCCCATGCCGTGCCGACCCCGTTCTGCTTTAAAGTGACTTTTATAGCGAAAATCCACTAATGTATTTAATCCTTCATCGGCAAGAAAAATCACACTGCCGCCGCGCCCTCCGTCGCCGCCCCAAGGGCCGCCTTCCGGCACATATTTTTCACGGCGCATCGCTACACAACCATTTCCGCCGTCGCCACCTTTGACAAAAACTTTTGCTTTATCGTAAAACATAGATAACCACCTTACTGTGTTTAAATCATTACTTAGTATATTATGTACTTCCTTGCCGGATCATAGACCCTGCTTACTTAGGCACTGTGAGAAATATTTCAGCACGTTCGGCAGTTACCGCCATCCCCACCTGAACACCTTGTCCCTTTAGGCTGCGGCAGTATTTCAGTTTATTCTGCAGATCGTAAACAGCATCTTCGGCCAATCCCGGAAAACGGAATTTAAAAACAAACTTTTTACCGTTTTCACTGAGACTGAAAAACAGCCGTCGATCTGCAATTTGGGGTGGTGAAAGTTCCTCTAAAGCAGCGTTGATGCATTCTTCCACCGCTGCCGCCAAAACCTCGCCCGGACAATTGCAGTTTTCCCCCATATCGGTGTTTATGTCAAAGATAAAATCCACTTGATGTTTATTTGCGTTATTAACAGCCACCAAAAGCACCGCCTTTAACTCCGGCATCTGCATACGGGTGATCACACTTAACCTGCCCATATCCCGGCTGACTTGATTAATATAGTCGTGCAGCTTATCCACCTTATTTAATTGCAGTAGGCCGGAAATAACCTGTAAATGGTTTAAGAAATCATGGCGGTGCACTTGAACCACCTCTAATATTTCGCTTAATTTCATCAAGCTTCATCCCCTTGACGTATAGTATAATTCTTCTTTTGAGGATATTCGATTAATTGGCTAATATTTCCTGCCGAACGATATACTTTTTTACATAAAGTGTAAGAACAGTTTTTTATTCCCGCTGTTTTATCAAAAGCGGCGTTTTATCTGCAGTGCCTTGACACTATAAAATAAAAACCGACCTCTTTTTTGAGATCGGTCTTGATTATCTACTGAGCTGCAGCAGTGTTAGCTGGGTAAATGCTAACTTGTTTTCTGTCTCTACCTTTACGCTCGAACTTAACTACACCGTCAATTTTGGCAAATAGTGTATCATCTCCACCCTTACCAACGTTAACGCCCGGGTGAATTTTGGTACCGCGCTGACGAACGATAATGCTGCCTGCGCTGACAGTTTGACCATCGAAACGTTTAACTCCCAGCCGTTTGGCTTCGGAATCACGACCGTTCCGTGAACTGCCTACCCCCTTCTTATGAGCCATTTAAACCCACCTCCTTTATAAAACGAGGTTATGCCTTCGTTAAGCTTCAATTTTTTCAACTACTACTTCAGTGAAAGGCTGACGATGGCCCTTCTTACGACGGTAATTCTTCTTTGGCTTATACTTAAAGACAATAATCTTGCGCCCTTTGCCGTGACGCACTACTTTTAAAGTTACTTTCGCACCGTCTACAGTAGGAGCACCAAATTTAACCTCACCGTTTTTTTCTACCATCAGCACTTTATCTGCAGCCAAGGTTTCACCTGCTTCTGCTGACAACCTTTCTACAAACAAAGTATCTCCTTCTTGAACACGAAACTGCTTGCCGCCGGTTTCAATAATTGCGTACATTCAATACACCTCCCCATTATCAGGACTCGCCGGCGAAGGTAGGCCGGATAAGCCGTTTATAACCTGTGCCGAGCGGTGGTCGTAAGTATTTACAGAAACACTTACATCTCAACATTTTATCATAGATGATGCTGTTGTCAAGAAAAAAGCCAATCCACCTTAACTGCCAGGGCATTTACACACCTCAACGCGGCAGCAGTTTTTTGAAATACTGCATTTGCGGAAACAGCTGTGATCTTTCAGGCTTTTTACAACAGCTTAGCCTTAGCGTAAGTGCGATAAGTTTTCCCTACTTCAACCAACACTTTTTCGCCGATCAATGCGCCGGCAGATTCGATATCTAAAATGTAGCCGTCAATGCGCGCAATGCCGTCATTAAGATTGGTGATATGTGGTTCTTCCACACGCACCTCCAATATCTCGCCGGTTTTCACCGGGGGATTGCCTACTTCCAATTCTTCCTGCCCGTAGAGCGGTTTAATGTTGGTTTCTTCGATATGACAGTTTGCTGAGCCGCGTATGTACAAGTTCTTGCCGATATGCTGCTCAAATTCCTTTAAACCCGTCCCGCCGCTGCCGATAATGCGGGCCGCCACCTGCGGAT
This sequence comes from uncultured Peptococcaceae bacterium, assembly GCA_965546615.1. Taxonomy (GTDB): domain Bacteria; phylum Bacillota; class Desulfotomaculia; order Desulfotomaculales; family Desulfohalotomaculaceae; genus CBEUVQ01. The sequence goes on from CBEUVQ010000002.1 coordinate 54,325, forward strand.
GAGCTTCCACTAAAATTGCATCGGCAGCGGTAGTTTTTGCTGTCTCAGCAATTTTTTGTTTTAACCGGATACTAACCGAGTCTTCTGATAACACTTTCCCCCTGCCTTCACAGTAAGGACAGGGTTTTTGCACTACCTCGTTAATGCTGGGGCGCACTTTTTTGCGCGTCATTTCTACCAAGCCGAGCTGGGTAATCCCTAAAATATTCGTTTTCGTTTTATCCTTTTTTAATTCTTCTTCCAGCTTCTGCAGCACCAGATGCCGGTGCTCTTCTTTCAGCATATCGATAAAATCAATTATGATAATGCCGCCAATATTGCGCAGTCTTAATTGACGCGCTATTTCCGCTGCGGCATCCAAGTTTGTTTTCAGCACGGTATCTTCTAAATTAGTGCTGCCGACATATTTGCCGGTATTGACATCAATTGCCGTTAATGCTTCAGCTTGGTCAATGACTAAATAAGCACCGCATTTCAACCAAACCCGGCGTTTCAAAACCTTATCAAACTCAGCTTCTATGCCCAGCTCTTCAAACAAATTTTCCCGGGAATGGTGATGAACCTTTATTTTCAACTTCGGATCAATGATTTCGATTAATTCCAGCACCTTTTCATATTCATAGCGCGAATCGATAATTAAGCGATCAACATCTTCACTGAAAGTATCTCTTAAAACCCGCTGCACCAGTTCCAAATCACGGTGCAGTAAATTAGGCACCGGTCCATGACTGGATTTGTTTTGAATTTTAATCCAAAGTTTAGATAATAACCGCACGTCGTTTTTAATCTCTTCTTCGTCCATTCCTTCAGCAACGGTGCGCACTATTACTCCCATACCTTCCGGCTTCACCCGGGAGGCAATTTCTTTTAACCTTTCCCTCTCTTCTTCATCTTCAATGCGGCGGGATATGCCGATGTAGTCTACCGTTGGCATCAGCACCAAATACCTGCCGGGAAGGGTAATATGAGTAGTTACCCGCGGGCCTTTGCCGCCAATGGGATCTTTTACAATCTGCACGATGATTTCCTGACCCTGCCTCAGCACATCGCCGATATTAAGCGGCTCAACATGATGATGATCAACGCGGTTGGGCAGAGCATCCTCTACATATAAAAAGGCATTCTTCTCCAATCCAATATTCACAAAGGCTGCCTGCATGCCGGGAAGCACATTTTCCACCCGGCCTTTGTAAATATTACCAACCAAGCGCTGATTATGCGATCGCTCAATATATATTTCAACCGGCAGTTTATCTTCCAGCACTGCTACCCTGGTTTCTTCTTCTCCAACATTTACAATTATTTCTTTATACATAACTATCCTCTCCAGAGCAAGACTGACAGAGGCATCTCACCTAATTTCTCGGGCTGCTACCATAACTCTTTTCGCCCATTGCCATCTTCGCCATATAAGCCGGTGCGAAAAATTCGGCAGCATGCACAATCTATCGGTAACCCTGCCTTTTCTAATTCTTTTAAAATTTCCTCCGGGCGAACATTTCCCTGACTGCCGGTACGCAATTCCGCTTGTATCTGCAGTCCGTCTTCGTTCATTGCTGCCTTTAAAGCCAGTATTCCCGGACGAATGTCAGATGTTTTCACTTTACCTTTGACATTTCTCTGCACTAAAATTTCCGGCTGCTGCAGCAGGCGATCAATGATTTTTTCAATCTCGTCCGGTCCTACAGCAGAAGCGGTTGGGCATTCCATCCGATAAGCGGCCCGACTGATTTGGGACATTAACGGCTTTGCGTTATTGTCAATCTGCCGGACTGCCAAAATCTTAATGCCCCCAATTAAGTTTTCATTTAATCTCGTTATAATGTCCCGGTCGTCCAGTTTCTCAGTAAGCTCTATTTCTAAAAACTCTCGTTCGCCGGCAACTCCCACTGCCAGCGGTGAAGCAAAACTTATTTTGGGATGGGGATTAAACCCTTGAGAATAAGCCATCGGCAGTTTTGCCCGCCGACAGGCCCGCTCAAACAAACGCACCAAATCAAGGTGCGATAAAAAGCGCGCAGCGTCTAAAACCGATATCATCATTTTATACTTGGGCACTGTCATCACCCCCAAGCACAACCGGATTAATATTCATGCCGGGGCACAGCCCACATCCCGGGCACCTGCCGTTCCGGCAGTCATTGGTCGCTTTTTCGTCAACTGCCTTTTTGTGCTCTGAAATTAAATAGCGTTTACTTACCCCGGTATCAATGTGATCCCACGGCAGCACATCTTGGTAATCATAGCGTTGGTATGCATACCATTCAGGGTCCAAACCTTCATCAGCAAATGCTTGCAGCCAAGCCTCGTAATTAAACAGCTCGCTCCAGCCGTCAAAACGGCATCCCAGCTTAAAAGCCCGCTCAATTACCGCTCCCAGCCGTCGATCACCTTTAGACAGTGCTGCCTCTAAGAAGCTGGTTTTGGGGTCATGATAGTTAAACACAATGTGTTTATCCCGCAGTTTTTCTTTTAAATACGCTTGTTTTTTCTTCAATATTTCAATATGATCCTGCGGTTCCCATTGGAATGCGGTATGCGATTTGGGCACAAAAGATGACGTGCCCACCGTCACTTTTAAACGCTTCCGCGAAACACCCTGTTCCTTTCCGATTTTAACCACTAATTTTGCAAGACGCGCAATACCGTCTAAATCCTCATAGGTTTCTGTAGGCAGGCCAATCATAAAGTACAATTTTATGGCATGCCAACCGGCGGCAAAAGCAGCGGTAACAGCATGTACCAAATCTTCTTCTGTTACCCCTTTGTTGATAACATCCCTCAGCCGCTGAGTTCCGGCCTCCGGTGCAAAAGTCAAACTGGAACGGCGTACGCGCTGCACTTCTTTAGCCAAGTCAATAGAAAAAGCATCTGCCCTCAGCGAAGGTAAAGAAACATTAACCCCTTTGTCTGAATGAGCATCCAGCAAATCCATGACCAGCGGACGCACGTTTGAATAATCCGCTGTAGAAAGTGATGTCAGTGAAATTTCATCATAACCGGTGTGTTTAATAATTTCTTCCGCTTGCTTCAACAGCGTCTGCGGATTTTTCTCCCGCACCGGCCGATACAATATACCGGCTTGGCAAAACCTGCAGCCACGGGTGCAGCCGCGCTGCACTTCCAGCATTACCCGGTCATGAACCGTGCCTAATGACGGCACAATGGGCCTGGTGGGAAAAAGAGCATTATCAACATCTCTTAACAAACGTTTGCGCACCTTTGCCGGTGCTTCCGAACGTGTAGGATAAACCGCCTTTATTTTGCCGCTCTCATAGTACTCAACATTATAAAACGCCGGTACATAAATTCCTTCAATTGCAGCCATCTTAGCAAGCAGCTGCTCACGGCTTAAATTTTGGCGGCGGGCTGCTTTATAAGCATCGATTAGTTCATTAATCACTTCTTCCCCTTCGCCTAACACAAACAAATCAATAAAATCTGCAAGCGGCTCCGGGTTAAAAGCACAAGGGCCACCGGCAATAATCAGCGGCATGCTGTTATCCCGTTCGCTTGTTTTCAGAGGAAGTCCGGCCATGTCAATCATATTTAAAATATTGCTAAAAGTCATTTCATACTGCAGTGTAAAACCTAAAATGTCAAAATCACTTACCGGACGACGTGATTCCAGTGAAAATAAAGGAATATTATGCTCCTTCATTTTTTCTTCCATATCTACCCAAGGTGCAAAAACACGCTCCATTAAAGCATCATTGCGGTCGTTTACCAGATTGTACAGTATTTGCAGCCCCAAAAACGACATGCCTATTTCATACACATCGGGAAACGCAAAGGCCATGCGCACATCTACTGAATGCCATTCTTTTTTTATTGAGTTCCATTCTCCACCGGTATAACGGGCAGGTTTCTGTACCTGTGGCAGTATTTTCTCTAATTCTTGCTGCATCATATAGTCCTCCTTAGCAACGCAACTGATTCTTACTATGCTATTATTTACCAAAAGGCACTTCTTAAAATATCTTAACATTATTCAATTCAACAAGAATTTGAAGATTCCTGTTATTTCCTTCCGATTTTGCCTACCGGATAATCTAAGCCGTAGCTCATTAGTGCATCAACCACTTCTGTTTCACTGATGATACCCTGATACTGCATGTCGCTGTTCAGCAGCATCACCAAATGAAATTTTTGGGGCACAAAGGGTTTAATCACTTCCCGTAGCGGTGCATTGGCCAGCGAAACGATAATTTCTGCCGGCAGCACCCCGCATTCCGCCAGCTCGTACTTTTTTTGAGTGAGCTGCCGCACAAAAAGATAGGGTGCGGTGCTCTTTTCACGGGTAGCGGCATAAAAAATAAACAAGCCTAATATCAGTATATCCAAACCGCTGATACCTAACAACAACCCCAACGCAGCCAAAGAAACAATTACCACCGCCCAGGCCTGCCCCATCGCGGTGCATAAATATGTAGCCTGCCGCAGCCCCATCCACCAGGCGAGATAAGCCCGCAGCACCCGTCCGCCGTCTAAAGGTAAAGCCGGCAGCATATTAAACACCGCCAGCATCAAATTGCATTGTATAAAAAAGTCTCCCAGTTCTTCGTCCCACATTCCGTAACTGCGAAAGCCCAGAGCCAAAGCAATCATGACCAGATTGGAAAGGGGCCCGGCTATGGCAACAGCCATTTCCTTTCTGGTGTTTAACGCCAGTTCACTGCCTAATCTGGCAACGCCGCCAAACGGCAGCAGTTCAATTTCAATCACCCGCACCCCTAAGCGCACCGCGGTAACGGTATGGGCAAGTTCATGCAGCAGTACCACTGCAAAAAGAAGCAGACCCTTGTCCAAAATACCGGCAATAAAAAAGAGGCTTAATTGAAATAAAAACCAGCTGTTAATATGCATGTCAATTCCAAACACGCGCCCTACCTTCATTGACAGTTTTCACCTCTTATTTGCTTAGTCCCTCCAGTTTCGTAATTGGGTCAACCAGCTTGTTATCTTCTCTGATTTCAAAGTGCAGGCCGCTTATACCGTCATCGCCTTCGCCAACGGTACCGATTACCGCTTCACTTTCTACTTTATCATTTTCGTTGACGTAAACTTCTCCCAACCCGGCATACAGAGTATAATCTTCGCCGCTGTGCTCAATTAAAATGTAAGTGCCCAGCGTACTGTCTTCACCGATACGGGCCACCCGACCGCTGCGCGCCGCTTTAACTTCGCTCCCGGCGGCAGCAGCAATATAAATGCCGGGGTTAAAGCGCTCCAGCTCATCAGCACCTTCTTTCAACCAGCCGTAATTCTTAGCCAATTTGCCGGAAACCGGCAAAGCATAATGTTTTTCAGTATTCGGCGCCAAAACCGGGCTGGTGCCCGGCAGTTCGTTAAAAAACGGTACATCCATATTTACTGTTTGCAAACCTAAAGCGACCGCTTTATCCAGTACCGGTTGATAATCCCAATCTGTAGTCAGTGCATATTTTAAAGTTTCGCGTGCTTGGACACCTAACGGATGCTCGGTTTCTTTAAGCGTCAGTACTACCAAAAAAACAGCTAATGCAACAGTAAAGCGGTAAAGATTGCTCCACCGGGTTTTTTTTCGCCTGCTGTTAAAAGCGGCATAACTGTTCTTTCGGCTGTTGGAGGCAAAGAAAGAATCCCAATCCTGTGTTGTGTAGTTAGCAGAAGAAAAATTGGTTGGATAGTTAAGTGACGAATTTTTCTTTCCGAGTTTTATTCTTGGAAATTTCAATTTCAATTTATCTCCCCCCAGGTCATAATTTTTCCGGACAGCTTGTCAATACAGTATATTTACCCTTAAAAATAAAAATGCCTTGGAATTACGTTCCAAGGCTAAAAAATTAGTTTTTGTCTGCGGGTATATATATTTTGTAAAATGCCAATCGCTATCATGTTGGTCAGCATTGAACTTCCACCGTAGCTAAACAGCGGCAGCGGCAGACCGGTTACCGGCATAATGCCAACTGTCATGCCAACATTTACCAAAATATGAAACGTCAGCATTGATACCACCCCGATGGCCAGCAGCATACCGAAAGTGTCTTTTGCCCGCGAAGCAATGTATACACCGCGGTAAATAATGATAAAAAAAAGCAGCAGCAGCAGTACGGTGCCGACGAAGCCTAATTCTTCACCAACAACAGAAAAAATAAAATCAGTATGCTGCTCCGGTAAAAAGTTCAGCTGATTTTGACTGCCGTTAAAAATCCCCTTGCCGGATATCCCTCCTGAGCCAATGGCAATTTGCGACTGAATAATATGATAGCCGTTGCCAAGCGGGTCACGATAGGGGTCTATAAAAATAGTCAATCGATCTACTTGGTAATCATGCAGAGGTATCCACACTTTTTCCGGGTTTTGAAAGTAGGCATACAGCCAACCAAAGCCGACTGTTCCTCCGGCAGCAATCAGTCCGGTTAACAGTTTGGGGTTGGCACCGGCCATAAACAGCATGCCAAACATAATGGCGACAAACACCAATGATGTTCCCAAGTCAGGCTGTGCTAAAATCAGCAGCATGGGAAACCCGATAAAAGCAAAAGCAGGGATTAATTCCTGAATGTTTCGCAATCGGCCTTCCCGGGAAGCTAAAAAATTGGCAAAGGTAACGATGATAATTATCTTGGCAAACTCTGAGGGCTGCAGTACAAATGGGCCGATCGCTATCCAACGCTGGGCGCCGAGAGCGGAACTGCCGACAAATATTACCGCCAACAGCATGAGAATGTTGATAACATACAGCATGCGGGTGTATTTGGGCCAATCTTGATAATCAACGAAAATCACCACAATCATTACCGCTAAACCAATCAGCACCCAAACGATTTGCTTGACTACAAAACCCAAAGCACTGACATTGACCACCCCAAAAAGCAGGTTGGCTTCCTCTCCTACATTAATTGGCGTGGTGACGTGGGTGGCACTGGCAATGGTCATTAAGCTAAAGGCAATTACCAATAATACGGTAGCTAATAAAACATAATCTAAATTTTTAATTATCCGACGTGTTACCAATAACCAACCCCCTTTTGGATTATATGGTAGTCAAACTATATCTTACATCATAATAAAACAAAAAACAATCAGGACGCAGTATAACGTCCTGATTGTAATGTTCCGGTTTACTTTTAGCTTGAACGTTTCATTTTTTTCACCGGTATGTTAGCAATTAAAGCAACCTGTGCATCACTGCTGTTTAAGCTTACATCCAGTGCACTCTCGTCAATTTCCATATATTTGGAAATCACATCAATCATATCTTTTTTTAAAGCATGAAGCAGTTGGGGTGAAACGTTAGCACGGTCGTGAACCAACACCAAGCGCAAGCGTTCTTTGGCGACATTTTTACTGCTGCCGGTGTCTTTCCCAAATACACGGCTTAAGAAATCTAACAAAATCTCCCCCCCCTTTCTACTTCAATCCAATTAGTTTACGCAGTGCTTTAAAAAATCCACCTTCATATTCCAAGTCCAGCAGTGGAACTTCTTCACCTTTAATCCGCCTGGTAATATTACGATAAGCTTGTCCGGAAATAGATTTTTCTTCTCTTACCACCGGCTCACCTTTGTTAGTGCTGATTACCACTTGATCATCATCAGGAACGACACCTAAAAGATCGATGGCAAGAATTTCAATGATGTCATCAATGCTCATCATATCCCCGGCCTTTACCATACGCGCCCGCAAACGGTTAATGATTAATTTCGGCTCCCGCAGTTCTGCCGCCTCTAACAGGCCGATTATGCGGTCGGCATCGCGCACAGCCGAAACCTCCGGAGTGGTAACCACAATAGCCTTATCTGCACCGGCAATGGCGTTTTTAAAGCCTTGTTCAATACCGGCAGGGCAGTCGATGATAATATATTCAAATTCCTTTTTCAGTTCTGCGCAGATTTCTTTCATTTGTTCCGGTGATACTGCCGTTTTATCTTTGGTTTGAGCTGCCGGCAAAAGATGCAAGCCTTCTAATCGTTTATCTTTAATAATGGCTTGACGCATCCGACAATTACCATGAGCCACATCAACGATATCGTAAACAATACGGTTTTCCAAACCCAGCACTACATCAAGGTTTCTCAGGCCGATGTCAGCATCCACCAATACAACTTTATGCCCTAACGCCGCTAATCCTGTGCCGATATTTGCTGTAGTGGTGGTTTTGCCCACACCTCCTTTACCAGAGGTTATTACAATAACTTCTCCCATATAGTTTAATCCTCCTTATGTATCTCTATCTCCATTGACGTTCGGGGTGAAAAGTTTCAATAGTTACAACGCCATTTTTTAAACTGGCTACTTCCGGGAAAAAACGGGTGGATACTTCTTCATCAGGAGCTCTGGTAATATGGTTGGCAATGCGCAGCTGCGTAGGCTGAAGTGAAAATGCTACCACTGCAGAACGCACATCCCCTGCTGCCCCGGCATGCACTACACCACGCAGCGAACCCATGACAATAACATCACCGGTAGCAATTACTTCTGCTCCCGGGTTAACGTCTCCCAAAATTACGATGTTGCCGTCGTATTCAATGCTCTGCCCGGAACGCAGCGTGCGCTGCACCAAGATAGTGTTTTCATCAAACAGGGTATCTAAATCAATCATTAGTTCGGATGCTTGTTCACCGGCGTTTCGGCAGTTGTTATTGTTATCCTTGTGCAACAACAAAGATTCCCCCTGTAGTTTACTGAAGATACATTTCTACACACAAAATCCAAATCCTGCTAGATATAAAGTAAAATAACGGAGTTTTTACCCCGTTATTCTCCGGTGATTTTTTGTTTTTAGACATTTTTACTCCGCTGTGTGCGCATTTTCCCCATTATTCAATTCTGCATCAAAGTAAGCTGCCAGCATATCATGGACAACAGGGCCGGCAGCACTGCCGTGCGCACCGTGCTCAATTACACAGGCAACGGCAATTTCCGGTTTATCTGCCGGAGCAAAAGCAACTATCAGCCCATGGTTTGCTTTTGCTCCGGTTTCCGCAGTACCGGTTTTAGCCGCTACCTCTACCGGGATGTCGGTAAACAGCCCTACTGCCGTACCGCCGGGACTGTTGGCCACCCGGCGCATTCCTTCCCGCAGTATAGCCAGGTTCTCCGGCGATACAGACACTTTATTGATTATTTCTTTATCAAATTTTTTCAGCACTTTACCGTTGTGATCCACTATCTGCTTTACTAAGTGGGGGCGGTAGACAACACCTCCGTTGGCAATAGCGGCGGTATAGTTGGCCAACTGCAGCGGAGTATAACTGCCAATGCCCTGACCGATAGAAACATAAGCGGTATCATAAGTATGCCATTCTAACTCATAGATATAGCTTTTCTGTATTTGATTTTGAGCCAGCTTAAAGCGTTCGTTAATTAATTCCTGCTTTAACTGTTGTTTTTCTTTATCGGTGTCTGCCGCCTGAATCAGCTTTTGATATTTTTCATTTAACTCATCTATTTTGTCCTCTATTTCTAACGGGAGGTAATTTTTCCAGATTTCATATTTTGCTTTCGGTGTCGGCAGAGTACCGCTGCGTTCGTAAGGCAGATCAATACCGGAAACGGTACCCAAACCAAATTCGCGGGCATATTTTTCGATTTTTTGCTGTCCCAACTTAATGCCATAATTTATAAAATAAGCGTTTACCGATTCTTGAATGGCTTTATAAATATCAACCAAACCATGGCCGCCCGCTTTCCAGTCGCGAATCGGCAGATTGTTGATGTAATATGCGCCGCGGTCAACATACTTGTAGTCGGGGTCTATCACACCTTCCTGCAAACCGGCTGCTCCAATTACCATTTTAAAAGTTGATCCGGGTGAATAATCAAAAACCGCCCTATTGGGGAAAACACCTTTTTCATTTAATTCTTGGTAAAGTTTGCTGGATAACGGTTTAGTAAAAATCGTGGGATCATAGGTAGGATAGCTGGCCATTGCCAGTACTTCGCCGCTGTTTACATCAATGGCCACTGCCGCTCCTGCTTTTGCATCAGGATATTTTTTCTGCAGCATTTCAATCTGAGTTTCCAAAGCATTTACCGCAGCCTGCTGCACTTTGTGATCAATAGTGAGCACCAAACTGTTACCCGGCACTTGGGAGGAAATGCCCAGGTTGCGCACCGGACGTCCTTGAGCATCAACCTCTACCTGCCTTGCACCTGCTTTACCGCGCAAATATTTTTCATAAACTGTCTCTAACCCGTCCTTACCAATTTTATCACCCATTCGATAGCCGTCACTGCTTAAGCGGTCTAATTCCTCTTTGCTGATTTCGCCGACATAACCAACCACATGAGTGGCTAACCCCCCCAACGGGTAATAGCGTACAGGTTCAACGTCAATAAGCACCCCCGGCAATTCCAAGCGGTGCTGTTCAATTTCCAATACCGTTTCCAGCGGCACGTTAGAAGCAATTTCCACAGGCTCATACAATCGCAGCTTTTGCTCATCCAGCTTTTGCTGAATTTCCTGCGGATCAATACCGACGATATTCGCCAGCACTTGAATAACCTGCGGCGTGTTTTTCAAACCCAGGTAAACCAGAGATACAGTATATACCGGCTTATTGGTAACCAACTTGGTTTTGCCGTCGCGGGCAAACATCTCGCCGCGGGGAGCTTCGATAGGAATGAGGCGCATGTGATTTTGCTGAGCCATTGTTTTATATTTTTCCACTTGTATGACTTGCAAAAAAAACAGCCGACCAATTAATACTAAAAACACCAAAGCAATTATTGCTGACAGTATCTGCGTGTTTCGTTTAACAATTTTCCGTTCCATATCCTACCGCCTTTACACTTCCGGCATTTTCAACAGTCCTTTGGTATTTGAGCGATAAAACCACCCGTACACCAACGGTGTAATGATGGCGTTGTACAGTGCTGCCGGGATAATTACCTGAAAAAAGCTGTCCAGCGGCGAAATGTTAATGCCTATTATCAAAAGCAGCAGGTAATTGATTACTTGTCCGGCAAACGTTCCTACAAAAGAAACGATTGCCGCAATCAACAAATTTTCTTTGTATAATTTATCCTCACCCATGCCGCCGACATAAGCCGCTCCCATGTAAGCCAAAGCGTTAAAACCAATATTATGACCGGTAAAGAAATCAACTAACAGTCCGCTTAAAAATCCAAAAAAAGCTCCTTCACGCGAACCATAAATAAAACCGTACAGCACAGCAATAAGCATTACCAAATCCGGTTTTGCCCCTAATATTCTGATAAAATCAAAGACGGTGGCCTGCAAAACTAAAGCCACCCCTAAAATTAAAAACAATAATACAGTGCGCAATTATTCGGCACCCTCCACTGAAAGATTTACCTCCGGCTTATAAATTGCAGTAACAATAAACACTTCTTCCAGCGTTCTAAAATCAACAAAAGGCTGTACTTCAGCTATTTTAAACAAACCGGAAGAATCGTTCTCTGCTTTTATCACTTCGCCTATGCGTAATGATTTGGGAAAAATTCCGCCCATACCTGATGTTACCACCACTTGATTTGGTTTGACAGGGGCATCTTTAGGCAGGTATATCATTCTGACGGCGCCGCTGCTGTTGGCAATCCCTTCCACCACGCCGGGCATGCGGCTGGTCTGCAGCATTGCTCCTACCCCACTGCGCGGGTCAGTAATCAACAGCACTTCGGCAGTGTGCTTTGATACTGCTACAATTCTGCCCACTACCCCTTCCGGCACCACTACCGCCATATCCTTTTGTACGCCGTCTAACTCGCCGCGATTAACGGTGACTGTGCCAAACCAGTTTCCGGGGTCCCGACCGATAACAGAGGCAATCATTAGGTCGTAATCATCAATATTAAACTCCCGGTAGGCTAACATTTGTTTCAGTTCTAAATTTTCCTGCTTATATTCTTCGACACGGTTTAATTCGCTTTTTAGCTCTCTAACCTGCTGCCGCAAAGACTCATTCTCTTTTTGCAAACTGCCAAAAGAGGTCACAAAACTAAGGCCTTTTTTTAAGCCTTTACTAATATTCATGGCAGCCTGCTGCACCGGCGCCAAACCATCTTTTACAGCTGTTTCCAGCGGTGTAAGTTGGCCGCGGTTAAGCGAAGTCGCTTTTATCACCAAAATAACAACAACGACTAATACCACTAAAAGTATTATTTTCTTTAAATCAAAACGGTTGGCCGACAATTAAAACACACCTTCACTATGCCAGCTTTTTCGGCTGAATTAATACCCGCTTTAAAACATCAATATTTTCCAATACCTTTCCCGCTCCATAAGCAACGGCAATCAACGGCTCTTCCGCCAAGTGAACGGGCATACCGGTTTGTTCACTGATCAAACGGTCTAAACCACGCAGAAGCGAGCCGCCGCCGGCCATCATAATGCCGCGATCCATAATATCAGCAGCCAATTCCGGCGGTGTTTTTTCTAACGTTACTTTAATAGCCTCTAAAATATTGGCTACCGGCTCAGATAACGCTTTGTAAATCTCTTCTGATGTAATAGTTACTGTTTTCGGCAAACCGCTGACCAAGTCCCGTCCCCGAACTTCTTGGGTTTCCATTACTTCAATCGGATAAGCGGTGCCAATCTCAATTTTTATTTGTTCAGCTGTGCGTTCACCAATCATTAAGTTATAAGCACGCTTCACGTGCTGAATGATTGCTTCATCCATTTCATCGCCGGCTACCCGTATAGAGCGGCTGGTAACAATACCGCCCAAAGAAATTACTGCCACTTCGGTAGTGCCGCCGCCGATATCAACAATCATATTACCGGTGGGTTCATGCACCGGCAAACCGGCCCCGATGGCTGCCGCCATTGGTTCTTCAATTAAATAAGCCTCGCGGGCTCCTGCCTGCAGAGCAGCTTCGCGCACCGCCCGCTCTTCTACCGCGGTAACCCCGGAAGGAACACTAACCACTACCCGCGGTTTAACCAAAAATGTTCTGCTGCGCAGTGCTTTATTAATAAAGTATTTAATCATACTTTGGGTAGTATCAAAATCAGCAATCACACCGTCTTTCATCGGCCTAATAGCAATAATGTTTCCCGGTGTACGTCCGATCATCTGCTTGGCCTCTTCACCCACAGCCAGCACCTGATTGGATTCCTTTTGAATGGCAACAACCGATGGTTCCCTTAAAACAACACCTCTTCCTTTTACGTAAACCAAAGAATTAGCGGTACCCAAATCAATACCCATATCTTTGGAAAAAAAACCGATTTTCATGGCTTGGCCCCTTCCATAAGTTCTTTCTAAATCAATCCTTCAGCTTTTAAACTGACAAATTTATTATCTCCAATTATTAAATGATCTAAGACGGAAATACCCAAAATTTCACCGCCTTCGATAATCCGTTTGGTAATAGCGATGTCTTCCCGACTCGGCGTCGGGTCACCGCTGGGGTGATTATGTGCAACAATCACGTGTGCAGCACTCTTTTTTACAGCAATTTTGAAAAGCTCCCGCGGATGGACCATTGAAGAATTGAGCGTGCCCACGCTGATTGTTTCCACTGCAAGCACTTGATTTTTGGTGTTTAATAAAATTGCCCGAAAATGCTCCCGATCAAGATGACGCATCTCTTCCATTACCACGCCGGCCGCATCATCCGGTGACTGAACAGTCGGCCTTTCAGCAGTTGGCAAAAGCATTAATCTGCGGCTTAATTCTAAAGCTGCTTTTATCTGCACCGCCTTAACCTGTCCCACACCCCTCACCGCTGCCAACTCTTCAATAGAAGCTTGTAAAAGGCCGGCTAAATCTTTAAACTCAACAAAAAGTCTTTCTGCTAAATCCATTGCGGATGCATTTTTTGTTCCTGTTCTCAATAAAATTGCTAAAAGTTCCGTGTTTGACAATGAAGCCGCACCATTGGCAATAAGCCGTTCCCTTGGCCGAAGTTCAGCCGGTAATTTTTTTAACGGTAGGTATTGCAATGTTCCATCCCTCACAAAAATCCAAATTGCAACTATCCTAACCGACTGCTTTCGTTAAGTACATTGTAATCAAATTTTTTTAATACATCAGCTAAACGTTCCAGCGGTAAACCAACCACATTGCTGTAACAGCCTTCGATGCCTTCTATAAAAACAGAAGCCAAACCTTGAATGGCGTATGCCCCGGCCTTGCCAAAAGGCTCACCGCTGGCAATATATGTATTGATTTCATCGGCGCTCAAACTTTTAAATTTAACTTTGGTTCGTTGGTGAGTAACGATAGTTTTCCTGCTTTGACAATCAATCACCGCTACCCCACTGTAAACGTCGTGGGTACTGCCCTGCAGCATGTGCAGCATCTCTCTGGCATGCGCTTCATCTTTCGGTTTCCCTAAAATTTTGTTTTGATAAGCAACAATGGTATCCGAACCAATTACCAATCCTAAGCTGCGTTCATCTGCTACCGCCCGGGCTTTTCGTTCAGCCAACAGCTCAACCACCCGATACGGTTCTGTATCCGGTGGTACATCTTCTGATACCGGTTTAATAACTACTTCAAAGGACAGCCCAAGGCTGTTCAGCAAATCCTGACGCCTGGGTGAAGAAGAAGCTAATATCAGCAAAGGAAAAACCTCCTAAAGTTTCCGGTAGCTTAAGTATCCCAAAAACAATCCTAAAGCAGTAAAAGGCCCGGCTTGTAAATGGAAGCTAAAATTTATACTAAAAAAGTCCATATTCACACCGACAGTTTTTATCCCAGTGTCAATAAAATTTTTCAAGAACGGAAGCACAGGAGCAGCCGCCGCTCCGACAGCGCTGCCGGCAACACCCCCGGCAATTAAAAGCAGCAGCAAAACCCAGGGATTTTTGGCCCCTCCAGTCATTCTAGCCATAAGCACCTCCGCGCAAGTTTTCTATATCAGTTTACCACCGCCGCCAAATACAGACAAGTTCTAAGAGGCTTTTTGCAATAACAGTGCAGATAATATTTTTTAATCCTTATTTTAGCAGCAGTTTATCACTTACCTCACACTAAATTAGGCAAGAAATTATTTTTCCCTGCTTAAAAATCACATATTATACCGCAAATAACAGCGGGGTGATTGACATCACCCCGCTGTTATTAACTGTTATTTTTTAATGTTAAGTTAAATGTTAAAATTTCCAGTTTTACTGATAAGTCAACGTTGCGCACCTCAACATCCTTGGGAACACTGAGCGTAATCGGAGCAAAGTTCAAAATCCCTTGAATGCCGTTTTTCACAAAAAAATCTGCCACTTCTTGAGCCGCTCTTGCGGGAACGGCGATTATTCCAATCCGCACATCTTTTTCTTTAATAACCTCAGGCATTTCTTCTAAAGGCTGTACCACAATATCAGCAATTCTTTTACCTATTTTTGTCAAGTCATTGTCAAAAACAGCTACGATATTGAATCCTCGGTCTTTAAATTCGCGATATGTAACTAAAGCAGAACCCATATTACCGGCCCCAACCAAAATTAAATCCCAAGGTTCGGTTAATCCCAATATCTTAACGGTATAGCGAATTAAATCTTTAACATTGTAGCCAACACCCCGGGTACCAAACTCACCAAAATAGGCTAAGTCTTTTCGCACTTGGGCAGGACTTACACCCACACCTTCCGCAATTTCGCCTGAGGATACCGTGGTGATCCCTTTTTTATCCAAACGCTTTAAAAATCTAGAATAGATCGACAGCCTGGTTACTGTGGCTTCAGGTATCTTTAGTACTTTCACCTCGGTGGCCTCTCTTTCTTCTTTTTATACTATAATAAGACAAGTACTTCGCAAATACTATTTCCTATATCTATTATAATAGTAAAATCGCCTTCTGAAAAGCAAAAAGTGAAAATCATTGCTAACGCCTTTTGTTTAGATCAGCATTTCATCCAAATACTGAATGATCGGATTAAACATTTTTTCTACCGCTGCTACCGGGTTGAGCAGTTTTATATCAAAAACTATGCCAAAACTTAAGATCATTGCCACTATCATTAATACGCTATAAGCTATTAGTTCCCGCCAAAGTTCTTTTTTAATCATATCCCGCACTTGTACGGTAATAAGTACCGCAAAAAACAGTACCAACCCTATAAATTCCATTTCTGCCCCCTAATCTGTAATTGCTTTTATCGGTTTAGATACCAAACCGGTGCGCGGTACCACAGCTTTCACATTAATCACCGCTTCTACCGTAGGATAAATTTCATACCATTTTTCGGAAATCTGCCGCCAATAATCAGGATATTGGCGATAAACCGCCCGCCCAAAGCCAAACACGTCAGCCCCATAATGCTGCTGGGCTTTCTCCAGCGCCAGCATAATGTCCCGCTTAATCGCTTTCTGCAAAGCGCTTTCCAGCTTAGAAATATTTTCCGGTTTAGACAAATCAAGATAGGTGCGAACTTCGTCAACATTCGCTTCCGCCTCAACATCAATATTGATTATTATGCGGCCGTCCGAAGTAATCTGTGTTTTTTGTTTAGATACTCCTTTTATCACCTCTAAAGCAATATTACCAATTCCCCCATCGACAGCAACATTATAAATTCCCCCTTTTAAACCTTCATTCACCCATAAAAGCCCCCGCGATTCCTCTTTATTTAACCACCCCACCATTTTGCCTTTTTTAAACACAGCGGTGCGGGCAACGTTAATTTCATTCACTTCATTCTGTTCACCCGCTGCCTGCGCTTGAGAAAGTGCCTGCTTGTCTGATTTATTTACACTTATATCCAACCCGGCGGTAAAGGCATCTACTCCTTTACCGGAAAACAGTTCTAAAAATTCACCCAACTGATTGACAGCATATACCGGATTGCGGTCTTGTTCTTTAATAATCCCGGTGATGCGCTGCGCCACTGAAGGATCTAAAGGATGAGGAATAATAAGCAGCTCATTTAAATCGGTTTCCTTATTGGCAATTAAAATATAGTTACTGCGCCGAATTTGCGGGTTGCGGTCAAAAAAATCTATTAAATCTTCAATTCCGGATCTAGCCACTTCTTCTGACATAATCACAACCTGATTGTGCGAAAAATACAACTCTCGGGGGATAGAAGAATTCATTGTTCTGATGGCGTCAAAAACCGTTTTGCCGCTGGCGGAAACATTGTGATACGGTTCCAACGGACTGACACCACTGCTGCTCATGTTACTGCTCCCGCCGGCCATCGCTTTGGGGTTAATTATCTGCAGGCTGACGCGCACATTATCATCTTTGGATTTATCCAGCGCAATCAGCGTTACAATGGCCAGCTGCTCTACCTCCACCCGATCCCAGCAGCCCGTTTGCGTGCAAATGAGCAAAACTACCAATAAAAAACAAATAAACTTATTTCTTTTTATGCGCACGCCTGGTACGCCTTTTTTTTGTTTGATGATTTTGCTCATTTTGCTGCTGTTCACCATCGGACAGTTCTCCCTCCCGTTGGTTTGATTTCATCTGCATGCTTTCCGCTTTCCTCTGCCGTTCCAGCTGCCAATCACTTCTCTTTTTATCATCTGCGCTGCCATCAGCATTTCTCTGTTCATCCAGCTTATTTTGCCACGGACCGGGCATCATATTTTTTTTCATGCGGAAGGGATTAGCTTTTGCTAATTCATCCGGCCGTCTCTGCATCGCCCACCAAGGAAGACGTACCAATGCATCCCGCATCCCGGAGCGGTGGTAAGGTGCAAACGGACTCATATAAGGCACACCAAAACTGCGCAAACTGCACATGTGCACTAAAATTACCAAAAAACCGGCCATAATGCCAAACAGCCCCAGTGTACTGGCCAAAATCATCATTGGAAAACGCAGTATACGCATAGTAATGGCAATATTAAATGCGGGATTAACAAAAGATGCAATCCCGGTCACTGCAACAATAATTACCATCAGCGGCGAAACAATACCGGCAGTAACCGCAGCTTCACCCACAACCAGCGCACCGACAATACTTACTGCCTGCCCTACCGGGCGGGGCAGGCGCAGGCCCGCTTCCCGCAGCAGTTCAAAACTTATTTCCATCAGCATCGCTTCAACCAACGCCGGAAAAGGCACCCCTTCCCGGCTGGCAGCAATTCTAATTAAGAGCGATGTCGGAATCATTTCTTGGTGAAAAGTTGTAATCGCAATATACAGCGAAGGCAGCACCAGCGAAGCTATCAACGCCACATAGCGCAGCACCCGGACAAAAAGGCCGATCAGATAACGTTCGTAATAATCTTCCGGAGATTGCATAAAAGAAACAAACTCCGCCGGAACAACAAGCACAAAAGGTGTATTATCAGTAAATATTGCCACTCGCCCACTCATTACCGCCTCAGCCACTCGGTCGGGCCGCTCGGTGTGGTTAACCAGCGGAAAAGGCGAAAGCGGTGCATCTTCAATTAATTCCTCAATGTAACCGCTTTCTAACACCCCGTCAATTTCAATCCGGCTGAGCCGCTTTTTTACTTCTTCCACCAGCTTAGGATCGGCCAAACCTCGCACGTATCCAATGGCAACATTAGTATTACTGACTTCACCAATGGTCATCTGCTGCAAAATAAAGTTAGGTGACTGCACCCTTCTGCGCACCATTACGGTGTTAGTACGTAGGTTTTCGGTAAAACCTTCGCGCGGGCCGCGTACCAGGCCTTCAGTCACCGGCTCTTGAATGCTTCGAACATCAAACCCCTTAATGCTGATGATTAATGCCTTTTTATGGCCATCCAGCAGCAGTACGGCATCCCCATAAAGCATGCCGGAAAAAACCTGTTTATAATTATCTGCAATACGCACATCGGCAGCAGTTAATAAGCTGGCGGCAACATGTTCAAAAGGCACGCCGCCGTCCGGTCCGTTGCCGGCAGTTTCTTTATTCTTCATCAGCGGCTTTAAAATCGCTTTATGCAGCATGTCGGTATCGGTCATGCCATCGAGGTAAGCAATTGCCGCCTCCGCATTTCCACTGGGACCGATATCAAACTTTCTGATTACAAAATCACTGCTGTCAGCCATAATTATGCGCAGCACATCAATATTTACATCCAACCTGCTGTCAATTTCCATGCGATCCAGTTCATCGTCCTGAAAAACATGATTGAACTGTTCAGCGGGTATTTGCAGCGTTTTTTTTGTTTTCCGTGGTTTTTTTAATTTGGGCATAAAGCCCAACATTTTTTTCAGCGCATCTTTTTGCATAAAAAAAGCCCTCCAATAATAACCCATGCTTATTATTGGTAGGGCTTGTTTATTTTATGTAGCTTAAGCAAATATTCCCTGGCTTCCGCCAGCATATACAGTGATCCGGTGATGCACAGCACATCACATGGCCCGGCCAGATTCAGCCCGGTTTTTACCGCCTCATCAATCTGCTCGCAAACAGCTACGGTGTCCACATGTTTTTTTGCCCACTGGGCTGCTTTTTGCCAATCACCGGCGCGGGGAGAATTAGGTTTGGTAACCACCGCCGCATCCGCCAGCGGCAGCAGGATGTTAATCACCTTTTGACGTTCCTTATCCGCCAGCATACCAAGCAGCATTACAATTCGCTTATTAGGAAAATATTGCTTTAAAGCAGCCGCTAACGCCTCCGCCCCGCCGACATTGTGTGCACCGTCCAGTACCGCTGTTGGTTCGCCGGGCACAATTTCAAAACGTCCCGGCCAAGTCACATTGGCTAAGCCACGGCGGATATCATCGGGCGAGATGACGCCGCCCTGCTCCGTTACCCATTCCAACGCAGCAACAGCGGTGGCAGCATTAATTTGTTGATGCTCACCCAACAGCGGCAAAAAGATGTTGGGGTAGACGCTTCGCCGGCCTTTAATTGTCAAATACTGCCCGGAAATATCGGCATTGTGCATAAGCCGCTGCCAAGTTACCTGCTTCCCCACCACCGTCAGCGGTGCGGCATGCTTGGCTGCAGCTTTTTCAATTACCTGCTGTACTTCCGGCTGCCCTGCTGCAGTAACCAGCGGAACGCGCGGTTTGATGATACCTGCTTTCACCTGCGCAATCTCGGTTAAAGTGCTGCCCAAGTAATCCATATGGTCCATACTGACATTGGTAATTACCGCCACCAAAGGCCGCACCACATTTGTGGAGTCAATCTCTCCCCCCAGTCCGACTTCCAGCACAGCATAATCCACCCGCTGACGATAAAAGTAAAGAAGTGCCAAAACGGTGCTTACTTCAAACTCAGTTGGGTGTTCATGGCCTTCTTTCACCATGCTGTCTAAATGCGGTTTTAAAAACGCCACTAATTCAGCAATCTGCTGCTCGCTGATTTCACGGCCGTTAATGCGATAACGCTCGGTATAGCGGTGCAGGTGCGGTGAAGTAAACGTACCTGTCAGATAGCCTGCCTGCTGCAGCACTGCTGCAATCATTGCGGTTGTTGAACCTTTACCGTTGGTGCCTCCGACATGCACAACTTTTAAATACTGATGCGGATTACCGACCCGCCTTAAAAGCTCGGTAATCCGCTCCAGACCTAAGTTAATGCCAAACTTGGTAAGGTTCTTTAAGTAATTGACAGCGTCTTGGTAATTCATGCTAACAGTTATCTTTAATCAGCCAATCTTGAATAGTTTGGCGCATATTTTCTAACGCCTCTTGCGGAGTGGCACCAATGGTTGCGCAGCCCGGCAGGTCCGGGGTTAATGCACAATAGCGATCAGCTTCTTTATCCTTCTCAACAACGACATGCACCGTCATGTTAATGGAACCGACAAAGCTGTCATTGTCTTCTTTTAACACGGTATCCCATTTTAAAGCCATCTTCCGACACTCCTTACTGTAGCATTTTCAGCCGCTCGGAAAGTGCTGCTTGTTTTGCTGACAGTTCCTCTTTTTTAGCCCGTTCTTTTTCAACCACTTCTTGAGGTGCTTTTGCCAGAAAACCTTGATTGTTTAATTTGCCTTGAATGCGCTTCAGTTCTTTGTCAATTGCCTGCAGCTCTTTATTTAAGCGGGCAATTTCTTTTTCAAAATCAATCAACCCTTTTAACGGCACTACTACTTCTACCCCGTGGGCTATGCCTACCGCTGCCTGCGCCGGTTTTTCCGACATCTGTTCGTTAATTTTTACCTCACAGTTGGCCAGCCCCTGCACATAACCGCAGTTTTTCTCCAATACAATGCGGTTGGCTTTCTCAGCAGCTGTTAAAATTACCTCTGCTGTTTTACCGGGCGGCACTTTCATTTCTCCTCTGATCCGCCGAATTTCAGTAATCACATCCATCAACAGTGTCATCGCGTTTTCGGCATCTAAGTTGCGCAGTTCGGCATTGTATTCCGGCCAGCGCTGCAGCATAATTGTTTCACCTTGATGGGGCAGGTGCTGCCAAATTTCTTCAGTGATAAAAGGCATAAACGGATGCAGCAGTTCCATTGTACCGCGCAGTACCGTTACCAACGTGTGCTGGGCAGCTGCCCGGTCTTCAGCAGTGCTTCTGCCGTACAAGCGCGGTTTAATCAGCTCAATATACCAGTCGCACAGTTCACTCCAGCTAAATTCATATAAAACACGTGCCGCTTCACCAAGTTCGTAGCGCTCCAGATAAGCGGTAACTTCATCAACTGCTTTGTGGTAGCGGCTTAATATCCAGCGGTCGGCAAGTGTAAGCTCACCTTTAGCCGCATTGGCATCGTAATCTTCTAAGTTCATTAATGCAAAGCGCGAAGCATTCCACAATTTGTTGGCGAAATTCCGCGCCCCGTCCAGCCGCTCAAAGTGGAAGCGCAGGTCGTTGCCCGGTGTGTTGCCGGTAACCAGCATAAAGCGCAGGCTGTCGGCACCGTGGCTTTTTATCACTTCCAGCGGATCCACCCCGTTGCCCAGCGATTTGCTCATTTTTCGGCCGAGCGAATCAAGCACCAAGCCGTGAATGAATACTTCTTTAAACGGCACTTCCTTCATATGATGCAGACCGGAGAAAATCATCCGCGCCACCCAGAAAAAGATGATATCGCGACCGGTAACCAGCACCGAAGTAGGATAAAAATGCTCCAGCTCTTTTGTTTGTTCCGGCCAGCCCATTGTGGAAAACGGCCACAGTGCTGATGAAAACCAGGTATCCAGCACATCAGGATCCTGTTCTAATTTCCCGCCGCAGCGGCACTTTTCCGGCGGCTGTTTGGCAGCAATCGTCTCTCCGCAATCCTGACAGTAATAAACAGGGATGCGATGACCCCACCACAGCTGGCGCGAAATGCACCAATCGCGGATATTCTCCATCCAGTTTAGATATATTTTGGTAAATCGTTCCGGCACAAAGCGCACATCACCTTTTTTAGCAGCTTTAATGGCCGGTTCTGCAAGCGGTTTCATTTTGACAAACCACTGTTTGGAAAGCATCGGCTCAATGACAGTATCACAGCGGTAACAGTGGCCTACCGCATGGTTATGTTCATCTGTTTTTACCAGCACACCGGCAGCCTCTAAGTCTTTGACAATTTGTTTGCGGCACTCGTATCGATCCATGCCTTGATATTTTTCGCCGGCCTGCTCATTCATGCGTCCCGCTTTGTCAATCACCTGTACCTGCGGCAGATTGTGGCGTCTGCCGATTTCAAAGTCGTTGGGGTCGTGAGCAGGAGTAATTTTAACACAGCCTGTCCCAAAAGTAGGATCAACATATTCATCAGCAATTACCGGCATTTCCCGGCCAACCAGCGGTAAAATCAAAGTACGCCCCACCAGGTGCCGGTAGCGATCATCCTCGGGGTGAACGGCTACCGCCACATCACCTAACATCGTTTCCGGCCGCGTAGTGGCAATAATCAAATACTCATCGCTGCTGTCTTTAAAGGGATATTTTAAATGATATAAATTCCCCGGCTTTTCTTTGTGTTCTACTTCAATATCAGAAATAGTGGTGCTGCAGTGCGGGCACCAGTTGGTGATATAGTAGTCGCGGTAAATCAGCCCCTCTTCATACAGCCGGATAAATACTTCTTTAACCGCCTCCGAACATCCTTCATCCATAGTAAACCGCTCACGGTCCCAATCGCAGGAGGCGCCCAGTTTGCGCAGTTGGGTGGTAATACGGTTTCCATACTGTTTTTTCCATTCCCAAACCCGCTCTAAAAACTGCTCGCGGCCCAATTCATATTTGCCGGTGCCTTCTTTTGCCAGCTGTTCTTCTACCTTGGCCTGAGTAGCAATGCCGGCATGGTCGGTGCCCGGCAGCCACAGCGTATTGTAACCCTGCATCCGCCGCCAGCGGGTTAAAATATCCTGCAGAGTGTTGTCCAGCGCATGTCCCATGTGCAGCTGCCCGGTGACATTTGGCGGGGGCATGACAATGCTAAACGGGGCACGCTTTTTATCTGCTTCAGCATGAAAATACTTGTTTTTCTCCCAGTGTTGATACCATTTGTCTTCAACCTCCCGGGGGTTATAAACTTTTGACAGTTCGGGTGACATTAATATCCTCCTTTGCATTATAAAGGACCGACAGGCTTGTCGTTCCCAACAACTTTTAGCATACAGTCAGCAGTTCTGATAAACAAAAAAACCTGCTTTCGTTTGCAAGGACGAAAAGCAGGTTTCGCGGTACCACCTTACTTTCGGCATCACAGCGATGCCGACTCTTAAGCAGCTGTATCGGGCCTACCCGGTTAAGCCTACTGATATTTCAGCTTAACAGCTCCGGGGCTACAAGATTGCGGTTTCGGCAGGAAGTTTTTCAGCCTCGAACTTCCCTCTCTGCAAGCCAAAAGGACGCATCCCCTCCCCTTCAACACTACCGGCAATATAGCATTCTAACCTTATATTACTGATTTTGTTCCATCATGTCAACTAATGCTTCATTCGCAGCGGTTGTTTTTTTCTTGATTTCGGCAGGTTTACCCCGATAACACCGCCAACCCCCCCGCTGGCCAAAAGCAGCAAACAGTACACCGCCATCCCTTCTAAGAAAGATATTCCCCAGTATAACGACAGCGCGGTATAAATTGCAGCGTATCCTGCTCCTACCAGCATGCCGTGCACTAATCCATAGCGGTTGGCAGCAGCGCCGCTGATCATCCCGCCCAGCATTACTGTGATAACGGTAATCAGCGTAATTACCAGTGAGAAATGGTAAACCGGAAAGGTGCTTACCATCACATATACCCCTAACGCTATAAGCCCTCCTAAACTGATGCTCACTGCCCACAGCACGCCAAGCACTACCGCTGCCGGCTGAAATGATTTTTCCCGTCTTCCTGCTGCCGGAGGCGGCCATTTAAAAAAGGTCAGTTTCTTCATACTGTTTTAACCCTCCCATTGGAAAATTCACCCTATAAATTGATATGCGGACAACCCCAAAAATAATCATTAATTTTTTGCTGATTAATAGAATTATATGAGGATATTTCCGTTGAGGAGGAAATGAAACCAACATGAAAAGAAAACTCATCTTTCTTTTAATACTGCTGGTTGCGGTCAGTGGGTTGGTTTATACCAGATACATCTTTACCAAAGACAGGAAAACTGAAAAAATTCCGGTGATCAAAATAGTTGAAGAGCGGCGTACACCTTTATTTATTCCTCATTATTTGGCAATGCAGTTGGGCTTTTTTACCGAGCAGAAGCTTGATGTGCATTTGAGCACGGTAAAAAACGATGAGAAAGCTCACCGGTTATTAGCTGAAAACAAAGCGGATGTAATCATCGCCGGACCGGCGCAGGCAATTTTAACCGGTCCGCCCGCAGCCGGACAAACGCCGGTGGCCTTTGGCGCAATAACTAAGCGGGACGGAGCTTTTCTGTTAGCACGGGAAAGCAAATCTGCTTTTCATTGGAACGACATAATTAAGCGCACTGTTATCTCCGGATCACCCACCGAAGATACCAGCTTGGTGTTGGAACATCTGCTGCGCAAAAATAATATTTCACCGAACCGGGATGCAAATGTCATTGAAAACCTGCCGTTAGACTTACGTGCCGGTACTTTTAAATCAGGAACGGGAAGTTTTATTGTTGTTGAAGAGCCGGACGCTTTAAGATTGGAAAATGAAAAGGCAGGTAAAGTTGTTATTTCGCTGGGCGAAGCCGCCGGGGAAATGCCCGGGGCAGTTTACCTGGCCAACCCCGATTATCTGGATATCCAAAACAGCGAAGTGCAGAAGTTGGTCAACGGCCTGTATAAAGCACAGCAGTGGCTGAAATATCACAATGCCCGGGAAATAGCCAAAGAAATAGAAAAATTTTTTCCTGACTATGAGCAGGATGAATTAGTTTCAATAATTACAAGATACCAAAAAACTGACCTGTGGTCTGAAAAACCGGTGCTGAGCAAAACCGCTTATCAAAATCTGTATACGGCAGTAGAAAATTCCGGAGAGTTAGTAAATAAAGTTCCATACAGCAAAGCAGTAACCAACCGTTTTGCCCAAAAAGCGGTTCAGGTAGTGCATTATATACCGGAAGACCGCCAAAAACCCAAGCCAGGTCTTAATTGGAAGTACCTGAAGTACTTGTTTACCAATTAATTCCCTTCTTGACCGCTTTCTTTCAAATTACGAACGACAGCAGCAGTCAACAAAACAAGCGGAATCATCAGCTCGTAAAACAAAGCTTGACCGGTCCAAGAATAGGATATTAACCTGACTAAACCGGCAATATCATTCAGCCAGGCAACAGAAGCAGTGGCAATAATTAACCCTATGGGAATAATTAATGTGTGATACCGCTTGATATTGGCGAGCTGAGCAAAACCAATGCAGCAGATATAATAGATTACAATTAACTTAATATAAATGCCGCTTATCCAGACAGTCATAATAATGGCATCTAAATGCTCCAAAAAGTTGCCAATTTCAATACGCCTAACCATAGCCAATGCCGGAAAGGTAAGGGATGCTGTTTGGCTTGCACCAAATATACCAATAGCCAAAACCCCAACCAGCAAAAAAAATCCCAGCAGTAATATCGCCAAAGGAATAATACGAACAACATTTTGCGGTTTATTAATATAAGGCATCAGCATCATGATGATAACGCCTTCACCTAAAAATGACAATATTCGCAGCGAACCGCTCAGAACCGGGCCAATTCCGTACTCTAAAAACGGTCGGTAATTTTGAAAATCAACGTCAGGCAAAATCATTAACCCCACCAAAATTAACATACCGATGCCCAGCGGCATCAGCAGTTCGGTAAGCCGACCGATCGTTTCAATACCGTGATAAACGGCATAAGCGGCAATGAGCACAATGGTGCCGTTAAAAATTATCAGCGGTGTTTTGGGCATAAAAGCCACTTTTAAAATTACCCCTAATTGAGAAACGGTGAAAATAGCAAGATTTAAAAAGAAGCCAATGAGTATAATTAACGCCAACAGCCTACCCGGCCACTTGCCCAGCACCTTTAAGCAGATTTGCACCAACGTCTTTTGGGGAAAGCGCAGCGACAAAGATACCGCCACCGCTGCAATTACCAAAGCTTCGGCTGAAGCAACAAAAACGGAAATCCAGGCGTCACGACCGGCCAAACCGGCAACAACTGACGGCAAAAAAATATCCGATGTGGAAATAATAAAAGTAATGATAATAAACAGCAGCTGACGCGTTGATATTTTTCCACTGTCCAGTGTAAATGCATCAACTGTAGCCATAAGTTCACTCCTATAATTTGATCTTCTCTAGTATTTTCCAGGAAAAACTAAATAATTCTTCTGTACATCATTTTATTTTTGGCAGCGGTGCAAATCATGCATGACAATGCATAAAAAAGGGGCAAGCCTGTTTCAGCCTGCCCCTTTTTCTACATAATCCAGTTTTCAATTATCTGCAGCAAATCTTCTCTGCCCAGACCGGTTTTGGCGGATGTGGCAACCAAAAAATGTTCCGGCTGCAGCTCCAGCATTTTTTTGATGCGGCTGAGCTGCCTGATATTTTGGCTTTTAGACAGCTTATCGCTTTTGGTTACCGCCACTGCTGTAGGTACATTGTAGTAACAGAGCCATTTGTACATCTGTATATCCTGCCCGGTAGGATCGTGACGGGCATCCACCAACATCACCACCCCGCACAGGTTTTGGCGTTTTGCCAAATATTCTTCTATCATTTGGCCCCATTTTTCTTTTACTTTCAGCGGCACCTTGGCAAAACCATAACCGGGTAAGTCTACTAAATGAAAACAGTCATTCACTAAAAAAAAGTTGATTAATTGAGTACGTCCCGGTGACTGACTGGTGCGCGCCAGTGCGCGGCGATTAACCAGCTTATTTATCAAGGACGATTTGCCTACATTAGAGCGGCCGACAAAAGCCACTTCCGGTAAATCACTTTCGGGATATCCTTTAGAGTTGACAGCGCTGGTAACAAACTTTGCTGAGATAATGTTCATGAAGGTATCACTGTGCCTCCCTGCTGTACTCCTTCAACCTGCTGATGAGGGTTATACGGCAGTTCAGAAGGTTCACCGTCAATTGGTTCATCATGCAGACCGCTTTCTGCGGGATGCAGCGCAATTTCTAACACGCTGTCCATATGTTCTACAAACTTAAATTCCATTTTTCCTTTGACGTTATTGGGCACTTCTTCCATGTCCTTTTTATTGTCTTGAGGAAGAATAACCGTTTTTATTCCCGCCCTTTTTGCAGCTAATACCTTTTCCTTCACACCGCCAATGGGCAGCACCCGACCGCGCAGCGTAATTTCACCGGTCATTGCAACATCGCAGCGCACTTTACGGCCGGTAACAGCTGATGCCAGAGCGGTCGCCATAGTAATGCCGGCAGAAGGACCGTCTTTAGGAATGGCCCCTTCCGGTACATGGACGTGAATATCATAATTGTCAAAGAATTCCGCGTCAATGCGCAGTTCATCTGCCCGACTGCGCACGTAACTAAACGCTGCCTGAGCAGATTCTTTCATTACGTCACCGAGCTTGCCGGTCAGCGTTAAGCGTCCTTTGCCTTTGTAAGTGGTTACTTCAACGCTCAGCGTTTCACCGCCCACTTCTGTCCAAGCCAGGCCGGTAACTACACCAACCTCATCAGTTTTTTCCGCCAGGTTGTAACGATATTTAGGAATGCCTAAATACTTCTGCAAGTTCTGCGGGGTAACTTTAATTTTTTTGTCCGTATCTTCTACAATTCTTTTTGCTGCTTTACGGCAGAGAGAAGCAATATTTCTTTCTAAGTTGCGCACCCCGGATTCGCGGGTATATTCTTGAATCACTTTGCGAATAGTGTTTTCGGAAATAGATACCTTGCCTTCCGGCAGGCCGTGTTCTTTAATCTGTTTGGGCAGCAGATGCCGCACCGCAATTTGCACTTTTTCTTCTTCGGTATAGCCCGAAATATGAATAATTTCCATCCGATCCAAAAGCGGCCGGGGAATGTTGTACATGTTATTCGCAGTGGTAATAAACATTACATTGGAAAGGTCAAAAGGAACTTCAATGTAATGATCGGAAAAAGTGTTATTTTGCTCCGGATCGAGCACTTCTAACAATGCCGACGACGGATCGCCGCGAAAATCCATGCTCATTTTATCAATTTCGTCCAGTAAAAAGACCGGGTTTTTCGAACCGGCAGTTTTCATTCCTTGAATGATTCGCCCCGGCATAGCACCAACATATGTACGACGGTGACCGCGGATTTCTGCTTCATCGCGCACGCCACCAAGGGAAATACGCACAAACTTTCTTTCTAAAGCACGGGCTACCGAACGGCCCAGTGATGTCTTACCAACCCCGGGTGGGCCAACCAAGCAGAGAATGGGTCCTTTCATCTTTTTAGCCAGCTTTCTGATAGCTAAGTACTCGATAATTCTTTCCTTTGGCTTATGCAGGCCATAATGATCCTCATCTAAAATTTTTTCAGCACCTTTTATGTCTAAGCGGTCACGAGTTTGCTTGTTCCACGGCAAAGATAAAAGCCATTCTACATAATTGCGTACAACTGCCGCTTCTGCAGCCATCGGGGGCATCTTCTCCAAACGTTCCACTTCTTTAATCGCTTTTTCTTCAATATCTTTGGGCAGTTTTAATTTAGCAATGCGTTCACGCAGTTCTTCCCCTTCTGCCGCCCGATCATCTTTATCTCCCAATTCTTTTTGAATAGCCTTCATTTGCTCGCGCAAATAATACTCTTTTTGATTTTTTTCCATCTGTTTGCGCACACGAATATTGATTTTGCGCTCCAGCTCAACAATCTCCAGTTCTTTAGCTAAAATAGTACACAGCTTTTCTAAACGATCCACGATATCTACCGCTTCCAGCATACGCTGCTTATCTTCAATGCGCAGCGTCAAATGTGAGGAAACGATATCCGCTAACCGACCGGGTTCTTCCAGGTTAACAACAGAAACCACTGTTTCCGGAGGGATGCGCTTAGATAACTTGACATATTGTTCAAACTGATAAACCAAATTGCGCATCAGCGCTTCAATTTCATTATCCTTTTGGTATTCCTCAGAATACCGCTCTACCTTTACTTTAAAGTAAGGTTCGTGCTCCAGATACTCTAAAATTTTTGCTCTGGCAATGCCTTCCACTAATACTCTGATGGTGCCGCCAGGAAGTTTTAGCAGTTGTTTTACTTCAGCAACGGTACCGATGGTGTAAATATCTTCTTCAGTAGGCTCGTCAGTTTGAGCCTCCTTTTGCGTTGCCAAAAAAACGATGCGATCCTGAATCATTGCTTCTTCAATCGCCTGCACCGACTTCTCGCGACCAACATCAAGGTGAATAACCATATAGGGAAACACCAAAATACCTCTTAACGGCAGCATTGGCAGTACCTGCTCTGTCGATTTCAAATACTTGCACCTCCCTAAGCAAATAATGTTGTGACCGGTGCTAAAAATAATTTTAAATGGTAGGACTATTCTATCATATCAAAGTTCTACCTGCCATAACAATAAATGCTGTTATAGTGTAAAAGCCAGCAAAAGCCGGGTTTGGTGAACAAAGAAAAAATAATTTTAATTTTTACACCCGTTATCTAAATCTCGCTGATTAAATTTTGATATCAGCGCCCGCTGACCAGCGGAGATGCAGTCAGCACCTCAACCGGGCTGTTTATTGCCGACTTTTTCTCGGCGGCGGCCGGGTAGAGCAGCGCTCCTTTAATTACTTCTTCTAGTCTTTCCACAGGGATCACTTCAATTCCCTCTATCTCAGAAAACAGTTTTTGATTATTTTCTTTAGGAATATAAACCTTAGCAGCCCCGGCTTGTCGGGCAGCATTTACTTTGGCAACAATTCCCCCTACAGGCTTGATTAAGC
This sequence comes from uncultured Peptococcaceae bacterium, assembly GCA_965546615.1. Classification (GTDB taxonomy): domain Bacteria; phylum Bacillota; class Desulfotomaculia; order Desulfotomaculales; family Desulfohalotomaculaceae; genus CBEUVQ01. The sequence goes on from CBEUVQ010000002.1 coordinate 84,449, forward strand.
CGCGTATAGAAACTTCACCGGTCATTGCCACCAAATTGTCAGCCGGAATTCCGCTGATCGCTGAGTACACCGCGGCAGCAATGGTAACACCCGCAGACGGGCCGTCAACCGGTGCACCGCCGGGAAAATTAAGATGAATGTCATAATCACGGTAATCAACATTCATGGTACGGCGCAGCACAGTAAGCACATTTTCCACCGAACCGATGGCCATACTTTTGCGGCGCATGGTACGGCCGCTGCTGCCCATTTCCTCTTCTTCCACAACACCGGTAACTACTAATTTACCCATACCTTTGGCAGCCGGAATAGCGCTGGCTTCAATTTCTAAAATCGACCCTAAATTCGGTCCGTAAACCGCCAGACCGTTCACCACGCCAACTTGAGGTTTTTCCGGCACTTTTTTCTCAACACGCGGTGAATAACGGCCGCTGTGTACCACCCACTCTATATCGCTGACTAAAATCTGGTCGCGCCCTTCGGTAATGGCAATACCGGCGGCAATTTGCACGATGTTAACCGCCTCTCTGCCGTTAGTGGCATACTGTTTAATTACATCTAATGCACCATTCTGCATCGGCATGTTAATTTTCGCCGCTGCGTTAGCAGAAATGACGGAAATTTCTTCGCTTAACAGCGGACGGAAAAAGATTTCTAAACAGCGTGAACGAATGGCAGACGGAATTTCTTCCGGTGTACGGGTGGTTGCACCGATTAAGCGAAAATCAGCCGGCAAACCGTTTTGAAAAATATCATGTATATGATGAGGGATATTGGTATCCTCCGCACTGTAATAGGAACTTTCTAAAAACACTTTGCGGTCTTCCAGCACCTTTAATAGCTTATTCATTTGCACCGGGTGCAATTCACCGATTTCATCAATAAAAAGCACGCCGCCGTGTGCTTTGGTTACCGCACCGGGTTTGGGCTGCGGAATGCCGGCCATGCCCAGCGGCCCCGCACCTTGATATATTGGATCGTGAACTGATCCGATCAGCGGGTCGGCAATGCCGCGTTCGTCAAAACGGGCGGTGCAGGCATCTACTTCCACAAATTTAGCATTTTCATTAAATGGGGATGCACTGCTTTTTTTCGCCTCTTCTAATACTATGCGGGCAGCAGCGGTTTTGCCAACACCGGGCGGACCGTAAATAATCACATGTTGGGGATTGGGACCACAAAGTGCTGCTCTGAGCGCCTTTAAGCCCTCATCTTGTCCAATAATTTCGTCAAAAGCGGTCGGCCGGGTTTTCTCAGCCAACGGCTCGGTTAACGCAATTGCCCTCAAACGCTGCAGCTTCTCCATTTCTTTGCGCGATTCGCGTTCAACGGCATTTTTATTGCCCTGCTGTGTTTTTAGTAAGTTCCAAAAGTACAAACCAATAATTACCCCAAAAAACACCTGAACAAACATAAAAATACTGCCTAAACCAAATTCTTGCATCCTATTAACCCCCTACCAAAACTAAAGCAGCAATTGTCAATTTGCTAATTGTATGTTAAATAGTATTATTGCTCTGTTTTGTATAAATTATCCATTATTGTACATTAAGTTGTCGGGGGAAATGTTTTTCGGCATCGCGGCAATCAGCGATTTTTAGCGCTGAAACAACAAAAAAATGTTATGATATGCGCCTGCATTTTGTGAAACAGCCGCAAAAAAAATCTCCCTAAGGTTTGCTCAGGGAGATTTGGGCTTACGCGCTTTCTTCTTTTTTCTTCTTGCGGTCAGCGGAAGTAATAATAATCGGTGCTTCCTTTTTATCGATACAATCTTTAGTGACCACTACTTTAGAGATATCATTTCGGGAAGGAATGTCATACATGATATCTAACATAATTTCTTCCAAAATCGCTCGCAATCCGCGGGCACCGGTGTTGCGTTTTAACGCTTCCTTAGCTACCGCATGCAATGCCTCCTGCTGAAATTCCAGCGTAACGCCGTCTAATTCAAACAGCTTGGTGTATTGTTTCGTTAAAGCGTTTTTGGGTTCGGTGAGAATGCGAACCAACGCCTCTTCGTCTAACGCATCAAGAGTGACGATTACCGGCAAACGTCCCACAAATTCCGGTATTAAACCGTACTTCAGAAGGTCCTCCGGCAGCACATGTTTTAATACCTCACCGATTTTCTTTTCATCTTTGGTTTTGATATCGGCACCAAAACCCATTGTTTTCTTGCCGATACGGTTTTGAATTATCTTATCAATACCGTCAAAGGCACCGCCGCAGATAAATAAAATGTTAGTGGTATCAAGCTGAATAAATTCTTGATGCGGGTGCTTGCGTCCTCCTTGAGGAGGAACGCTGGCTACTGTACCCTCTAAAATTTTCAGCAGCGCCTGCTGCACACCTTCACCGGATACATCCCGTGTTATCGAAGGATTCTCTGATTTGCGGGCTATCTTGTCAATCTCGTCAATATAAACGATGCCTTTTTCTGCTTTTTCCACATCGTAATCTGCTGCTTGGATCAGTTTTAAAAGGATGTTTTCCACATCCTCACCAACATAACCGGCTTCAGTCAATGAAGTGGCATCGGCAATGGCAAAAGGCACATTTAACAGTCGGGCTAAAGTTTGGGCCAACAGTGTTTTACCGCTGCCTGTAGGTCCAAGCATAACAATATTGCTCTTTTGCAGCTCAACTTCATCAATTTTGCCGCCAAGATTAATCCGCTTGTAATGATTATAAACTGCCACTGCTAAAGATTTTTTTGCTTCATCTTGGCCAATCACATACTGCTCTAAAATATCCTTAATCTCTTTAGGTTTTGGAACTTCACCAATTTCCAAGCCTAAATCTTCATTAAGTTCCTCTTCAATGATTTCATTACAGAGTTCAATACATTCATCACATATATAAACTCCCGGACCGGCTACAAGCTTTTTAACTTGATCCTGCAGCTTGCCGCAGAAAGAACACTTTAATTGGCCTTTCTCGTTAAACATTATTCCACCTCTTTTTTATTTCTTCCGCGCAGTGATCACCTCATCAATGAGACCGTAATTCTTAGCCTCTTCTGCTGACATGAAGAAATCACGCTCGGTGTCCCTGGTGATTTGTTCCAGCGGTTGTTTGGTGTGTTCTGCCAACAACCTATTTAAAGTATCTTTCATCCGCAAAATTTCTTTAGCATGAATATCGATATCAGTAGCCTGGCCTTGCACGCCGCCCAACGGTTGGTGAATCATAATACGCGAGTACGGCAGTGCAAAACGCTTGCCTGGAGCACCGGCTGCCAGCAGGAAAGAACCCATGCTGGCTGCCTGCCCGAGGCAGATTGTAGACACATCCGGTTTTATGTACTGCATTGTGTCATATATCGCCATACCTGCAGTAACCACACCGCCCGGCGAATTAATGTAGAGGTGAATATCTTTTTCGGGATCTTCTGCTTCTAAAAATAAGAACTGAGCGATAACCAGATTGGCAACACTGTCATCGATCGGGCCGCCGATAAATACAATTCTGTCTTTCAGCAGTCGGGAATAAATGTCGTAAGAACGCTCACCGCGGTTAGTTTGTTCAACTACTATAGGTACCAGATAAGACAAAAAATTCCCCTCCTAAATTCATTACTCAATCATATTCTGATCCTGCCACTTCAGTGCCTATATTATTCATTAACTATTTTTGCTTGTGCGGATAAATGATCAACAACTTTTCTTCTTAAAATATCCTCTTTAACAATGTTCAAGTCACCAACAGCTTCCAGCGTTAACTTTAATTCAGCAGGCTCTTTACCAAATTGAGGCGCCATTTCATTAATTTCCCGATCCACCTCTTCATCTGAAACCTGCAGGCCTTCCGCTTTTGCAACAGCATCAAGCACCAACTCTTGACGCACTGCCGCTTCAGCGTCATCTCTCATTTTGGTGCGCAGTTCGTTTAAGTCGGTATTAGTGTACTTCAAATACTGTTCCAGCTCAACACCTTGGGTGCGCAATCTGTTGTCCATGTTAGCAATCATGTCATCAATGCGTTTTTCAACCATCACTTCCGGTATTTCCACTTCGGCATTCTCTACCGCTTTATCCACCGCTTCGCGGGTAACAGCAGAATCTGCCTGACGCTCTTTGGCCTCTTTTAACTTATTCATAATGTCTGTTTTTAATTCCTCAAGGGTATCGAATTCACTGACATCTTTAGCAAATTCATCATCCAGCGGACTTAACTTCTTCCGCTTGATTTCGTTTACTTTGACTTTAAACACGACATCTTTGCCGGCCAATTCTTCTGCCTGATAATCTTCCGGGAATGTCACATTAATGTCTTTTTCTTCTCCGGTTTTCATGCCTTCAACCTGTTCTTCAAAACCGGGAATAAACATACCGGAGCCAATTACCAAGGAGTAATTCTCGGCATGGCCGCCTTCAAACGGCTCTCCGTCTTTAAAACCGGTAAAATCAATAATAGCAGTGTCGCCGTTTTGTACTTCACCTTCTTCAACACTTACCAGCTGAGCATGACGGTTTTGCATATTCTCTAATTCTTTTTGTACATCATCTTCAGTTACTTCGGTGGAAGGCTTTTTAATTTCAAAGCCTTTATATTCACCAAGCTTCACTTCCGGTTTAACCGACACTTTTAGCTTGATCACCAGCGGCTTTCCTTCTTCAGCCTGCATATCTTCTACTTTCGGTTGATCAATCGGAGAAATTTCGGTTTGCTCAACAGCTTCAAGGTAAACGCTGGGAAAAATGTCTTCTACCGCTTCCTGAATTAAAGCTTCTTTACCCACATAATTTTCGACGATAAATTTGGGGGCTTTACCTTTACGGAAGCCGGGAATGTTAACTTGATTGGCAATTTTTTTGTAAGCTTTATGTATTGATTTGGAAAATCTTTCGTCCTCAACTTGTATTTCTAACATTACTTCATTTTTTTCCAGTCTTTCTGCAGTTGCTTTCATTATAAACTTGCTCCCCCTTAATAATTATGGATTATTACTAGATAATTTTACCAAGATAGCGCACTGCTATCTATTGTAACCAAAAATTTCAGCAATAAAAAGTTTTATTCTACGCTGTGGTAGACATCTCCTTCCGGCAATACAGGATTATACCGATTTTTCCATCGATATCGGTCAAACTTTACATTGACACCGCACGCCTGCTCCTACAGTTTTTGTTTATTGACACAAAGCGCCCCTGTTTACAGAAATTTACTGCTGATAGTATGCATTAATTACAACCCTTTGTCAAGCGGCGGGTCGGCTGCCCTTGGATATACAAAAAAACCCCCGCTCTTTTGCGAAGGGATTAATGTACTCATTAAATTGGTGCGGACGGTGGGAGTCGAACCCACACGGGAAACCCACTGGATCCTAAGTCCAGCGCGTCTGCCAGTTCCGCCACGTCCGCATACGCTCGACCGTGAGGTTGATACAAAAATGGTGAGCCATGCTGGACTCGAACCAGCGACACCCTGATTAAAAGTCAGGTGCTCTACCAACTGAGCTAATGGCTCACATTAAATGGCTGGGGTGGCAGGATTCGAACCTACGAATGGCGGTTCCAAAGACCGCTGCCTTACCGCTTGGCGACACCCCAGCGTGCCTGTTTAATTATAATGGGGTGGATAATGGGACTCGAACCCACGACCTCCAGAGCCACAATCTGGCGCTCTAACCAGCTGAGCTATATCCACCACAACCGAAGCTCGATGTAAAGCAGTTTGTGGCTCATCGAACTCGCAAAACTAATGTTAACAAATATCTGCTTCAAAGTCAAGCTTATTTTAAAAGTAATTTATTGGAACAACAGCCGCCGCATTTAATCAGCTGTCAATGTCAACAACGCCAAAGCTAACCCGGCTTTACCGCAGCTGCCGCACGTCAGCAAAAACGTCCAAATGCTGCATCAATCCTCCAATGCTTCCTTTAGTTTGCGATAAGTTAAATCCAATCCCTCGGAGATTACCCGTACATCGCCGATTACCGGCATAAAGTTGGTATCCCCGCCCCACCGCGGAACGATGTGTACATGCACGTGTCCGGGAACACCGGCACCGGCAATTTTGCCTAAGTTAATGCCGACATTAAAACCTTCCGGATTAAATGCTTTGCGCAGCAGAGCAACCATTTTTTGCACCATTTGAAACAGCTCTTGCGATTCTTCAGCATCCAATTCCGTGATGTCACCCACATGGCGATTGGGGGCAACCATTAAATGGCCGTTATTGTAAGGATATATATTTAACAGAACAAAAGTTTTTTCACCGCGCAGCAGCACATGATTTTCTTCATCTTTGTTATCGTTTAATTTACTGCAGAATATACATTCCGAGCCGTGGTCTTTGCCAATATAAACCGAACGCCACGGTGCCCAAAGACGCTCCATAACTGTATCGCTCCCCCTGTAGTTTTTTTAACTGATTAATTCTAGGTATGTGTAATATTTTCCTCCAATATTTTTTCCAAGAAATTCATTAAAAAATTCGACACATTTTTGTGTTCAGAGCCATAGAATAAAACACCTAGTATTTCCTCAAGGGGGGATTTAATGTTTGGTGGTTTGGGCACTGCACTGCTGAGTTTGTCTTTGATTAACGGGCTGACGCTGTTAATTTCTTATGTCGTGAACAACAGTTTTAAAAAGCCCCTCACTGCCGAAGAAACAATTTTCTATTTTAAAAAGTATCAAGCCGGAGATTCCGAAGCATTTGATATTTTAGTGGAACGAAATTTGCGTTTGGTAGCGCACATCGCCAAAAAATATAAAGATACTACCGAAGAAACTTACGATGACTTAATTTCCATCGGCACCATCGGTTTAATTAAAGCAATAAATACTTTTGATATTAACCGGGCAAAATTCTCTACATACGCATCCCGGTGCATCCACAATGAAATTTTGATGTGTTTAAGAAGCAAGCAAAAAGACAGCGTTTTGGTTTCGCTGGAACAGCCGATTGGCTGTGATAAAGAAGGCAACGAACTGACTTGGGAAAACTGCCTCGGCACTGATACCGAAGCTGTATATGAAGAAGTGCAGAACAATCAAGAATTAGACCGCTTAAAAAGAGCTGTTTCCAAACTGCCTTCAAAAGAACGACGGGTAATTATCAAACGCTATGGTTTAGACGGAAACGAACCGCTGTGCCAAAGAAAAATTGCCTGCGAAATGGGCATTTCACGTTCATATGTGTCTCGTATTGAAACAAAAGGTTTAAAAAGATTAATTCAATTATTAGCCACTTCGTAACGGTATATCTTGAAGCATTTCATTTTTGTAATGCCAAGCGACTGCCGCATCAGCAAAGGCAGCCGATTTTTGCTCATACCGCCACCCAATTTGCTGTTCATCCTGCTGAACATTAATCTTATATCATATAGTTATCACAGTATAAATGTGACGGTTTTAAACAGGTTGATACTGTATACCAATAAATTAAAACCACCGCTGCTACACGGTGGTTTTGTCTTTAAGTACTTTGTTCATACTGCCGGAATTTAAGCCGGCTAAATCCAGCGTAATGTAATGGTAACCCAAGCCGAGCAGGTATTCGTTGATCAACTCGGCATTAGCCAGCAGATCATCAAACTGCTCTTTCGGCACTTCAATGCGGGCAATACTGCCGTGGTGACGCAGACGACAGCGTGTAAATCCCAGCGACCTTAAATACTCTTCACCCGCTCTAATCACGTCGAGTTTTTCTTTGGTAATAGCATCACCGTAAGGTATACGTGAAGCCAAGCAGGCAACTGCCGGCAGGTTCCAGGTTTGCAAACCCAATTGGCGGGCCAGCTCACGAACCTCTTTTTTGGAAAGCCCGGCCAGCTGCAGCGGGCTTTTTACCCCTAATTCTTCCGTTGCTCTGCGGCCGGGGCGGTAATCGCCGACATCATCTTTATTCGAACCGTCAAGCACATAATTTATTCCTCTTGCTCGGGCAATTTCAGCAATTGCATCAAAACGAATGCGCTTGCAGTAATAACACCGCTCGGCGTCATTGGCTGCAAACTTAGGATCTTTCATTTCGCCGCTTTCAATCACAATATGTTCAACATTTAATTCAGCAGCAATATTTTTAGCCAATTCCAGCTCAGCAGGAGTAAAGGTATCGGAAACCGCAGTAACCGCCAGCACTTGATTGGGCAGCTCCTCTGCCGCCACCTTGAGCAGCAGTGTACTGTCAATACCGCCGGAAAAAGCAATTACTACCCTTTGATAACTTTTTAAAGTGTCTCTTAAAAATTTTAATTTTTCTGCAAGCATATCCATTTCTATACACCTACTGTAGTATTATTATAGTTATTGTTAATCATACTATAACTCTACAGCAGATTGCCAGTGCTAATTTGAGTTTTTGCTGAGAAATCTGCTTTACTGTTCTAAACGCAAAAAACCGGACTGGTTTAGCCCGGTGAGAGGTATGTAATTTTTAACTGGAGGTGTACCCCTCAAAATAACTTAAAAATACATTTTATAAGCAGATTATAACATATATTGTACATTATTACCAAGCTGATATTATTAAAAAATTTTACTTTGCCGGCAGTTTTAGGATTTTTTGAAATGTCAGTTCACTCTGCTAACAGAGTCCGTTTCCTTAACCGTTTTTAACAGTACGCCGATTGGTAACTGACATACACCAAGTCCCCATACCAGCCAAGCAATTGGCAGCTCATTATTCAGAAAAACCAACAGCATACCAATACCCATCACCCTACCGATATTTAACGGAATTTCACGGAGTGTTAAAAACTCTATCCGCCGTTTCGCAGTAGTCGGGTTTTTGCGAATAACGTTGTAAGAAACAGACGTAAGCGGCACAGATATCATTGGATAAAACAGACTGTTGGCAATTCCGAAAATCCACAAAGATAATTCATTTTCCTGCCAAACAATAATCGTCGTCGCTATCACCAGTAAAACAGATCCCCAATAAATTGAACTAATGCGCCGGTCTCTTTTAATTAAAATTCCCACCAGATAAAAACTGATCATGGTAATACATGATAATACTAAATTAAAAAATCCTAATTGAAGCTCGCTGCGGGTAATTTTATAAAACAGCAAAAACAACAGAAAAGATATAACCCCTTCCCTGATACCACGAAACAGCATTGCCCAACTTACCCGCTTCCAATCATTGTTGATAAGTTTTTTTGCAGCAGAAAAACTAATACTGTAATTGTCATGACTGCTTTTAATTATATTAATAATCAAAACTGATAACAGAAAGCAGCACAGCGAAACAGCAAATACAATAATATATCCGTTCAATTTACCATATGTATGAATAATTAATCCGCCCACCAAGGGAGCAATAATTCCCGCAAATGCATTAGCAGCACCGTTATAGCCGGAAAACTTGTATCTGGTAATGTTATTCGTATAATCATACGTTAAAACATTGTATCCAAGATAATATAATCCCTGGCCAAACCCCATTAAAATTCCCAGCACCGCCACAAACTCTGCAGCATTATGCTGCAGCCATAAAACCAAAATAAAAAAGCAGGCATGTACATATAAACCTAGTTGTATACACTTTAAAGTACTTAGTTTTTTTATAATTTTTGTTCCGATATAAAACACAAACGGAACAGCTGCATAATGAAACAAATTAAAAAGGGCCGCTGTTTTAATGCTGCTGCTGAGTTTCCATAAAAACACATTAAAAAATATATTTGAAAAACAAATACCTGTTAGAAAAAAAGTATGTGTAATTAAAAGTATCCGAGCTTGATAAGATATTTTAATACTTTCCTTCATAAGTTATTACTCCGTTATGACCTGTGTATTAAATCAAATGTGAGGCCATCACTTTATGTGATGGCCTTGTTGACAGCTATAAGTTTTTTACTATGTCAATGCCGGCACTGGCGCCGATTCTGGTAGCACCTGCGTTTATCATAGCAATTGCCTGCTCGGTATTTTTGATGCCGCCCGATGCTTTAACCCCCATATCTGCACCTACTGTTTCCCGCATTAAAGCGACATCCTCCACTGTAGCACCACCGGAACCAAACCCCGTGCTGGTTTTGACGTAGTCCGCACCGGCCTCTTTAGAAAGCCTGCATGCCAGAACCTTTTCTTCTTTTGTTAAATAGCAGGTTTCAATTATCACTTTTGTAATTGCATCAGCATTGTTCTTTTTAGCAGCTTCCACTACTGCCTTAATATCATTATATACTGCATCCTGCCGGTTTTGTTTTAGTGCGCCGATATTTATAACCATATCAACTTCTTCAGCACCTTTTTTAACCGCATCAGCAGTCTCAAAAGCCTTTGTTTCGGCTGTGCTGCTGCCTAACGGAAAACCGATAACAGTACATACCCGCACTGCTGAATCTTTTAATTGTTCCACTGCCAGCGGTACATGGCACGGATTCACACATACCGAGGCAAAGCCGAACTCCCGCGCCTCAGAACATAACTGAATAATCTCCTGCTGTACTGCTGTCGGTTTAAGTAAAGTGTGATCTATCATTTTTGCTAACTGCTCTCGAGTAATATCCAATATGGCACACTCCTTGTTTAATTACTTAGTTGCAGCAAATACCAGGTTATTGTCCAAATATTCCGCTGCGTTTTCTTTATTGATTAATCCGGTACCGGCATCAATAAACTCAGGGAATTCTTCACCATTAACTACCCCTAACGCAGTTTCAACAGCAATTTTACCCAAAAGTTGGGGGTCATTTAATACAGTTGCATCATAAACGCCATTATCGATAGCTTGAATAGCTTCCATCAAACCATCTATACCAACAATTTTAACTTTTCCTTCCAATCCGTTTTGCTTCAGCACCTGCAGTGCACCTAAAGCCATGTCATCGTTATGTGCATAAACCAAATTAACATCCGGATGTGCCTGCAGCAAATCCTGGAATGCTTTTACTGCATCTGAGCGAACATAGTTGCAGTACGGACCTTGAACAATTTCAATACCTGCTTCTTTTTCTACCACTTCATGGAAGCCGTCACGCCGCGCCATCATAACCATATCGCCGGGGGCTCCCTGAATTTCGATAATTTTTCCTTTGGCGTTACCTTCACCGCCCAGCAAATTAACTGCTTCTTTACCGGCAACTTGTCCCATGCTCTTGTTGTCACGGCCAATAAAGGTCACTACTTCTCCTTCAGTAGGACGGTCAACGGTTAAAACCGGAATGTTGTTTTCTTTTAATGCTTGTAATGAAGGGTTCACACCTGTTGGGTTAACAGGGTTCAAAATTAATACGTCAATACCTCTGGTTATTAAGTCTTGGATATCCTTATTTTGCTTTTCAATATCGTTTTGAGCGTCAACGTACACAAATTCTACACCTTGAGCAGCCGCTTCTTCTTTAGCAGCATCCATTAAAGATACATAAAAAGGAGAGTCAAGAATGCACTGAGAAAAACCAACTACGATTTTATCCTTATCATCAGGTTCTGCAGCTGTATTTTCAGCACTTTCCCCACCGCATCCTGCCAAAGCAGCAGCTAACACCAACAATGATAACAAAACTGTGACAAGACGTAAACTTTTAGTTTTCATTGATACTCCTCCTCAAAAGATTTTTAGAATGTAAATTCAAAAAATCACTATACACTGTTTAACCCGTTTCTCACCCCCTTCGAGTGTTCCAAATAAAGAAAATTTAAAATTTAATTGCTGCCTTTAACATATTTGTTCAAAATTAATGCTAAAACAATAATCAAACCCATAAAGATGTCTTGGTAGTATGAAGCAAGACCAAGAAGATTAAAAATATTTGTAATGATGCTCAGCAGCAAAACACCGGCAAACGTACCCAGCACACCGCCGGTACCGCCAAATAAACCGGTACCGCCAAGAACCACTGCGGCAATTGCATTTAATTCCGCTCCTTTTGCGGCTGTTGGCTGTCCAACAGTTAACCATGATGCCAAAACAATTCCTGCTAACGCCGAAAGAATTCCCGATATTACAAAAACTGAAATCAAATGCCGGTCTACCCTTATGCCCGATAAATGTGCAGATTCGGGGTTACCGCCCACCGCGTAAAGGTTCCTTCCGAATGCGGTGTATTTTAAAATTACCGCCGCTACAATTGTCAGCGCTATCCAAATCAGACCGCTTACAGGGAAAATTCCGATAAACCCACCGCCTAATACACCAAACGACTCCGGCAGCCCAAAGACCGGTTTGCCGTTAGTAAGCAGTAATGCCAATCCCCTTGCCGATACCATCATCGCTAATGTTGCAATAAAAGCCGGAATATTGAATTTTGTACTCAAAAACCCGTTAACAAATCCCAGTACAGCTCCCACAAACAGTGCAGCAAAAATTGCTAAAGGAATTGGAATTCCGGTACTGATAAGGATAGCTGCAACCATTCCTGCCAACGCTGCAATTGAGCCAACGGAAAGATCTATCCCGGCCACAAGAATGACAAAGGTCATGCCAATGGCTATCATACCCGGGATTGAAGACTGCTGAATTAGATTGAGAAAATTCTTTAACGTTAAAAACTTGGGAGATAAAGCTGAGGCAATAATTATAAAAACCATTAACAGGATCAATAAGTTATACCTGGCCAGCAGTTCTGTAACGTTAATTTTTGCTATTTTTGTTCCGCTTTTCTTTTCTTGGTTTACTAAGGCATCCATCAAATCAACCTCCTGTCACAGCATAGCGTAGGATCTCTTCATCTCTAAAGTCATCACGGCCGAACTGCCCTGCTATGCGCCCGTTAAACATCACCACAATACGATTGCATATTTGGGTTAATTCTTCCAACTCTGAAGATGCAACAATAATTCCTTTGCCCTCTGCAGCTAAACGCCTGATAATTTGGTAAATTTCATCTTTAGCACCAATGTCAATACCTTGAGTAGGTTCGTCAAACAACAAAATTTCAGATTTTTTGACCAGCCATTTTGCAATTACTACCTTCTGCTGGTTACCGCCACTTAAATTTTTAACTGCAGCTTTTATAGAAGGGGTAACTATATTTAACTGATTAACTTGTTGATTTGCCTCAGCAAATAAATCAGAGTAATTCAACAAACCCATTTTCATGTAATTTTTCAACGAAGGAATAGTCATGTTTTCCCATACAGAAAGGCCTAAAGCTAATCCCTGTGTCTTTCTGTTTTCCGGAACCATACCGATACCTAATCGCATTGCTTCCGACGGAGATTTCAGCTTCACCGGTTTCCCATTAATAAACAGCTGTCCGTCAGCAGCTTGGTCAACACCATAAATAATTTTTAAAATTTCAGTGCGGCCGGAGCCCATTAAACCGTACAAACCCAATACTTCGCCCTTGTGCAGCGACAAATTGATGTTAAATAGTTTGTTGGTGTTGATTCCTTTTAAAGCAACTATTTCTTCATTTTTAACAGCATTTTGGTTTACTGTTTCAGCCTTAGTTAGTGCATGTCCGATAATTAACTCAACTAGTTGGTCTTGACTTATCTCATTTAAGTTTTTGGTTGCAATATAACGGCCGTCACGCAGGACGGTAACTCTGTCTCCAACCCTAAACAGTTCTTCTAAGCGGTGGGAAATATATATAACAGTTATGCCTTTACTTTTCAGCTCATTAATTACTCTCAGCAAAGTTTCAAACTCTTCGGCTGAAAGTGTGGCAGACGGCTCGTCCATAACTATCAATTTGGCATTTGACGCCAAAGCTTTAGCAAGTTCTACAATTTGCCTATGTCCGATGCTTAAATCATTAATCGGTTTTTTTACATTAATCTTTATACTTAAACTGTCTATTAACTGCTGTGCTTTGGAATTCATCTGCTTCCAATCAATTAAACGACCGCGTTTTTTAGGATACCTACCCAGATAGATATTTTCCGCAACGCTGAGATTCGGCGTTAAGGAAAGTTCCTGATAAATAACGGCAATGCCTAATTTGCTGCTGCTGATAGGGCTGGTAATGTTAACCTCTTTGTTTTCAAAATAGATGCTGCCGCTGTCTTTTTGATATGCACCGGCCAATATCTTCATCAGTGTCGATTTGCCTGCTCCGTTAGCACCGATAAGACAATGTACCTCACCGGGTTTGACAAAAAAATCAACTTCTTTAAGTGCCTGCACACCGGGAAACGACTTGGAAATCTTGCGCATTTGTAAAATATACTCGCCCAACACCATCACCTCTGTTTCTGCATAACCTTGTTTAATTGAAGCATCTGAGGTTCCAGCAATTCGTAAGTCTTTTTGTACATTTCAAAATAATGCGAATATAGTTCGTGCTCTGATTGGTCAACTTCAATAACTTCACCATGAGTGACCATATTTTTAGCAGCCTGAGTTAAATCAGTATATATACCCAGCCCTGCTGCTGTACAAACGGCGCATCCCAAAACCCCGGCTTCACCAAAACTGACTTTTTGAATTGGAATTCCGGTAACATTAGCAATTATCTGCAGCCACAAATTATTATTCAGCACCCCGCCGCAGGCAATTATTCTCTTTATTTCTATATTAACTTTTGCAAAACAATCTAATATATTACGCGTGCCATAAGCAACAGATTCTAAAATCGCCCTATACAAATGAGCTCTGGAGTGACTGAGCGTCATACCCCAAATTGCACCTTTCGCCAACGGGTTGCGATAAGGCGTACGATTACCCTGCCAAGTGTCAAGCACAATCAACCCCTCTGAGCCAGGAGGTACTTTTGCTGCTTCCGCAGCTAATAATTGATAAGCATTGTCTTTTGACGTTGACACAGTTAAATCTTTGGCCAAATGGTCACGAAACCACCTGGTTAAAGAACCGCAGGATACTTGTCCACCTTCCAGCAGCCAAAGGCCATCGATTAAAGCATTTGGATAAGGGCCCCATAACCCCTTATGAAAAACCGGATTAGGTGAGTGGGTTAAATGCACAAAGCTGGTACCCATAATAATGCCTAAGTCGCCCGGTTCAACCACACCCATGCCCAGCATACCGATGTGAGCGTCAATGCCGCCTTGAAATACTGTAATGTCTGTGTTTAAGCCCAATTCTTCAGCAGCCGAAGCAGCAATCCTGCCTATTGGTTTTCCTACAGCAACAACATCAATCGGTAATTTAGATTTATAGTCGCCTAAACCTATCGAACACATGAATTCATCGGACCAGCCTTGTTCTATGTCGACATAATTCCACTTACATGTTGCTGTACATTTTGAAGATACCCAGCGATTGGTTAAACGATAGTTTAACCAATCCTGTTCTTCCAAAATCAAATAGGCTTTATTGTAAATCTCCGGTTTGTTTTCTTTCAACCACAATAATTTGGGGATCATCCATTCAACTGAATCTTCGCCACCAGAATATTTTAGATAGGGATGAGCAGAGCGGTTAATTTTCTCCGTTTCTGCAACAGCTCTGTTATCCATCCATAAAATAGCAGGTATTAAAGGTTCGCCAACAGCGTCTACCGCTAGTACCGTTGAAGAAGTTGAACAAATAGTCATCCCTTTTATTTTTGATGGATCTTTAATGTGTATCAAGCATTTTGACAGTGCCTTTTTAAAAGCTTCCCACCACTGATGGGGATCCTGCTCTGCCCACCCAGGTTGGGGATAGTAAGTATCATATTCTTCAAAAGCAATTTGCACCGGATTACCATACTTATCAAAAACTGCTGCTCGGACACCTTGAGTGCCAAAATCCGCACTTAACAGCAAAACTTCGGGTGAACTGTTACACATATCCAAAACCCTCCGTCCCAATTAGGGAATAAATAATACCTTAACAGACACAAAGTCTTTATCTAAAAACTTTTTGAAAATGTCCGGACCGTCTTCTAATTTAAGGCGATGAGATATAATTGGTTCGGTTTTTAACTGTTTTTTCTGCATCAGTTCCAAACTGTAAGTCCATTCCCGGCCGGGAAAGGGATCTGAAAAAGAGTTCCAAGAACCTTTAATTATCAACTCGCGGCGCAAAATATTATTAACAGCTTTTTTGCTCAGATCCAAATTGTTGTGAGATATTCCTACAAAAACAACCCGCCCCAGTTTTGAAGCAATACATACAGCATTGTTTTGGGCAATCGGTGAACCTGCTGTTTCTAAAACAACGTTAACACCTTGATTGTCAGTTAAATTATTAATTGCATCAATTACGTCAGTAGTTAATCCATTAACTACATAATCAGCACCCAGTTCTTTAGCTATCTTTAATTTTTCATCTTTAATATCAACCGCAATCACTTTGCCGGCACCTAAAATTTTTGCAAATTGAACGGCAAACAGTCCAATTGGCCCACAACCGTATACCGCCACTGTTTCTCCGGAATTTATGCCTACATTCCATATCGCGTGAACAGCATTAGCAGCAGGATCGGTCATTGCGGCAGCTTCAAATGACACACCATCGGGCATCTTCAGCAAATTTTCTGCAGGAACATCAACATATTCCGCCATGGCACCATTGCGCCGCGAACCGAAATAATCATAGTTTTCACACAAGGAATAGTGCCCTGTTTTGCACCAATGACATTCCCTGCAGGGGATTAAAGGCGGAACAACCACCCGGTCACCGACTTTCCAACCATCGGCACTATTAACTTCCACAATTTCACCGCTGAATTCGTGCCCAATAATTAATTGGGGTTTATAAGCCCCGTAATAATTTACTCTCGGTATGTCAGAGCCACAAATACCTACCGCTTTTACTTTCACCAAAGCGCTGCCGGGGTTAATTTTCGGCTTTTCTACATTTTCACATCTAATGTCCCCAGGTTCGTACAACACCAATGATTTCATCATATACGCCATCTCCTTAATATTTAATGTTTAAAAACTCAAGGCACTTCTTTGCAGCTATTTCATCAATAAACAAAGTATTAACATACTGCCCCCGCAGCGCACCTATTATTGCTTTAACCTTTTCCTCGCCACTGGCAATGGCAATAGAATGCTCTTTAGCCGCCAGTTCTTCCAATGTGATACCAACAGTTCGGTTATTAAGATTAACGTCTGCAATGTTCCCGTCCAAATCAAAATATCGGGAACATATATCTCCCACTGCACCTTTTTGGATTAGTTCCTGATATTCCTCCTGCTTAAAAAATCCGGCCTGCATCAAAATGGAATCAAAAGAAACCCTACCAATCCCGTAAATTGCAATTCTCGCTTCAGCACCCAGCGCCAAAACCTGACTGACATTAGAATCAGAAGTGATAGCTTTGGCTAATTCTGCACTGTCAACTATGGTAGGTACCGGCAGCATAAACGGCACTGCATTATAGGCATGTACAAATCCTTCAATAATTGAACCTGAGTGGGTTGACAGATAGTTCCTGGTTACACCGCCGTTTAACTGCACCACTGTAATGTCGCTGGAATTATGTTTAGTTAAGTGCTTAACCACATATGTTAAAGTTGTTCCCCATGAAACACCTACTATATCTCCGTTTTGAATAATCTCGCTTAAATAGTTGTTTACCATTTTGCCAATATCATTCAGTATTGCGTCCGGATGATTGATAATAACAGGAACAACAAATACCTTCTTTAAGCCAAAATACTCACGTATTGCTTCTGAAAGTTCGACAACTGATTGGAGCGGATAAATCACTTTTATTTCGATTAATCCTTCTTTATGGGCTTTATCAAGCATCCTGCTGACTTTTGCCGTTGATATATTTTCCATTTCTGCAATCTGGTCTTGTTTATATTTAAACTCATAATACAGCCTTGCTATTCTTATTAACTGCCGATTATCTATAACTCACACCTCCTACAACAGCTAAAATAATTATCAGTATTTTCTTGCTATTGGGTTTATTCTATGCAAGATTAGTTTTCCCTGCAAAAAAATAAAAAAGTTTCATCGCTATGAAAAATTTTTCATTAATACCGGCAAAGCATTATTGTTTAAGAATAAAGCTGCTGATAAATAAGGTAAAAGGTTAAATTAGCGGAGGTTTTCAAAGCAGGAAAGTACGGAAGGAATTAAAATTGGGAAAGGACAGCTGTTCTTATAGAATGCTGCCCTTTCCCGAACAATTTAACATTTTTAGCTAAGCAGGTGTTTTTTGGCTTTTCTCTTGGTAAAAGCAGTCAGCTCACTATAACCGACTTCTTTGGCCAGCTTTACCGCCTGGTCAAAATCCGCCCCGACATCTTCCGGTCGGTGGGCGTCAGAACTGATTACAATCGGTATTCCGTGATTAAAACAGGTTTTCAACAACTGCGGGTGGGGATAAATTTCCTGCACCGGCTTTCTTAAACCGGCAGTACTGATTTCAATGCAGGTGCCGCTTTCCGCCAATGCTTTGGCAACCATATCATATTGAGCCTGCAGAAATGCCGCATCTTGGGGAATATATTTAAAAATCTTAGCCAAATCAAGATGGGCAGCAATATCAAAGAGTTCACTTTTTGCCAATTTCTCTACCCGGGTGAAATAATCACGCCAAATATTTTTCACATCTCCAGTCTGCCAACCTTCTTTCATTTCCTCCAAATCAAGACCCCAATTATCAATCCAGTGCACCGAACCGATGACATAATCAAATGGGTAGGCGGCAATAAAATCGGCTATTTCCTTTTCCTTACCGGGAAAGTAATCCATCTCAATGCCAAACTTAACATCTAATCCTTGTTCCCGCGCCTCGAAAATCAAATGCAGGTAGTCATCCATTGTTTGAGTTTGCCGAGGTTGTACCCATTCATTCCAAAACAAACCACGCGTTTCTTTAAACCGATAGGCATGTTCCGATACCCCAAATTCGGTAATACCCCGCGCTTGTGCTTGGTTAACAAATTGTTTCAGCCATTCGACGGTGTACCGGCCTCTTTCGATATGCACATGATAGTCTGTCAGCATAAACATTCTCCTAACGTTGGGTTTTTTGATTAATTTATTAATCAGGCTGTCAGCATTTTTAGCCTGCCCACATTTTTTAATTTCTCAATGGGTTAAGCCGTCAGCAGTTTTAGGCTTGCAGCATTGCTGTTGGCACAAATAAAACATATATCAGTCTGAAAAAGCTAACAATATTTTAACATCTCACTGTATAATTATGTATAGAAATTTGCCAGATCAGTTATTTGAGGAGGGGGATTATGTTTGTCAGTCATGTAAAAAAAATTAAAAGTGTCGAAGTTAACGCTCCCGGTGTAGTTGATACCGTGAAACAAGTATTAGTGGGACCGGAACAGGGGTGGTCCGGATGGGTAATGCGCCAATTCACACTGGGCAAAGGCGGAATGACCTCGAAACACCGCCACAAATGGCCGCACATTAACTACGTCGTAGGTGGTAACGGCAAGCTGTTTTTAGAAGGCCAGGAATATGATTTAGAAACAGGTTCTGTTGCCTACGTACCTGCCGATGCTGAGCACCAATTCAGAAACAGCGGTACCGGCGATTTTGCCTTTATTTGCATTGTGCCGGAAGAAGGAGATGTTTAATTCCCAACCGCCAAATAACAGAAAAATGACAGCTGATAAAGTAAGAACTGCCGGCGGAATACCCACTGGCAGTTCTTATTTGTGCCAAAAACTAATCAGCCAACTTGCTGCAGGCATCTTTCAGCATTTGTCTGATGGGCAGATCATAAGGGCATTTTTCTTCACACGCACCGCATTCCACACACTGATCCGCTCCTACTATGTCTTGATATCTATTTTTCGCCCAGTCCTTTAGGTTATAACGAGTGTAGTAACCTTCCAGCAGAAAAATCAGCGGGATGTTAATATTCTGCGGACAGGGCTGACAGTACTCACAGCGGCGGCAAAACGTTGTTCCCAGCTGATCGGTTTCTTTCTTTAAAGCAGACATTTCTTCTTCTGTTAACGGCCGGATGCCCTCGCCGATCTCTGCATTGGCCGCTACCTGCTCAATGGAATCCATTCCGGGTATAATTGAACTTACAGGGTAAGCAAGAATAAACCGCAGCGCTAAGTCAGCTTGTCTGATTGCCCCACCGGCCAACGGTTTCATCACAATTACACCGGTGTTGGCAGACTCAGCCAACGCCAACAGCTCTTCGCCGTTTGCTGCTTCTACCGCATTAAAGGGAAACTGGATGGTTTCTATTTCTGCAGCTTTAATTGCCTCTTTTAAAACAGCAGGAATATGGCTTGTAATGCCGATGTGCTTAACAATCCCCTTTTTTTTGGCTTCTGTCAACGCTTCCAATGCCCCACCGGCACTTAAAATTTGATCTAATTCCTCTTTGGTTTTAACATTATGGAATTGATATAAATCGATATAATCTACTCCCAACTGCTGCAGACTAATTTGAATGTCTTCAGCCATTAATTCCTTGGTGCGGGCCATCGACTTGGTGGCAATAACAGCCTCACTGCGCCGGGCTGCAAGTACTTGACCCAGCTTGCTTTCACTGTCGGTGTAACCGCGGGCGGTGTCGAAAAAATTCATCCCCAAATCTAAAGCTTTATTGACAATATCTTTCGCTTTGTCAAAGGAAACCCTTTGAATAGGCAGCCCGCCAAAACCAATTATTGATACCTTTAAACCGCTTCTACCTAAAGTACGATACTGCATTGTTCCATCTCCCAGTGTGTTATTTAATCATTATTACTTTTCTATCGCCTTTTTCATTCTGGCTAAACCCTCAATGATATTTTCTTTTGATGCAGCAAAAGAAAGGCGGATATACTCTTCAGTTTCGCCCTCGTTGCGCATGCCGAAAGAAGTCTGCGGCAGCACCGCTACACCGGCTTGGTACAGCAGGTACTGCTGCAGTTCTTTCGCTGTTTTAAATCCCAACTTCCGACAAGCGGCAGTTACATTGGCGTAAGCATAAAAAGCCCCTTTTGGTTTTAAGCAGCTAATGCCCTCAATAGCGTTTAATCCGTCAACAATCAAATCCCGCCGTTCTTTAAATTTCTGCACCATTTTGGCGGTATCCTGCTGCAGCCCGGTAATCGCTTCAATTGCCGCTTTCTGAATAAAAGTGGCGGTACAAGAAACACTGTTAGTCACTAAACGGGCAATGGCATTGGTAACCATCTCGGGAGCAATTCCATAGCCAATGCGCCAACCGGTCATAGCGTATGTTTTGGAAAATCCATCAATCAGAATTGTTCTTTCTTTCATTCCCGGCAGTGAAATAATACTCTCAAATTTTTGATCGTAAATGATACGCGAATATACCTCGTCAGACATCACCCACAAATCATGCTGCTGCGCAATTTCAGCCACTTTTTTCAAATCAGCGGAACTTAAAACACCGCCGGTAGGGTTTTGCGGCGAATTGAGAATAATCAGCTTGGTTTTGTCGGTGATTTTTTGCTCTAACTCTTCCGGCAAAAATGAAAATTCCCGCTCTTCCCTTAATGCTAAAGGCACCGGCACCCCACCGATGTACCTAATTACCGACTCGTAAATGGGAAAACCGGGATTGGGATAAATAACTTCATCACCCGGGTTAACGGTAGCCATCAATCCGTAAAATATAATTGGCTTTGCCCCCGGAGTAACCACCACTTCGTTAGGTTCAACCATTATACTGCGTGTTTTTGAAATATATTCCGCCAAAACTTGGCGCAGCTCCATCAACCCCGCCGACGGACTGTAATGGGTATAATTTTCGTTAATGGCCTTGATACCGGCTTCTTTAATGTTTTGCGGAGTATTAAAATCCGGCTCACCAATGGAAAAACTGATAATATCATTGCCCTGCGCTTTTAGTTTTTCTACCTCAGCTAATACTTCAAAGGCAGTTTCAGTGCCCAAATTATACATTTTATCTGCCAGCCTCACAGACATCCCACCTCGTTGTCACTTTAAAATAAAATAAAACAAATTTATACTTCACCATTGAAATAGCTTATCCTTTAATTACTGCAAAAAAACAGACAAATAAAATTAAATCGTTAGCGAAGATAAGCATTTAAACCATATTATCTTATCAAAATATTCCGCTCTTTATTTATTGACATCTGCTAATATTTTTGCTAACATGATGAGTGTTGACTTCACAGTTAAATATTTGTCCCAGTAGCTCAGCTGGATAGAGCAACGGACTTCTAATCCGTAGGTCGGGGGTTCGAATCCCTCCTGGGACGCCAATAAAAAACACCTTTTGCGCTTTGTCAGAAGGTGTTTTTGCATTATATTACAAAAAGGGAGAAAAACAAAATGAAATCAGTAATAAGCATGTCATTAATATGTATTCTTTCATTAATTATTATAGGCGGATGCTCAAAAAACACCGAACAACCAAAGACAGGTGATTATCAAGGCGAGATAGCCCCCTATGCCATGGGCACACAAAAATTTGTTGTGCCGTACAGTCTGCTGGAAGAAGGCTTAAATCCTGCCTACTTCAGCAGATCATCGAAATGATTACAGCAGTTTATAAGGCTTTCAGCTTTTGCTGAAAGCCTTAATTTATATTGTACAAACGCGGCTTTATAAAAATCATCAAATTCATAGCTTTTAACTATTTGGAAAGGATAATAGGTGGAGGTAATATTTGATGTATTTAATTTCCACCCTGGAGTTTTTTGTATTAATTGTAAGCGCTGTTATTGCCAATGGATTATTGTCTCTGCCACAAACTGCGGTTAGCATTGGCGGTTCGGGTGGATGGATTGTGGTATTGGCATTTGGAATATATTCTTTGTTTCAAGCGGCAATTTTGGTAACAATCATTAGGCGGTTTCCACACAGTGATTTTATCGCGGTAAATCAAAAAATTTTAGGCAGGTCGTTAGGAAGCATCGTTGTCTTTTCTTTGGCAGTTTACTTTATTTTATTGGCCGGCTTAGTGTCCCGAGGAATAACTAATTTCGCCACTACCACCACTTATCTGAACACTCCGACGGCTTTAATAATCAGTATTTTTGTCTTCTTAAGCATATTTGCAATTTATAACGGACTGGAAGTAATCGCCAGAGTTAATATATTTTTGTTTATCATTAAACTGACAGCATTTATTATTTTGCTTTTATTGATCATTCCCAATTTAGAATGGTCAAACCTCCTGCCGTTATGGGAACGGGGTACTTCCTCCTGGTTGGAAGGAGTACTCAACATTCACTCATCTTATTCCGGTTTTATTATTCTTGCTTTCCTTCACCCCCACCTTAGAAAGAAAAAATATTCTTTACAGGCTGCTGTTTTTGCCTTGGGTTTCATTAGTTTTATTTATACACTGGTGACAATACTAACAGTGCTGGCAATCGGCAGTGATGAAGTAGTGCGGTTAATCTGGCCAACCTTCTCTTTGGTGGGAAAAATTGAATATCCTATCAATTCCCTGTTTATGGCTATTTGGGTGACCAGCGCTTTTAGTGTAATTTCCTCTTGTATTTTTATTGCAGTGTATAGTTTTGAAAAGTTATTTAAGTTTAGAAACGTTAAACATCTGCTGCTGCCGTTAGGGATTATTGTAATCTGTATCGCTCTGCTTCCCAAAAGCGTTATTGAAACAGCGACATTCGGCCGCCAAATTGCTGTTTTAGGCATCTTCTTTGAATGGCTGCTGCCTTTAATACTGATGATGTTTGCCTTTAGAATAAAAAACTGCCGGCGGCGTTTATAAGAAAATGCAGGTTGTTTATTCATCAACCTGCACTTTCATTTTTTTATTGTGTCCCGCAATTAACACACCGCCAATAATTAACACAATGAACATATATTTAAGCATCGGCTGTACAAACCATGCTTTGATGAGCGGCTCACCGGTAATCATTTTTCCGGCAGTCAATGCAATTACCGCTGCGCCGATATAGATAATCACCGGGTAACGTTCAATCCACTTAATGATAACGGTGCTTCCCCAAACCACAATCGGCACGCTGATTAAGAGTCCTAAAACCACCAGCAAGAAACTGCCGTGAGCTGAGCCGGCTACCGCCAAAACATTATCTAACCCCATCACCGCATCAGCAATAATGATGGTTTTAATCGCCCCCAAGCGGCTGTCACCGGCTTCGATATTTTCATGATCTTTTTCTTCGATAAGCAGCTTATAAGCTATCCAAATAAGTAATACCCCCCCGGCCAGCATCAAACCGGGGATTTTCAAAAGCCATACCACAGCAAAAGTAGCAAGTGCGCGAATAACCACCGCCCCTACAGTACCCCAAACAATAACTTGTTTTTGGTGTACTTTGGGCAGATTTCTGGCGGCCATACCAATAACAATAGCGTTATCACCGGCAAGCACTAAATCAATGATAATGATGGCCAGCAGCGCTGAAAAAAACTCTGCAGAGAATAATTCCATAGGTAAATTCCTCCTTATTTGTTCGACATAAGCTATTATTTCCCTAAAAACAAAAAACGTTTTTTATTGAAAGGCGGCATCTCTTATATCCTTGACACATTATTCCCCCTGTAAAGCTTTCTGTCCAAAAAAAACAAAAAGACCTCTACTTAATAACAGTAAAGGTCTTGCTAACAACTCAGCGTTGCCAACAAAGCCGGGGTTAGTTACCCGTAATGACGACTTTGCTGTAGCAGCTACTCCCCTTTAGCTTAGGGATATTTAATTAATGCTATAATACTGATAATGCTATTATATGTCAATAGTGATATATATTAGCTACACAATTCTGCTGCCGCCGATAAATTCTCTGATGATAGAGGTCGGCGGAATATCCAGCTCATCTGTAATGTCCCGAAAATACATTAAAAATCTCAACAAACGCTTTGCTTCGATGTAACCCTCTTCATCTTTTTTCACCGACTGCAGCAGCGGCACTGCATATTTTTTCAGCACCGCCAGCTCATAAATCAAGGTAGAGTTAAACATTGCATCCGCCTGCTCTTGGTAGGGGAAAATGTTTTTCTCTTCACCGCGGCGTACCGAAGGCCACATTTTAATGGTATCTTTAGCTTTGTGTCCTCTGAATTGATAATCGCGCACAATTCTTCTGATCAGCCGGCTGTCAGTTGTGGAAACACGATTGTGATAATCTAAATTCAACTGTGTCAGCGGACTGATATAAATTTTAAATTTATATTCATCAGCTATCGAAGCCGTTAACAGGTTGTTCAGCCCGTGAATGCCTTCTAAAATAATCGGTTGTTCTTCAGTGATCTTTAATTTATTGCCGTGAAACTCTCTTTTGCCTTTCTTGAAGTTGTAATGCGGTAATTCTATTTCTTTTCCCTCCAGCAGTGCCTGCAAATGCTCATTAAACAATGCTAAATCCAGTGCATATATCGATTCAAAATCATAGTTACCGTCAATATCCAGCGGAGTATCCTCCCGGTCGACAAAATAGTCGTCCAACGAAATTGCCACCGGCTTTAAGCGGTTTACCCTAAGCTGAGTGGCCAGCCGCCGCGAGAAAGTGGTTTTGCCGGAAGATGAAGGCCCGGCAATTAAAATAATCCGCTTCTTAGTGGGGTGAGCGGTAATTTCATCGGCAATTTTAATAATTTTATTTTCGTGCAGTGCCTCCACAGTACGAATTAACTCGGAATAGCGTCCTTTGACAATAATTTCATTTAAATCTCCTACCATGTTGACACCCATAATTCCCGCCCACTCTTTGGTTTCACGAAACGCTTTTAACAGCTTGGGCTGATAGAGGTGCTGCGTTAATTCCTTGGGATTGCTTTTTTTCGGGCAGAGCAGCACTACCCCGTCATCTTCCGGAATAACGTCAAATAATTTTAAATACCCGGTAGACGGCACCAAAAAACCGTAAAAGTAATCTTTGTAATCCCCCAAAGAATAAACGCTGACATGTTCCTTATCCAGGTTTTCAAACAGGTGAATTTTATCCCACCGCCCGGTTTCTTCAAACAGTTTAACAGCCTCTTTTACCGGCAGAGTCTCTTTAATAAAAGGGATATCTTCTTTCACCAGTTGAAGCATTTTCTTTTTAATTTTTTGCACAGTGTGCTGGTTGAAATTCTTGCAGCCTTTTACAATGCAGTACTGTCCCTTACTAAGCGTGTGGCACAGCTCAATTTCCGCTTCTTTAATGATATCGTGAGCAGCTTTGACAAACAAAAAGGATAAACTTCTTTTGTAGCACTTTTGACCGTCGGTAGTGGTTAAATCTAAAAATTTTATGTCAGCATTGTCATTTAACCGATAAGTTAGTTCTTTAAGCTCGTTATTTACTACACCTAAAACAATGCTGTGGTGTTGATAGCGGTCATCAGCTATTTCCGCTAACGTAATCCCCTGATCATAAGTTAATTTTTCACCGTCAACAGTCACATTAATACCGGCCATCATCTACTCTCCTTTCTCTTTGAATTAATCATTCTGTTCTTCAGTTAAGGTGCTTAATCAAATTCCAACTGCAATTTGCAATTTTGATAAAATACAAATTTAAATTATATTATAATTCAAAAAAGCAGAACCGTCTAACGCTAAAACACCGCAGCAAAAGATAAAACCCGCTGTTTTCTAAATAATTAAATATTACAGCAGGTTTAAGCCATCTTTCATCATTACATTACCGGGAAAAAGACAAAAATTCCGGTTGTCCATAATGCATGCGAAATAGTTACTGTCAAAACGTTTCTTTCCTTCCAATAAATATAGCCCCAAAACAACCCGGCGACCAGCGCAGCCATTACCAGCATAAAATTTCCGGACGATATGTGTACCCCGGCATAAACCAGAGCAGCAGCAATCCAGCCGGCGAAACCACCAAATGTCTGCATTGTCCAGCGCTGCAAAAAATTTCTCCAAAATATTTCTTCACCGGGGCTGGTAACAAACAGCAGTACCAATGTAATAATCAGCCCCTCAGCCTGAGTACGGATATGGTAGATTGACGAAATCTGCGGTTGAGCGAAATTAAACATTAACTGCGACAGGTAATTGCCTGCAAAAAAAATCAAATACAGCAGCAGTGCCGAGCCTACGCCAATGAAGATTGCCCGCAGATTAAAATCCGCCCGGCGATAGGGAAAGCCTCCCCAAACAATTGCTAAAATACTAAGCGTTGTGGCTGCTGCCCCCATGGAGAGCCAAAAATTAAACATCTGTACCGAAAACGTCAAATACCAAAAAAATGCCGCCAACACAACGGTAAATATCACCTGACCGGTTTTAATTGTTCTGCTCATGTCTACCCCCTAAATGATAATATCCAACAGCCATCCACAGATAAACATCAATCCAAATTGAAAATGAAATTTTGCTGCCCCCGCTTCCAGCATCACTAAAGACTGATTGCTGCCGTTCATCGAAGCCCAAGTGTTTTTAAAAATTTTGACAATCTGCGGCAGCAGTACAAGAGGCAAAAGCGCTGTAAACGGAATTACTTTGGTTATCAGCAGAATAAGCAGCGAAAAAACCGCACTGATATTCAGCAGATAATACAATAAGAAGCTTTTATTTCGGCCTAATTTTAATGCCAGCGTTTTAATGCCTGCTTGACAGTCAAAATCTATATCGCGCAGATCATTAGCATGCAGAATGGCAGAAACAAGAAAACCCACAGGTAAAGAAATTAACAGCGCCTTTAGGCTAAAAGCGGCAGCCTGCACATAATAAGAGGCAATTACCATTAGCGGTCCCATTAAAAAGAAAACCAAAACAGAACCCAAACCGCTGTATTTGTATGGTGCCGGACCTAATGTGTAGGTATAACCGGCAATAATTCCGGTTAATCCTAAAATTAGTACCGGCAAACCTCTTAAATAAACTAAATAACTGCCAATTAGCGCTGCAAGCAAAAAAACAATAATTCCCGCAATTTTCATTTGCTGCGGTTTTAAAATATTGCGCACCAACTGCGGGCAGGTAACCGCAGATTCAACGGTATCTACACCGGATATGTAATCGCCGTATGTGTTAATCAAGTTAGTGCCTGCCTGAAGCAGCACACCGCCTACAAGTGTTAATACAAACAACAGGCAGTTAAAGTACCCCTGATGCCAAGCCAGCACCGCACCTAAAGTTACCGGCACCGCCGCCGCAGTAAAAGACCACGGTCTTAAAGCAAAAAACCATGTTCTAAACACTTTACTCCCCCCTAAAAATTACTATAACACAAAAAATCCAAAACCTTCTATAAATTTTTCGAATGTAAAAGTCAAGAAAAATACAAACTAAAATACGAACCTTAGTTTATAAAAAGAGGGAGGTATACAGCAATGCCAAAAAAGGAAATAAACAGCAAAAAGCAGTCATTACTGAAGTCGCCGCAGCAAATAAAAAAGGAAATGGAAGCCGGTACGGAAATAAGTCCTCAGCCAATGCAGAATAAGACACAAGAATCATTAAATGCACAATCAAAAGTACAAAAAGCAAAGCCTAAAGCTGCTGATCAAACCTTAGGCGGAGGTTGGAGCGTAGATGGTGCATTTTTAAATGTTCACACCCCTAAAACAAGTCAGCAGTTTCAAAATGAAACGGCGTCATTGGAAACAGATGTTGTGAATAATAAATCTAAAGCAAAGAAAAAGTGATTTGTACAAAAAATTTATTTTAATCATTATTAGAGCAGCTCAACATTTTAGTATACCGTCTTTAAAATTATGTTTCTTGATATCAAACAAAGACCGGTGCCTAAAACGGCACCGGTCTTTGTAATTACTTTAATAAGTCAAATTTCTTCAGCAGACCTTCAGCTTTTTCGTTCTCACTTCTGACAAACTGTTCGAAGCTTTCACCATCCAAATAAGAGCTGGGCTGGCCTGCTGTTTCCATATCCTTCTGGTAATCGGGGTCATCAGCAATCTTTTTAAATGTTTCACGCAAAAACTCGAGCTTTGCTTCATCTATACCTTTCGGTGCTACAAATCCACGGCGAATAGTTTGTACTACGTCAATGCCGAGTTCCTTAAGTGTTGGTACGTCCGGCAGCTTTTCAGCCCGTTCTTCAGAAGCAATTCCCAACACTTTCATCATGTCCAGCGAACGCATTACGTCATTATAGTTGCCAAACATTACATCAATTTCACCGCCTAATAAAGCAGCGTTTGTATCAGCAGCACCTTTATATACAATTTGAGCTACTTCAATACCGGTTTTATCCTGGAAGTCAAGCAGTGTGATATGGTTACCGGAATAAGTACCGGTAATACCTACTTTGAGTTTACCGGGGTTAGCTTTGGCGTAATCAATGACCTCCTGCACGCTGTTAAATTGGCTGTCGTTTTTCACAACCAAAACTTGTGGGTCATCTACCACTTGGCAGATATAGTCAAAATCATCAATTGAGAACTGCGCCCCTTGTCCCAACGGCTGAAGAATAATATGCGGTGTATTTACGCCGCCGATTGTAT
>CBEUVQ010000003.1:0-108993 GCA_965546615.1 uncultured Peptococcaceae bacterium
CTACCGATATGCAGCCGCAGATGATGGCGATGATGTCGGTGGCGGAAGGCACCAGCGTAATTACCGAAACAGTATTTGAAAACCGCTTTATGCATGTAAATGAACTGAAACGCATGAACGCCCGCATAAAAATCGAAGGTCACACCGCAATTGTGAAGGGTGTGCCGCAGCTAAAGGGTGCGCAGGTAAAAGCAACCGATTTAAGGGCTGCTGCCGCCTTGATTATTGCCGGTCTGGCAGCGGAAGGGCAAACCGAAGTAAGCAGCTTACAGCATCTCGACCGCGGTTACTATAGAATAGAAGAAAAACTAAAAGCACTCGGCGCAGATATTACAAGAATAAAAACATAGCGAACGCCGTTGAGCGTTCCGTAAATAAAACCATAAAACGTACCTATATAAAATTATGTAGGGAACGACGCCCTCGTCGTTCCGTTAAACGAATCTCCAACAATTAAAAACACAATCTTTCACACAACGTTAAATCCAACAGTAGGGCACGGTCTTGACCGTGCCGTTTTACATTGAAAACGGAACAGCCAACACTGTTCCCTACATTTTCTAAACAATACCTTCAAATCATGTGTAGGGAACGCTGTTGAGCGTTCCGTAACATATCTATAAACTACGTAGGGGGCGGTTTCCATGCCGCCCCGCCAACGAAACGTGACATTGGTGTAAACGGGCAGACACAAAACCCCCACCCCACAAACGTAGGGAACGACGCCCTCGTCGTTCCGCATAACGCTGCACCTCACATTACCACTAAATTAACTGTAATAATTTTCCATACTACCGCATATAAATATACCTACTGATAAACCTAAAATAAGGGGTGTATTTATATGAAGAAAAAACGCAAACTTCGCAAACCGGCACTTGGCGCTATCCTGATTATCCTGTCGCTCGCTCTGCTGATACCCCAATTGACCAACCAAACAAAACAACCCCAAATAGAACGGGAAAAACAAATCCCCCGTCACGAGGTTAAATTATACAACCACAATACTCAAAAAATCGAAACTATTCCGATAGAAGAATACCTAATTGGCGTGGTGGCGGCGGAAATGCCCGCCAGCTTCCCCGCCGAAGCACTAAAAGCGCAGGCGGTTGCCGCCCGCACCTACATCGCCCAGCGGCTGCAGGCCGGCGGAGTAGAAAATCCGGTACATCAGGGTGCTGACATATGCAACGACCCCCGCCACGGGCAGGCCTGGTTAGACCGCGAACAAATGAAAGAACGCTGGGGCACCGCTCACTACTACCAATACTACCTAAAAATAAAATGGGCGGTGCAGAGCACAAAAAACCAGGTGCTCACTTATAATAATCAGCTGATTACCGCCGCTTATCACGCATGCTGCGGCGGCGGGGCAACCGAAAACTCCGGTGAAGTGTGGCAGATAAGCCTGCCTTATCTAAAAAGCGTCAGCTGCCCTTATTGTGCCGATGCCGACAGAGAAAGGCAGGTTACCTACCCGCTGGACAAAGTGGCGCAGAGGCTTAATTTAAATGCCGTGCCAACCGCCGCTGACGGCAGCGGTATCATCAAAGTAATTGAAAAAACATCCACCGGCAGACCGAAAACGCTGCTGGTGGGGGAAAAAGAAATGCCCGCCGCCGCTTTCAGAGAACTGCTGGGCTTAAGATCAACCCGCTTCAATTACAAGATAGAAGGAAATAAAATAACCTTTACCACCAGCGGCTACGGCCACGGCGTCGGTATGTGCCAATACGGCGCCAAAGGCATGGCCGAGCACAAAAAAACCTACCAAGAAATACTGCAGCATTACTACCCCGGCACCAAGCTGACAATGTTGAAATAGACCGACTGTGCCAAAACCGCATCCCATGAAATGTAGGGCACGGTCTTGACCGTGCCGTTTAACATTGAAAACGGAACAGCTAAGACTGTTCCCTACATTTTTTAAACAATACAACCTTGTACCTTGTGTAAGTAACGCGTAAATAAAACCGTAAAACATATCGATAAATACGTAGGGGGCGGTTTCCATGCTGCCCCGCTAACGAAACGTGATATTGATGTAAACGGGTAGGGGTGGAACCCTGCCCCTACAAAAAAACGATCAATAATGTAGGCAACGACATCCCAATCATTAAAAACACAATCTTCCGCTCAACAGCAATTTTATGAGTAGGGCACGGTCTTGACCGTGCCGTTTAATTATTGAAAACGGAACAGTCAAGACTGTCCCTGCATTTTTTAAACAATACCTTCATACCATGTGTAGGGAACGCTCTTGAGCGTTCCGCAGAAGCAAATGCAGCATCAAAACACAGCTTGTTTTCATTATACGCATGCCCTACCATATGTACAATAAAAATTATAGAAGGAGTTATTTGAAAAGAAACAAATACAGATAAAAATTCCTTAATGCAGATGAGATGGTTTTATGAATAACCTGTCCAAAAGAAAACGATTGCGCTTAAAAAATTACAACTACTCACAGTCCGGTTACTATTTTATAACAATCTGCACTCACGACAGGCGCAATTTATTTGGTTCGATAGTTGATAGACGAATAAAACTGAATCATTATGGAAAAATCGTTGAACAAGATTTGTTGAAGATGCCTGAACAGTTTATGAATGTAAAATTAGATAAATATGTGATTATGCCTAACCACCTGCATTGCATCATCGTAATTTTAAACAGCGGTTCAGACTCTCCC
Organism: uncultured Peptococcaceae bacterium; assembly: GCA_965546615.1. Taxonomy (GTDB): domain Bacteria; phylum Bacillota; class Desulfotomaculia; order Desulfotomaculales; family Desulfohalotomaculaceae; genus CBEUVQ01. Next base: position 2,693 of record CBEUVQ010000003.1, read on the forward strand.
GCCATGTTATCGAAAGCGGAACAGTCAAGACTGTTCCCTACCATACCTAAAATCATCGGTTTGTTTAAATCGGGCACGGCACGAAAAATACGTCAGCTGAATCGGGATATCATTGTTTGGCAAAAATCATACTATGATCGTGTTATTAGAAACCGATCAGAATACCTAAAAATTTGGGAATATATCGATACAAATCCATTAAAATGGGAATTGGATAAATATTATTCAGAATAGGTATGATAAAGGGCGGCAATAAATTACAACCAAGCCATTATATCAAATGTAGGGCACGGTCTTGACCGTACCGTTTAATTATTGAAAACGGAACAGTAAAACTGTTCCCTGTATTATTTCAAACAGCGTTTTCATACTATGTGTAGGGAAGCAACCCTCCCGCCTTTCACCACAACGGTATAATCCCCACCAAAAATGGCCACACTACAACTGAGGTGAAGATATAATGTGGCCGTTTAACAACAGCTTGAAAGAACAGCTGAAAAAACAGGATGCCTTGGAAAAATACCGCCGCTGGTTGCGAAAATGGCTGTTAGGCGGCGCAAAACTATATGCTTTAGGCGTGCTTGTTATTTTAGCCGGCGTATTTTTGGCATTGAAACTTGCCGTTTTTGCACCGGCACAACCGGCAGTTAACAAAGATAACAATGCCAAACCGTCGGTAACAGAAGAAGTAATAACAGAACCGGCAGACAGCCCCGCACCTAAAGAACAGCCTATTGATGTCAGTCAATTAGTCATGCCGGTTAACGGAGAAATACTGGTGGATTTTAACATGCCGTACTATTCCGAAACCTATCAGGATTACCGCTTTAACAGCGGTGTTACCCTAAACGCCGAAGGGCAAATCATTAAAGCTGCTCTGCCCGGAAAAATTATTGCAGCGGAGCTGGATCCTTACAGCGGATTCAGCGTGGTTATCGATCATGGTCAGGGCTACCAAACCCAATACACCGGCTTAAAAAACATTCAGGTTGCGGCTGACCAGCAGGTAGAAAAAGGCGATATTTTAGGCAGCGGCGAATCCACGGTAAATTTCATCCTAACCCATAACGGGCAGCCTATCGATCCAAATAACCAATAGTTGGGTGCTAAATAAGTGCCCAACTTTGGCATTTCTTCTTCCCTCGGCACATATATATCTAATTAGTTAACAGTGCCCGGGGAGGTTAGGGGATGCAGGACTACATTCAAAAACGGGTGTTAGAGATATGTGCCTACATATTGGAAACCGGGGCAACGGTACGCCAGGCAGCCCAGGTGTTTCAGGTCAGTAAAAGCACAGTACACAAAGATATGACTGAACGGTTGCCTTCTTTAAATAAACAACTGGCGCGTGAAGTAAAAAAAATTTTAGAGCTGAACAAATCCGAAAGGCATCTGCGCGGCGGTGAAGCAACCAGAAAAAAATACAAAGAACAAATGTAAACCATTTTTCATATATTAAGAGGAATTCTTCCCAAAAAAGTCGAATGATAGCAAGAGTTGTCCACCGTTATTTTTCATACTGCTGTTTCATGACTGTTTGCAGTGTTCAATTCATTGAACCTTTGTACCAATCAGCAGTACAAGCCTAAGCGCAAACATTCATCCGTTTTATGTGGAGGAAACGGTGTTGACCGTTCCGTTAAACAGTGGACGAGCCCGAAAAACACACTTGGGGAGGATATACACCAAAATGCTCAGATTTCTTGGTTTCACAACAGATATAGGGATAGATTTAGGCACCGCCAGCATTCTGGTATACGTTAAAGGTAAAGGAATTGTGCTGCAGGAGCCGTCGGTTGTAGCTATCAACCGCGATACCGGTAAAATCATCGCCGTTGGCTCAGAAGCAAGAAGAATGCTCGGTCGTACGCCCGGCAACATTGTTGCCATCCGCCCGCTGCGGGAAGGTGTAATTGCCGATTACGATGTAACCGAAAAAATGATTCGCCACTTCATTAATAAAGCCAATGCCAGAAAACTCTTCTTTAAACCCCGGGTAATGGTCTGCATCCCTTCCGGCGTTACCGGGGTGGAAGAGCGGGCAGTGCGCCAGGCGGCAATGCAGGCCGGTGCAAAACAAGCCCATCTGATAGAAGAGCCGCTGGCCGCTGCCTTGGGTGCCGGGCTGGATATTTCCGAGCCCAGCGGTTCAATGGTAGTGGATGTCGGCGGCGGCACCACTGATGTAGCGGTGCTGTCACTCGGCGGCATTGTAATCAGCCGCAGCCTCAGAGTGGGCGGCGATAAATTCGACGAAGCCATTGTGCGTTACATCAGAAGAGAATTTAACCTTATGATCGGCGAGCGCACCGGAGAAGAAATAAAAATAGAAGTAGGCAGTGCGGTGCTTGATAAAGAGCTGAGCATTCAAATCCGCGGGCGCGATTTAGTAACCGGCCTGCCGAAAGCAATCACCGTTACCACCGCTCAAGTGTACGAAGCAATTTCCGAGCCGCTGGAGGCGGTGGTAGGTGCGGTAAAAGAAGTGCTGGAGCAAACCCCGCCGGAGCTGGCTTCCGATATCGTAAACAAAGGTATCGTAATGACCGGCGGCGGCGCACTTTTAAATAACTTCGACCGCTTAATCAGCGAAGAAACCGGCCTGCCGGTATACGTGGCGGAAGACGCCATCAGCTGCGTTGCACTGGGTACCGGCAAAGCGCTGGCCATGATGAACGTACTGCCCACGCCGAAAAGTAAAAAGCTGTTTAAAAAGGTAATGGGATAGGAAGACTGACGAATACCGACACCAATAAAAATGGGGCGGCTGCACAATGAACCGGTTGGTTGTTGTGCAAACAGCCCCTATTAGTTTGTGTTTTACTTTTCGCAGGGGTACAGGACAATACGCACTGCAGGCCGTAAATGCTTTATTTTACAGTGTCTTCTTCTACATTATAAAAATACAACCCCAACCCCCGGTTTCGCTTATCTTTAAAGGTAGTGTTTACTTTTTCTAAACTGATATTGGCATTTTCAAAATCGTCCACAACAGTTTGGCTGATTTCTTTCACGGCCTGTTTGGTTTCCCTGGTAGATAACTTATCCCAGTCAAATTGGGCATTGCTTTCTACCGCGCTCAGCACTACATCCACAGTATCGTAGTCACTGCGGTAATTTACTGATGTAACGATGAAATTTATTCCCTGCACATAGAAATGCTTGCCGACATATTCTTTTTCTACAGTTAATTTGGTTTTCACTGCCACGCCGGTGCGGTAATTGCCGTCATAAAATCTGGTTTTTAACTTTTCATCTCCGTCTTTTTCAAATTCAATAATGGCATCTTTATTTTCCTCTCGTATAATTCTGCCTTTTACTTCTGTATCTTCGTCATATGCTTTTTGCACATCTTCGGCAACTTCAGCCAGCCAGACGCTCACTTCTTGATCTGTCAGCGCACTCCACGCCTCAATGTTCTCTGACAGCTCCAAGGTAATATCTAAGCTAACTTCTCTTTTATCACCCTCTACCGCAAATTCCTTAAAATAAACACCTTTTAAAATACCGTGCCTTTCAAGCAGTAAGTTGGCAAAGGCGGTGTCTTCATCAATTTCTGCTGCGGCGGTGTCTTTTGCTGCTTCGTTGCTGTTATCAATTTCATTACTTTTATCTTCTTTTATTCCCGTTGTACTGCTGTCAAGTGCAGCTTCTTCAGACGGTTTACTGTCTTTGGTGGTAATAATCACCTGATTATTTTTCCCATCCCAATCAACCTGAGCATCCAGCGCTCCGCTTACAACCCTTAGCGGCACATAAGTAACCCCATTAATTACAAAAGGCTCTTCCGAGGTATTAATTACTTTGCCGTCTACCACTATTTTTATATTATTGTAGGTAGCGGTAACGTTTTTGCTGCCGGTGAAAGCAAAAGTGGGCCCGATAAAGCTGGTAACCAAAAACAGCGAAGCCAGTGTGAAAAGCAGTTTTTTAAACATAAAATATCCTCCCGTTTTAGTTCTTAGCGTGTTTCCAAAGCACGCCTTATTTAGAAGATATTATAAAGCATTGCCTGTATAATACGTAACCCCTAAAATTTTTTAAAAAAAGCGGAACAAAAACAAAACCTGCTGCGTCTAAGTTTCATGTAAGGCAAATTTGATTTTGCCTTTACAAAAAATATTTAATCTCTGGGAACTTTTTAGTTTTTTAATCGTCTAACTAAATGTATCGGCAATTAAGAAGGATTTTTGCTAACTTTGTAGAAAAAGAATTATTCTAGGAGCTGGTGCCTTGTGGCTAACTAACAGCCATTCCGAAGAATGATTTAACAAGTGGCAAAAATCTAGGCACCTTTCAAATAAGATTGGAAAGGGGGGATGACGAACCAAACACCGGAATGGTTCGTCCGAACTAACCAACCAATAACTTGGTGAACTACATAATAGTTCCCAACCGGTAGGGTAAAAATCCCGAGCCCGGAAAAGAAATTTCTAACATAATAGGAGGGAAATATTTTGAACAAAATCAAAAAGCCGATTTACTGGCTGATGATTGCAGCTATGCTGTTCACATTAGTTCCAGCATCTGCATTTGCAGTAACTGACAATCAAGCTTTGTCTGTTCCGAAGGTACAAGATGATAAGGATGGCCAAGCGTTAGGCACACTTCTTATTAAAGAAGACTCTGACAATGAAGGGTATTTTTATGATGGCGACAGAATTACAATTACACTTCCCAGCGGTGTTGAATATGACAACATTACTGATGATTTAAGTGTAGGTATGGATTCTGTAAATGATGCTGTATATCTTAATGAATATGTAGAAATTAGTGGTGACAATTCAGTTGGTGGCACTTTAGCATTAGAAGTTAAAGCTGTAACTGAAAAATATTTAACAGTTGAAGTGCAAGGTGACAGTGACCAAGATACAAACGAGGCAGCTATTAAGTTTTACTTTGGTCAAGGTGGTAAAAACAGTACTGTAGATATTGATAATGGTGTAAGCGGTGATATTAAAGTAGAAGTTGATGCCGATGGTACTTCGGTTAGTTCTGGGTATGTAACTGTTGCACGTATTGTTGGTGGCGACACTACTACTACTATTAGTGATGTAGAAAGTTGCGGCATTGATACTACATCGCCTATTGGCGCAATTAAAATTTCTGAAAATGCCTTGGGTGTATTGGTTCAATCTACAGCCTCAACTGCTGGCGGTTCAATTGATACAGATTTGATTGAGCTGGAACTCCCTAATGACTTTGAATGGAAAAATGTAGGTCCTTCAAATATTGCTAGCGTAGGTTTGAATGCGACTTATGTATCCGGTGTTAACACTGATACTCTTAAGATAGCTGTAGGCAGAACGACTGAAAATGACAAGCAGCCTGGTTTCATTACAATTACCGGTGCAGAAGTTTATGTTCCGGATGATGCCGATGAAGGCGAATTTGAAATGACAATTGACGGTAACGAAGTAACTAAAGAAACAATTGTTATAGGCGAAGCTGGTGACTATGGTTTTACTGTTAAAGTAGTAGGTGACTTAAAAACTGTTGTTGCTGGTAAGGATGGGCAGGAAGTTAATGAAATAGAAATTGACGATGTTGTGGCTAGTAGCTGGATTGCTGGTAGAATGGTTAAGTTAGAATTGCCTTCTTGGGCACATTTCGAGTCTGGCTACACCGGTGATTTTGGCCCGATTAGTTTTAGCAGTATCAACGATGATGATGATGAAGATTATAATGAACTGAAGTTGGTAGTTGATAATGGTGCTGACGGAAAGGCCGAATTAGATGACCTGGAAGTTAGAATTGATGCAGATGCACCTGTTGGTGATTTAACACTTAAGATTTCCGGTAGTGCTGGTGTCGAAGATGAAGTTGTAATTGCTAAAGTTGTGGCTCCTTTTGAAGTAACAGCTGAGGTTCCAGAGTTTGTAATTGGTGTTCAGGATCAAGAGCTTGGGGAAATTACTCTTGCAGAGACAACTGAAGGTGCTGTAAAAGAAGGTAAGTGGATTATAATTGAAGCACCTAAGGGTATGGAATTTGCAGAAGTGCCGGTTGTAAAAGTAACTGAAGGCGACATGGAAATTGACGATGAAGATATTGATGACAACTTCTTTGCTTTCAAGGTTAGTGATGAAAGCAACAAGTCAGCATCAGTAATTGAAATTTCCAACATTGTAATGAACTTGGATCGTACAGTACCGGTTGGTGATATTGATTTTGAGATTAATATGACTAAGACTAAAGAAATTGATAACGTAAGCGATTTTGATGACGCAATTGTAAGCGACAACTATGAAGAGGTAACTGAAGTTGTAGTAGGTAAAGTAGTAACACCGGCTCCTGGTGCTGGTTCCGCTGAATTCACCATTGGTTCCACCATCTACTATGTAGACGGTAAAGCCAATGTTCTGGAAGCTGCTCCTTACATTAAGGATGGTCGCACCTACATTCCGGTACGTGCTGCTGCTGAAGCTACTGGTGCTGTAGTTGAATACGACCAAGCTACCAAGACTGTAACCGCTACTAAAGATGGTAAAGAAGTTACGATGGTAATCGGTCAAGTTGGTGCTTCTGGTGTAGCTCCTGAAGTTATCAACGGTCGTACCTTCGTGCCGATTAGAGATCTTGAAGCTCTCGGCTTAACCTTAGGTTATGATCAATTAACTAAGAAAGTGGTAGTTCAGTAATTGATTTAAACTAATAAAAGAAGCCCAGATTCCCTTATGGGGTCTGGGTTTCTTAATTAAAACCAGTGCTCTGATATAGGAGTGTATATAATGAGTAAACGCATAGTTTCTGTATTGCTCACCGTGTGCCTGCTTTTAAATGTTTTCCTTCCTGCTGCATTTGCGGAAGATCCAGAAAACACCTTAACCTTAAATGATGCCATTAAAATGGCATTAGACAGAAACCGGGATTTAAAAATTCAAAAGTTAAACACCGAAAAATCCGAGGAAGAGTTGGAAGATCTGGAGGATAATGTTGAACACTTGCCAGATGGTGTCTATATTCCTGGTGTTTCACCAGCCTTCGCCGCTTACCTGACACAAAGAGAAGCAGACAGAATTGCAAACAAAAAGTATGAAGCTATGAAGCAGCAAATGGTTGTAGATGTTAAACAGGCCTATTATGATGTGCTGACAAATATCCGGGCAGTAGAACTGGCAGAAAAGGCAAACAAAATCGCAGAGCGAGAATATAATATTGCTAAAGTTAAAAGCAGCGTTGGCATGATGTCGGAAGCAGAACTGCTGGCTTACAAAACAAAAGCGTCAAAAGCAAAATCAGACTTGGTATCCGCCCAAAAAACATTAAAAGAAAGCCAAACCAAGCTGTTGGACTTAATTGGTTTAAGCGGCGAGTTTAAATACCAACTAATTGACGATGTAAAATTCATCGAGGCAGATTTTGTTTCTCTAAACAGCGTTATTGCTCAGGCGCTTTCGCAGCGTTATGAAGTTTGGGCAGCGGATCGCTTGGCGGAAGTTGCCGAAAGATCTGCCGAGTATTTAGATAACTACAACGTAGGGTTGATTGAAGCGGATATTAAAGACTTAGAAGCGGGCAATACCAAAGATGCTATGAAAAAGCAGGTAGAAACATTATATCTTACCCTGACGTATTTAGAAGAAGCTTACCAAACTTCGGAACAAAACGTAAACACTTTAGAAGAAAAGCTGCGTATTACAAAACTTCAAAAAGAAGTTGGTTTAGCAACAGACTTACAGCTGCAGCAGGCAGAGCAGGAATACGATACTGCGGTAGATGCATATAAAAATTTAGTTTACCAACACGATGTTGTAAAATCACAGTTAGAAGTATTAACCGGCGATGATTTAGTTGAACAATTTGCTGCTAAAAATTAATTTGATAAAAATTACCCCGAATCTAAGCGGGGTTTTATTTTTGGCAAAATTACATAATACTACTGTGCAGACTTTTATAATTTAAAAGGAATATAAGATTTGCTTGTAGTATATTAAATTTATGCTCAAGATAAAAATCTCATCGTAAAGACAAGGAGGACTAACGCTTGAAAAAAACGCATGTTTCGATGATTATATTGACAGCAATTTTAAGCATTCTGTTTGCCGGCTGTGGGCCAAAATTACAGGTAGAAGTGCAGGACCCTAAAAGTGCATTAAAAATGGAAGGTGATCCGATAGAAAATCTGGCATTAAAAGAAAGTCAGTGGCTTGACAGAGTTGATGCGGTGTACAATGATGTTGAAGAATCTTTCTCCCAATGGAACAAAGGAGAAATCACCAAGGAGCAATTTATAAACCAATTAAATCAACATAACACTATATTAAAGTCAATTAAACAGGAATATAACGATTACATCGACGCCAACAGTTTAACCGAAGAAATGAAAAGTCTGCAGATATATAAAGATGGATTAGTATACGGTAAAAAAATGCGCAGCGAGCTCAATAACTTTATTTTTAGAGCCACCGAAGGGGTTATAGATGCCAAAACCAATGAATTAACACCGCTGACGGACGATCAAATAAAAAAGATGCATGAATACATGCTGACTGACAAATACAACAGTTATAAAGAAAAATTAGAAGTATGTCTTGATGAACTAAAGGTTAACGACGAAAAAGAAAGCGAAGATTAATTTATACGCAATTGTTCTAAAAAATAAAGGAACTGATAACAAAACTCAGTTCCTTTGCTTTTTGCCAATCAGAATACTAAATGACATTACAATATGGTTTTTTGTAAAAAAGAAAGGATTATGCAGCTTAATTGTAGTATTATGTTATTTATGTCTATATCCCAACAATAATTCTTAAGGGTTATGTAAAAGGAGAAAAGTACATGGCCGTTAAATCGAGAGCGAAATACATTAACAAAAAAAATACATATACTACCCCGAAAACTAAAACCAATTCGTTTTTTACAGCAGAAAACATTATCTTTGCTATATTAATGCTGGTAATTCTCATTGCCCCATATTTCCGGGGCCTCTTCTTTAGAGAAAACTACCTGGCAGTAAACCTAATCTGCGTTGCTTTATTATTAATACTGCTGATAAAACACTTGGTTTATCGAGATGTAAAAATTCCCAACCGACCGATTGATTTATTGCTGTGGGGGCTGCCGCTGGCGTACCTTTTAGCGTTTTTCGCTGCGGTTGATCCCGGAATGGCCAGAGATGAGTTGCTGCGCAGCGTTAACTATGCTGTAATTTACTACATACTGCTGATGACGATAAAAACAAAGGCTCACCAGCAAATAGCTCTGGTAGTTTTTGTGGCAGCAGCTGTTTGGGTGGCGCTGTTTGGCTACGGTGCCGGCATGGGTACATGGCAGTTTAAAGATGCAATATCTGGTATAAGAATCCAGTCGGTATTTCAATATGCCAACACGTTGGGTGCTTTTTTAGGCGGGGCAATAATAGTATCTCTGGTGCAGGCACTTAATACATATCAAACCAAAGAAGGAAAAGTTGACATAAGAAAAAGTTCAATAATAACAGCATTATATCTCTCTGCAGCAGCAGTGCTTTTCTCGGTATTTTTGCTTTCCTACTCACGCGGGGCGTGGCTGGTATTTGCTTTTGTTTACATTATTTCCCTTATTATTATACCGTTAAAAGATAAATTGGTTTACCTGGTTTATACAGCTTTTGCGGCAGTGTCGGCGTTATTTGTCTTTACTAAAGCTAGCCCGGTAATCAAAGCCGTTTATCAAACAAACATCGGTAAACAGGATGTGGTAATTCCCAGCGGCGGCTGGTCGGCTTTGTTTGCTGCGGCAGCAATTGCGGCATTGGCTGCTTTTGCTTACTCATGGCTGCACAATACAGCTAAGGCTGACCGCAGAAAGTTTTTAATTGCTCAAGGGGTAACGGCCCTGCTTATTATGATTTCACTGGTTGTTGTTGCGCCCAAAGCGGCGGATATTATTAATTCCGATCAAAGCATCGTGCAAAGCCTAATCAGCCGGGCAGAAACTATTTTCAACTTTCAAGATGAGCGCAATGCAACGACCCGCTTTGCCTTCTATAAAGATGCGCTAAAAATATATCAGGATTACCCGGTACTGGGTGCTGGCGGCGGTGCATGGAAGGCACTTTTTGAAAAATATCAAAGCTACCCTTATTGGAGCACACAGGCTCACACTTATTATTTGCAGTTGGCTGTAGAAACCGGCACGGTAGGCATTATCGCACTGATAGCCATAATTACTGCATTTTTAACTGCTGCAGTGTATTTATTTATAAAAACACGCGGTACGCCGGATAATTACTTAATTATGGCGGCGGTATTGGCTTTTCTCATGCTGATGGGGCATAACTTTATCGACTTCAACATGTCGCTATCTGCCTATGCGTTAGTTATCTGGCTGTTAATGGCGGTGGTGCTCAGCCAGCTGCATCTGCAGTGTAAAGCAAATGCATTACAGCCAGCAAAAAGCGAAAATGCAGATCAAGCTGCTGCAAACAAACCTAACATAGTTATAGATTTTTTAACTAAACCGGTAATAAAAGAAAAGGTTTTAGTGTTTATTTTAACAGGCGCAACAGTAATTTTGCTGTTTGCCAATGCATTGCCGGTAATGGCTCATAAACAAGCCCTGCAGGTGCCGGTAGCTTTTCAGCAAAAAAATTATCAGCTGGCGTTAGATAAACTGGCAAATGCCCACAGCTTAGACCCGTTGGATACGAGCACAACGATGAGTTATGCTGAGTTTTTAAATACTACAGCTGCCCTTCAAAAAGACGAAAGGGCAAGAAAAGAGCAGCAGGCAGAAGCGCTGAAATTAATGAAGCAATTAACTGAAGATGTACCCTATACCCCGAACGTAAGGCTAAAAATGGCTGAATTATATACTAAAAACAGTGATGTCGAAAGCGCGATAAAGCAGCTGGATGAAGCCGCTGCTTTAGCACCGTATAACGATGACGTCTACAATCAAAGGATTATTTTGGGCTGCCAATACGCCGAAGCGCTGCTTAAAGAAAATAAAGATGATTTAGCAGCGGCAAATTTGGAACAGGTATTTAATTACTACAATAAAATGCAGCAGACAATAAAGAAAGTAGCCGGGATAAAGAATATTACAAATCTGAGGACTTTTAAAATTGACAACGAATGTATTTTTGCAGTAGCTAAAGCAAACTATTTTGTAGGCAGCTATAAATTGGCGTCTAAGCAGTTTTTGGAGATTAGTAACGATAGCAGCTTACAGGGTGAGGTAGCAGCTTGGTTGGCTGCAGCAGCATATAAATTAGGAGATAAAGATGGCTATAAGCAATGGTTACAAGCTGCTAAAGAACTAAATGAAAACAGCGAAAAAGTTATTAATGACGTTATTGAATTACAAATAATTAATTTAAATGAATAAATAAAGAATAGTCAAGGATTGGTCACATACAATGTACAGCTTATAAATAAAAATTATTAAATTATAATGAACAATTATAAAATGAAGGTGTTCGTGTGAAAGAACAAAAATTTCTATTTTTGGCAATACAGCAGCTTGTGTTACTATTTTATTTCGTTGTAACAACTGTTATTTTTTTTCTAGCACTTCAACAGGGAAACGATGGTGTATCATTAAGGCTTTTTGGTGGTGGAGACGACGGTTATTTCTATTGGGAACAAGCAAAAAATATTGCAGAAGGTAAAGATGCAATTCTTACATCTGTGTATCCTCTAATTATTGGATATCTGCTTAAAATAACCGGATTTGAAAGTGTGTACGTTATTAGATTATTCAATTACGTTGGATTTGTAATGTTGGTTTTATTTGGTTTATATTTAAATAATATTTTTTACAACTTTGAAACTAGAGATAAAGAAAACAATATATATATATCTAGAATTTTAATTTTAATAATATTTCTTTGCTATGTTAGCCTTATAATGAATGTTACACTGTCAATATATAGAGATGTATGGATATATCTTATGTATCTGGTTTCTGTTGTTTGCAGCATTCATCTTATATTTATTAGGCGTAAAGAAATGTTGTTCATTATATTGTTATTTTTATCTATATGTATTTTGGGATTGTTTAGAAAATATGCAGTATTGTCTTTTTTGATTGCAATTATAATATATTTTTTATATCAAAAAATTAAAATTATTAATAGGCCGATGAATGCTTGTATACTTTTGTTGGTATTAGGAGGGGTGTACTACACATTTTTTGTTGACTTTAATGTTCCGTTAGTAAATATGTCTTTGCGAGATGTATTAAACTACAGGAATTATTTTATAGAGGATGCAGCCGGTGGAAGTCAGATGTGGATAAATTTAGATCAGTCTACTTTTGCTGCTTTTATAATAAATTATTTACATAGTTATTTAGGTAATTTACTAGGCCCTCTGCCGTGGCATATCAGAGGTATTACTACTTTGTTTGTTTTTATTACCGAGACAATCATCTTTTGCGTTGTTTTATTTATCTTATGGAAAAAAAGAAGAGCCTTATTGCCCGTGCAAAAATATGTTCTTTTACATGCTTTTGTTTGGATAAGCATGATAGCATTATCAAACGATAATATTGGTGCTGCCACGCGTCTTCGTCCAGTAGCCTGGATTTTGATTTTAATAGTATTTGCGTCAATTTATCCTAAAATCTATACTGAAGAGGAAAAGAGGGGAGAAGGTAATGAGTAATTATAGGAAGATGACTTGGATAAATGGGTTAAAACTTTTTGGCGATGCATTAATACTAAATGCAAGTGTTATCATTGCGTTTATTATTAGATTTAAAGGAGAACTGCCGGCTTATAATTTCAATGACTATCTTATAGTATTGCCATGGTTAACGATTGCCGCAATATTTATGTTTAATTTCTATAGTTTGTACAATACATATAATAAAGGCTGGACAGAAATTAATGCTTCTATTATAAGCAGCCTTTTTATGATTGAATTAATGTTTTTTATGATATCTTATTTTGCCCGTGGGTTTGCAATACCAAGAAGTGTCCTGCTTTTATTTCCAATAATTGCATTTGTTTTTTTAGGGATCTGGCGATATGGAATTTATAGATTAGAACATAAATTAATGTGTAAAAACAAGGTAGTTATAATTGGAGATTTTGATGACGCTTGTAAGCTATCTGATAAGTTAGATAAAAACAAATTTGAAACTATTGGCTTAATTATAACCAAAGCCAATATAAAAAATATAGATAGTTATAATGTTTTGGGTACGATAGAGAATACAAAAGAAATTTTAACAAGTATAATTCCGGATGAAGTTTACGTGTGTAGTAATGTTAATGAAAGTGCAAAGAATATAATTTTGTCAATTTGTTTTTTAAATACGTGGCGCGTCTATATAGTACCTAATTTATATGAGATTTTAGTTGCGCAGTCAAAATTAAGCCAAGTAGGAGACACCCCGGTTTTTGAAGTTGGGGCACAAGTTAGCCCAGGTAAACTACAACTTAAGCGATTAATAGATATTGGTTTATCTTTAATAATTTTTATTGTAACTTTGCCGATTATCATATTGGTAGCTATTGCAATTAAATTAGATTCACCCGGACCTGTTTTTTACAAGCAGGAAAGGATAAGTGAACAGGGTAAAAAGTTTAAAGTTCTTAAATTTAGAACGATGATAGAAAATGCAGAAAAGAAAACCGGACCGGTGCTGGCTGTGAATAAAGACCCTAGAATTACAAGATTAGGGCGTTTATTAAGGGCCACTCGAATAGACGAGATACCTCAAATTTTTAATGTATTAAAAGGCGATATGAGCATAGTAGGTCCAAGGCCGGAGAGGCCGTTTTTTGTAGAAAAGTTTGTCAAAGAAATACCTGAATATAATTATCGTCATACCTTAAAGGCTGGTATTACAGGGCTTGCACAGGTTGCCGGTAAATATAGTACAAATGTTGAAGACAAGTTAAAATATGATTTGTTGTACTTAAAGGCAGCGTCGCCTATTTATGACTTGCAGATATTGCTGCAAACTATTAAAGTCTTAATGATGAAGAATAAAGCTAGTTAAATAAATATGATTATTTATTTGGATACTTAGTTGATTAATCAAACCAATAAATAATAAGTAAAAGGGAGGCATAATATTTGAAAGATAAAAAAGGTTTTAGGGAAATAATAGAGCTTCTAATAATGCAAAAAAAGCTAATTATTAATATTACCCTATTTACAGTTTTAGCTGCCACTATAATAAGTTTTGTACTACCAGAGAAATATGAAGCACAATCGAAAATATTGTTTGATAGGGCGTTTATGGACCAGCAGGGATTATCAATAGATAGTTATGAGCATCTGGTTACAACCCATGAGAGATTTGAACAGATATTTGAGCAAATGGCACTGGATCAACGGGGTTATACCTTGAATTCATTGAAAAAATCAGTTAAAACTAAGCTGGATAAAGAGGCCGGTGAAATTATTATTACTGTTCGGGGTACTGAACCTGAGCTAGTTAAAACAATTGCTAATAAAATTGCTGTTAGCAGTGTTGCAAATTTTAAAGCTAGATTGCTTGATAATATAGAAAAAGAAATTGCCAAAGTCCAAAAATCAATGCATATGATTGAATCACAGTTAAAAAATACTCCTGAACTGCTGACTGTTACGGAGACAAACCGATATAATCAAATAATTGTTGTTCCACAAGTAAATCCGCTTTACGAGCAGCTGTCGGCGCGCTGGGATGAAAACAATTATAGAATTGTAGAATTAGAGTCCGAAAAGGAATATTTGCAAGATAGTATTGAAACAGGAGGCAAGGGTTTGTATATGATTGTTGAAAATGCATATACACCTGAAATCCCTGTTAGTCCCCTTAAGATACTTAATATCGCTGTAGCCTTTGTGTTTGGGGTAATGGTGGGTATTTTTGTAGTATTTTTTATTGAATATTGGCGGAGTACGGCGAGTAAAGATAATCTGGCTAGATAAGAATCTTAATAAGTTTGGAGGATGGGAAGAAAATGCGGGTGTTAGTTACTGGAGGGGCAGGTTTTATTGGATCTCACATAGTAGACTTATTGATAGATAAAAAGTATGAAGTAATTGTACTTGATAATCTAACTACAGGCAGTAAAAAAAACTTAAATTCAAAAGCAGTTTTTTACTTTGGTGATATTCGTGATGACAATCTAATTAACTATTTAACAGAATGGCATCCTGAGGTTGTAATTCACCATGCGGCCCAAGTATCTGTGCCTAAATCAGTTCAAGATCCGGTTGAGGATGCCGATATTAATATTTTAGGCTCAATTAATTTGTTGGAAGCATGCCGAATTGCAAAAGTACGCAAAATTATATATGCCTCATCAGCTGCTGTTTATGGAGAACCTTTGTATTTGCCCATAGATGAAAAACATCCGCTTAAACCACAGTCTGGTTATGGTTTGTCAAAGCTTACTGTAGAGAATTATTTAAAAATTTATAAGGCGTTGTACAATCTTGAATATACAATACTTAGGTATGCAAACATTTTTGGACCTAGGCAGGATGCTTTAGGGGAGGGTGGAGTCGTATCTAAGTTTATAGATTGTTTAATAAATAATCAAAAGCCGACCATTTTTGGTGATGGGGAACAAACAAGGGACTTTGTTTATGTAAAAGATGTAGCTAGAGCTAACCTATATGCAATAAACGCTGCAGATGAAGAAATATTAAATGTTTGTACCAACAAACGAACTTCTATAAATACACTTTACAGTATTCTTGCTAATATTTCTTGTAGTGCTGTATTACCAAAATATGAAGCACCAAGACAAGGAGATATTTTTCATAGCTGTCTATCAAATGCACTGATTACAGACAAATTAGATTGGAAAACTAAATGGACATTGAAGCAGGGTTTAATTGAAACCTGGTCTTATTTTTGCGAATTAAAAAAAACAGAAGCAAATTAAGCAGATGATCTTATATAAAACTTATTTGAATTACATGTTTATTTTTCTGTCTGAAAGAGGCGATAATTATTAAGAAAGTGTTATTTGTTGCTACAGTTGTAAAAACACATATAATGGTATTTCATCTACCGTATTTAAAATGGTTTAAGGATAATGGTTATGAAGTCCATGTTTGCGCAAGAAACGATTATGAAAACAAAAAAAATTGTAACATTCCATATTGCGACAAGTATTTTGACCTTTCATTTGAACGCAGCCCGTTCAAGATAAGGAATTTTTATGTATACATGCAACTAAAGAAAATAATTGAGACCAATAATTATGATATTATTCACTGTCATACCCCTATGGGAGGGGTTTTAGCAAGATTGGCAGCCCGTAAATCACGCAAAATAAAAACAAAGGTTATTTATACTGCACATGGTTTTCATTTTTTTAAGGGAGCACCGTTGATAAATTGGTTGCTTTATTATCCTGTTGAGAGATATTTAGCACGGTATACAGATGTGCTTATTACTATAAATAAAGAGGACTTTAACCGGGCAAAAAAATTCAAAGCAAAAACAGTTGAATATGTTCCAGGCGTGGGCATTAACATTGATAAATTTACAAATGTAATAATTGATAAAGACAGAAAACGTGAAGAACTTGGTATATCAAAAAATTCTATTGTATTACTATCAGTAGGGGAAATAATCAAGAGGAAAAATCATCAAACTGTAATTAAAGCATTATCGAAGGTAAATGACTCTAATGTTATATACTTAATATGTGGTAGTGGGGAATTAGATGAATATTTGAAAAATCTCGCCAATAAATTGCATTTAGAAGATAGAGTGAAATTTTTGGGTTTTAGAGAAGATATACACGAAATATGTTCAATATCAGATGTGTTTGTTTTTCCATCATATCAAGAAGGTTTACCGGTAGCCCTTATGGAAGCAATGGCAGCAGGATTGCCGGTTGTTTGTTCAAATATAAGAGGAAATACAGATCTTGTTGAAAGCGAGAAAAGTGGATATTTAGTAAATCCTAAAAACATTGATGGGTTTGCCGCAGCAATAGAAAAATTATTAAATAATGAAGAATTAAGAATTGAATTGGGGCAATATAACAAAGAGATTATTGAAAAATTTAGGATAGAATCTGTATTAGAAAAAGTGATAAAAATTTATGAAAAATGTTTTTTCAGCAAACCTCAGAGCCTGCAAGACAATTCAAGAGGCAGCTGATGTAACAAGATTAAGACGCTGGCGGCAGCAGTTTCAGGAACTTGGTGATGCCGGCTTTCCCGGGCAAGGTAATTGTAGGCCGGGAACACCGAACACATGGACGAATTCCATGTCGTGAGAATGTGCCAAGTTCTCAATACTTTAAAAACTGAACTGGTTAACCAGCGGCAATATAAAACATGTGCTCGGGCACGTCGGATGAGGTTGATGAATGAAAAAAACGGCTATACTGCTTATGTTAATAACTATACTATCTAAAATATTTGGTTTTCTTAGAGATATAACACTGTCATATTTTTATGGTGCTTCCGGTATTAGTGATGCATATTTAATAGCCATAACTATTCCAACAGTAATTTTTACATTTATAGGTATAGGTATATCAACTGGGTACATACCTATGTATAGTAAAATAGAGAAAAGAGATGGAACAAAAACCGCAAATATTTATACAAATAACCTCATTAATATTTTAATAGTATTATCTGCAATTATTACCTTGTTTGGCTTGTTGTTTACTGAACAAACAGTTAAATTATTTGCGCCGGGTTTTGAGGAAGAAATTTTTAAACTAGCAGTTCAATTCACAAGGATAAGTTTGTTTGGGATATTCTTTACAGCTCTGGTATATGTTTTTAGTGGATTTCTTCAACTTAAAGGAAATTATGTTATTCCTGCGTTTATAGGTTTCCCTTTGAACATTTTTACAATATTGTTTACAGTTTTAAGTGCAAAGGGTAATGTGTTATTGTTGGCTGTCGGAAGTCTTATAGCTGCTGCTTCTCAGCTGCTGCTTTTAATACCTTTTGCATATAAAAAGGGATATATATATAAGCCTGTTTTAAATTTAAAAGATGAGAATATAAAAAAAATGGCATATATTGCATTGCCGGTTATAATTGGTGTGTCAGTAAACCAAATAAACATCTTGGTTGATAGAACGTTCGCTTCGCAGATAACTGTAGGAGGCATATCAGCATTAAATTATGCCGAAAGGCTTAATGATTTTGTACAGGGAATTTTTGTATTGCCTATTGTTACTGTAATGTATCCAATGATATCTAAGATGGCGGCGGAAAATAATATAGCGGGACTAAAAAAATCTGTATCTGAAGCTATTAGCGGTATTAACTTACTGGTAATTCCTGCTGCATTTGGTGCTATGCTTTTTGCAGAACCTGTAGTTGAGTTGTTATTTGGCAGAGGTGCATTTGACGCTCAAGCAGTAACTGTGACATCCTGTGCACTGTTTTTTTATTCTATAGGTATGATTGGTTATGGACTTAGAGAGGTGCTGTCTAGAGCTTTTTATTCTTTACATGATACTAAAACGCCGATGATTAATGCTGCAGTTGCAATGGGGATGAATATAATTCTTAATATTATTTTATCCAAATTTTTGGGCGTAGGTGGGCTTGCCTTAGCAACCAGTATATCGGCCATTTTCTGCACAATACTGTTGTTTATTAGTTTGAGAAAGAAAATTGGTCCGTTCGGTATGAGAAGTATTATGATTTCTTTTTTTAAAATAATAAGTGCTTCCGTAGTAACGGGTTTAATAGCGAAATGGTCTTTTGACGCTGTAACTATTACATTCGGCCAAAACCTATCTTTGCTTATTTCTATCGGTATTGGGGCACTAACCTATCTTGCCATTATTTACTTTATGAAAATAGATGATGTGGACTCTATGGTAAATGCTATAAAAGGAAAATTCCAGAAAATATTCCTCTAAAACGTTATGATAAACAATAGTCGGTATGTGCTCTTCCCTCGGAAAAAGATATTTGAGCCGATTAAACCGGGCGATGTACCGGCAACATATGCATCTACCGATTTATTACAGCAGGCAGTAGGTTTTAAGCCAAAAACATCTATCGAAGAAGGACTGCAGAAGTTTGCTGATTGGTATGTGGATTATTATAAGGTGAGGTAGATTATTTTGGAAGCCGAAATTGTAAGAAAGAGTAAATAAATATTAAGAGGAGACAAACCTAATGCCAATATTAATAACCGGCGGAGCAGGTTACATTGGTTCCCATACAGTAAAGTACTTTGCTGAACAAAATGAAGAGGTTATAGTGGTAGATAACCTGCAGAGCGGGCATAAAAAATCTATAACTGTTGATAACTTTTACCATATTGATGTTAGAGATAAGAAATCTTTAGATAAAGTATTTAAAAGGCATCAAATAGATGCGGTAATTCACTTTGCCGCTAATTCGCTGGTAGGCGAAAGCATGGAAAAGCCGTATGAATATTACCACAACAATGTTTATGGCATGATGTGCCTGCTGGATGTAATGAGAGAAAACGGTGTAAATAAAATAGTATTTTCTTCTACAGCAGCTGTTTACGGAGAACCAAGAAATATTCCCATGCTGGAAGAAGACGATACTAATCCTACCAACACGTACGGTGAAACCAAGCTGGCAATGGAAAAAATGATGAAGTGGTTTGATCAGGCCTATGGAGTTAAATATGTTTCTTTAAGGTATTTTAATGCAGCCGGCGCTCATGAAAGCGGAACGATAGGAGAGGCGCATAACCCGGAAACCCATTTAATACCGCTTATTCTGCAGGTGCCGCTGGGTAAAAGGGAGAAAATATTTATATTCGGTGATGATTACCCTACTAAAGATGGCACCTGCATAAGAGACTATATTCATGTAATGGATTTGGCTTCAGCCCATTACTTGGCACTGCAGTATTTAAAAGAAGATAACAGCAGTGACATTTTTAATCTCGGCAGCGGCAGCGGATATTCGGTAAAGGAAGTTATTGAAACAGCAAGAAAGGTTACCGGCCATGCTGTTCCCGCTGAAGTAAAAGAAAAAAGAGCGGGCGATCCGGCTGTGCTGATAGCATCTTCTGACAAAGCCAAATCTGTTTTAGGCTGGAAGCCGCAGTTTTATTCATTAGAAAAAATTATTACTGACGCCTGGAATTGGCATAAGAACAATCCCAATGGGTATTTAAAATAACTACCTCACCAGGGAAGGAGGCTGTAAACATGAAAGTACGCAAAGCAGTTATACCGGCAGCGGGTTTGGGTACGCGGTTTTTACCTGCTACTAAGGCAATGCCGAAAGAGATGCTGCCGATAGTGGACAAGCCGACAATTCAATATATTGTAGAAGAAGCAATAGCTTCCGGAATTGAAGAGATTTTAGTTATAACCGGTAAAAGCAAAAGAGCTATTGAGGATCATTTTGATCGTTCTTTTGAGCTGGAGAATGAGCTGGAAAAGAAAAATAAAAAAGAACTGTTAGAAATAGTGCAGAATATCTCCGGGATGGTGGATATTCATTATATAAGGCAAAAGGAAGCTAAAGGACTTGGCCATGCCATTTATTGTGCCCGCACTTTTGTCGGTAATGAGCCTTTTGCGGTGCTGCTTGGTGATGACGTTGTATACAATGCCGAAAAGCCGTGCTTAAAGCAGATGATTGAAGCCTATGAAAAGTACAATACATCAATTTTAGGTGTGCAGCAGGTGGCCCTTAAAGACGTCAGCAAATACGGCATTGTTAAAGGTGATAAAGCTGCAGAGCGGGTTTATAAAGTTAACGGATTAGTTGAAAAACCGGCTGTTGAAGATGCTCCTTCCAATGTGGCGATATTGGGCAGATACATCATCAACCCGGGTATTTTTGAAATATTAAAGAACACAAAGCCGGGTAAAGGCGGCGAAATTCAGCTTACCGATGCATTAAAAGAGCTGGCTCAAAAAGAAGCTATGTATGCATATGTTTTTGAAGGAAAAAGATATGATGTAGGAAACAAGCAGGGCTTTTTAGAGGCAACGGTGGAAGCAGCTTTAAGAAGAGAAGATTTAAGAAATGAGTTTTTAGAGTATCTTGTAAAAGTTGTGTCCCAAGAAACGGGGTTGATGCAGGAAGCAGCCGCTGCAAAACAGGAAATTGCTGAATAAAACAAAAGGAACTATAAGAATGCAGAAAACTTTTCTTCGATATACTGCAGTTGTTCTGTGGATGGCAGTTATTTTTGCGCTATCTTCCCAAGCGGCTGAGCAGTCCAACCGGTTGAGCACCGGGGTTACAGAAATGATAATAGAAGTGGTGGAGCGGGCAGTGCCGGCGGCAGAGTTTGATCTGCAAACGGTTAATCACTTTATAAGAAAAAATGCTCACTTTTTTGCCTATTTAATCCTTGGTGTGCTGGTGATGAATGCGTTAAAAGGCAGCCGCTGCGGTGGATATAAATCTTTTATGATGGCGCTGGGCATATGTGTGCTTTATGCAGTATCTGATGAAGTGCACCAGCTGTTTGTTCCCGGCAGAGGTGCGCAGGTTAAGGATGTGCTGCTGGACAGTACCGGGGCGGCTGTTGGCATTGTGCTGTATAAATATTACATATATAAAAGCGGAAAATGCCCGTTAAGCTGAAATGTGCTGACGGGCATTTTGATTTATTTGTCAGATTTCTGCAGTTGAATTGTAAAAATATGATAACATTTGTGGTATTATATATCATAATGTTGTTTTAGGAAAAGAGGTAATGGTAGGCATGGATATGCATTCAGAAAATTCCAAACGCGCAGAAATAAATTTGCGCTTTGCGGAATTTGAGATGCCGCCGATGCAGGATGCCTTGATTGTGGGCAGAAAGGCTCCAATTGGGCCGGAAGCCGTTCGCAGGATGGTAGATATTCTGTCGCCGGAGCAGTATATTATTGAAAAGATTGATCATCCCGAGATTGAAGCACTGGTCATTAGATCCTCGCTTTTAAAAATGCTCAGTAAGGAAAAGTTAGTAGCTGTCATCTTAGAAGAAGGAGGAAAGCTTGCTGACGAGAAGGGTGTTATTAAGGCGCAGATCAATATAATCCTTCAGGTCAGCAAATCGATTGAAGTATGATCAAACGTGTTGAAGATATTATGATCACTGACTTTGCAGTGGTCAGCGTGCTTGACGGTGTGGAGAAAGTGATCAATCTTTCTTTGGCTGCCAAGCAGGAGTACTTTCCGGTGCTGGATAACGGCGTTATTGCCGGGGTTATATCCTACAAAGAATTAATGGCTGCTCATCCCAACCGGATTATTGCCGATATCGAGATTAAGCAGTACGCTGCCGTTTCACCGAAGGATTCTGTCTGGATGGCTCGGGAGGTCATATCAGAAAACAATGTCGATATTTTGCTTGTTGTAGATCAATGCAGTGTTGTCGGCATGGTTAAAAAAGCGGATTTACTTATCGAGATAAGCAAATATTTTGATCCGCTTACCGGTTTGTACCGCAGCAGCTATTTGTACTTCTATGCAGAAAAACTGATTAAAAATGGACGAGAACTGTCTGTAATTTTTATTGATGTGAATAATTTTGGACAGATAAATAAGCTGTATGGGCATGTCAAAGGGAATGTTGTATTAACGGTTCTTGCTCAAATACTAAAAGAAAGTATACTGCCGAATATGTATTTATGCAGGTATGGCGGCGATGAGTTTGCGGTATTAACCGCCTGTGGCGCTGCTGAATGTGAAAGGTTTTCTACGCATCTGCAGTCTAAGATTTCTTCCAAAGCTTATCCCAGCGGCATAGATGTCAGTATAGCGGTTGGCATTGCCGGAGGCCGCCGCAGGAAGGCTCAATTAGAGGCAAATGCTGTTTCGATAATCAGTAATTTAGTAAACTTGGCCAGTTTGGCTTCGACGCAAGCAAAGAAAAAAGCAAGCAAGTTACATATTGAGCAGTATGTTGATATCGAAAGTATTGCTTAACATAAAGACTCACTTCAAAACATAATAAGAAATTACAGCGAGGTTTGCAACAATGCGTGTTAGCTTATTGGGTTCATATATCGATGCATTAAATATGGATGAAACGGTGGATCGTGCCGCTGAGTTTGTACAGTCCGGGCGGCCGCACCAAATTATTACGTTAAACCCGGAATACTTATATCAAGCACAGAGCAGACGGGAGCTGCTGGCTTTAGCCAACAGTGCGGATTTGGTTACGCCGGACGGCGCCGGTATTGTGTGGGCATGCCAAATGGCGGGTACACCGGTGCCGGAGCGGGTTACCGGCATTGATTTAATGCTGCGTTTATGTGCGCGGGGTGATTATGAAGGCTGGCGGGTATTTTTGCTTGGTGCATCCCCCGGTATTGCGGAAGAGGCTGGCGAAAAGCTCAAGCAGCGGTTTCCCGGCTTGGTTATTTGCGGCACGCATCACGGCTATTTTACCGATGCGGAAAGCGGACGCGTGGTGGATATGATAATAGAAGCGGAACCGCAGCTGCTTTTTGTGGCGTTGGGAGCACCGCGGCAGGAGCAGTGGATTAATAAGTATCAGCCTAAAATGGGTGTGCCGGTGGCGATGGGTGTAGGCGGCAGTTTTGATGTAATTTCGGGGCGCAAGCAGCGGGCGCCGGAGTGGACGCAGCGCCTGCGCATTGAATGGCTGTACCGCTTAGTTAAAGAGCCGTCGCGCTGGAAGCGGCAGCTGGTGCTGCCCAAGTTTGCCTGGCTGGTTTTGCGGAGGTATTTGCTGAAAATATAAGCTGCGTGGGTCAGCGTGTATATTGCACAAAAACACCGTTTGCCGGTATGCTGTTTGGCAGCAGAAATATACGAGCGTTTAGGATATTATGTTCAACTGCTGGGTCGTTGGGTGACCGGAATTAGAATAAAAGTTGAAAATGTGATATAATTAGCAATAAGAGTGTAGAATTTACACTCTTATTGTTTTTATTAGTTATTATTTGTTTTAGAAGCGAAACACTTTAAGCATGTTTGGCGTCATATAATTAAACAGGTTGCTTTATATTCCAGTTGAATTGTTAATTAGGCTGTATTAAAATAGTTCCGTTAACACCGATTTAGGGAGAGGTGTAATGATGGCTAAAAAACGCAGATTAAAAATGAAAAGAAAAGCACCGTTGATTGTTTTTGCTTTTTTAATGATGGCATTGTTTGCTGCGGGTTACGGCTTGGCCGATTGGTATTTGTCGCCGAAAGATACAAATGCAGATGCCGCTGTCGGAGAAGAGCAGCAGGAAGATGCTAAGTTTGAAGATCGGATTAACTTTTTGCTGTTGGGAATGGATACCCGTCCCGGTGAAACGCTGGCGCGCACCGATACCATGATTTTTGTCAGCGTGGACGGTGAAACCAACCGCATGGCGATGATGTCTATTCCGCGGGATACCCGGGTTGAGATACCGGGACACGGCGCTAATAAGATAAACGCCGCCAACGTGTTTGGCGGGCCGGAATTGGCCGCCGAAGTTGTTTCTGATCTGCTGGATGTGCCGATTGATTATTATGTATTGACGAACTTTAACGGTTTTAAAGATATTGTTGATGCGGTGGGCGGGGTTGATTTTTATGTTGACCAAGACATGAAGTACTATGACCCTGCTGACGGTACTCGCATTGACCTGAAAAAGGGGCAGCAGTACATGGATGGGGATAAAGCGCTGCAGTTTGTGCGCTACCGCAGTTATCCCAACGGGGATATTGAGCGGGCAGCACAGCAGCAGCGGTTTTTGAAAGCGTTGGCTCAGGAAGTGCTGAAGCCGGGCACAATTACTAAGCTGCCTAAGCTGGTGCCGGCGGTGAATAAAGCGGTGGACACCAACCTGGGCCTAAAGCAGATGCTGCAGTTAGCGAGTGCAGCCCGCAATTTCTCTAATGCCGAGATAGTTACTCAAACGCTGCCCGGCACTTTTGAAACTATTGACGGGATCAGTTATTGGCACGTAGAGCCGGAAAAAGCTCACGAAGCGGTTTTAGCTTTGTTTGAAGGCGAAACGCTGGAAACCATTCAAGGTACTACTATTGTAAGAAATACCCAGCCGGCTGCGGAGCAGCCGAAACTGCCGGCAGAACCGCAGCAGGACGAAGAACCGGCAGACAATGAAACCGACGAGGAACTGCCTGCTGACCAGCCAATCGACAGCAATCAGCAGAGCAGTGCAGAGCAGGACAGCCAGGATTCACAAGACAGCGAGCAGAACAGCGAGCCTGCAGTGAATGACGGCGAGCAAGCGTGGCTGCCGCCGACTTCTGCCCAACCCGAATCGGTGCCGGGAAGTGAGCATCCCGCCGAAGTGACTGATGTATCGGTTGAAGTGACACCGGTGGAATAACCATATACAACAAAACGCAGTGAACGATGCCCTCGTCGTTCAACAGGCACGGTCTTGACCGTGCCGTTTACATTTTTCAGGCAGTTGTAGGGGGCGGTCTCTGTGCCGCCCCGTCGTTCTGCATCCAAGAAGTGCCGACATTGTGGTCCAATGTGTGCCAGCGCCGCCACTATTTAACTAAAGGTACAGCGCACTGTGCAGCGAATTATTTATTTGATATATAAACATCACAGGTGGAGGAATAAAAGTTGCGCAAATTACTGTCAAAAGTATTACTGTCGGCAGCGGTTGTTGTTTTGCTGCCGGTTAATGCATGGGCGGCATCGGCACTGCCTTATCAGTTTGTGGATATTGAAAGCCACTGGGCGAAGGCGGAGTTAACGGAAATGATTCAGCTGGATGTTTTAAGCGGTTATGCCGAAGGCGGCAAATACTATGCCAAACCGAATAAGGCAATCACCAGGGTGGAATTTGCCGCGCTGATGGCTAAAACGCTGCGCTTGGAAGCTTCAAACAGCGCACCGGATTTTGCTGATTGGCAGCAGGTTCCTGAGTGGGCAAAAGGTGCGGTAGCGGCACTGCAGGCTGACGGCATTATAAACGGTGCGCCCGGTGATGACGGCAAAATTTATTTTCAGCCCAACAAAAACATTACCCGGGCAGAGATAGCCGCCATTATCGTCAATGCACTGGAGCAAACGCCCGCCCCGCCGTATGATGTAAAATTTACTGATGTTTCGGCGGATAAGTGGTACAGCCAATCGGTGTTTCAAGCCCAAAAGGCCGGTTTGATCAGCGGGCGCACAGCAAGCAGCTTTGCGCCGGAGGGTAACGCTACCCGCGCTGAAGTGCTGGTGATTTTAAACCGCTTTATGAAGAGCGAAAGTGCTGATGCCCCGGATGATGAGGATTTGCAGGAAGTAGTGGAAGATTATTTTGATGATTTGAAGGATATAATTGAAGACGGAGATAAACCGAAAAGCCTTGCTCGGTATACAACCGGCGGTGCGGCATTGGCTCTTGATAAGGGCGGCTTGGGTGTGTTGGAAAGCACCCCGTTTGAGGGTGAGGTGCGCTCCATCAGAATGATTGATGACCCTAAGGTGGATTTAAAAAGCAGCCGGGTAGCGGCTGTAACCGGTGAATCGCTGTACAAGTTAAAATACGGCGGAGATGACATCAGCGTGCGTGTTGCCGAAAAGTACGGCTTGGTAAAAATTGACAACAAATGGAAGATATACAGCGTAGAGGTGTTAAGCCAAAAAGTATATTCGTAGGGGCATGGAAACTCGCCCCTACGAAAAAATGTAAAACGTTAGCATCACAGATGTAGGGCACGGTCTTGACCGTGCCGTTCTGTTATCAAAAGCCTTTAGACTGTTCCCTGCGTATTTTCAGGCAGTGGCAGCATTGTAATGTGCGTAGGGAACGCTCTTGAGCGTTCCGTTAAACGAACCTTAACACCGGCGATAACCGGGCGGGCACAGAAACCCGCCCTTACGAAAAATGCAAAATGTATGTGTCGCATATTTCCAAACAATGTAAACACCACCAATGAAAATACTTGCAATTTTGCAGGTTTTTTAATATCCGGGTCGAAATTGGTAGAGGTGTGCTGCATTTTAAACAGCTTTTAATAAACAAGGTTGCCGACAGCATCAACAATAAAACGGAGGATGAAGTTAGCGGAAATGAAGAAATTTGTTACCGTTGCAGTAAGTGTAGTTATTGTTTTGGGGCTGGTGTTTTTTTATTTGGATCAAACTCCCGAACCGCAGCAGATTATAGAGCAGCCGCCGGCAAAACCGGCTGCTGAAGCAGCAGATTATGATTTGGTGGTGGTGGGCAGCGACCCCGAAGGCATTGCGGCGGCAGTGTCGGGGGCGCGAAACGGCTTATTCACGCTGCTGGTCGACACTCGCCCGGCCGTCGGTGGGTTAATGACCAGAGGCTGGTTAAACACTATCGATATGAACTACGGCCCAGACGGGGAAATATTAAACAAAGGTATCTTTTTAGAATTTTTTAACCAAATTGAAGGGGATTCATTTGACGTTGCCACTGCGCTGAATGTGTTTAATAAGCTGGTGGAAGCGGAACCCAAGCTGGATGTGCTGCTGAACGCGAAAAGCATTAACCCGCTGATGAATGACAGCAGCACGGAGATAACCGGGGTTAAAGTGCTGGACGGCGATGAAAAAGAGCGGCATATTAATGCTAAATATGTTATTGATGCTACGCAGGACGGCGATATTGCCGCTGCCTGCGGGGTGCCTTTCAGCGTCAGCCAGGAAGATATGGGCTACCAAGACCGCTTTATGGCGGTAACGCTGGTATATCAGTTAAAGGGTGTATCTAAGCTGGATTGGTGGAGGATGGGTACGGTACTGCTGCATGACCGAGCCGGTGGCAGCCACGCCGGCATTAATAAAGTCAGTGCTTGGGGCTTCTCTGACGAAATGCAGAAATATCAATCCACCAATGACAGGGTTGGTGTGCGGGGGTTAAATATCGGCCGCCAAAAAGACGGCACTGTTTTAATTAACAACCTGCATGTTTACCGTGTTAATCCGCTGGATAAAGATGCACTGGCAGAAGCCCGCAGGCTGGCGGAAGAAGAGCTGCCGCATATTGTGCAGTTTTTGCGGGAACATATACCCGGATTGGAAGAAGCACAATTAATGGCTGCTGCGCCGGAACTATATGTGCGCGAATCCCGTCATATTTATGGAGAGTATCGTTTAACGGTGGATGATTTGCTGGAAAATAAGGACTTTTACGATGCAGTTGCTTTTGGCTCTTATCCGGTTGATATTCAAGCAGTTGACAGCAGCTTTAAAGGTACTATTGTGGGTGTGCCCAAGCAGTACGCCGTTCCGCTGCGCTGTTTAATTCCCCAAAAGGTAGAGCGCTTATTGGTAGTGGGGAGGGCAGCTTCTTTTGATTCGCTGCCGCACGGCAGCGCCCGGGTAATTCCCGTCGGCATGGCCACCGGGCAGGCGGCAGCAGCGGCTGCGGCATTGAGTATTGAAGAGAACATCAGTGTTCGGGAACTGGCCCTTGATAAGCAGCTGGTGGATGAGCTGCGCAGCCGTTTAAACAAGCAGGGCATGGAGCTGAAGCATTTTACATATACTGCACCGGAAACCAAGCATTGGGCCTACGAGGGGCTGAAGTTTGTGCGCCGATACGGTCTGGCGTTTGGCGGCTACGATAATAATTATCGCTTAGATGAGGAAATAAACGAGCAGGCCTTTATTAACCTGCTTTCCTGGCTGTCTAAGCTTACCGGGCGGGAAGACTTGGCGCATCCCACCATTTATGCCGAAGGCAACGCTTTTACCATGCAGGATGTTTCTTATATGCTGGCCGCTTACCTGGGACAGCAGATGACAAAGGACGAAGCATACCAATACATGCTGCGGGAAGGCTGCTTCAGCAAACAGGTGCTGACGCAGGTTGAAAATAACGGGGGCAAAATTACTAACGGTGCCGCCTACATGATTTTGAAGGATTTTTTTACAAAAGGAACGGTGCCGATAAATGAAGGTTAGCAATCGGGTAATTTTACAGCGGCTGCTTGCAGCGCTGTTTGTAGTGATCGGCTTAATGCTGACAGGGTGCGCCGGCAGCGCTGAAAAACGCTGTGAAGATGTTTATGATTTGGTTGTGGTGGGCAGTGACCCCGAGGCGGTCGCTGCCGCAGTGTCAGGGGCGCGCAGTGGTTTGTCTGTGCTGATGGTTGATACACGCTCGCAATTAGGCGGGCTGATGACTCAAGGCTGGCTGAACACTATTGATATGAACTATGCTCCGGCTGCCGAAGGCGGGCAAAAAGAAATCTTAAACAAAGGAATTTTTTTAGAATTTTACAACCGGCTGGAAGGCGATTCTTTTGATGTAAGCACAGCGCAGGCGGTGTTTGATGATTTGGTAGGCAGTGAAAAAAATCTGCAGCTGCAGTTATCTGTGCAGCAGATTAAGCCGGTGATTGAGGAAGAAGAGAACGAACGATATGTTCGAGCGGTAGAAGTAACGGATAGCGGCGGAGAAACAAAAACTTACCGCTGCCGGCGGGTTATTGATGCCACGCCCGACGGTGATTTTGCCGCTGCCGCCGGTGTGCCGTTCAGCTTAGGGCAGGCGGATATCGGTTATCCTGATAAAAAAATGGCGGCAACATTGGTATTTAGGCTCGCAGGTGTCAGTGATGCCGATTGGCGGCAGCTGCGCACTGCTTTAAATACAGACAGTGACCCGCTGTCCGGCTCCAATGATGTGAGCGCGTGGGGCTTTTGGCCGGAAATGGAGCGGTATGTGCCGCAGAACCCGCGCATTAGAGTGCGGGGGTTAAACATCGGCCGGCAAAATGACGGCAGCATTTTAATCAACGCGCTGCAGATATTTGACGTTGATCCTTTAAGTAAAGAAGCAAAGCGCAGCGCCAAAGCGCTGGCGGAAAAAGAACTTACTCATCTGGTGCGGTATTTAAATGCCGCAGTACCGGGCTTGGCAAACGCTTATCTCGACGGTGCCGCTCCTGAACTGTATATTCGGGAATCGCGGCACATTTACGGGTACTATCGGTTGACGATAGATGATGTTTTAGAAAACAGGGATTTTTTTGACCGCATTGCTTTTGGCTCTTATCCGGTAGATATGCAGGCGACCGGCAGAGGTGAAAGAGATTATATTGTTGGCAACCCGCGGCAGTATGCCGTTCCCTTTCGGGCAATTATTCCTCAAAAAGTGGATAACCTTTTAGTAGTGGGGCGGGCGGCCAGCTTTGATCCGCTGGCGCACGGCAGTGCTCGGGTGATTCCGGTGGGTATGGCGACCGGACAGGCGGCAGGAGCTGCAGCGGCAGTCAGCATTGCGCATGGTATGTATTTCCCCAAAATGGCTTATGATAAAGAAGTTATTAAAGAACTGCAGCGCATTTTAAATGAGCAGGGCATGGAGATAAAGCCGTTTGCTGCACCGAAAGAGTGGAACCCCGAGATGGCGCATTGGGCCTACGAGGGGCTGAAGTTTGTGCGTCAGCATGCTCTGGCGATTGGCGGTTACCGGAACGATCAGTATCAGTTGGATGCTGAGATGACGGTGGGTGAATTTCTGCACATCTTTAAAACGCTGGCAGAAATTTATCAAGTGGAGCAAAAGCCGCAGGCGGTGTTCAACTGCAGTGCCGATGATTTGTTAACCGGAGAAGTTGTGCAGCATATTTTTGCGCAGTATCGTCATTATTATCCGGTGGAAGTAAAGAATCACGGGGTTATTACCCGAGGGGAAAGTTATATGTTAATCCGCAGTTTTTTGGAGGAAAAGTAAGTGAAAAAATTTAAGCTGGTTACGCTGCTTTCTGCAGCACTGGTGATAATCGGTGTGCTGGCGGCAGGCCATGCCGCTTTTTGGAACCGTTATCAGTTGGAAAAAGATTTTAAGAATGTCGAAGTACTGATGATTTACGACGACATACAAGAGATTGGGGCACTGTCGGGGTTAACGCCGCTGGAGACAATGCAGCGCTTAAAAGAACACGGCTTAACCACCGTGCTGTTTAAAGAGCAAACCGTTAAAGATCTGCAGACTGCCGGTATGCTGGTTGCTTACACCGGCAGCGAGCTCAAAGCTCTGCCCAGCCTGTTGGGGCAGCCCCAATCTTGGCTGACGCAGCTGATTGCCGAGGGAGAAATTAACCCGCAGTATACATATCTGCTGTTTCAAGATAAACAGCTGTATCAACAGGTGGCCGAGCAGCTGGCTGCTAAAACGAAAGATGTAAAAACGCATCAGTTTGAAAATGCTTACCTGATTGAAACGCCGCTGTCTTTTGATTTGCTGGCAGGTAAGGAAGATAATAAAGGGATTGGGCTTGGTTTTCCGGAGGATAAACTGGCCCAGGTAAAAGAGGCGGGACTTCTGACGATGGTGCAGGTGCGCAGCTGGTCGGAAGTAACCGCCGAGGCATTAGAAAAAGTTTTTACTCCTTTGAAGAACGTTTCTAACCTTTCATCCGTCTTTTTTAATGATGAAGAAATTCCCGGCAACCCCGGACTGCTTTCTGAGGTGGCTGAACAAATTAAAGAAACACCTGCTGCTAATACCGCAGCGATAGAATTTTATCCGCAAAAGGGCATTTCCGGTCTGGCCAAGTATTTGGATAAGCAAATTATTCGCCTGCATACCATTACGCCGGAAGAGATGAGCAGGCGGTATACCCCGGATAATGCAGAAGAGGCGGTGGACAGGCTGGTGCTGGCGGCAGCGGAGCGGAATATCCGGGCGCTGTTGGTGCGGCCGTTTAAAACTACTTCCGGAGAAGAGCCGCTTGCTTTTTACCAAAACTACCTGGATGATATTAAAACCGGGCTGGAAAACGAAGGCTTACATGTTGGCCGGGCGGATATGCTGCCCGCTACCCCGTATTCCCGGGTAATGATGTTTTTCATCGGCCTGGGTGTGATCGGCGGTGGTTTGCTGCTGTCTGCAAAATTGGGTTTAGGACGATGGAACCTGCTTTTAGGGGCGGCGGCGCTTGCTGCTTGGGCGGGGCTGTTGTACTTGGAGGCTGACACCGCCCGCAAACTGATGGCGCTGGCAGCGGTAATTATCTTTCCCACGCTGTCGGTACTGACATTTGTAAACCGCAGCAGTGCATCACTTCCTGCAGCGATGAGCAGATTAGTGCTGATGTCGCTTTATTCGCTGGTGGGCGCGCTGCTGATGGTGGGGCTGTTTGCGGAAATCAGCTTTATGCTGAAACTAAACCAGTTCTCGGGGGTTAAGGCAGCCCACATAGTGCCGCTGGTAGTTGGTGCTGCATACTTTACTTATCTGACAGCCGACGGTCAAAAACTGAGCGAGCGAATTGCCGGTTTGGCAAAAAAACCGGTAACGGTCGGCTTGGCTGCTGCCGGTATTGTGCTGCTGGCGGCTGTAGCGGTGTATCTGCTGCGCACCGGCAACGAAGGGATGTCGGTTTCTGCTGTTGAGCTGCAGTTTAGAACATGGTTGAACGAGGTTTTGGGGGTAAGACCGCGCACTAAGGAATTTTTGCTCGGACATCCTGCCATGCTGGTGCTGCTGTATTTCGGTTATCGCGATAACCGCTTTTTACCGCTGCTGGTGCTGGGCATCATCGGCCAAATCTCGCTGGTAAACACATTTGCCCATATTCACACCCCGCTTTTGGTGTCGCTGATTCGCTTTTTTAACGGGCTGTGGCTGGGTATTTTGATCGGGGCAGCGGTGATTTTGGGATATAAGCTGTTGGAAAAATTCGCTCGGAGGTACGCAGAGCATGGGTAAAGTGGTGCTGTCGGGCTATTATGGGTTTGACAACATTGGTGATGAAGCAATTTTATACAGCATCATTCGGGCGTTAAAAAATACTGATCCCGCTGTGCAAATTACAGTGCTGTCGCATAATCCCAAGCGCACTGAAGAATTATACCGTGTTAATGCGGTAAACCGCTGGCAGTTCGGTGCAGTGGTGGGCGCGCTGAAGCGGTGCGACCTTTTGATCAGCGGCGGCGGCAGCCTGCTGCAGGATGTTACCGGCGTAAAAAGCCTGGGTTATTATTTGGGGGTAATTACTTTAGCCAGAATGTTGGGCAGACCGGTATTCTTTTACGCTCAAGGAATCGGCCCGGTTAACAGCGGGCTGGGGCGGCAGCTGATGCGGGCGGTGGTTAACGGTGTGCAGGCTGTCACGGTGCGCGATGAGCAGTCAAAACAGGATCTGCTGGCTATGGGGGTGAACAGACCGCCAATTACCGTTACTGCTGACCCGGTGCTGAGCTGGCAGGTATCACCGGCAGAGCGGGAGCAGGGCAAAGAGATATTAGCGGGTTTAGGCATTGAAAGCGGCAGGCCGGTGCTG
Source organism: uncultured Peptococcaceae bacterium (assembly GCA_965546615.1). Classification (GTDB taxonomy): domain Bacteria; phylum Bacillota; class Desulfotomaculia; order Desulfotomaculales; family Desulfohalotomaculaceae; genus CBEUVQ01. The sequence goes on from CBEUVQ010000003.1 coordinate 35,749, forward strand.
GGAGTATCGGTGCGCCGCTGGAGCGGGGATACCGCTGCCTTTAAAACTGCGCTGGCCGCTGCCTGCGACTGTTATGCCGAGCAGGGTTGGCAGGTGGTGTTTTTGCCGCTCCACCATCCTGGCGATGTTACAGCCTGTAAGGAAATAGCGGGATTGATGCACAACCCGGCGGTGGTAGTGGAAAATAGCTATCCGGTGCGGCAGTTTATGGGCATTATCGCCAACTGCGAAATGGTGGTAGGGATGCGCCTGCATGCCGTCATCATGGCGGCGGCGGCAGGAGTGCCGCCGGTGGGGATATCTTACGACCCCAAGATTGACCGCTTTTTGCAGCAGTTAGATCTCACCCCGGCCTGCCATGTTAATGATCGGCAGTGCGATATTCTGCCGCAGATGCAGAAGATAACGGCAGATTTAGCGGGCGAACGGCAGCGCCTTGCCGCCAAAGTAGAAATACTGCGCCAAAAGGCGGCATCCACCGCCAAATTGGCATTAGCACAGCTGCGGTAACGAAACGTAACATTGATGCAATCGGTCGGGCATGGAAATCTGCCCCTACAAAAAACGTAAAACATTTACATCATACGATGTAGGGCACGGTCTTGACCGTGCCGTTAAACGAAACGTAACATTTGCGTTAACCCGGGCGGGCATAAAAACCCGCCCCTACAACAAAAACGCAAAATATTTGCACCACAAATGTAGGGAACGGCGCCCTCGTCGTTCCGTTGAATAAAACGTAACATGGCGTTATCGGGTGAAAACGCAAAACGTTTGCACCATAGGTGTAGGGAACGGCGCCCTCGCCGTTCCGTTAAATGAAACATAACATTGGTGTTAACCGGGTGAGCATAAAAACCCGCCATTGACAAACATCAATCAAATAAAAAGGAACGGTGTCAAAAAACATGTTAACCAATCATTTGACAAAAAAAATAAATATTTTATTGCTTTGCTTGCTAACTTTAACCGGTGCTTTGTTTTTTGATGCTGCAGACGCAGAGGCAAAAATTAAGCGAAACTATGACTTAATTGTGGTTGGCAGCGATCCGGAAGGCATTGCGGCGGCAATTTCCGGCGCCCGCAATGATTTGGACGTTTTGCTGGTAGATACCCGCCCTCAGGTTGGCGGGTTAATGACCAGGGGCTGGCTGAACACCATTGATATGAACTACGCCTACAACCCCTACGGGCCGAAATATGACTTTTTAAACAAAGGCATCTTTGCGGAGTTTTACCGGCAGGTGGAAGGGGATTCTTTTGATGTGCTTACCGCACAGACGGTTTTTGACAATATGCTGGCGGCGGAAGATGACTTGGATTTGCTGTTAGATGTGCAGGCAGTCACCCCGCTGGTGAAAAAATCCGGCAGTAAAAAAGTTATTGAAGGGGTGGAAGTGCAGGAGCGCGGCGGCGACACCGATAAATATTACGCCGACAGAGTGATTGATGCCACCCAAGATGCCGATATCGCTGCCGCCGCCGGTGTGCCGTACAGTGTGGGCATGGCTGATGCCGGGTATCCCGACCGCAAGATGGCGGTGACCCAGGTGTTCAGATTAGAAGGTCTTTCCGATGAAGACTGGATGACCATTCGGGTTGCTTTGAACACCGATGACAGCAGGGATACCGGGGCAAACAGTGTCAGTGCCTGGGGCTTTGGCGGCATTATGGAGCGGTATCAGTCCACTAACTCACGCGTCGGTATTCGGGGGCTGAACATCGGCCGGCAGAACGACGGCAGTGTTTTAATTAACGCACTGCATATCTATAACGTTGATCCCAGTGATTCAAACGCGGTAGAAGAGGCAAAACAGCTGGCGGAAAGAGAGCTGCCGCATGTTGTTGATTTTATCCGCCAAAATGTGCCCGGCTTTGCCAATGCGGTGCTGGGGGGAGTTGCCCCGGAACTTTATGTGCGGGAAACCCGGCATATTTACGCGGAATATCGCTTAACGATTGACGATGTGCTGGAAAACAGAGATTTTGATGATCGCATTGCTTTTGGCTCTTACCCGGTAGATGTGCAGGCCACCGGACCGGACAAAAAAGGTTACATTATCGGCAACCCAATCCAATATGCAGTACCTTTCCGCTCAATTGTGCCGAAAGAGGTTGACAATCTGCTGGTTGTGGGTCGTTCCGCCGGTTTTGATTCATTAGCTCACGGCAGTGCCCGGGTGATTCCCACCGGTATGGCTGCCGGTGAAGCTGCCGGGGCGGCAGCGGCATTGAGCATAGAGAAGGATATTACGTTTAGAGAGATGGCCGGCAAAAGCGGCGTTATATCTGAGCTGCAGAAGATTTTAAACAAGCAGGGCATGGAATTAGAGCCTTTCAGCTTTAAAAACCCCCTTGCCGATCACTGGGCTTATGAAGATATGAAATTTGTGCGGCGGTACGGCATCGCCCGCGGTGGGTACACCAATGATTATAAGCTTGATGAAATTATGCCGGTTACGGCGTTCATAGAAGCGATGAAAGATTTAGCGGTTGTTTACAACCTGCCGGCACCGGAAGTTGAAGAAGAGGATTTGCCGGATGAACCGAAAGCCGACGAGGAATACGCAGAAGAAGTGCTGCCTGAAGAATATGCCTCAGACGGAGCGGATCTCTTTGATATAGAGTATCTGTTTGGTGCAGAGGATGAAGCTGCGGAAGATGAGGAAGAAGAACCGCTGACCGCTGAGTATGCGGAGGAAGTTCTTACCCAGTACGACAAAAAGTTAGCGGAGAAGTATTGGGAAGACCGGGTGCTGGACAGCATAGAGGAAAATGACGGCTGTGTAACCTACGGCGCCGCCTATGCACTCATGAGACAGTTTGCTGAAACAGTAAAGTAGGGAACGGCGCCCTCGCAAAACGAAACGGTAACATTGGCATTAACCCGCGCGGGCATGAAACCCGCCCCTACAATAAAAACGCAAGACATTTGCATCACATATGTAGGGCACGGTCTTGACCGTGCCGTTAAACGAAGCGTAACATTGGCATTAACCCGGGTGGGCATGGAAACCCGCCCCTACAATAAAAAACGCAAAACGTATGCACCACAGATGTAGGGAACGGCGCCCTCGCCGTTCCGCGCGCAGTGAATCCGCCCCACAATAAACGCAAATAGGAGAAAAATAAAATGCTTAAACTAAAAAACATTGTCATCAGCTTAATGTTATTGTGTACCTTAATTACCTACCCGGTACAGGCCGGGGCGGAGGTTGATGCCAACCCGGCACCGGGTGTAAAATACTACACATTTGAACGCCAAAATGCCGACGGCGAACCGCTGAAAGGTTTTGTATTAGAGGTTGACCCCAACCAACCGCTGTTGGAAATTCGTCCGGTGTTAAGCAAAGACAAACTCACCGGTTTTGAAACTTTAAGCAGCTTTGCAGAGAGAACGGGTGCGGTTGCAGCAATTAACGGCGGCTTTTTTTCCGGTGACGGCTACCCCATCGGACATTTGGCCATTGACGGCGAAACTCATGTGCTGTTTGATGAAGATATCTACCGCACTTCGCTGGCTTTTTTAAATAACGGCAAAGCGGTAATAGGTGATATTGAGCCGGTTTTGGCGGTGCACTTGCCCGGCGTTGAGCAGCGCCTGCTGATTGACTGTCTCAACCGCTGGCCGGTTGGCAGCGGTATTGGTTTGTATAAGAAAGAATGGGGAGAATCAACACCGAGCAGTACCGGATTGGTTACAGAAATAGCGGTGAATAAAGACAACATTGTTGAGCACGTCATTCAAGGGGTGGGCGGTACGCCGATTCCCGAGGGCGGCTATGTGGTATCTTTCTGGGGAGAAAAAGCTCAGCTGGCCGGCCATGTAAAGCGCGGGGATAAAGTTTGGGTAGGTCAATATTTCGGTGAAAAATTAGGCGCGCTGAAACACCTTATAAGCGGCGGCCCACTGCTGGTGGAAAACGGTAAGCCGGTGGACAACGTTGAGAAAGAAGGATTCAGCGGTAATATATTAAAGACCGCCCCGCGAACCGCTGTTGGAATTAAAAGTGACGGCAGCATTATTTTGGTAGTGATTGACGGCCGCCAAGCGGATTACAGTGTCGGTGTGAAATTTGACGAGCTGTCAGAAATTATGGTTGAATTAGGTGCGGTAACGGCAGTAAACTTGGACGGCGGCGGTTCCAGCGAGATGATTGTGCAGGGGGAGATTGTCAACAAGCCTTCCGACGGTAAAGAGCGGGGCTTGAGCAACGCGCTGTTGGTGCTGTATCAAATTCCGGTATATGTCAACAACGAGCGGCTGTGGTTTGATGTGCCGCCGGTTTTAGACAACGGGCGCACACTGGTGCCGCTTAGGAAGATTTTTGAAACATTCGGTGCGGAAGTGGAATACAGCGAAGGGGTTATTACCGCTAAAAAAGATGAGATCGACATTGTGCTGACTGTCGGTGAAAATCAGGCAGTCATCAACGGTGCAGATATCACGTTGGATGTGCCTGCCAAAGTGGTGGAAGGTCGCACTATGGTGCCGTTGAGGTTTATCGGTGAAGCACTGGGCGCACAGGTTAAGTGGCAGCCTACCGCCAAAAGCGTGTATATCGAGTGGTAGGTAACGCCCCCGCTTTTACACAAAACAAAACATAACATTGGCGTTAACCGGGCGGTCATGGAAACCCGCCCCTACAAAAAGCACAAAACCTTTACACCACAGATGTAGGGCACGGTCTTGACCGTGCCGTTAAACAGAACGTAACATTGGTGCAATAAGGCAGGCATGTTTGTATCACAGATGTAGGTAACATCCTCGTCGTTCTGTTTTTAAAATTAACCATTTGTTTATAATACTAACAGGATTTTTCAAATTTGCGTCTAATTTTATACATTAATCCCAAATCGGAGGTTTGTTGTTTTGTTGGATATCAATGAAATTCAAAAAATTTTGCCGCACCGCTACCCGTTTTTACTGGTTGACCGGATTTTAGAGGTTGAGCAGGGCAAACGAGCGGTGGGTATTAAAAACGTTTCGGTAAATGAACCGTTTTTTCAAGGTCATTTCCCCGGTTATCCGGTAATGCCGGGCGTGCTGATTATTGAAGCGATGGCCCAGGTAGGGGCGGTAGCTCTGCTGAGTATGCCGGAATATGCCGGCAAGCTGGCGCTGTTTGCCGGCATCGACAAAGCACGCTTTCGCCGTCAAGTAGTGCCCGGTGATCAAATTGTGTTTGAGGTAGAAGTAACCAAGCTGCGTGGTAAGGTCGGCAAAAGCAGCGCGGTGGCCAAGGTGGACGGGCAGGTTGCCGCCGAAGCGGAGTTAATGTTTGCTATCGGTGATAAGTAGGACAATCTGCCAGCGCGTAAATTTATTGGTATTGGCGCAATAATTACCGTTAACTGCAGAGTTTTTAAGTATGACAGTATTTAAAGGCTTGTTTTATCCTAACTAATCAATAAATGTAAAAAATTTATCTTTGTCATCACCGCCTTTATCAAGTACAATTGATTTAGTTGTGTGAAGATTGCAATTCGGATATGTTATGGAGGGATAAAGGTGCTGGCTAAAGCAATTGCAGGAATGGCGCTGGCGATGGTGGTATCACTGCTGATTACCCCATGGGTGAAGCGTTTGGCGATAAAAATTGGTGCCGTTGATACTCCCGACGAACGAAAAGTACACCGGAGTTTGATGCCGCGGATGGGCGGCTTGGCTGTATATGTTGCTTTTGCTGCCGGTGCGCTGGCAGTAGTGCCTTTCAGCCTTCCGTTGGCCGGGCTGTTGTTTGGCGGCCTGCTTATTGTGTTATTAGGGATTGTCGATGATGTTGTTACTTTATCGGCAAAGGTAAAACTGGTTGGACAAATTGCGGCTGCTGCGGCGGTTGTTCCGTTTGGCATTCAGGTTGATTTTGTAACTAACCCGTTAACCGGCGGGATTATGGCTTTAGGTGTTTTGGCAGTACCGATTACTGTCTTTTGGATTGTTTCGGTGACTAATGCGGTAAATTTAATTGACGGTTTGGACGGCTTAGCAGGCGGCACTTCGATGATTGCTGCGCTGACCATTGCTGCGGTTGCCTGGAAGCAGGGGTTGATTTACGGCGGCTCAGAGCAGCATTTTCAAGTGGCGATGCTTGCTTTCGTTTTTTCCGGAGCGGTGTTGGGTTTTTTGCGCTACAACTTCTTCCCCGCCAAAATATTTTTGGGTGACACCGGTTCGATGTTTTTAGGCTATGCATTGGCGGTGTTTGCGGTAATGGGCTTAACCAAGAGCGCTGCAGCCATTTCGGTGTTTATTCCCATTGTCATTTTAGGTATACCGCTGTTGGATACCTTCTTTGCTATTGTACGTCGGCATAATAAGCACATGCCTATCTTTAAGCCGGATAAAGAACACCTGCATCATCGGCTGATGGCTGTCGGATTGTCTCACCGCCAGACGGTGCTGGTAATTTACGCCATTAGTGCGCTTTTAGGCGGCAGTGCGTATTTGCTGAATGTAATTACTACCGACCGGGCAGTCATGCTGCTGGCGGCATTGTCGATAGTGATTATTTACGGTGCCAATAAAATAGGGGTGACCGGCAGTGTGCCGGCAGAACAGCCACAGCGTACTACAAACTACAACTAATGATTAAAGCACTACAAGACGCGGTTTAAAAGTAACCGCGTCTTTGTTATACGGAGGATTGCAGATGCGAGTGCGGAAAAGAATTCGAAAAGCAATTATTCCGGCAGCAGGTTTAGGGGTGAGATTTTTACCGGCGACGAAAGCCCAACCGAAAGAGATGCTGCCGATTGTGGATAAGCCTACCATCCAGTACATTGTTGAAGAAGCGGTTGCTTCCGGTATTGAAGATATTTTGATTATTACCGGACGCAGTAAGCGGGCAATTGAAGATCATTTTGATAAATCATTGGAACTGGAAATGCAGCTGGCGAATAAAGGCAAAGATGATCTTTTGAAGCTGGTGCGCGACATCGGCACAATGGTGGATATTCACTATGTGCGTCAAAAAGAGCCGTTGGGGTTGGGGCATGCAGTTTACTGTGCCCGCAAGTTTATCGGTGATGAACCTTTTGCGGTGCTGCTCGGCGATGATGTGGTGAAAAGCAAGAAACCCTGCTTAAAGCAGTTAATTGACATTTATGATGATTACCGCTGCAGCGTTTTGGCGGTAATGGAAGTACCGCAGCAGGATACCAATAAGTACGGCATTATCAACGCTGTAAGTATTGCAGATAACGTGTATCGAATTCATGATTTAGTGGAAAAACCCGGTATTGAAGAGGCGCCGTCCAACTTGGCGGTAATGGGTCGGTACATTATCAGCCCGCGTATTTTTGAACTGTTAGAAGTAACCAAGCCCGGTGCCGGCGGAGAAATTCAGTTAACCGATGCGTTAAAGGTTTTGGCTCAAAGAGAAGCAATTTACGGCTTGGCCTTTGAAGGCAGGCGCTATGATGTGGGTGATAAGCTGGGTTATTTAAAGGCGACGGTAGAATTTGCGCTGGAACGTGAAGATCTGTCAGCAGCCTTCCGCAGCTATTTGAAGGGATTGAAGATATAGGGGCTGCTGCTTATATAAAAATTTGGTGGTGAGCTGATTGAGTCTGCCGCGGCGGAAAAATCTACGTTTATGCCAAACCACATTCATTTCATAGTTATACTTAAGCAAACGGGCGGGCATGGAAACCCGCCCCTACATAAAATTGTAGGCCAATTTAAATCTTATACCGATAGAATTTACAATTCTTCAGTTATTTTTTCTTTTTGTTTTCTTTCAACCACTTCAAATAATCTTCATACATTTTGCGGCGCTTATCAATTTTAACCGCTTTTTGTGCTTTGCTCACTGTTTAATGCCTCCTTTATTTGTTACTGACATTATTCCCCGTTAGTTGACTAAATAAACTGTTATTGTAAAAAAATGAATATAATTCCAGCAAAGCAGGAAAAATAACTTTTGTATCTAAATCTATGTAAGGAAAAAACATATATTACCGTGTGCTTGAAGATAACGAGATTGGAGGAATAAATTATATGCCTTTAAAAATTGCTTTCGGCACTGACGGATGGCGGGGAATTATCGCCGAGGATTTTATATTTGATAATGTGCGCCTTGTTGCCCGGGCGGTGGCAGACTATGTTATTGAAAACGGTCGGCAGCAGCAGGGCTTGGTAGTCGGCTACGACAACCGCTTTCTTTCCGACCGCTTTGCGGAAGAAACTGCCGAAGAGCTGAATAAAAAAGGAATACCGGTTTACATCACTGCAAAAGCTGTTCCCACTCCCGTTACTGCTTATGCCATCAAAGTACATAATGCCGCCGGTGCGGTGATGCTTACCGCCAGCCACAATCCGCCGGAATATAACGGCTTTAAGTTTATTCCCGAGCATGCCGGTCCGGCGCTGCCGCATGTAACCAAGCAAATTGAAGAGAAAATTAAACAGCAGCAGGATTTAAACTGTCAGTGCGGGGTGGAAGAAGCGGAAGGGCGCTACGGGCACTTAGTAGAAGAGCATCACCAAGCGGATTACTGTCTCTCCCAGAAGATTGATCCTTTTGATCAGTACGTGGCGCATATTTCGGAATTGATTGATTTAAAGGCCATTGGCAGGGCGGGATTGAAAATTATCACCGACCCGATGTACGGTGCAGGCATTGGATATCTGGATACGCTGCTGAAACAGGCGGGGGCAGAGGTAGAAACAATGCATAATTACCGCGATCCGCTGTTTGGCGGCGGAATGCCGGAGCCTACCGGTCAATCGCTTGTTGAGCTGCGCCGGCGTGTGTTGGAAAGCGGCGCAGATCTCGGGCTGGCGCTGGACGGTGATGCCGACCGCTTCGGCATTATTGATAAAAGCGGCCGGTACATTACGCCTAATCAGTTTCTGCCGCTGCTGTATTATCATTTGATGGAGGTAAAAGGCTGGCGGGGACCGGCCGCCCGTACGGTAGCCACCACCCATCTGCTGGATCGCATTGCTGAGAGATACCGGCAAACGGTGGAAGAAACCCCGGTAGGATTTAAATACATCGGCCGGTGCCTGCATGAAAAAGGGGCGATTATCGGCGGTGAGGAAAGCGGCGGCATGTCTGTTAAGGGGCACATTCCGGAAAAGGATGGTATTTTGGCAAACTTATTGGCTGCCGAGATGGTTGCTTACCACCGCAAAAGTTTATGTGAACTGCTTGATCAAGTTAATGCGATATTCGGCGAACTGCACAGCAGCCGCTTGGATGTGCGCACTGCACCGGAACAAAAGCCGCGGGTATTGGAAGAGCTGGCGCAGTTTAATCCCGCTGCCGTTAACGGAATAAAAGTTACCGGGCGGCTGACCATTGACGGCACTAAGCTGCTGCTGGCAGACGGTTCCTGGGTGCTGGTACGGGCATCGGGTACTGAACCGCTGTTCCGCATTTATGCCGAAGCTGAAAGCAGCGAAAAGGTAGCGGCAATTCAGCAGGAGGTAAAAGAACAATTAAAGTTATAAATGTTAAAGCCAGGGTATTTGCCCTGGTTTTACATTTTCATATTATAAAGGATTTACTTAAATTTTGTAGAAAAAGCAGCAATATGTGTGTTACAATTTGACGGTTAACTGCGTCTTATGTTAATGCAATAAAAAATCGACAAGATAATTTTAGGGCGGAGCCCATTTGTGGGGTGTATATGTGCATTCGATAAAAACGAGCAAAATTGCTGCTTGGCTGATGACCTGCCTGCTGATTTTAGAGATTGCCACCCCGGCAGCGGCACAAATACTTGCTGCCAAGCCGGAAAATGATATCGCCGGCACTGCTATGGGAGTGCCGTTGGTGTGGAACAATCCGGATTTTTTCAGCAGTAACGGCCTTGGACTTACCGGCACCGGTCAGATAATCGGTGTTGCGGATACCGGGCTGGGCAGCGGCAAAATGGATGATCTGCACGTTGATTTAAAAGACAAAATTATCGGCGTACAAGACTACAGCGGTGACGGCTGGGATGACCCCTTCGGCCATGGTACGCACATTGCCGCATCCATCGTGGGCAGCGGGGAGAAGTCCGGCGGGCGACTGAAAGGTATTGCCCCCGGTGCACAGCTGTATTTTCAGGCTGCCCATGAGCGGACAAGCGACACTTTGAAAATACCGGATGTGTATGATTTGCTGGCCGATGCCTACGACAACGGAGTGCGCATTCATTCCAACAGTTGGGGTGTTGACGAAACCGGCGGTGAGTATGATAAACAGGCGCGATCGCTGGACGAGTTTGTTTGGGAGCATCCCGATATGCTGGTGCTGAAATCGGCGGGGAACTTTGCCGACGGAGCATCACCAATGGTTACTTCCCCCGGCGCGGCGAAAAATGCCATTACGGTAGGTGCCACTGAAAGTCCGCGCGGGATTGACAGCGACTCTGACAATCCGTATCAAGTGGCTTCGTTCAGCAGCCGGGGTACCGAAGACGGCCGCATTAAACCGGACTTAGTGGCCCCCGGTTCGTGGGTGCTGTCGGCGTCGCAATCTTCGTCGTATGCTTATCTTTCCGGCACCAGTATGGCCAATGCAATGGCCACCGGGGCAGCGGCGTTAACCAGGCAGTATTTTACCGATGTAGAAAAGGTTCAGCCTTCGGCAGCATTGATTAAAGCGGCGCTGATTTACGGAGCTAAAGAACTGCCGGGAGAACCCCGTCAAAATCAAGGCTTTGGCATGATTGACCTGCAGGCATCGTTAATGCCTCTTTCTGAAGACGCCGCTTGGTTTTTAGACGGCATTGAAATTAAAACCGGCGGGGTTTACCGCTATAAGTTTACTTCAGATGGACAAGCTCCGCTGCGGGCAGCGCTGGTGTGGAATGATTACCCAAACCAAAGCGGTGCGGAGCAGGCACTGGTTAACGATTTGGACTTAAAGATCATCACTCCCGACGGCCGTGAATTGTGGGGAAACAATGTCGTTGGCGGTGACCGCAAAAACAATGTGGAAGTGCTGACGTTAAAAACACCGGCGGCCGGTGACTATATTGTTGAGGTGAAAGGCACCAAGGTGATAGAAGGCCCGCAGCGGTTCAGCTTGATTTACGGAGAGACACCGCTGCGGGGTGTAGTGAAGCAAACCGCTGAAGGGGTGCAGGTTAAAGCGATTGACGGAACGGTGCTGCCGATTGATCCGCAGCTGGCTGTTCAACTGGTTAAAGATAACAAACTGGAAGACAGTGTACCTGTCAGCGAGCTGCCGGCGGAAACAAGCGTATATTATTTGCCGCAGCAGTCCGGTTCGGAAGGTAAACTGGCCGGTCTTTACGATGTTGGTTACGCAGTATTAACCGGTCGACTGATTTTAAACAGAAATATTGTTTATCAAGACACTGAAAATCACTGGGCGGAAGAAGTGATTGCGGAAATGTCGCAGCTGAATATGGTAGGCGGCTTTCCTGACGGTACTTTTCGCCCTGACGAACAAGTTACCCGGGCGCAGTTTGCCGCAATGCTGGTAAGAGCGATGAAGATGGTGGAATCGCCAAGTGATGCGGCGGAGTTTTATGATGTGCCGGCGGATTCGTGGTTCCGGGGAGCTGTAGGGGCGGCGGTGAACGCCGGTTTGGTGGTGGGTTATACCGAGCACACCTTTGCCCCAAATGATCCCGTCACCCGGGAACAAATGGCGGTAATGGCGGCGCGGGCGCTTTACGGCGGTAAGACACCTTACAGCTCGGAAGACACCACGCTGGAACGATACACCGATTTAGAACAAATCAGCCTGTGGGCACGTCCTGCGGTGTCGCTGGCGGTACAAAGCGGGCTGCTGTCCGGGCGCGCTGAGGACAGGTTTGCCCCGCAGAACACCACCACCCGGGCGGAAGCGGCAGCGGTATTGGAACGCATATTGGATGAATTGTAGACAGCGGGCGGGTTTATATAACCCGCCTCATATATTTTGTAAAACATACTGATAAATGCGCAGCGGGCGGCTTTTATGCCGCTCCGCCGGCAGGCTGTAGGGAACGACGCCCTCGTCGTTCCGTCAAACAGGTGTCCCAATAAAATAAAAAACCAATTGCAGGAAAACGGGATGTGTTGTTGAATATTAATTCGTTGCTTTGTTGTAAATAATGTAGATTAGGCAAATATCATAAACACTTGGAGGTAGCAATGACAGCAACCGGAAGAGCAATAGCCCGGGCTACCGTGGTTATTGCAGTAATTAATTTAACATCTAAGCTGCTGGGATTTATTCGCGATATGGTTATTGCCCGGGAATTTGGCGCTACCGGGGCTACCGATGCTTACTTGGTGGCTTACACCGTCCCCTATGTGCTGATGAATATTTTGGCCATTGCGCTCGCCACCGTGGTGGTGCCGATTTTCAGCGAATACCAATCCAAAGGTCAGCGTCAGGAGGCGTGGAGGCTGTTTGCCACCGTTACAAATTTAACGGCGCTGGCCTTTGCTGTTTTGTCAGGTATCGGCATGCTGGGTGCGCCTTTTTTGGTGAAAATTATTGCCCCGGGGTTAAGCCCGGAAGTTTCTCAGCTCACTGTTGAGTTAACCAGAATTATGCTGCCGATGCTGGTATTTATGGGGGTATCGACGTTATTTAACGGCCTTTTAAATGCCAACAATGTTTTTGCGCTGCCGGCATTTACCATTGTGCTGGCGAACAGTGTGGTAATTATTTCCACGCTGACGCTGGGCAAAGTGATGGGGATACACGGGGTGGCATTGGGCACAATGCTTGGTATGGTGCTGGCCGCTGTCGTGCAGGTGCCGAAGCTTTATCGCATCGGTTTCCGGCCGCGGTTTGACTTTGATTGGCACAATCCCGGTGCCAAAAAGGTAATGGCGATGATGTTTCCGGTGGCGTTGGGTGTATCGGTAAACCAGCTGTATATCATTATCGACCGTATGCTTGCCTCCGGACTGGCGGAGGGCAGCATTTCCGCTTTAAACTATGCCAATAAACTGATACTGCTGCCGCTGGGTTTGTTTGTGATGGCCATCGGCACAGCTTTTTATCCTACGCTTACCCGCCAGGCGGTGGATTCATCTGCCGGTAACATGGCGGATACACTGCGTCGGGCGTTTCGCATGGTGGTGCTGCTTTCGCTGCCCGCCGGGGTAGGTTTGTTTGTACTGCGCTATCCCATTGTTAAGCTGCTTTTTGAACGGGGTGCTTTTGATGCCCGTGCTACCGAAATGACTGCTTTTGCACTGCTGTTCTTCAGCATCGGTTTGGTGGGTCAGTCAGTAAACGTTATTTTAACCAGAGGGTTTTACGCACTGCATGACACCCGCACACCGGTAAAATTAACTATTGTGACAGTGCTGATTAACTTAGCTTTTAGTTTGATGCTGATTGGTGTGCTGCAGCACGGCGGCTTGGCGCTGGCCAATTCAATTGCGGCACTGGCAAACACTGCGATGCTGGGCTGGTTTTTGGCACGGAAAATTAAAAACCTTTGGAACGCGCAGATGCTTATTTTTGCTTTTCAAGTGCTGTTGGCTTCCGGAATTATGGGGGTTGTTGTTCATTATACCAACAGCTGTGTGCAAACCGCTTTTGCCGGTTTCGGTTCATTGGGTTTGGCGATGCAGGTGGCGGCGGCAATATCCGCCGGCATTGCGGTGTATGGTTTGGCGGCGGCAGTGCTGCGCATAGAAGAAACCTCATTGTTTATTGCTTACGGCAGGCGTTTCTTGGCTTCCCGCTTGGCATCCCGTTCGAGATAACGGCAGAAAAAATGTCACCGTTTAACTTTTCCCGGCATATTCTGGGTTAAAGGGGGTGACAGCGTGTTTAAAGCAACCGAGCTGTCGAAGCGGGATATTATCAACATCAGCGACGGAACAAAGTTGGGTTCAATAATAGACATGCATTTTGACATGAGCAGTGCACGGATAAAGGCAATTGTGGTCGCCCCGTCCCGCAGGATGGGAATGTTCCGCGCCGGACGGGATGTGGTAATACCGTGGGAAAAGATCATCAAATTTGGTCGTGATGCGATACTGGTGGAAATAGATTCGCTGCCGAGATAAAATATATTTTGACATTATTATTGGGTTCTGTTAAGATATTCACGGATTTAGAAAAGTAAATAACTGCATTTTCTCATCAAGAGAGGTGGAGGGACTGGCCCGATGAAACCCGGCAACCTACGGAAGGTGCCAATTCCTGCGCAGCTGTGAAGGCCTGCGGAAGATGAGCAACTTGTTGCTTGCGCAAACCTCTCCGTGCCTGCGGAGGGGTTTTTTAACGGGTGCGGTGCTGCACATGATAAATAATTTGCTGCAAAGAATAATATAAATGTCTGTCGATTTTGGGTACAACCCTGATGATATGATACTAATTTAAGGAGGTATAACATAAAATTGTCTAAAATGCTGTTTACATCGGAATCAGTCACTGAGGGGCATCCCGATAAAGTAGCCGACCAAATTTCTGATTCGATACTGGATGAAATATTGGCCAAAGACCCTGACGCGCGGGTGGCCTGCGAAACTTTTGTCACTACCGGCCTGGTGATGGTGGGCGGAGAAATCAGCACTGACTGTTATGTGGACATCCCTAAAGTTGTGCGCCGTACTCTGCTGGATATTGGTTATACGCGGGCGAAATACGGCTTTGACGGAGATACTTGTGCGGTACTGACTGCTATTGATGAGCAGTCTCCCGACATTGCCCAAGGTGTGGATAAAGCTTTAGAATCAAGAGAAGGCTTAACCGAGGATGAGCTGAACAGTATTGGTGCGGGTGACCAAGGAATGATGTTTGGCTTTGCTGCCAACGAAACCCCCGAACTAATGCCGATGCCGATATCGCTGGCACATAAGCTTACCCGCCGCTTAGCGGAAGTGCGTAAAAACGGGGTGCTGGATTATCTGCGCCCGGACGGGAAAAGCCAAGTAACTGTTGAATACGTTGACGGCAGACCGGTGCGGGTGGATACCGTAGTTATTTCTACACAGCATCACCCCGATGTAGATCAGGAAACAATTAGAAAAGATATTATTGAAAAAGTTATTCTGCCTGTTCTGCCGCAGGAGTTGGTGGATGACAAAATTCGTTACTTTATCAACCCCACCGGTAAGTTTGTAGTCGGCGGTCCGCACGGTGATGCCGGTTTAACGGGACGGAAGATTATTGTGGATACATACGGCGGTTACGCCCGTCACGGCGGCGGTGCTTTTTCCGGCAAAGATCCCACAAAGGTTGACCGCAGTGCTGCTTATGCTGCCCGCTATGTGGCAAAGAACATTGTGGCCGCTGGTTTGGCAGACCGCTGTGAAATTCAATTGGCTTATGCCATTGGTGTCGCGCAGCCGGTATCTGTCATGGTAGATACCTTTGGCACCGGTAAAGTGAGTGAAGAACGCTTGGTGGAATTGATTAAAAAGCATTTTGATCTGCGCCCGGCGGCAATTATTCGCGATTTGGATTTGCGCCGTCCGATATACCGTCAGGTGGCTGCTTACGGTCATTTTGGCCGCCACGATCTCGACCTGCCGTGGGAGCGCACTGATAAAGCAGAAGCGTTAAAAGCGGATAGATAAAATTTCCATAATGCGGCCCGGCACCTGCTGCTGCCCGCGTACATATTCTGCAGTACGGGGGTGATTAAATGGTGCCGGGCCAATTTTATTTGGAGTTAACGGCAGCGGCTTTTTGCTTTTGGCTGTTGGCGGTGCTGCTTGTGTATCAGCGCCATCGATATGCAGGCGGTAAAACACTGACTGTCCTAGTGCAGGATCAAGCTGAAGAAATGGAGGGTTTTGTCCGTCAACTGGTTAGAAATAACCCGGGACATCACTTGGTGCTGATAGACACCGGCAGCAGCGACCAAACAGCAGAAATCTTAAAGCGGATGATGCCGGTATTTGGTTTTGCGCTGTCAGAGCATAAAAAAGGCGGCTGTCCGCATGAGGGAATGTGCTGCGATGTTCGCGGTTTAAAAGGTAAACAGTTGGTAAATTTAGATTTGTTTAAACAGTTATCCCTATAACAAAAAAAGGAAAGAAGCAGTAGATGTCGAATAATCAACAAAAATACAGTTATTGATGTTTGTTGAAGGGTTTGGTATTATGCGTGGGCGCACCGTGCTTTATATTCTTTACACTTGGCTGGTGATATTCGCCGGGATTTTTGTACTGTATAAGCTGTTTCCTGCTTTAAATATCGATGCCGGCCGCGAACTTTTGCTGATGGCCGCCCTGATTATTGCCGCTGAGTGGTTTGCGGTAACTTCGCCTCATGGGGTGGTTTCGTGCGGCTTTGCTGTGCTGCTGGCAGTGTTTTTGATTTACGGTGGGGCAGAGGCTGCCTATGTTGCCGGAGTGGCGTCGCTGATTGGTCAGGGAGTTGCCAACCGTGGTAACCCGCTGCGCACTACGGTGTTTAATGCTGCCCAGTATGTGTTGGCTGCTTACTGTGCCTATACCGCTTTTATTTACAGCGGAGGTAAAGAAGCCGCCGGTTTGGACGGCGGCGTTTTTTCGCTGTTTGTGTTTACTGCTGTTTACTTTGCAGTTAACCATTTTTTGGTTTATTTGTATCATCTGCCGCAGAAAAATATTTACCCTGCTTTAAATTGGGCTGATGCCATGAAATGGGATGCCTTTTCCTATTTAATCACCGTCCCGGTGGGAATTTTGATGATGCTGTTATACAGCGGCAGCGGAATTGTTGGGGCAGTTCTTTTATTTGTTCCGTTTATCGCGCTGCAGCATATTTTAAAGATGTACGTTAACTTAGAGATGGCTACCCGTGAGCTGACCGCTCTTTACCACATTTCCGTCCGCTTGGCGACTTCTGATTTAGACAAGCTGTTGGAGCTGGTGTTGAAAGAATTGAAGCGTATTGTCGGCTATCACAGTGCGCTGGTTTATATTTGGCGTGAAGATAAGGATTGTTATGTGCCGATGGCTGTCAACAGCCCGGTTGCCCGCCATTTAAAGCGGCTGCCGGTGTATAAAGGAGAGGGATTTGCCGGTGCGGTGGCGGAAAATCAACAGCCGCTGCTGGTGCAGGATGTGCGTCGTCACCCCCGGTTGAGAGAAGAACCGGGTCTGCCGCAGGTAATGCGTTCGCTGATGGCTGTACCGCTGGTTTCTTCCAGCGGTGTGGTGGGCATCATTGTTGTCGGCAGCAGAATACCCAACAGTTTTGACCGCCATCACCTGCATATACTGACCGTTATATCCGGTCAGGCGTCATTGGCTGTTTCCAATGCGATGTTAAGCAACCGCCTGCGTTTGTTTTTTAATTAGGCGGCTTGTTTACTTTAAGGGGGCATTTCTGATGAATTTATGGGAAGCCCTGCTGAATTTAATATTTCCGCCGCGCGAAGAATGCCCGTTGTGCGGAGTTTATTCTAAAGGGGCGGAAATCTGCATCTCCTGCCGCGATTGGTTGGCGGCAAAACGGCAGGAATTGTTTTGCTGCGTTTGCGGCCGCCCGATTACCCATGGAACACTTTGCCCCGACTGCACCGCCGGAGATTGGCCGTTTGCTTTTGCCCGGTCGGTGGGCCCTTATGAAGGGCCGATCCGCCAGGCAGTGCACCGGTTAAAGTATTACGGCAAACAGCATTTGGCAGAACCACTGGGGCAGTTGATGGTGCAGAGCATCATCAACAATCATGTCTACCGCAGGGCGGATTTGGCGGTGCCGGTGCCGATGACTGCGAAAAAAATGCGCCGGCGGGGATTTAACCAAGCGCTGCTGTTGGCTCGCGTGGTGGCAGCGGGATTAAACATTCCGCTGCAGGATATTTTGCAAAAAACGCATGAAACGGAAGCGCAGGCAGGCTTAAACCGACATCAGCGGGAGGTTAATCTGCAAAATGCCTTTATTTTAAAAAACAATGCCGTTCTGTGGGGAAAGACGGTGCTGCTTATTGACGATGTAATCACTACTTGCTCCACTGCTTCTGCAGCTGCTGAGACATTGCGACAGGGAAATCCTGCTGAGATATTGGTGCTGACCTTTGCTGCTGCGCCAAAAAGCAAAAAGATGCGACAAAAGTACCGCTCACGCTAGCCACAAACTGACAAAAAATCCGCTGCCGTCAAAAGTTACCCACATCAAAAGGGCTTATTTTTGGGGTTATTAACAGACTTATACACATTATCCACAGGTTTATACCCACAGAACAGCATTTTTGAAAATTATTTTTCGACATTGCGGTGCGTGGGGAATTGTCGAAAGCCGAATTTTACAGAAAAAAAGCGAATGTGGTAAAGCAAGCGGGCGGATAAAGAAAATACATAGGCAGGCTTTTTGCTGACATGCAGGATTAATCGCCCTGAAACGGCACATAATATGGGAAACAGTAACGTGTAATATATTCTGGACAAGGGTGATGCTGATGAAAAAGCTGCTGATGTTTTTACTGGTTGTATTAATGATGTGCACTGCCTGCGGCCGCAGCCCGGAGGAAGCGAAAAAAGAGCTGGAAGCAAAAAAAATACCTGCCAACGAAGAGTCATTAAAGGAAAAAGTAGAAGAAGGTGATGCCGGGAGTGTCGAACTGCTGCTGGATGCCGGTTTGGATCCCAACACCGAAACAGATGACAGCGGTGACACCCTTTTGATGGAGGCGGCGGATAAAGGACATACCGATACCGTAAAGATTTTGTTGGAAAAGGGAGCGAAGGTGGACGCCAAAGACGAATACGGTTGGTCGGCAGTGATGGAAGCTGCGGAAAAGGGCCATACTGACACGGTAAAGGCGCTTTTGGATAAAGGCGCTGATGCCAACGCTGCCAACAACGCCGGAGATACCGCGCTGATGTATGCTGCCAGCCGCGGACATACCGAAACGGTAAAGGTGCTTTTAGATAAAGGAGCGGATGTTAATGCCAAAGAAAAGAAAAACGGCAGCACCGCTTTGATGTGGGCGGCATCCCGGGGGCATACCGAAATTGTTAAACTGCTGCTGGATAAAAAAGCGGATGTAAATGCTGCGGACAATGAAGGGGAAACCGCACTGATGGATGCGGCGGAAGACGGACATGTTGAAACAATTAAATTACTGCTTGATCGCGGAGCGGATGTCAATGCCAAAAACAAAGAAGGAGAAACCGCACTGGATATAGCGCTGGATGAGGAACAAACCGAAGCTGCCGATATCTTGAAAAATGCGGGCGGCAAATCCGGTGAATCCGGTGAGAATTAAATTGGCAACTTTAGGGCACGGAACTTTTATGTGCCCTTTGTTTGTGTTAATATATAGTTAACATTTTCCTTGGAAACACAGGGATTTGCAGTAAGCGTGGGGAATAGTATACTACACTCTAGTAAAGGAGTTGGTAAAATGAACGTTATCGTAAGAGGTAAAAACATTGATGTAACACCGGCACTAAAAGATTATGTTGAAAAGCGCATTGGTAAGCTGGAGAAATTTTTTGATGAATTTGGTGATGCTCAGGTCACACTGGTTGTTGAGGGTGACGACCACAAGGTAGAAGTGACAATACCGATAAAAATTAACGGCTTAATTTTAAGAGGTGAAGAAGCTACCGGGGATATGTACGCTTCTATTGACCTTGTGGTGGAGAAGCTGGAAAAACAAATTGAGAAACATAAAGGCCGCATGATGGAAAAACGCATCCGGGGTATGGAGAAAGCCGCACCTGCCAATGACGCCCAAAAGGATGACGGCCCGCAGGTGGTAAAGACCAAACGGTTTGCCATTAAGCCGATGTCGGTAGATGAAGCGGTGCTGCAGATGAACTTGCTGGGTCACAGCTTTTTCGTATTCTCTAATGCCGAAACCGAACAGGTAAATGTTGTTTACCAGCGCAAGGACGGCAATTACGGTTTAATTGAACCTGACTTTGAATAAATTGCTGCGCCTTGCAACTTTTATACCAATGGTGATAAAATAAAGTGATATTTTTTATCAGGAGGAACCTTAAACAGGTTCCTCTATTTAATGCGAGGTGAAAACCATTGCTGAAGTTTTTAAAGAACCTGCTGGATGATAACGCCCGGGAGATAAAGAGATTAGAACGGATTGTTGAGGACATTAACAGTTTTGAACCGAAGATTGAATCTCTCTCTGATGCCGACTTGAAGGGCAAAACAGCGGAATTTAAAAAACGCTTGGAAGCGGGAGAAACGCTTGATGACATTATGCCGGAAGCCTTTGCGGTAGTGCGTGAAGCCGCTAAACGGGTGCTGGGCATGCGCCATTATGATGTGCAAATGCTGGGCGGTATTGTGCTGCACCAAGGGCGCATTGCCGAGATGAAAACCGGTGAAGGTAAAACGCTGGTAGCGACGCTGCCGGTTTATTTAAACGCGCTGAGCGGTAAAGGAGTGCACGTAGTTACCGTTAACGAATACCTGGCCCGCCGCGACAGTGAATGGATGGGGCAGATTTACCGCTACCTTGGTTTGTCAGTTGGTTTGATTGTACACGGCTTAGAGTGGGAAGAGCGCCGGCAGGCGTATCACTGCGATATTACTTACGGAACCAACAATGAATTTGGCTTTGACTACCTGCGGGATAATATGGCGATGCATCCCAACCAATTGGTGCAGCGGGAGCTTAATTACGCCATTGTGGACGAAGTGGACAGTATTTTGATTGATGAAGCGCGTACGCCGCTGATTATCTCCGGTCAGGCGGATAAGCCCACCCAGCTTTATTACACCATGGCAAGAATTGTGCCCCAACTGAAAAAAGACGAAGATTACACTGTCGATGAAAAAGCTCATTCCGCAGTGCTTACCGAAGAGGGGATTGCCAAGGCGGAACGCCTTTTAGGGATAAACAACCTTTATGCTGATGAGAATACCGAAATCAACCATTACCTGCAGCAGGCATTAAAAGCGCAGGCGCTGATGAAGCGCGACCGTGATTATGTGGTTAAAGACGGTGAAGTGGTGATTGTTGACGAATTTACCGGCCGGTTGATGTTCGGCCGCCGCTACAGCGACGGTCTGCATCAGGCAATTGAAGCAAAAGAAGGCGTAAAAATTGAGCGCGAATCGCAAACGCTGGCGACCATCACTTTCCAAAACTACTTCCGGATGTACAATAAACTTTCCGGAATGACCGGTACTGCTTTGACTGAGGAAGAGGAATTTCGCAATATTTACGGCTTGGATGTAGTGCCGATTCCTACCAATAAACCGCTGATCCGCAATGACATGACCGATGTGGTTTACAAAACCGTCAATGCTAAGTTTGAAGCGGTAGTGGAAGAAATTGTTCAGCGTCATGCCAAAGGTCAGCCGGTGCTGGTTGGCACGGTATCAATTGAAAAATCAGAGATTCTATCCGGCATGCTGAAAAAGCGCGGTGTGCCGCATCAAGTGCTGAATGCTAAAAATCACGAAAAAGAGGCGGAAATTGTTGCCCAAGCCGGCCGCCTGGGAGCGGTAACCATTGCTACCAATATGGCCGGCCGCGGTACTGATATTGTGCTGGGCGGCAACCCTGAATTTATGGCGCAGGCGGAAATGCGCAGGCAAAATGCTGACATGGACCAGGCGGAGATGGAACAGCATCCGCAGTACCGGGAGCTGGTGAAAAAGTTTAAAGAGCAGACCGAAGCAGAACGCCAAAAGGTGATGGCGGCAGGCGGTTTGCATATTATCGGCACTGAGCGTCACGAAAGCAGGCGGATTGACAACCAGCTGCGCGGTCGTGCCGGCCGTCAGGGTGATCCCGGTTCCAGCCAGTTTTATGTTTCGCTGGAAGATGATTTAATGCGCCTTTTCGGCTCGGACAATATTGCCGGCCTGATGGAGCGCCTGGGTTTAGAAGAAGATGTGCCGATTGAAAATAAGCTGGTTACCAAATCCATTGAGAATGCTCAAAAACGGGTGGAAGCCCGCAACTTCAGCATTCGTAAGCATGTGCTGCAGTACGACGATGTGATGAATCAGCAGCGGGAAATCATCTACTCTCAGCGCCGCCGGGTGCTTTTGGGCGAAAATATGAAAGAAAACGTAAAAGAGATGATTGCCAGCACAGTAAGAGAAGCGGTAAACACTTACTGCCCGGAAGGGGTTTACCCTGAAGAGTGGGACCGCGAAGGACTGTTAAAGCACGCCGAGCAGCTTTTCCTGCCCAACCATGATATTCAGGTCAGCGATATTGCCGACCCCGATATCGAGCGGGATGAACTGGTTGATTTGCTGCTGGAAAAGAGTTATCTGGCTTATGAAAAGCGGGAAGAAGAAATTGGATCGGAAATGCTGCGCGAAATTGAACGCATGGTAATTCTGCGGGTGGTAGATCAAAAATGGATGGATCACCTTGATGCCATGGATCAGCTGCGCGAAGGTATCGGCCTTAGAGGTTACGGTCAAAAAGACCCGGTTGTGGAATATAAAATTGAAGGGTATGAAATGTTCCAAAACATGATCTCTGCCATCCAGGAAGATGTGGTGCGCTACATTTTCCGAGTGGATGTTGCCGCCCCGCAGCAGCAGCAACAGCGGCGCAATGTGGTAGAAAACAAATACCAAGAGGAAGGTCCGAAAAAGCCGATCAGGCGGGAACAAAAAGTAGGACGCAACGATCCATGCCCCTGCGGCAGCGGCAAGAAGTATAAAAAATGCTGCGGCAGAGATGAGAAGTAAATAAGGGAGTGAATCAGTAATGTTGCCGGATTTAAAAAGAGATGCAGCTGAGCTGGAGAAACGCATTGCAGATTTGAGGGTTTCTCTTTGACATCGAGAATAAAAAGAACGAAATTGCCAAACTTGAGCAGGAGATGCTGCAGCCCAATTTTTGGGATGATCAAAAAAGGGCGCATCAAGTAAATCAAAAGATAGCTCATTATCAAGGGATTATTGAGGATTTTATCAACCTGCGGCAGTCGCTGGAAGACCTTCTTGTGCTGGTGGAGTTAGCAGAAGAGGAGCAGGACGAAAGCGCCGTTAAGGATGCCGAAAGAGAATGCCGCGATTTGCTGAAAGCGCTGGAAGATATGGAACTGCAGGTGCTGTTATCCGGTAAGTATGACCGAGGTGGTGCTATTATCTCGCTGCACGCCGGTGCCGGTGGAACGGAAGCGCAGGACTGGGTGGAAATGCTTGTGCGCATGTACAACCGCTGGGCGGAGGATCACAAATACAAAGTGACTATTTTAGATATGCTGCCCGGCGATGAGGCGGGAATTAAAAGCGCGACTTTAGAAATCAGCGGGCCGAATGCTTTCGGCTACCTGCGCTCGGAAAAAGGTGTACACCGTCTGGTGCGCATTTCACCTTTTGACACCGCGGGCAGAAGGCACACTTCTTTTGCGTCGGTAGATGTGCTGCCGGAGGCGGAAGAAGATATCGATATAGAAGTTAAAGAAGAGGAATTAAAAATTGACACCTACCGTTCCGGTGGGGCGGGCGGGCAGCACGTGAATAAAACCGACTCCGCTGTGCGCATTACTCACCTGCCGACCGGTATTGTTGTTGCCTGTCAAAATGAACGCTCGCAGCTTTCCAACCGCCATACCGCAATGAAGATGCTGAAGGCAAAGCTGTTGGATTTGGAACTGCAGAAGCGGGAGCAGGAACTGGCTTCGCTTCGCGGCGATCAGCAGGAAATTGCTTGGGGCAGCCAAATCCGTTCGTATGTTTTTCATCCCTACAAATTGGTGAAGGACCATCGTACCAACACAGAAGTAGGCAACGTTGATGCGGTGATGGACGGGGATATCGATGTGTTTATCAAAGCGTATTTGAAATACAAAGCGGTGAATAATCTTTAATTTTTAGGGCTCAACCTGTTGAGCCCTGCAATTATTTTTCATGCCGGAAGGAATTTGTAATTTAGACACAGAATTTGGGAATTATAGCCGTAGGCGGTTTTCGGGGTGATTTATGTGCTGAAACAGTTAAGTAACTATGTGGGAGTGCTGATCGGGGTAATTATTACCGCTCTGGGTTTGGATTTGTTTTTAGTCCCCAATAAAATTGCTGCCGGCGGCTTTAGCGGTATTGCCACCATTATTCACTACGTGTTTCACTTCCCGGTGGGCATGACAATGCTGGCGATGGATGTGCCGCTGTTTATTATTGCCGTTATCAGGCTGGGTTGGAGTTTTGCGCTACGCTCGCTGTTTGGTTCGTTAACGCTGGCGCTGTCTGTTGACATCTTGGCGCATTATATTTCCGTTCCTACTCACAACCTGCTTTTAGCCAGTATTTACGGCGGTGTGCTGAGCGGTTTGGGTTTGGGTTTGGTATTTAGAAACAAAGGCAGCACCGGCGGTACTGATATGCTGGCGGCGATTTTGCGTTCGTTTACCAATATGAATATTGGCCAACTGCTGTTCTTAATTGATTCCGCGGTGGTGGTTGCTGCAGGTATTGTCTTTAATTCTTGGGAACTGGCGATGTATGCACTGATTACTATTTTTATCACCGCTTGGGTGATTGACATGGTGCAGGAAGGTTTTTCTTACGCCAAAGGCTTTATCATTATTACCGACGAACCGCAATCAGTGGCTGATATCATTATGAAAGAACTGGACCGCGGCGCTACCGCCTGGAATGCCCGTGGTATGTACACCGGGGATGATCGACAGGTGCTGCTATCGGTGGTGCAGCGCAGTGAAGTTACCAAATTAAAGGAAATCATTCATCAAGCTGACCCCAAGGCTTTTGTGATATTATGCGATGTGCATGAGGTGCTTGGTGAAGGATTTAAAAAAATGGCTGTAAAATAATCGAAGATAAAACATTGGAGGGAGAAGATTTAATGAGTGAAGAAAGACTGCAGCGGCTGCAGGCCCAGGCAAAAGTAATTCGCCGGGACATAGTAAGTATGCTGGGTAAAGCCGGTTCCGGCCACCCCGGCGGCTCACTTTCGGCAGCGGACATTGTTACCGCGTTGTATTTTGAGGTGATGAACATTAATCCCAAAGACCCTGAATGGCCGGATCGCGACCGGTTTGTGCTCAGCAAAGGCCATGCCGCGCCGGTGCTTTATGCTGCGCTGGCGGAGCGCGGTTACTTTGACCGTGCCGAGCTGGATACACTGCGCAAACTGGGCAGCAAACTGCAGGGACATCCCGATATGAAAAAGCTCCCCGGTGTGGAGATGTCTACCGGCTCGCTTGGTCAGGGAATGTCTGCCGCCTGCGGTATGGCGATGGCCGGCAAGGTGGATAAAAAGGACTACCGGGTGTATGTATTGGTTGGCGACGGTGAAATTCAAGAAGGGCAAATTTGGGAAGCGGCGATGGCTGCAGCTCACTATAAACTGGACAACCTGACGGTGTTTTTAGACCACAATAAAATGCAGATTGACGGCCGCATTGAAGACGTAATGTCGCCTGAACCGGTAGAGGACAAGTGGCGGGCTTTTGGCTGGCATGTGATCACAATTGACGGCCATGACATGGGACAGATTTTAAAGGCAGTGGAAGAAGCCAAGCAGACCAAAAGAAAGCCGACGGTAATCGTTGCCCAAACCGTTAAGGGCAAAGGCGTATCTTTTATGGAAAATCAAGTTGGCTGGCACGGTAAAGCGCCAAGCGCAGAGGAAGTGGAAAAGGCGCTGAGCGAACTGGAATGATTACCGCACATAGGATAGATGCACAAGCAGGCCGGGGGTGTTTTCCGTGCCGCTCTTTCGGCGAAGTGCAGACCCTCTGTGTCAATATGTTTACAACTTTTATGGGATATTAAAAAATAAGAGAACGACGTCGTCGTTCTGCTATTGCCAGAAATCTAAATATTGGGGGATTTGCTGTGGACAATAAGAAAATTGCTACCCGTGAGGCTTACGGTAAAACACTGTTGGCTATCGGCAGAGAAAACGAGAATGTTGTGGTGCTGGATGCAGATTTATCGAAGTCAACCAAAACTTATGATTTCAGCAGGCATTATCCGGAGCGGTTTTTTAACATGGGCATTGCCGAAGCAAACATGATGGCAACTGCTGCCGGATTTGCCGCTGCCGGGAAAATACCGTTCTGCAGCACTTTCGCGGTATTTGCAACCGGGCGGGCTTATGATCAAGTGCGCAACAGCATTGCCTACCCGCGTTTAAACGTAAAAATTGCCGCCACTCATGCCGGAGTTACTGTCGGTGAGGACGGCGGCTCGCATCAATCTGTTGAGGATCTCGCCATTATGCGGGCGCTGCCCGGCTTTACCATTTTTGTTCCGGCAGATGCGGTGGAAACCGAGGCCTGTATTCGCGCAGCTTGCGAAATTGACGGTCCGGTATATATACGCTTAGGGCGTTCCGGTGTGCCGGTTATTCACGATAAGGATAACTTTAAGTTTACCCCCGGAGAAGCTGTGCAGCTGCGGGACGGTGATGCTGCCACCATCATTGCCACCGGTATTATGGTCGGCGAAGCATTGAAAGCGGCAGATATGATGGCGCGCGAGGGGATTAATGTACGGGTGTTGGATGTACATACCGTTAAACCGCTGGACATTGCGGCGGTGGTTGATGCTGCCCGGCACACCGGTGCGATAGTTACCGCTGAGGAACACAGTATTATCGGCGGTTTGGGCAGTGCGGTGGCAGAAACTTTATCGGAACACTGCCCGGTGCCGTTAAAGAGAGTGGGCGTGCGCGATACGTTTGGTGAATCAGGTAAGCCTGCCGAGCTGTTGGAGCATTTCGGCCTTACCGCAGCCCACATTATGGAAGCGGTAAGCAAAGTAATCGAAAAGAAATCGGCCAAGTAAACGCGTATGCAAAAACCGGCCGTTAAAACAGTTGAGCCGCTGTGGACGAAAAATTTTATTTTAATCACAGTGACCAACCTGTTGATTTTTTTGGGTTTTCAACTGCTGCTGCCCACTATACCGGTATATGTCACTGAGCTGGGCGGCAAAGAAAGTATGGTTGGTTTGGTGGTCGGTGTGTTTACGATATCTGCCGTTGCGGTACGGCCGTTTGTCGGCCAAGCGTTGGACAGGCACGGCCGCAAACCGCTTTTGGCAGTTGGTTTGACAGTGTTTATTGCTGCTGCCGTTTTATATAACTGGGCGTCTTCGGTGGCGGTGCTGCTTTTCTTACGGCTTATTCACGGCTTTGGCTGGGGAGCAAGCAGTACTGCAGCCGGTACGGTGGCTGCCGATGTAGTGCCAAAGACCCGCTTGGGTGAAGGGATGGGTTACTTTGGTTTGGCGGCGACACTGTCTATGGCGGTGGCACCGGCACTGGGCCTGCTGATTATTAAAGATTACAGCTTTACGCTGCTGTTCTTTTGCTCGGCAGCGCTGGCAGCGGCGGCGCTGGTTTTAAGCTCCTTCATCACTTCGGAAGTAAAACCGGATGCAAAAGAAATGAAAAAGGGCCGGGACGCGATGTTTGAGCGGCAGGCTTACCGCCCTTCGGCGGTAATGTTTTTTGTTACCGCCACTTATGGCGGGGTGGTATCTTTTATTGCTCTCTATGCCGGCCAGCGCGGCATTGAAAATATCGGGATATTTTTTACTGTTTATGCGGCAGTGTTATCACTTTCCCGACCGATATTCGGAGCAGTGCTGGACAGAAAGGGTTTTGACATTGTGGTCATCCCGGGAATAATTTTGGTAGCGGCGGCGCTGCCGGTTTTAAGCGCTGCTGACAGCCTGGCGATGTTTTTGCTGGCTGCTGTGCTGTATGCTTTGGGCTTTGGGGCGGTGCATCCCGCCATGCAGGCGATGGCGGTGAAAAATCTGCCGCCGCACCGTCGGGGAGCGGCCAACGGCACGTTTTTCTCTGCCTTCGACTTAGGCATCGGAACCGGCTCGGTGGTGTTGGGAGCGGTATCCCAATCAGTCGGTTACGCAGCGATGTATTTAATTGCTGTAATACCGGCATTAATCGCATTGATTTTATATATCATGCTTGGCAAAAAACAATTAACCATGAAAACCTAACCTTGGGGTTACCCCGGTTAGGTTTTTTGTTTGCATGCTGCAGGGGCGGTTTTTTATGCCTGGCGGGTTAGTTTTACCACAAATTACTTCAAAAAATTACCTGTAACGGAAAAGGAATTTAGTTTAACATGTCGAAAGTTAAAAGATGTTATGAGAAGAAATCATTATATGTAAAGCGCGAACCAGCCACTTAAACAGCTGCTGTAAAGACCTGATATGGGGGTTTTTTATTAGTGATACATTTTTACAACGTAACAAAGCTTTACAATAACGGGGTGAAAGCTCTTTCTGATATAACTTTTCGCATCCGCAGAGGAGAATTTGTTTTTTTGGTGGGCCAAAGCGGGGCCGGCAAATCCACGCTGATGAAGATGATTTACCGCGAGGTGCTGCCTACCCGGGGCCAAGTGATGTTTAACGGCAAAAATATTATGCGCCTGCGTTCCCGCGAAGTGCCGCATTTAAGAAGAAAGGTAGGCATGGTTTTTCAGGATTTTCGCCTGCTGCCCAATAAAACAGCGGCTGAAAATGTGAGCTTTGCGCTGGAAGTAACCGGTGCATCGAGAAGCTATATTAGGCGGGCGGTGCCGGCGGCGCTGCAAAAAGTCGGCATGCTGGAAAAGGCCGGGCATTATCCTGCCCAGCTTTCCGGCGGTGAGCAGCAGCGGATAGGTATCGCCCGAGCGATTATTAATAATCCTGTTATTATTGTTGCTGATGAGCCTACCGGCAATTTAGATCCGCAGACCTCGAAAGAAATTATGGACTTGTTTATGAGTATTAATCGCAGCGGCACAACAATATTGATGGCCACTCATGCCTGGGATATCGTGGAGAACATGAACTGCCGGGTGATCAGCATGGCCAAAGGAAGAATAGTTAATGACCAAGAAGGCGGGGTGGGCGAATTTGCGCGCTAGCACCTTTGTCTACTGCTTTCGGGAAGCGGCGCTGTCATTGGTGCGCAACAGCTGGATGACGATTGCTTCCATTGCTATTGTAGCGGTATCGCTGATTATCCTGGGTTCTTCAATTTTGCTGGTATTTAATGCCGACTATTTGGCGGGCCGTTTAGAATCTAAACTGGAGATCAGCGTGTTTTTAAAAGATGATTTGGAATCAAGTGAAATTACTGAAATAGGTAAAGAAATTAAAGTGACGCCTGGTGTTGCTGAGCTGCAGTTTATTTCTAAAGAAGCTGCGCTGCAGGATATCAAAGAAAGCTTTGGCGACCGCAAAGAAATATTGGATAATCTACCGAGAAATCCGCTGTCCGATGCTTACCGGGTGAAAGCGGCCGATGCCAATCAAGTACCTGCCTTAGCCAAGAGTTTTGAGCGCCTTGAAGGTGTAGATACCGTTCGTTACGGCAAGGGCACGGTGGAAAAGCTGCTGGTTATTACTCATTGGGTGCGGCTGGTCAGCTTAGGTTTGATGGGGGTTTTAGGGGTGGCTGCGGTGTTTTTGATTGCCACCACCATCAGAATGTCTGTTTTCGCCCGCCGCAATGAAATCAGCATTATGAAGTATTTGGGTGCCACCAATTGGTATGTGCGTGCGCCGTTTTTAATCGAAGGCATGGTGCTGGGGCTGATTGGTGCCGCTTTGGCGGTGGCAGTGGTTTATTTTGGTTATGCCGCACTGGTAAATCAAATTAAAGTATCCATACCCTTTATTACGCCGGTGGCGGGAGGAGAAGTGCTGCAGTATGTTGTCGGCGGGTTGTTGGGTTTGGGAATGCTGATAGGAGCGTTTGGCAGTATTGTGTCTGTACGCCGCTTTTTAAAAGTTTGAGAATGAGGTGACCGGCATTGCGTTTGGGAAACAAAATACTGATTTTTGGTCTTTCCGCGGTGCTGTTAACCGGTACGGTGGCAGCTGCCAGCGGAGAAACCGACTTGGAAAATCAGTTGAGGCAAATTCAGCAGAAGCAGCAGCAGGTGAAGCAGCAGGTAAATCAGCAGAAAAGCGAAGTGCGGGATATCACCGGTCAGGTGGCGGCCATTAATGCCCAAATTAATCAAAAAGAGAGTGAGCTGGCCGATCTAAATTACCGCATTTCTACCGCTCAGGAAAATCTGGATCAAACGGAAGCGGAATTAAAATTAAGCGAAAAAGAACTCGATGAGGCTACCGAACTGCTGATGAAGCGGCTGAAAGGCATTCATCAGGCCGGTGATATCAGTTATTTAGAAGTACTGCTTGACTCGCAGAGCTATTCCGATTTTGTTAACCGCTTAGAGTTAATGAAGAAGGTAATAGATCAAGACAAAGAAATTATGGATGAAGTGGCCCAAAAAAAAGAGGAAATTGAAGCCAAAAAAGAAGAATTAACTGCTAAACTGAAAGAATTGGCAGCGATGCGGCAGCAGCAGGAACGGGCGCGCCAGGAATTGGCTTCGCGTCAATCTGAGCGGGTGGCGCTGCTTAAGGAAGCCCAAAGCGATTTAAAGGAATTTGAACGCCAGTTAAACAGCTTGGAACAGCAGGAACAAGAGATTTTGCGCCGCATTGCCGAGCAGAACAGCAGCGGTGAAGACTATGTCGGCGGTGCATTTATCTGGCCGGTACCGGGTCATACCGGCATTAGTTCGCCCTTTGGTCAACGCCTTCATCCGATTTTAAAAACTTACCGCATGCATAACGGCATTGACATACCTGCTCCTACCGGCGCCAGCGTGGTGGCTGCCCAAAGCGGCACGGTAATTTCGGTAACCACCATGCAGGGTTACGGCAAAGTGGTAATGCTTGATCACGGCGGCGGGCTGACCACGCTGTATGCGCACCTTTCACAGCAGCTGGTCAGTGTCGGCCAGAAGGTAACCAAAGGACAGGTAATTGCCAAAGTGGGCAGCACCGGAATGTCTACCGGTCCGCACCTTGATTTTTCGGTAAGAGTAAACGGAAATCCAGTCAACCCAATGAATTATCTGAAGTAAAAAGGGCTTCGCCGAAGCCCTTTTTGTGGTTTAGCGAGCAGTATTTATACCGGATGACGTTTTCGGCGATTGCTGCTTTAGTTGTAATTATTGGTAATGTGGTGTAGTATAATAAACGTATAAAATGCAGTTGGGAAGGTGGACTTGAGTTAGTGAGAAGAAGTATATTGGCAAGCCGCACTTTGGTAAAGCTGCTGGTGATATTGGGGCTGATCGTTTTTTTGTTTTTTGGCGGCATTAGTTATATTGCAGCTACTAATTATAATAATGTCGGCAACTTGGTAAAGGTAATTACTTTAATCAGAACTCAATATTTATACAGCATGGATGCCGAAAAAATGGTAGAAGGGGCGCTGAAGGGCATGGTGGAGGCTCTGGATGACCCTTATTCTACCTACCTGGATGCAGAAACTTTTCGCCAGTTAAATGAACAAATACACGGTTCTTTCGGCGGATTGGGAATTTTGGTCGGAGTTAAAGATGAATATCTGACCGTTGTGCGTCCTTATGAAGGCACCCCTGCCGACAAGGCAGGGATAATGGCAGGCGATATTATTACCCATATCGACGGTAAAGACGTTAAAGGCGCGGGATTGGACACCGCCATCAGCTTGATGCGCGGTCCGGTGGGTACAAAAATAAAATTAACGGTGCAGCGGGAAAAACAGCCGGAACCGCTGGAATTTACGCTGGTGCGTGAAGAAATTTCCGTTCCCACCGTAGAAGGTAAAGTGCTGCCCGGTAAAGAAATCGGATATGTGATTTTATCTCAGTTTACCGAGAATACTCCTAATGAATTGAGAAAAACACTGGATGAATTAAAAAAGCAGCACATTAAAGGGCTGATTTTAGATCTGCGCAACAACCCCGGCGGGGAATTGAACTCTGCTGCCAAGGTAGCGGATGAGTTTATTGCGGAAGGCCCGATTGTGCACATTGATTATAAGGTGGGCAAAGACCAAACTTTTACCGCCACCAAACCGACTTTAGGGGTTCCGCTGGTAGTGCTGCAAAACGAACATACTGCCAGTGCCGCTGAAATATTGGCCGGGGCAATTAAAGATCACAACTTAGGGAAACTTGTCGGTACTACCACTTTTGGTAAAGGCGTGGTGCAGACGCTGTTTCCGTTAGATAACGGAGCAGGCTTAAAATTGACCACTGCCCGTTACTTAACACCGGACCGCCATGATATCAATAAACGCGGCATTGAGCCGGATGTAAAAATAGAGATGCCGGAAGATGCGGCAGAAGATATTCAAATGGAAAAGGCAATCGAAATAATGGATAAATTAATTGCAGGGTAAAGACAGTGTTTCCGATATTTGAGATATTTCCGCTGATAATTAAACAATTAATTTATTCCTTCCTTGACCCGGTATTTGTATCGCTGTTTTTGCTGGTGATTGCGCTGGTAGGGCTGCAGTACCGCAGAATGCTGACGATGAGGCAGCGGTTTTTTGGGATTAAGCATGGTAAGTGGTGGCCGGACGTTTTACAGGCAGCTGCTTATGGAGTGGTGGGAGGAATTTTCGGCAGCTTTTTGATGGCTTTTATAGGTCTAACCCTTTCCGGATCGGGGTTGGGGTATCTTTGGCCGCTCGCCATCCTTTTGATGCTGATTGATGCCCGGTTTATTTGCTTTGCTTATGCCGGGGGGATACTGGCGCTGTCAAGTTTGGTTATCGGCTGGCCGTCAGTCAGTGCACCTCAGGTGCTTGCTTTGGTGGCTGTTCTGCACATTGTGGAGAGTTTGTTAATTCTGTTCAGCGGTCATTTAGGGGCAATGCCTGCTTATATTAAAGTAAGCGAACACCAAACTGTCGGCGGTTTTGTGCTGCAGCGTTTTTGGCCGATACCGGTGTTGGCTTTGGTGGTATACGGCTATGCCGCCGCTCCGGTTGAAGGCGTACAGATGCCTGATTGGTGGCCGCTGATTAAGCCCGATGCGGTTGGCGATCCCGAAATGCTGATTTATGCACTTATTCCGGTGGTAGCGGGTTTGGGTTACGGTGATATTGCCACTGCCCGCACCCCGCAGGAAAAATCACGCCGTTCGGCAAAGCATTTGGCGCTTTACAGTGTGATTTTGCTGGTGCTGGCGGTGCTGGCCGACAAGTATTACTTGATGGGTATTATTGCGGCGCTGTTTTCGCCGCTCGGCCATGAAGCGGTAATTTATTTAAACAAGCGCATTGAATTGGCCAACCCTCCCATTTACGTGCACTCTGATAAAGGGGTTAAGGTGCTGGATGTAGTACCGGGTACACCTGCTTGGCAGATTGGACTGCGTTCCGGCGATGATATTTTAACGGTGAATGAGCAGCCGGTGTTTAACCGCGGCATGCTGGACTATTACCTGCAGAACAGCATCCAAGCGGCGGAAATTTGCTACATCAGCTTCAGCAGTAAGCAGTACCGTCGGGAGCATTTAAAACCTGCGTCCGGACGGCAGTTGGGCATTATCACCGCCCCGGAAGGCGGCGAGCAGCACACTATGACCATTGGAACGGAAGGGATTTTACAGCGGTATATCAAAAAGTGGAAAAACAAATAGAGAACGACGCTCCCGTTGTTCTGCATATAAATGCAGAGGCGGGGTTTCACCCCCGCCCGGTTAACGATGCGCTGTATTATTTCCTGATTTCCTACCTGTTCTTTTTAGCCAATTTGGTCATCAGTCTGGCAATTACCATCTGCTCTTCGCGATCGGCGACTTCCCACAGTTCTTTCATTGCTTTTTGCTCAGGGTTGCTGGGCGGAATGGCTTCGGCCAGCACCGAACCGGCTTGAGCTGCCAAACTGTAAATCCGGTCTGACGGCATCCCCAGTTCTTCGGCGAATTCCACTGCTTGTCCTAAGTAGCTTTTCCAATTTTCCCAGCTTGTATTGGCTTGTTTTAAATCGAAACTAAATGCCATCTTTATTTCCTCCTTTTTGTTATCTCATCCCTGCTAAGATATAGTAGCCCAAATACCCGACGACGATAATACTAATGACATGTAATGCCCACCATCCCGGCTGAAAAGCTGCCCAAGTGCCTAAATCAACTTCACTCCGCTTTTTCATCATATCAGCCATTTTGCATACCTCCGTTTGGGTGTATGATTATTTTTTTATATTGTTTTAAAAATTAACGTTAATTATGCAAAAATAACCAGAGAAAAACAGCCGGCAGGATTATTTTTTTCGGTGTGTAATAAATATATTGACACAATTGGATTAAACAAAACGAGGCATTTATAAGAAAGTGGTGAACTTAGTTTGAGTTTGGAAAAGATTAAGAAAGAAATTGAAGGCTGTCAGCGCTGCTCCTTGGCCCAAGGGCGCACAAACATAGTTTTCGGTGAAGGAAACCCGCAGGCAAAGCTGATGCTGATCGGTGAAGGGCCGGGTAAAGATGAGGATATTCAAGGACTGCCCTTTGTGGGTGCGGCCGGACAGCTGTTAAATAAAATATTGGAAGCGGCGGAAATCAGGCGGGAAGAAGTTTATATTGCAAATGTTGTAAAATGCCGCCCGCCAAAAAACCGGGTGCCCAACCGCAAAGAGGCAGCAGCTTGTCTGCCCTGGTTATGGCAGCAAATTGAAACCGTTCGTCCGCAGATTGTTGTGCTGTTGGGGAGTACCGCACTGCAGAATTTAATCCGTCCTGATGCCCGCATTACTAAAATGCGTGGTGAGTGGTTGGTGAGTAAAAGCGGTATTAAGATTATGCCCACGTATCACCCGGCGGCGCTGCTGCGCGATCCCGCCAAAAAAAGACCGGTATGGGAGGATTTCCAAAAAATCCGAGATGAGTACAAAAAACTTATTGCAGCGGCGGAATTGACGGAATAGTTAAACCTTCGCGCTTGGCCTGCTGCAGCAGTGCCATAAAGCGCCTTTCTTTCGCTTGATATTCGTGAATGGCGAAGTCAATCATGTCTTTGTCGCAGAGATTAAAATGCTGAATAGCAATCTGCCAATCGGCTTTAGCTTCATCAATCATTTGCAGCAGCTCGGGCTTGTCCGTCCCGGGCTGTCCTTTTTTAAAGAGAAGATCAATCAGTTCGTCAACTTGATTAATGAGCTCATTTAGCATTTTCCCACCTCCTTGATATTATCCATATGCCGGCAGACAGTCATTATGAAGAAAAATTTACAAAAGATAAAAAACCAAAAATTAAGCATAATACCGTTAAGGAAAATAATGAGAGGTGGGAGCATGTTTCACCGCTTTAAAAAATTGTTAACGGCGGATATAGTGCTTTTAACGGCAATAATGCTGCTGTGCACCGGCTGTGCCGGCAGTGAAGAAAAGAAACCAATACCGCAGCCTCAGCTGAAGATAGGGGTTAGCATCGCTGATATGCAGCGCGACGGCAACGCGGTAATTAAGCAGGTGTTTGATCAGGCAAAGGAAAAAGATAACGTCAGAATAACTTGGCTGGATGCCAAGGGGGATCCGGTACAGCAGCAAAAAGATATTCAAAAGCTGATTGAGGAGAAAGTAAAGGTAGCTGTGCTGCAGGTAACCGACCCGGCAGTTGGCTCTGACTTGGTACAGCAGCTGGTGCAAAACAATATAAAAGTGATTGCTTTAGAAACACTGCCGGTAAATACACCGGTGGATGCCTATATTACCTCTGATCACAGCCGTACCGGCGCACTGCAGGTGCGTTATCTGCAGACACTGCTGCAGCAAAGCAGCCAGCAGCTGCAGCAGGATGCAGTGGTGATTGAACCGCAGCAGCCCCAACAGCAGGCAGAACAGCAGAACGGGCAAAATCAGCAGCTCATCATCCCGTCGGAACAGCAGGCGGCGGCAGCGCTGCAGGACGGCCTGCCGATGAAAGTAGTTGTACTGCAGGGGGACAGTAATGATCAAATGGCTCGGGAGATTACCGCGGCGGTGCAGAGCGGTTTAAAGGAAACAGAGAATATTGATGTGGTACTGACCGCCCCTCACCCGCGCTGGGACGAAAACTTGGCTAAAACGACAATGCAGCAGGTTGTTGCAGAAAACAAGAATATTGATGCGGTGCTGGCAAATGACAGCAGCTTGGCTTTGGCAGCGGTGGAAGTGCTGAAAGAAATGGGCATGGAACGCCGGGTGATTACCGTTGGCGTGGGCGGCTCCCCCAAAGCAGTAAAAGCGATCAGCGCCGGCGAGCACGATGCGGAGGTGGACAACCGGCCGGATATGCTGGCGCAGCTGGCCTATGACGCCGCCAAAGCAATGGCTGACGGCGGGGCGTTTCAATACGACACCACCGTTGACAACGGTGATTACACGGTACCGGCTAAAATCGTGCCTTCCCGCTTGGTTCACCGGCAAAATATATTTCTGCTGCAGGATCGGATGAAAGCGCAGGACGGGCAGGAGCAGCAGGATCAGCAGAGTCAGCAGCAGGAGCAGCAGCAGGGTCAGCAAGAACAGCAGAATCAGCAGGGGAGTCAAAGTGAACAGAAGAAAACAAACCTGCGCATCACGACGGATGACGGCAAGGTAGTGGAGGTGCAGATAGACGGGGAAGTGCAGTCCATCGAAAGTGACAGTGGTGACAGCGGCGGTGAACAAAGTGAGCAGCAGAGCAGTCAAGGTGGGCAGTAACTTTAACCTAGGGGCGCGAGCAACCGCGCCCCTGTTTGTTTAGGTGAGCAGAGTTTTAAATGTTTTTGACTTATATGATATAATTTATTTGGTTAAATAATAACTACAGTTATTCGGAGGTAAAGCAGAGTGAGCAGCAGTTTTAAGCTGGTTTCGGAATACAGCCCGCGCGGCGACCAGCCGCAGGCGATTGCCAAATTGGTTGAGGGATTAGACCGAGGGCTGAAACACCAAACGCTTTTAGGGGTGACCGGTTCCGGAAAAACATATACTATGGCCAACGTGATTGCGGAAGTTAACCGTCCTACGCTGGTGCTGGCACCGAACAAAACACTGGCAGCTCAGCTGTGCAGCGAATTCAAAGAGTTTTTTCCGCACAATGCGGTAGAGTATTTTGTCAGTTACTTTGACTATTATCAACCGGAGGCTTACATACCGCAGACAGATACTTATATTGAAAAAGATAGCAGTATTAACGATGAAATAGACAAGCTGCGCCACTCTGCCACCTGTGCGCTGATTGAGCGGCGTGACGTTGTTGTTGTGGCCAGTGTTTCCTGCATTTACGGTTTAGGTAACCCGGAAGAGTACCGCAATTTAGTACTGTCGCTGCGTGCCGGCGGCAGTTACGATCGCGATGCCGTTCTGCGCAAACTGGTAGATATTCAATATGACCGCAACGATGTGAATTTTACCCGCGGTACCTTCCGGGTGCGCGGTGATGTGATAGAGATTTTTCCGGCGTCCGCTACCGAAAAAGCGCTGCGGGTAGAGATGTTCGGCGATGAAATAGAACGGATTTTAGAATTTGATGTGCTTACCGGCGAGATATACGGTGAGCGCAGTCATATCTGGGTTTTTCCTGCCAGCCACTATGCCACTTCCGGCGAAAAATTGGAGAGGGCCGTTCAATCGATTGAAGAAGAACTGCAGCAGCGGCTGAAAGAGCTGCGTGACCAAGATAAGCTGCTGGAAGCGCAGCGGTTGGAGCAGCGCACCAACTATGATATTGAAATGATGCGTGAAGTGGGCTACTGCAGTGGGATTGAAAACTACAGCCGTCACCTTACCGGACGGGCACCGGGCGAACCGCCGTATACACTGCTGGACTTTTTCCCGGATGACTTTTTATTAATTGTGGATGAATCGCACGTAGCAATTCCTCAAGTAGGGGGCATGTATGAAGGGGATCGGTCCCGCAAAACCACTTTGGTGGAACACGGGTTTCGTCTGCCTTCCGCTTTGGATAACCGCCCGTTGAAGTTTGATGAGTTTGCTCAACGGGTCGGCCAATGCATCTATGTTTCCGCAACTCCCGGTCCCTTTGAGCTGGAGCACAGTCAGCAGGTAGTGGAACAGATTATTCGGCCTACCGGTCTGGTTGATCCCGAAATCAGTGTGCGACCCACCAAAGGGCAAATCGACGATCTGCTTGGGGAAATTCGCCTGCGGGTAGAGCGTGACGAACGGGTATTGGTTACCACGTTAACGAAAAAGATGGCGGAGGATTTAACGGATTACTTTAGAGAGACCGGCGTTAAAGTGCGCTATCTGCATGCCGACATCGGCACTATTGAACGCATGGAAATTCTGCGCGACCTGCGTTTAGGTGAATTCGACGTGCTGGTGGGCATTAACCTGCTGCGCGAAGGTTTGGACCTGCCGGAAGTGAGCTTGGTAGCAATATTGGATGCGGATAAAGAGGGTTATTTGCGCAGTGAGCGTTCGCTGATCCAAACTATCGGCCGGGCGGCGCGAAATTCTGAAGGTAAAGTGATTATGTACGCCGATCAAATCACCAAGTCGATGCGCAAAGCGATTGATGAAACGGAAAGAAGACGGAAGAAGCAAATAGCTTTCAACAAGGAACACAATATTGTGCCGCAAACCGTGCGCAAAGCGGTGCGCGATATCATCGAAGCCACTAAAACGGCTGAAGCACCGGTGAAATACAATGTCAACAAGCCGGTAGAAAAGATGAACAAGCGGGACTTGAAGAAACTGATCGCTGATTTGGAAAAAGAAATGAAGCAAAAAGCGAGAGAACTGGAATTTGAAGAGGCGGCTCAACTGCGTGATGTCATCATCGAATTAAGGCTGAAACTTCGCGGTGTTAAGCCGCTGAATGAAGTGTAAAGACGGAGGAAGTTATGCTGGATAAAATTTTGGTTAAGGGTGCCCGAGCTCATAACTTAAAAAACATTGATATAGAGATACCGCGGGATCGGTTTGTGGTGATTACCGGGCTTTCCGGTTCCGGTAAAAGTTCACTGGCTTTTGACACAATTTATGCCGAGGGGCAGCGGCGTTATGTGGAATCACTGTCTGCTTATGCCCGTCAGTTTTTGGGTCAAATGAATAAGCCGGATGTTGACTATATTGAAGGTTTATCGCCGGCGATTTCCATTGACCAAAAAACTACCAGTCAAAATCCGCGCAGTACAGTGGGGACAGTGACTGAGATATACGACTATTTACGCCTGCTTTTTGCCCGGGTGGGGCATCCACACTGTCCGAAGTGCGGCAAACCGATTACCCAGCAGACGGTACAGCAGATGGTTGACCAGCTGATGGAACTGCCGGAGCGCACTAAAATTCAGCTGCTTGCTCCGCTGGTT
This sequence comes from uncultured Peptococcaceae bacterium, assembly GCA_965546615.1. Lineage (GTDB taxonomy): Bacteria > Bacillota > Desulfotomaculia > Desulfotomaculales > Desulfohalotomaculaceae > CBEUVQ01. Next base: position 74,702 of record CBEUVQ010000003.1, read on the forward strand.
CGCGGCAAAAAAGGCGAGCATGTTAAAATTTTAGAAGATGTAAAAAAGAACGGTTATGTGCGGGTACGCATTGACGGTGAAGTGCGGGAAGCAGCCGATGAAATTAAATTGGATAAAAATAAGAAGCACACCATTGAAGTAGTGATTGACCGCTTGGTAATCCGAAAAGGGGTGGAAAAGCGGTTGGCCGACTCGCTGGAAACCACTTTAAAAGCAGGGGGAGGCGTGGTGCTGGTTGATGTAATCGACGGCACACCGCGGGTGTTCAGCGAGAACTTTGCTTGTGTCGATTGCGGCATCGGCATTAGCGAAATTACGCCGCGCTTGTTTTCATTTAACAGTCCGTTCGGAGCTTGTCCGGTATGCACCGGCCTAGGCATTAATAAAGAGATTGACCCCGATTTGGTAATACCTGACAAGTCCAAATCCATCAGTGAAGGTGCGATTATCGGCTGGTATAAAAGCGATGCTGCCTTTCGTTATTTGGATGCGCTTGCTGAGCATTACGGTTTCAGCTTGGATGTGCCGGTGGAAGAGATGGATCCCAAGCATTTAAACTATGTGCTTTACGGCAGCGGCAAAGAAAAGATTAAGTTTACTTACCGGGACAGTTATGGCAACCTGCACAGTTACAGTACTGTTTTTGAAGGGGTAATCCACAACCTTAACCGGCTGTATAAAGAAACCACGTCGGAATGGCGCCGCCAAGAACTGGAGAAATATGTAATTGACAAACCCTGCCCGGCCTGCGGGGGGGCACGCTTAAAGCCGGAAGCGTTAGCGGTATTGGTGAACGGTAAAAACATAAATGAGGTTACTGCGATGTCGGTACTGCAGCTGCAGAAATTTTTTCAGGAGCTGCAGCTGACGGAACGGGAACAGTTCATTGCCAGACAGATATTAAAAGAAATCAATGCCCGTCTGGGCTTTTTAATGAACGTCGGTTTGGATTATTTGACGCTGGATCGGGCGGCAGGTACGCTTTCCGGCGGTGAAGCCCAGCGCATTAGGTTGGCCACCCAGATTGGCTCCGGTTTGATGGGTGTGCTGTATATTTTGGACGAACCCAGCATCGGGCTGCACCAGCGCGACAACATGCGCTTGATTAAAACGCTGGAGCGGCTGCGCGATATGGGCAACACATTAATTGTGGTGGAACACGATGAAGACACCGTGCTGGCATCTGATTATGTGATTGATATCGGGCCGGGTGCCGGTGAAAACGGCGGCAGAGTAGTGGCTGCCGGTACACCGCAGGAGATTTTGCAGGATGAGAATTCTATTACCGGCCAATATTTAAGCGGCCGCAAAGTGATACCGGTGCCGCCGCGGCGCCGCCAACCAAGCGGCAAAGAAATTGCTGTTGTTGGGGCGAGTGAACACAACCTGAAAAATATTGATGTTGCTGTCCCGCTGGGTGTATTTACCTGTATTACCGGTGTGAGCGGTTCAGGTAAAAGTACGCTGATTAATGAAGTGCTGTATAAGCGGCTGGCTCAGCAGCTGCACCGGGCAAAAAGTCATCCCGGCAAATGCAGAGATATTTTGGGAATTGAGCATCTGGAAAAGGTAATAGATATCGACCAAGCCCCGATCGGCCGTACGCCGCGTTCCAATCCCGCTACTTATACCGGGGTGTTTACCTATATCAGAGAATTATTTGCTCAGCTGCCGGAAGCAAAAGTGCGCGGCTATAAACCCGGGCGGTTCAGCTTCAATGTGAAGGGCGGGCGCTGTGAGGCCTGCCGAGGCGACGGCATTATTAAGATTGAGATGCATTTTTTGCCGGACGTTTATGTTCCCTGCGAAGTGTGCAAGGGTAAACGCTACAACCGCGAAACGCTGGAGGTTAAATACAAAGGGAAAAGTATTGCCGATGTATTAAACATGACGGTGGATACCGCGGTGGAATTTTTTAAAAACATTCCGCGCATTTACAATAAGCTGCGCACGCTGCAGGATGTCGGCTTAGGTTATATTCGTTTGGGGCAGTCAGCGACCGAACTTTCCGGCGGTGAGGCCCAGCGGGTTAAATTGGCCACCGAACTGTCCCGCCGTTCCAACGGTAAGACGATGTATATTTTAGACGAGCCCACCACCGGGCTGCATGCCGCCGACATTCACCGACTGTTGAAAGTGCTGCACCGCTTGGTGGAAAACGGCAGTACCGTGGTGGTAATTGAACACAACCTTGACGTGATTAAAACAGCCGACTACATTATTGATTTAGGACCGGAAGGCGGGGACAAGGGCGGTCAGGTAGTGGCCACCGGCACGCCGGAGGAAATAACCGAGGTAGAACAATCCTACACCGGCCAATTTCTCAAACCGGTATTGGAGCGGGACAAAAAACGTTCCGCTGCACCACTGTTAGAAGAAACGGACGCAAAAGAGGCTGCGTTGTAATAAAGAATCCCATGCTGATGATAAAGGCATGGGATTTTTATTTTACTTGTAAATTTTACAGCTTTGAGTATACTGTGTAATTCAATTTTGGCCGTGCCGACAGCGGTTTGGCGCATTTGTTATTATAATGAATTGTTAAAAAAAAGAAATTATTAAAAAACGTGCGATAATACCGAATATAATTTAACATTATCAAGAAGGAGAATTAAATATGCCGGAGAAGAGATAACCAATAAAATAAAGAATGGCGTTCGGTATTATAGAATAGATTGTTTTAAATGTTAAATACTATTTGGGGGTGAGCTGTTGATGGATGATAGCAGTGTTAAAAAGCCCGCTGAAACATCACAAATTCGTTCTGTTGCCAAAGCTTTAACTATAATCGATGTTTTGTCGACATGCAAAGAAGGGATGCCGCTGGTGCAAATAGCAAAAAAAATGGGCATCGCTAAGAGTACGCTGCATGGGCTGCTTTCTACACTGAGAGATTTTGGTTATGTTGAGCAATCTCCTTTTACCGGCAATTACAAGTTGGGAATAAGGCTTTTTGAAATCGGAAATATGGTTGCCAGATCATGGGATGTGCGCACTGTGGCCAAAGCGCATATCCACCAGTTGGTAAACGATGTTTCCGAAACGGTACATCTTGCAGTGCTGGACAAAGGAGATGTCTTATATATAGATAAACGGGAGTGCGAGCAAAATCTGCGCATTGTATCCGAAGTTGGTATGCGTCTGCCTGCTCACTGCTCAGGCGTTGGCAAAGCTCTTTTGGCTTATCTTTCCAGACCGGAGCTTAAACGCATTATCAAAGAAAAAGGGATGAAGCGCTACACCAAAAATACAATAACAGATTTTGAAACACTGGAAAAGGAACTCGCAAAGATAAGGGAGCGCGGCTACGCTTACGATAGGGAGGAGATTATGGATAACCTGCTGTGCGTTGCTGTTCCGATATTTAATCACCAAAAAGAGGTTTGTGCGGCAATAAGTATATCAGGACCAAGTTTCCGCATGAAAGAAAAACTTGATGAATTAACTGAAAAGGTTTGTCAAACAGCGAAAGAAATTTCTCGGGGGTTAGGATATTTAGAATAAGCATTGGGGGACTATATATGGAAATCAGAGAATTTCTCTTTTCGCCTTTGAGAAATAAAAAATTTAATTTTGCGATATCTGCAAAAGAAAAAGGAATTTTTTCCGGTGAGAAACTGTTAATTGAGCAGGCAGAAAAACTTCAATTGGATATAGATTGGGTAATGCCGGAAGGCACTGCGTTTTTGCCGGGAGATGCAGTTTTCAAGGGCGCAGGTGAAGCTGAAAAAGTTGCCAGGGCGGAAGAAATGCTTATGGGCATAGTTGGAAAGTCATCGGGCGTGGCAACAAAAGCAAAAATATTTGTTGATAATGCTTCCGGCAGGATCAAAATTGTTTGCGGAGCATGGAAAAAAGTACAGCCGGAGGTCAGAGGACCGCTGCGCTTGGCAATTAGCACCGGCGGGGCGGGTATCAGGATTACCGACCGCCCGTTTATTTATTTGGACAAAAACTATGTACGAATGTTTGGCGGTGTGGCGGCGGCGGTTCAGAGGGCCCGGCAGTTTGAAGAAGGCAGAAGTGTTGCCGTTCAGATTAAAGGAGAGATAAAACCGCTGCTGATTGAAGCCAAAGAAGCGGTTGACAATGGTGCCGATATAATCATGGTGGATACAGGTAACATTTCGGATTTATCAGCGGTCACAGAATTTGCTGTCAATGATGGGTGGCGCTCGAAAGTACAAATAGCATTTGCAGGAGGAATAAGCTTAGAGCAGCTGCCTGCAGTAATTGCCGCCGGTGCGGATATTGTTGATGTGGGTAGGTTTATAATTGATGCCCCTTTGATTGATTTAAGTTTGGACATTACGTAGGGAGGGGACTTGATGAAGTGGGATCTTTTGGAAAAAACCACCTTTTGGATTGAAGGCATTGAAATTGATGAGGTAAACCTCGGTGAGGTGGCGGCAGTAACTGCCGATGCACTGAGTATGGATCGCGATAAAATCATGGTGGTTGATGTGCGGCCGGGACTTATTGCTTTTGACGTACTGACACCGCAGGTTGAAGCGCAGTCAATTGCCGGCAAAGAGGTCGAAATCTTAAAAAGATTACAGCGATTGGACGGTGTAAAGCTGGCTGCAGGGGCTTCGGTGCACTCCGAAGGTGTTTTGGGATTGATTGCGTTAAAAGAAGAAGAGGTTGACGGCGTTTTGGCTGAATCGGCCAAACTTGCTGCCAATATTGAACAAGCTGTAGCAAAACGGGCGGTGGTATTTGCTTCGGGAAGTGAAGTGATTGCCGGTAAAATACAGGACACCAACTCGCCGTATATCATTAACGCTTTAAAGGAAGCGGGTTATAACGTAAAATTCGGCGGTATTTTGGAAGATGACGTGCGCACTGCTGCAGCTTATCTGGAATCAGCGATCGAACAAGGTTATGGGCTGATTGTTACTACCGGGGGTGTGGGTGCGGAAGATAAAGACTTCAGTATTGAGGCGATCTTAAAACTTGATCCTCGGGCTGCTGCGCCATACATTTTAAAATTTAAGCCCGATTATCATCGGCACCATAAAGAGGGGGTAAGAATTGCGGTCGGACAGGTTGGTATCGCTAAGGTGGTAGCGTTACCCGGGCCTCATGAAGAAGCAAAATTGGGCTGTGACAGATTAATTCAGGGATTGGAAAGCGGTTTGGATAAAAATCAACTGGGGAACTATATAGCGGATGCGCTTAGACAGAGATGGCTTAACTTTATGAAAAAAGGAGGACACCATCATGGAACACAAAAATGTGGCAGCTGAGCTGCTTAATGCCGAGAGAACTCAAAAGCCCATTGAGGCACTGACAACCACTTATCAGGGTTTGACTGTTGACGAAGCATACCGGATTCAATTGGCGCAGGTTTCTATTCGCCTTGAAGAAGGTCGAAAAATTGTGGGCAAAAAAATCGGGCTGACCAGTATCGGTATGCAGCAGCTGCTTGGTGTGAATGAACCGGACTACGGTCATTTGTTTGATGACATGCTGATACCGGAAGGGGAACCGTGTCGGCGGGATGAACTGATATGGCCGCGTATTGAAGGTGAGCTGGCCTTTGTTTTAAAAGACCGCCTGAAGGGACCGGGGGTAAATATCGCAGATGTTTATCGGGCTACCGATTACATTATTCCCGCTATTGAGATTGTAGACAGCAGAATTAAAGATTGGAAAATTAAACTGGCGGATACTATTGCTGATAATGCCTCCAGTGCACGTTTTGTTCTTGGCAACCGGATAGCGCCTGTTGATGAAATTGACCTGCGCCATGTAGGGATGGTTCTGGAGAAAAACGGTGTAATGGTCAATAACGGAGCAGGTGCCGCAGTACTTGGCAATCCGGCCGCCGCTGTTGCTTGGCTGGCAAATAAACTGGCGAGTTACGACATCGCGTTGGAGCCGGGAGAAATTATCCTCTCCGGTGCATTAACCGCTGCGGTGGATGCGGCGGCGGGTGATGTGTTTACAGTATCGTTCCATACATTGGGCAGTATTAATCTAAAGTTTATTTAACATTAACATCGAGAAAGGGAGTTGGGCTTGTGGAAAAAGTAAAAGTAGCTGTAATCGGACCTGGCAACATCGGGACTGACTTAATGTACAAAATATTCCGCAGTCAGTATCTGGAAATGTCTTTGATGCTGGGTGTAGTTGAATCAGAGGGCATAAAAAGAGCACGCAACATGGGAGTTAGAACATCTATCGAAGGTATTAACAGTATTCTTGAAGACGATGAAATCAAAATTGTATTTGATGCCACCAGTGCAAAAGCTCATTTGAAGCATGCTCCGCTGCTTAAAGAAGCCGGTAAAATTGCCATCGATTTAACTCCGGCAGCAGTAGGTCCTTATGTTGTACCCAGTGCAAACATTGATCAAGTTAAAGATGAAATGAATGTTAATATGGTAACCTGCGGCGGTCAGGCAACGGTGCCGATTGTCTATGCTATCAGTCAGGTAACCAAGGTAGATTATGCCGAAATTGTAGCTTGTATTGCCAGTAAAAGTGCCGGACCGGGTACACGGCAAAACATTGATGAGTTTACTCAAACAACGGCCAAGGCTTTATCGGTAGTTGGCGGTGCTGAAAAAGGTAAAGCAATTATTGTCTTAAACCCGGCCGAACCGCCGCTGATGATGTCCAATACTATTTACTGTCAGGTGGAAAATCCTGATGAAGCGGCAATAACAGCATCTGTTGAAAAAATGGTAAAACGCGTACAGCAGTATGTTCCGGGTTATCGCCTGCGGGTGCCGCCAATCATAGACGGCAGCAAAGTTACAACAATAGTGGAAGTCCAGGGAGCAGGGGATTTCCTGCCAGAGTATGCCGGAAACTTAGATATTGAAACTTCAGCAGCAGTAGCGGCAGCGGAAAAATTTGCCGCTGGAATCTTAAAAAAGGAAGTGGTAGCATGAGTGACAAAAAACACATTCATATAGTTGACTCAACTCTGCGTGACGGCAGCCATGCCGTCAGCCATGAGTATACAGCAGAGCAGGTGGCAAAAATTGCTGCCGGCTTAGATGAAGCAGGTGTGGAATTTATTGAAGTTACCCATGGTGACGGCTTGGCGGGATCATCATTTAACTATGGTTTTGCGGCCATCAGTGATGAGGAAAAGCTCAAAGCTGCAAACAGTGTGATTAAAAACGGCAAACTGACAGTTTTATTGATTCCGGGAATTGGAACGAAAAAAGATTTGGAAATGGCCATTAACAACGGGGCGAAAGTTGTTCGTGTGGCTACCCATTGTACCGAAGCGGACATTGCAGAACAGCATATTGGCATGGCCAAAAAGATGGGACTGGAAGCTATCGGTTTCTTAATGATGTCCCACATGATTGAGCCGGAAAAACTGGTGGAACAGGCAAAACTTTTTGAATCATACGGTGCTGATGTGGTTTATATAGCAGATTCTGCCGGTGCAATGCTGCCGGAGGAAGCTTATGAGCGTGTTTCGGCAGCGGTGAAAGCATTAAGTGTTCCGGTCGGCTACCATGCGCACAACAATATGACATTGGCCACTGCAAATTCTTTAGCTGCAATTGAAGCGGGAGCAACCTATATTGACGGCACATGCCGCGGACTTGGCGCAGGTGCGGGCAACACCCAATTAGAGGCGTTGGTGGGCGTGCTGGACAAAAAGGGTTATTACACCGGAATTGACATGTACAAAATTATGGATGTAGCGGAAAAAATAGTAGAGCCGATGATGCACCGCCCACAAATCATAAACAGTGCTTCCTTTATGTTGGGTTACTCCGGAACATACGGCAGTTTCCTGCTGCACACATACAGAGCAGCTGAGAAGTTTGGCTTAGATCCGCGGGATATTATTGTTGAACTGGGGAACAGAAAAATGGTTGGCGGTCAGGAAGATATGATTATCGACGTTGCGTATCAGCTATCTAAGAAAAGAGGTGCTTAGTCAGTGAAGGTAGTCAATTTGTTAGCGGTGGTGGATGCTGAAAAGTGCAGAGGTTGTCGGACCTGTGAGCGGATTTGTCCCGTTGTCGCTATTACAATGGAAAACCGTAAAGCTGTAATTGATGCCGAGCGCTGCCGGGGCTGCAACAACTGTGAACAGCGCTGTCCGGACCATGCTATCACTATGGTTAAACGTGAGAAGCCGATAGTTGTTAAGGTTGATGTAAGTGCTGTGGATTATGAGGAAATTAAAGAACTCTGCCGCAAGGCCAAATTTAATCCGGAACAATTAATTTGTTACTGCACCGCCACCAGAGCTGAGGAAGCTGCGGCTGCTATTTTGCAGGGTGCGAAAACCCCCGAAGAAGTGTCTTTTTTAACCGGTGTGCGTACCGGCTGCAAAGTGGAATGCATTCAACCTATCTTAAGACTGCTGGAAGCTGCCGGTATTAAGCCCGAGCCGCCTAAAGGAGGCTGGCAGTGGTACGGTCGTACCGTTACTGTTTGGGAAATTCCGGAAGAAGTGAAGAAAAAATATGCCAGCCGCGGTTTCTATTTTGACGAAGATATTGAAATTTTAAATCGGGTCGTTGATGCACCCGCTCAAGAAAGGAGTGACTCATAATGCGTGCCCCGTTTACACCTTTACCGCCTCGCGCATCACAATACGGTATTGATCCCTCTTTGGTAAAGACCAGAGTGGCTGAACTGCCGGGAATGACCGCAGTGACTTATAAGGAACTGTTTCCTGACCTGCCGGAAATTATTTACCCCGGCGACGAAGGGCTGGCAGCGATTCGGAAGGCTGCTGAAAACGCTCTGAAAAATGTAGACATGAGTATGATCAAACCTGATCAATCTGTTAATATACTGGCTTCGCACCATGGTTTTACCCTTTTGGGCGGCGAACCTTATGCGGAAATGTTAAAAACAATTAAAGACGTTATTGAAGAGAGAACGGGTTGTAAAAATATCCGCCTGCGTGCCGGTGTAGGGCTGCGCTTCCGGGAAACGGAAGAATATATTAAGCGCTATGGCTTGGATAAACATTTTAACGGGAAGGCAATCGGTGTTGCTCCGGTTGATCAGGGAATTCCCATTGAAACAGAAGTAGGAACGTTATACGGCATTAAAAAGGTTTATGATGCCGATTGGATTGTTCATGCCCATAACAGCGATGTGCGGGAAGTGCATTTTCACCGTCAGGTTGACCGGGCGGTAAAACCGTTTGGTATGTCTTATGCTCGGATAGAAACTCGGTCAACTTATCACCAAAACTTGGGACCGAGAGCGGCAAACTTTACCGCCCGGGCGATATTTGATTCTCCGTTTGTTCAAAGCAAATTTGCTTTTTCCGCATTTTTAAAAGTAGCACCTAACGGCATTATTGATGTTGATGCTGATAATGATTTGTATGCGTTAAATGATCGGGTAACGGAAAGCGGCTGTCGTTACTACGGAAAGATGATGACGCTGTTTGGTGAAATTGATGAATGTATTGCCGCTTTGGACTTTCCCTGCCCGGTAGTATACGTATTTTCGGCCGGGGTAATTTATGCCAACTTTGCAGGAGCAAATACCGATTTATATGACCTGGATGTACCGCTGCCGGCGTATACTTGGTATACAGAAGCATTTTACGGCAAACGCGGCAGACCGCTGTTGGATGATATCCCGAGAGTAAATCCCGCAATAAAAATGTGCGTGCATAATTATGCTTGGACCGGTTACCCCAGCGCGTTCTTTAGTGAACATATTCCGACAATTGTGGTCGGTCAAGAACAAGCAGAGCTTTTTAACCGTGATCCCCAAAATTTAACCTACATGAAGCATGCGACGGTGGCCGAGGATACCAAAGCAGCTATGGAATTTGCTTATAAAACAACCGGCACTAAAAAAGTGGTTATTTTTGACGGTGCAATGGGTGGAATCAATGTCAGTGAACCTATGGCGGAGTATCTGTTGAAGAAGGCTCCTGAAGTAAGCCGCAGGGTAGATGAAGAGCTGCTGCCCAAGTGGCTGCGCCAGCGTGGTGTAATGCTGTAAGGAGTACTTTAATGCCCCGGAACCATAGCTGTTTTCAGTTATGGTTCCCAATCCCCCCTCTAAAGTTTTTCTCGTAAACAAATCAATACCTGATTTTTGATGATTCATTACCAGGCGTTATGTCAGCAACCGTATGGGAGGATCAGAATAATGTCGATTATTTATTTTGATTGTTTTTCCGGAATCAGCGGGGATATGATTATCGGTGCCCTGCTGGATGCCGGGCTGCCTTTTGAAGAGCTGCGGCAGGAGCTGGATAAATTAAACCTAACCAACTATAAAATTAGCTGCAAACCGGTGACTAAAAAGGGAATTTCCGCTACTAAGTTTAGCGTGGAATGCGATGAGCATCATCCCCACCGCCACTTGGGAGACATTAAAAAAATTATCACTGAAAGTTCTTTGGACGAGCCGATAAAAGAAACAGTATTAAAGATTTTTGGCGTATTGGCGGAAGCAGAAGGCAAAATTCACGGCGTAAGTCCGGATAAAATTCATTTTCATGAAGTTGGGGCGGTAGACGCAATTGTAGATATTGTCGGGGCGGTAGTGGGGCTGCACAAATTGAACGTTACAAAAGTATATGCTTCGGCATTAAATGTCGGCGGCGGCTGGACAAACTGTATGCACGGTAAAATTCCGGTACCGGCCCCGGCGGCGTTGGAATTATTAAAAAGTGTACCTATTTATAATTCCGGAGTGAACTCAGAACTGATTACCCCCACCGGTGCTGCTGTTTTAACTGCAGTATGCGATAACTTCGGAGATTTGCCGGTGATTATTCCCCAAACCGTCGGATACGGTGCCGGAACGGCTGATCTTGAAATACCAAATTTGCTGCGGGTGATTGTCGGCGAACCATACCATCGTCACAACCACAACCATAACCACAACCACAAACATGACCATATCCACAATCATAACCATAACCACAACCACTAGCATTATTTGAACAAAGCTAAAAAGGTTTCTTTATTCCATAAATAAACAGATTTTTTATTATTTTTATTATAGATTTTATTTAACAAATAATACAAAAATTCGACAATAACGAATTGTAATTTTTTTATCATGAAGGTATTGGCCAGATGTGCAGAGAAATAACTTTCCAACGAGAATACCGAAATAATATTCGGTAATAACGAACACCGTGGGGTTGAGTTTGTGGCTGTATCAGTTTTTGGGAGGGGTGGTGAACACGTTTTAAAGAAAAAGTTAATTTTGCGGTTAGCTTTTTAATCACTACTTGAAAGGAGTGGAAGGGATGAACGGTGTTACATTTTTCTCACCTGCCACTGTGCAGGAGACAGCAGAATTGTTAAACAGTTATCAGAATGTCGGCATTATAGCCGGGGGAACCGACTTGGTGCCGCTGTATAATCTGCGTGAGAAAAAACCTCAAACCAATTTGGTGTATATTGGAAAAATTGACGCCCTGAAAGAAGTTAAAGTAGAAAACAATGCTTTGGTGATTGGTGCGTTAACTACATTCTCTGAATTGGAACAAAATCCGTTGGTGAAGAAGTATGCTCCTGCTTTGGCCGATGCGGCATATCAAATGGGTACTCCGCAGGTGCGCAATCAGGGTACAATTGGCGGCAACATTGTAAATGCTTCTCCGGCGGCTGACGGTGCGGTAGCACTGCTGGCTGAAGCGGCGGTAGTTACTATAGTCTCTGCGTCCGGCGAGCGCAAAGTAAACCTCGAAGAGTTTTTCTTGGATAAAGGAAAAGTTGATTTGAAAAACGACGAATTAGTGACCGGTGTCGAAATCCCTCTAACTGACGGGATAACTAAAAAAGGTGTGCATTTGCGCAGCCAACAAAGAAGAGGGAGCAGTTTGGCCCTTGTCAGCATTGCGGTAAGTGCTGATTTTAAAGACAATCAGTGCTTAGGGGTGCGTGTTTCCGGAGGTGCGCTGGCGCCTAAGCCGCTGCGCTGCAGAGAAACTGAACAAGCAATAGGTAATGGCACAGCGGTAGACATGAAAAATGTTTATGATAAGCTTGCTGCTGAAATCAGCCCCATTGACGATGCAAGAGCAGCTGCTTGGTACCGCACTGAAGTTGCCCAAGTTCTTGTCAAACGAGCTTTAGAGCGAGTTTTAAATCAAGCTTAATTAGGAGGGGTGACGCAAATGGTTGAAGTAAAGTTTACGGTGAACGGCCGCCAAGTGACGGTAGAGTGCAAACCAACCGCAATATTAACTGATGTTCTGCGCGCACAGCTCGGCTTAACTTCCGTTAAAAAGGGCTGCGAAACAGGCGACTGCGGGGCGTGCAGCGTCATTGTGAACGGCAAGTTGGTTAACTCCTGCACAATATTGACACCTATGGTTGAAGGAGCGGAGATTGTTACGCTGGAAGGGCTTAATGCCACCGGCGAAGCTCAAAAAATTCAAGAAGCTTTTGTAAACTTACACGGTCTTCAATGCGGCTTTTGCGGACCGGGAATGATTTTATCTGCCAAAGTACTTTTAGATCAAAACCCCAAACCATCATGGGAAGAGATCGCCAGGGGAATCAGCGGCAACTTATGTCGTTGTACCGGTTACGTCAATCAGATTAAAGCTGTTCAAAAAGCCGCTGAAACGACTGATTAATATAGAAGGGGGGCTAAACAATGAAAGCTGTTGGTAAGCGTATACCGATTTATGATGGTTGGAACCATGTGACCGCAAAAACTCAATATACAGATGATATCTACCTGCCCGGGATGCTGTATGTAAAAACCGCTTCAGTACCGGTGCCGCACGCAAAGATAATCAGTATTGACACGTCCAAAGCTGAGAGCCTGCCCGGTGTGGTTGGTGTCATTACTCATAAAGATGTACCTAATAACTATTGGGGTCCGTTTGTGCAGGATACACCTGTGTTGGCAGATAAATATGTCCGCTATCTTGATCAGCCGGTGGTAGCAGTGGCTGCGGTGGACGAAGATACCGCTTATGAAGCTTGCGAGCTGGTGAAAATAGAGTATGAAGAACTTCCGGCGGTATATGACCCTGAAGAAGCAATGAAACCCGGTGCCCCTGAAGTGCACGAGGGCGGCAATATTGCCAAATTAGGTGACGACGATGCCATTATGGTGCGCTATGGTGATGTAGATAAAGCCTTTGCTGAGTGTGATTACATTATTGAAAACAAATACCGCGCACCGATGACTGAACACGCCTTTTTGGAGCCGCACTGCTCTGTTTCATATGTGGACAGCAGCGGTTATTTAACAATTCATTCCACTACCCAGACCGTTGCTTGGCATCAAATGTTAATTTCTGCGGTTATTAATGTACCTCAGAGCAAAATGCGTTTTGTTACCGGGCCGGTAGGCGGCGGTTTTGGCGGTAAATCTAACCCCAGCACAGAATTTGTAACTGCTCTGCTGGCTTTGAAAACCGGTAAGCCGGTAAAATGGCGCTGGACACGTAAAGAGGAATTTTTCCTTTCTACCGTCAGCAGTGCGGATACTATGTGGTATAAAACCGGCTTTAATAAAGACGGCCTTTTGGTGGCCACCAAAGTGCGCTATATCCAAGATACCGGTGCATATAACGATTTTGGTACCTATGGCATGCTTAAACTGACTTCACAGTACAACGGACCGTACTATGTTCCCAACACCTGGTTTGACGGCTATGTTGTATACACCAACAAACAAGTAACCGGACCGAAACGTGGTTATTCAATTACTCAGTCAGTTTTAGCCAATGAAACCCAAATGGATTTAATAGCCCGTGAGTTAAATATGGATCCGGTGGAAGTTCGGATCAAGAACTTATTTAAAGACGGAGACCTTTTGCCTACGCAGCAGGCGTTGGAAGCAGTCGGTGCTAAAGATACGCTGCAGGCAGTGGTAGAGGCCTACGATTGGTATAACAAAAAGTTTTAACTTGAGAGGAGGGAAGAAATAATGAAAAAACGTGGTAAAGGTGTTTGCTCGACAATCCACTCTTCCGGTCTTACCGGAGGCAATGACCCTAGTGAAGCATTTATTCGTATGCACGGCGATGCCAGTGTGACGCTGCATATTGGTTCTACTGAACTTGGCCAAGGTGTTAAAACGGTAATGAGACAAATTGCCGCCGAAGTTTTGGAAGTGCCGGTGGAAAAAATTACGGTATTAAATTCCGACAGTGCCAATGCTGCTATTTGTACCGGTCAGTTCGCCAGCCGGACAACTTTGGTTTGCGGTAATGCAGTGAAATTAGCCGCTGAAAACTTAAAAGAAAAAATTATGCAGTTTGCAGCTGCAAAACTGGGATTAAACGTCGACGGATTAGAGTACAGCGACGGCGTAATTTGGAACTGTGCCGACCCAACAAGCCGCATTACTTTGCAGGAAATAGCCGGCGATGCGTTTTTCACCTCTCTTGAACCGCTGGTCGGTGTTGGACGTTATGTTCCTAAGTTTGCTCCCCGGGACAACGCCACCGGTAAAGTTGAATTCTTCAAAGCACTGCAGTTTATGTCCTGCATCGCAGAAGTTGAAGTTGATATGGAAACAGGCGAAGTTGTAGTTACCGATTTGGTTATGGCTTTGGAGCCGGGTAAGCCGCTTAACCCGCTGCTGCTGGAGGGACAAATGCATGGCGGTGCATCATTTGGGATAGGATATGCATTAATGGAAAACGTTTTGCCCAAATATCCCAGTATGGATGATGCTGCCTACACCTATCACGATTATTTAATTCCTACTGCTATGGACATGCCGGATGTAAAAACTTACTTATTGGAAAATCCGTCACCGCGTGGGCCTTTCGGTGCCAAAGGCTGTGGTGAAATTGTAGCTAATGTTGCTCATGCGGCAATTATCAGAGCGGTTTCCAATGTAGTGGGAGTGGATTTCTTTGAACATACTCTTACCCCGGATAAAGTACTGGCAGCAATTAAAAAGGGTGCTGAGCACTCAGTAAGTTAAATTTAGGAGGTATGAAAATGGCAAAGGAACTTTTGAAAATCCCTTATGAAACCGCGGAAGAACGAGGCGTTTATTTAGATTTGGAAGTTGATCAAAAAAACTTGGCAGCAAGTTTTATACCGGATGAAGATAAAGAACTGCCCGATTTCTTAAGCGCAGTGCTGGAAGCAGTTGAAAATCCGGTGGAAGGCAAAAAGTTTTCTGAACTGATCGGCCCGGGCAAAAAAGTAACTTTCATTACTGAAAACCAGTTTCGTGCTGCCGACGTCAGCAAGGTACTTCCGGCATTGGTGAAAAAAGCTAAAGATGCCGGCGCGGAAGTAGCGGTTGTCATCGGCTGCGGCAAAGTACCTGCGCTTAATGAAGAAGAAATTAAAGAAAAGCTGGGTGAAGAAGTAGCCACCAGTGTGCCGGTTTACTGCAATGATGTTTCTCAAAAGGATAACTATCGTTATCTAGGTATCACCTCAGCAGGAACCCCGCTTTGGGTGCATAAAGTAGTGACCGATGCTGATGTGAAAATTGCGCTGAACACCACTCAAGCAACACTTTGGGGTTATGGCGGCTCCGGCATGGTTATTCCCGCTGTAGCCGGAAATGAAACAATTGAAACCAACCACGTGATGGCGCTGGCTCCTGATTGTGTACCCGGCAACAATGACTGCCGCATGCAGTTGGATAAGTACGAAGCATTGGAAATGGCCAAGATTGATATGAACATCAACATCATTGTAAATAACAAATGGCAGAACATCTTTGTTAATGCCGGTCATCCCGTTGCTTCCCACCGGGCTGCTGTTGCTGAATATGACAAAATTTATGCTTTTGATTGTAAAGAGCTGAAAGAAAATCCGGTGGATATCTGCATTACCGGTTCCTCTGCTCCTACCGACCACCTCTTTTTCCATACCGGTTGGGCAGTGGTAAACTGTGCTCCGATAACTAAGCCCGGCGGTATCATCATTATGGCTACCCCTTGTCCCGGATACGGCGACTGGCCGGGATTTGCGCTGATGGATTTAATGAAGGAATTTTTGCCTGCTAATGAAGAAAATCATGAAAAAGTACTGTCTTCATTCTTTACCCGTGAACGTGAACTGTGGGCAGGATGTATTTGGCATCCGATTTACGAAACAATGCTTACCCACGATGTGCGTCTGGTAACCCGGGAAGAAAACTTAGAATTTGCCAGATCCGTTGGCTTTAAGGCTTACGCTACTATAGAAGAAGCTTATGCAGATGCTTTAAAGGATCAAGGCGAAGATGCCCGAGTAGCATTTGTGCCTTATGGTCGTTACACTGTATTAAGATAACTGAAAAAAATGGAAAATATCAATTACAGGTGGGCTGTCGAGGCAGCTCACCTGCTTGCAAATTCACCGTCATTAGTGGCGATTGTCGGTGGCGGCGGTAAGACCACCATGCTGTATGCACTGGGACGTTACCTGCAGAACCGGGGCGCAAAGGTACTGTTATCTACCACTGCACAAATGCTGCCGCCCCAAAAAAAAGAAGCGCTGCTTTGGTTAAGCCCCACTTCCCCGCCGCCTGTATGCAGAGATCATTTGTACCTATGGGGTGCGGCGATCAACCACCTGGGCAAAGTGGTTGGGGTTAGGCGGGATTTGCTTGCACCGCATTTATCAACCTACGATTATATTTTAGTGGAGGCCGACGGCAGCAGGGGACTGCCGCTGAAATTTTGGGGTGCGGATGAACCGGTGCTGCCGCAGGGCGTTACTGATGTGCTGTGCATTGCCTCTGATGCGGCGGTTGGTAAGCCGGTAGAAGAGGTTTTGCATCGCTGGCAGCTGGCCCAACAAATTATCGCAATGCCGCCGGTTGTTGATGAACACCTGTGGTACGGTCTGCGCCGGTATCAACACTTTTTTTTGCAAAAAATTGCTCCGGCAGGCACCAAAATAATGATGATTGACCGCCGTTCATCAGCGGAGCAGTTTCCTGTGCCGTCGATTGCCGCATTGGTGTTGGCGGCAGGAGCGGGGAGCCGGTTTGGGGGCGGAAAACTTACCGAAATTCTTCACGGCAAACCGGTGATTGCCTGGCTGCTGCGCATGCTCAACGGCACTGCGCTCTACCCTAAAACAGTAGTGGGTGGAAGCGATGAGAGGGTGCGGCATGAAGCAGAAAACCACTACTTTCAATACTGTAAAAATGAGCAGTGGGCGGAAGGTATGGGCAGTTCGCTGCGCGTTGGAATAAACCATATACTGAAATTTTCCGGCCGTTTGCAGGGCGTTTTAGTTTTTTTGGGGGATATGCCGGCTGTAAAAAGAGAAACGGTGCTGTTAATGTGTGCTTCGGTAATGGAACGAAATCCCGATGTTGCCTACCCTGTTTACAATGGACAGCGCGGACATCCGGTGTATTTTAGCCGTGCGTGTTTCTCTGAATTGTTAAAGCTGACGGGTGATGCAGGAGGACGGGCGATACTGAATGAACTGCCTAATCAGCTGCCGATAGAAGTAGACGATGAAGGTGTTATTTTAGATATCGATCAACGGGATGATTTGAAATTAATGACAGAAGTTATTGATCGGATTGAAAATGCTGAGTAAATTGGCTTGGTGTGAAGGGCATGTGCTCGACTGGCTGTGTAATGTAACTTTTGACAACTAATCAGCATGGGATAAAGTTTAAGACCTAACATCGGGAGGTACGCACATGAAGACCCAAAAAATTCGCGTAGAAAATGCTGTCGGTATGGTGCTTTCTCATGATTTAACCAAAATTGTAAAAGACAGTTTTAAAGGGCCGGCCTTTCGCAAGGGCCATATCATTACCGAGGATGATGTTTCCGAATTGCTGAAAATGGGTAAACAGCAGATTTATGTTTTAGAGCTGGAATCCGACGATATACATGAAGATGAAGCAGGTATATGCTTGGGCAGGGCAGGTGCAGGTGACGGAATTACCTGTTCGCCGCCCAAAGAAAGCAGAGTAAACCTGTTTGCCGCAATGAGCGGGCTTTTAAAAGTCAACGTGCCGGCATTGAAAGAAGTAAATAACCTGCCTGAGGTGATATTTTCAACGTTAACCAACAATACCCCGGTAAAAGAAGGGGATATGGTGGCCGGAACTAAGGTAATTCCGCTCACCGTTAAAGAGCAGGTAGTGCGTCGCTTTGAAGAAATTTGTCAAAAAAACGGCCCGTTGGTAGAAGTGGTTCCTTATCAAAAGAAAAAAGTGGGCTTGATAGTAACAGGAAGTGAAGTATACGCCGGAAGAATTAAAGACACTTTCGGACCGGTGCTGCAGAACAAAGTGGCGGATTTCGGTTCGGAAGTAATTAGTTTTAATTATGCCCCCGATGATGCAGAAGTAATTGCTTCCAAAATAAATGAAGCGATTGACTGCGGTGCGGAAATAGTACTGGTCAGCGGCGGCATGTCGGTGGATCCGGATGATGTCACTCCTTTGGGTATTCGTTTGAGCGGAGCGGAAATAATTAAGTACGGAGCGCCCATACTGCCGGGGGCGATGTTTTTGTTGGCTTACCGCGGTGATGTGCCTGTCATCGGCGTGCCGGCCTGCGGTATGTATTACCGCATTACCGTGCTGGATTTGGTACTGTCACGCATACTAACCGGCGAACGCTTAACATGCGAAGATATTGTGGCTTATGCGCACGGCGGTTTATGCAGAAGCTGTAATGTTTGTCATTATCCTAAGTGCAGCTTTGGCCAGGCCGGTATTTAAAAAGGAGATGCCAACATGTACGCAGATGTTTTGAAAAACTTAGAAAAGAAACGGCCGAGTGCAGTTGTTACTCTGCTTGATGCAGACCTGCCTGCATCACTGCCGATAGGCGGGAAAAAGTACTATTCCCAATCACAGGTGACAGGTTCATTTGGCAATTATCGGTTGGATCAAGCGGCGGATGACTTAGCTGCTCAGGCGTTAGAACAAGGAAGATTAATTACTGAGAAAATTGCCTGTTCCGATTGCCGGGCAGAACAGGTGCTGTTGGCGGCGGAACCGTTTTTTCCTCCCGAAAATTTGGTGGTTTTCGGAGGGGGTAACATTGCTTACGCATTGGTGCAGATTACCGCTCTGTTGGGCTATCACATTACGGTAGTTGATGATCGGCCGTCTTTTGCCAACAAACAAAGATTTCCTGCGCCGGTAGAAGTTATTTGTGACAATTTCAGCCATGCCATTGAAAACATGCCGCTTGGCCGGTGGAGTAAAGCAGTAATCGTTACCCGCGGGCATCAGCATGATTTAGAGTGCCTGCAGGCAGTCATTCAAAAGGATGTCGGCTATTTGGGGATGATTGGCAGCAGGCGGCGCATAGCATTGATCAAAAAGCATTTAAAAGAACAAGGTGTTGAGCAGGCTCGCCTTGATCGGGTTTATATGCCAATTGGTTTGGATTTAGGGGCGCAAACTCCTGAGGAAATTGCGGTAAGCATTGCGGCCGAGTTGATTAAAGTTAAATACGGCAAAGACATACCTTCTGTTTCCGGTGTAAATTACAGTCCAAAGGCAAACTGCGGTATTTCCCAACAGGATTTAAATCTGCTGCATGATGTTGAGCTGTTTCAACAGCAGGGCATACCTGCCGCGCTGGCCACAGTAATAACCAGCAGGGGGTCTACCCCGCGAAAAGCGGGAGCTAAAATGTTGGTGCGTCGTGACGGCGGTATTGTAGGCACCATCGGCGGGGGCTGTATTGAAGGAGAGGTAAAAAGGGAGGCTTTAACGGTGATGGACACCGGAAAGCCCGGCCTGTATAAATTTTTCCTGGATAACGATGTAGCCGCCAATGAGGGGATGGCCTGCGGCGGCACGCTGGAAGTATTCATTGAACCGTTAAATCGACAATAAAGAAATTGACGGAGGAGTCTAATGTCAAACAACTTAGTATTGATTAAAGGTGCCGGGGACTTGGCCAGCGGTGTCGCTCACCGTTTGAGCCGCTGCGGCTTTACCCCCGTCATGACGGAATTGCCTCGACCGTTGGTGGTCAGAAGAACGGTGTCTTTTGCAGAAGCGGTTTACGTCGGTGAAATTACCGTTGAGGGTGTGCGGGCGGTTTTGGCTGACGATGTGCAGCAGGCCAAAGAGCTGGTAAGCCAAGGTGTTATCCCGGTAATAATTGATGAAAAGGGCGAAACTGTTCAGCAGTTAAAACCGCAGGTAGTGATTGATGCTATTATGGCTAAAAAAAATACCGGAACCAAAAAAGATGATGCCGAAATAGTTATCGCCTTGGGACCCGGTTTTACAGCCGGTGTCGATGTGCATGCCGTAGTGGAAACTAAACGCGGGCATTATCTGGGCAGGGTGATTTGGCAGGGTGCGGCCATTCCAAACACCGGAAAACCCGGACCGGTAATGGGGATAAGCACCAAGCGGCTTTTGCGGGCCGGTAAAGACGGTATTTTTACCGCTTGTAAAGAAATCGGTGAGCGGGTTGCAAGCGGCGATACCGTAGGTTGGATAGATAATACCGCAGTGCGGGCGGAGATTGACGGTGTGCTGAGAGGACTGATTCACAGCGGCGTATCGGTAACTGCCGGACTGAAAATCGGAGATATCGACCCCCGGGCAGAATACGACTACTGCTTTACCATCAGCGATAAAGCCAGGGCGGTGGCAGGAGGCGTACTTGAAGCGATGCTGACATTGATGAAATAATGTATCCTGAAAATCTGCTGTTAATTAAGCACCCCCATGCTGACGAAAAAAAGCATGGGGGTTATTGTTTTGGACGGGCGGCAGTTTAAAAATGCCCAACCCTTTCGGGGTAATCCAACTCACAGTTTACTGTCAAACCTGTTTCTTTGGGCGGTATGCGGTGCTTTTTAAAGGAGACTGCCAGCATTGTTGAAATTACCGCCATTGCTGTCAGCACTGATAAGTGCAGAAGCAGAGCGCTGACGCCCAACTCTTTGACGGTAATCATGCGGTAGGCTTCAGCCATCCAGGTGTAGGGCAGCAGGTGTGCCGGATAATTTAAAACTGCCGGAATGTGAGTTTGCGGCCAGGTAAAGCCGGATATAAAGAAAAACGGCACAGAAAGCAGCATGATATATCTGGTGGCCTGCAGCGAGTTAGGTGCTTTAGTGGAAATAAAAAATCCGAGTGACGTAATGATAACGGTATAAAGCAATCCGAATAAAATCAGCAGTCCCGGTGAGCCGGCAATTTTAACGTTGATAAATTGTGCAGCCACCCACAGCAGTAAGACATAGTTAAATACATTGGCAATAAAGTACGGCAGTGCTTTGCCGGCAAATATCTTCCATTTTGGCAGCGGAGAACACAAATAGTGCACCCAGCTTCTGTTTTCCTTTTCTCTGGTTACTGATAAGCTGACACTTAATAAACCGATCTGGTGCACCACCATCAGCAGCAAGCCTGTAAAGAGAAAGGTTGCATAACTGTAATTAGGATTATACCAAGCTTGAATGTCGGCGGACACGGTGCTTAGTACGTTTTTTACTTCCTGCTCGGTGTACCCCAAGCCGGTCAGATAAGCGGCGGTGTTTTTGGCACTGAAATCGCTGATTACCTGCAGGGTATATTTGCGGATATTAAAGCCCCACACCAAGTTAGAAGCATCATAAACGGTCAGTACCGGGGTTTGACGGTGTTGAGACACTTTTAGTGCAAAATCTTCCGGTATGACTACACCTGCCCGCACTGTTCCGTCATTCATCGCTTTTTCCAGCTGCTGATAAGTGGTAATGCTGTCAACGGTTTTAAAATTGGGGCTGTTTTTGAAAGCAGTGACAATTTCCCTGCTCAGCGGAGAATCATCTAAATTGACAATTCCCAGCGGGATGTCTGTCAATATTCCCGCCATGTAAACCATGCCGAAAAGCAGTGTGTAGAGGAGGGGAACAACAAACACCATTAAAAACAGAATTCTATTTCTAAAGATATGAAATGTTTCATAGCAGGCAATGCTTAGCAGTTGTTTCAACGTTTTTCCCTCCTAACTGCGGCGCAAAGTGATCAGCGAAGCGGCACTATAGCAAACCAGTGCAATTGCTGCCAGTATAAAAAAGTACTGCGAAATGAACTGCCAGCCGGGATTTTTAAAGACGATATAGTTGAAGCCCTGGAAAAACCAGGTTTGCGGAATGCATTTGGCCAGCACTTGAATAAATCCCGGCATTGATTCCAGCGGCCAAGTGTAGCCGGAAACGACAAATGAAGGCAGGGCGATAATCATGCCGAACCTGGTGGCGTCAACGGCATTATGGGCAAAGCTGGATGCCAAAGTGCCGATGCTGTGCACCGCGACGGCAAAAAGCAGCGTAAGCAGCAGCAGTGCGCCGCAGCCCATGGTGAGCGGCATTTTCAGCACCCAAAAGGCCAGTAGATAAATTGGCAGTATGATGAGCATGAATACCGCAATGTGGACTGCCGATTTGCTGATAAAAAGCTTATACCGCGGAAAACCGATTGATTTCCACTGATACCAGCTTTTCATACCGGTTTCCCCCAGAATGGTCATGCAGGAAACCAGCATACAGCACTGCTGCCAGATATTCAGAGTTAACGCCAGCACTAAAAAAAAGGCATAGTTTAAAGTAGGGTTAAACCACGGCTGCTCATCAAAGGTCACGCCGAAATATGCTTCTTGGGCCTGCTGATATTGAACACCTTTGCTTAAAAGATTTTTAATGCCGATTTGGGCACTGACGGTGCCGGTAACAGCCATCACGGCGTTGGTGGCGTTGGTGGCATAAGCGATGTTGCTGCCGTCTATGACGGTGTAAATTTTGGTTTGTCGGCTTAAAGCCGTATCTTGACCGAAATCTTCCGGAATGACGATGCCCACCGTAACTCTGCCGGAATCAAGCAGTTCTTTAAGTGCTTGATAATTTTCAGGATAGGCAACCACTTTGAGATTTTCCGCTGTTTGCAGTTTTTCTACAACATCCCGGCTGGCGGAAGTATGATCTAAATCCACAATTGCTGTGGGAATATCTTTAATTACTTGAGCACTGTAAATGCCGTAAAACAGTGCTAAACCCAAAAAAGTGCCGAGCAGAATGATGTATCTCAGACCTTTGTCGCGCCACATATAATGAATTTCCCGGTGTATGATGGCTAAACACTGCTTAAACATCAGCTTCACCACGCGCCCATTTTTCACGCGCCTGCTCCGGGCTGATTACTGTCAGTTTGCCGTCATTCAACCAGGCTACTTTATCCATGTGGTGCAAATAGTCAGGATTGCTGAATCCCCAAACTACGGTGCTGCCGGCAGCTAAAAATTTTTTCACTTCCCGTATTAAGATTTTCCGCGAATACATGTCAACATCGTTAATCAACTCATCAATGATAAGAATTTCCGGTTCATTAAGCAGCGCGCAGGCAAGCGACAGCCGCTGGTAAACGCCGGCATCCAGCATTGTTACCGGCTGTTTTAGGTAATCTTCCAGCTCAAAGTCCTGCACCAACCGGGCAATTTTTGTTTTGTCGGCTTCCTTTATGGTAGCGATAAAATCAAGGTTTTCAACGGTGCTTAAATCCGGAAATAAGCTGGGCTGTTGGGTTACCAAGCCGAGCTTTTTTTTAAAACTTTCGTTTTTCTGCACATTTACGCCTGCTACCAGCACACTTCCTGATTTAAACCGGTCTATTCCGGCGAGAATATGTAGTAACGTTGTTTTGCCCTTGCCCCGGGTGCCGAATACGCCGAAACATTCACCTTTTTCTACCGTAAAGCTGACATCGTTTAAAACAAGTTTTCGGCCAATTTTTTGTACAAGATTTTGTACTGCGATTACCGCCTGCATATTATTTAGCCCCTTCCAATATTTTCACCGTTGCGGTCATGCCTACTTTTAAGCTTAAATCCGGGTTGGGTAGGTCAACTTTTACTTCAAAGCTGCGCAGGTCGTGTTCATGTTGGTCATTAACCGCTTTTTTTACGGCAAATTCGCCGGCATTGTTAATCCACACTACTTTTCCTTCAAATACTTTGTTGGGGAAGGCGTCTACCTGTACTTCCACCGGCTGGTTTAAATACACCCGGCCGATTTTTTGTTCGCTGATAAATACTTTTACGTAAGGATGCTCAAGATCGGTAATTTCGAATACCGGGGTGCCGGCATTAACCATTTCACCTTCTTCTAAATACATTTGGGTGATATAACCGGCGATAGGGGATTTTAGCACGGTGTTATCAAGATAGGTTTGGGCTTCTTCCAATGCTCCTTTGGCCTGCTCACTTTGGCCTAAAGCCGCTTGGTATTGAGATTGAGCGATGTTGATTTTTGTTTTTGAAGCTACCGCTTGGTCAAGTGCGGCCTGCGCTTCTTTTAGTTTGCTCTCTGCAGCGTGGTATGCGTTTTCTGCCTTTTCAAAATCGCTGTCTGAAACCGCTTCGCTTTGGTGCAGCACTTTCATCCGTTCGTACAGCTGTTGGGCATCTTTTAAGCCAACTTCCGCCTGAGCAACTTTTGCCTCCAGTTGGGCAATGGTGGTGCTGATTTGCTTCTCGGTCAAAGCAATGGATTCTTCCGCTTGGGCGGCTTGAGAAACAGCTGCTTGGTAGGCGCCTTTTGCTTGGGTTAATTTAGCGGCCAGTTCGCTGTTTTCCAATTCAGCCAGTTTTTGTCCTTTTGTCACTTTACTGCCTTCTTCAACAAAAAGTGAATCGATGCGGCCGGGTACTTTGAATGAAGCCATCACATTTTTGGCTTCAATGGTGCCGGTGTAAATTAAATCAGATCTTTCTGCGGCAGTGGTGGCGCTGTTTTTGAAAAAATAGCCGATAAAGATTGATGCCGTTAACACTGCCAAGGCGGCAAAGAAAATTAAAGTTTTCTTTTTTCTGCTTTCCAGGTTTTTTATGGTATCTTCCAACATGCTACCCACTCCTACCGGTTAATTTGAAGAACGATTGTTATTTAAAATGCCGTAAAGGGCAAAATCCAAAACGTGATGCAGCCTTTCTTCCAACAGTTTTGGCTGCATTAAATCTTCCTCCCAAAGAAAAGAATATGCTTCCCGCCGATAAAAATAAAACATACAAATGGCATTAATGCTGATAATTAAATGGCGGATATCTAAATCTTTGCGAAACAGCCCCTGTTCAACCCCGTCCTCCAGCACTTCCTTTAATTTAGGCAGGGCCACCTGCGCAATTTCCGGAAGAATTTGCCGCGAGTATCGGCCGCCGTGCAGTGACTCCCAGTGAATGAGCTTCATAAAGTCTTCATTTTCAGCCAAAAAATAAAAATAATGACTGATTATTTGGACGACCTTATCTACCGGGGTGCCCTTTAAATGCAGCCCGCGCTCTCCTGTGTCAACAATCTTGTGGCAGTATTGGCGGAACACTTCCATATATAAGCCTTCTTTGCTTTCAAAATAGTGATAGATCATGCGCTTGTTAATCTTGGCTTTGGCGGCTATTTCGTCTACCCGGGCACCGTCCAGCCCTTTATTAGCAAAGATATGTTTGGCGGCTTCCAATATGCGCTGCTTTGACTCTTCTGCATTGCGGACAGGGGAACTCATTAATTTCACCTCCGTATCAAATGCGGTAACTAACTGGTTACTTATTTATCAATTTAATCCTGATATATTATTTTGTCAATCATTTTTTGCAGTGAACCGGCTTTTTCGGTTAAAATGATAGCGAGGGGGGGATCCCTTTTGCGTATGGAAGAAAAGCTGAAGCATATACCCGCCAAACCCGGCGTTTATTTGTTTCGCAATGCTGACGGAAAAGTGATTTATGTGGGCAAAGCGGTTTCTTTAAAGAACCGGGTGCGTTCTTATTTTCAGCAGAGCGGGCAGGCGCCGAAAACGCGTATGATGATGGAAAAAGCGGCTGATTTAGAATATATTGTCACTGATTCGGAAGTAGAAGCGTTAATTCTGGAATGCAACTTAATTAAAGAGCACCGCCCTCGGTATAATGTTCTGCTGAAAGATGATAAAACCTACCCTTATATTAAGGTTACGCTGGCGGAAGATTATCCGCGGGTATTAACCACCCGACGGTTGGTTAAAGACGGTTCACGCTATTTCGGCCCGTATACCCAAGTGGGGGCGATGAATGAAACCATTAAGCTGTTGAAACGCTTGTTTCCGTTTCGCACCTGTTCTTCCCGCCAGTTTGCTTCGCGTACCAGGCCGTGTTTAAACTACCATATCAACCGCTGTCACGGTCCGTGTACCAAAAATGTGGACAAAGAACAGTACCGGCAGACCATCAATGAAATTATTTTGTTTTTAGAAGGCCGGCAGGATGATTTAATTAAAAGATTAGAGAAAAGAATGCATCAAGCTGCCGATAATTTGGATTTTGAAAAGGCGGCGGAGCTGCGCGATCAGCTGCAGGCAGTAAAAAAAGTGGTGGAGCGGCAGAAGATTGTTTCTGAAGAGTTGGAAGATAAAGACGTAATTGCCATCGCCCGCGGTGAAAACGAAGTTTGTGTGATGGTGTTTTTTGTACGCGGCGGCAAGCTGATCGGCCGCGAACATCACCTTTTAAAAAATACCGACGGTTTAAGCCGCGGTGAAGTAATGGCCGGCTTTTTGAAGCAGTATTACAATCAGGTGGATTTTATTCCCCGTCAGGTGCTGCTTTCGGAGGATATCGGCGAAGAAGCCGGCTTAATCGGCAGCTGGCTGACCAAAAAGCGGGGTTTAAAGGTGACGGTGAAGACGCCTAAACGGGGGGAAAAGGCCAAACTGGTGGAAATGGTGGCCAAAAATGCGTTATTGGTGCTGGAGCAAATTGAGTCAGAGAAGATGCTTGATCAAAACAGGTTGAGTAATGCACTGGCTGAATTGGCCAAAGCTTTGGGGTTAAATATGCCTCCTTATCGGATGGAATGTTACGATATTTCCAATATTCAAGGTGCGGAACAAGTGGCTTCAATGGTGGTGTTTGAAGAGGGCAAACCCAGCAAAGATCAATACCGGCGATTTAAAATTCGCACGGTACACGGCCCCAATGACTTTGCGTCAATGCAGGAGGTAATTGGGCGCCGCTTTTCGCGCGGTTTGGAAGAGCAGGAACTGCTGCGCACCGGTCAGATTTCTGTAAAAGAGGCAAAATTCAACCGCCTGCCGGACTTAGTGATTATAGACGGCGGTAAAGGCCAGCTTTCCGCTGCCCGGGCGGTAATGCGCTCATTGGGTGTAGATGACATTCCCACTTTTGGTTTGGCTAAAGAAGAGGAATTGTTGTTTGCCGAGGGGGAAAGCGAACCGATTGTGCTGGAGCGGAACTCCGAGGCGCTGTACTTAGTGCAGCGGCTGCGCGATGAAGCCCACCGTTTTGCGGTAACTTACCACCGCAAGCTGCGCACCAAGCGCAATTTAAAATCGCTGCTGGATGAAATAGAGGGGATCGGCCCCGTCCGACGAAAGGCGTTGTTAAATAAATTTAAAACGATAGACGGGATTAAGCAGGCCGGACTGCAGCAGCTGGAGCAGGTCCCCGGCATGAACCGCAAAGCGGCGGAAGCGGTGTATAACTTTTTTAAAGCAAAACAAGATTAGTGTGCCTTACTGAAAACAGGCGGCGCTTCAATTTATGGGGTTAAAAATACAACAATGTAAAACAAGCTGTATAAAGAATTAACAAATATTACGTTAAAATGCGATGCAAAGCAGGCTGGGAGGTAACAAATTGAGCAGCTACAAACTAATTGCTGTGGATATGGATGATACGCTGTTGGACAGCAAACTGCGCATTTCGCCACGGGCGAAAAGAACGATAGCTAAACTGAGGGAACGGGGTATTTACGTTACATTATCCACCGGACGGATGTTTCGCTCGGTGAAGCCTTACGCTGAAGAGTTGGGAATCAACCTGCCGCTGATTACTTATCAAGGTGCTTTGATAAAAAATGCGCTGACAGAAGAAGTGATTTTGCACCGGCCGGTGCCGCTGGAACTGGCCCGGCAGGTTATTGCCGATATTCAAAAATATCATTATCACGTCAACGTCTATGTTGATGATCAGATTTGTGTGGAAAAAATCACGCCGGAAGCAGAGCAGTACTCTGCGATTTCTCGGGTTGAAGCTACCCCGGTAGGCAGTCTTTTGGAATTTTTAAAAGAACCGCCTACCAAAGTGCTGGCCATTGCTGCGAAAGAAGAGATTGCAGCACTGGAGCGGGAATTGAAACCAAAGTATGCTGACCGGCTGCATGTTACCCGCTCCAAGCCGAACTTTTTGGAATTTTCCCATCCGCAGGCTACAAAAGGTGAGGCTTTGGCGGTGTTGGCCCAAAAACTGCAGGTCAGCCGGGAGCAAATTATCGCTGTCGGTGATGCTCCGAATGATATTGAAATGCTGGAATACGCCGGTACTGCTGTGGTAATGGGTAATGCTCAAGAGGAAATTAAGGCACTTGCTGATTACATTGCTCCCACCAATGATCAGGACGGAGTTGCTTACATTTTAGAAAAACTGATTTTGGAAGAACAGCGTCATTAATGGGTATATTAATTGGGGTAATCAACTGTTGTTTGGAGGACATTTATGGACGCGCGTTATGTAGTGGGTGTAGACCTTGGGGGTACTAAAATCCTGACTGTTTTAGCCGATCTGTCGGGTAAAGTACAAGCGGAGATAAAAGTACCCACCGGGGCGGCAGAAGGCCCGGATAAAGTAATTGCCCGCATCACAGCGACTATAGAAGCGGTACGGCAGCAGGCGGGGGGTTGCCCCGGCGGCTTATTGGGTGTTGGTGTCGGTGCTCCGGGGCCGGATTTGGATATTGAAAACGGGATAGTGCATTTTTCCAATAACTTGAGCTGGTATAATGTACCGTTAAAGGCGCATTTGCAGGAAAAACTGCAGGTGCCGGTAATTATAGAAAATGATGCCAATGCGGCGGCGATGGGAGAGTATGCTTTTGGCGCCGGAAAATGTGCCGATGATATGGTTTATCTCACTGTCAGCACCGGCATTGGCGGAGGAATAATCATTGGCGGTGCGGTGTACCACGGGGCAGCCGGCAGTGCCGGTGAGTTCGGCCACATGACCGTTATGCCAAACGGCCCGCAGTGCACATGCGGTAAATTTGGCTGTTTGGAGGCATTGGCTTCCGGCACGGCAATTGCCAAAGCGGCGGCAGAACTGCTGGCGGGCGGCGGAGGCAGGGCGATACTGCAAGCTGCCGGAGGCAGAAGGGAAGCTGTTGACGCCAGAGCGGTAGCCGGCGCAGCCGCCAAAGGTGATGCCGAAGCGCAAGCAATACTGGCCGGTGCGGCACGGGCGTTGGGCATTGGCATTGCTAACATTGTCAATACGCTTAACCCTCCGTTGATAGTGCTGGGCGGCGGGGTAATGAAGATAAAAGAGATGATTTGGCCAACGCTGGAGGAAGAACTGTCGGCAAGAGCGTTAAAGTACTCACTGCAAAGTACGTACATCGTACCGGCAGCTTTAGGCAGTAAAGCCGGTGCGATGGGAGCGGCTGCCATTGCACTTTCACGCTGTCGGTAAATTTGAAAAAATAAAAATGTAGGAGCGAATAATTATGGTTCCCAGATTTTTAATTGTTTCGGGATTATCCGGCGCCGGTAAGACCACCGCGGTAAGAAGTCTTGAAGATCTTGGTTTTTTTGTGGTAGATAATTTGCCGCCCAAATTAATGCCCAAGTTTGGTGAATTATGCGAGCAGTCGTCGCTGAAAAAAATTGCTTTGGTGATCGACATCCGCGGCGGGGAATTTTTTGACACCGTTTTTGATGTCCTGCAGGAATTAGATAATAAAAACATTGCTTATGAAATACTATTTTTAGAGGCGTCGGATGAAACACTGGTAAGACGTTATAAAGCTTCCCGCCGTCGGCACCCCCTTTCCGGCGGGGAAATCCTGGAGGATATTCGGGAGGAACGCCAGCGGATGAAAGAGCTGCGCGGTCGGGCAAACAAAATCATTGACACATCTAATTTGACGGTTCAGCAGCTGAAGAAAGAGATTTACAGTATTTACGGAGAAAACAGAGATACCAACGAGCTGTTTATCACGGTAATGTCTTTCGGCTATAAAAACGGGATTCCTTTAGACGCAGATTTGGTGATGGATGTGCGTTTTTTGCCCAACCCCTATTATGTACCGGAGCTGCGCCATCTCACCGGTAACGATGCCGGCGTGCAGCGGTATGTGTGCAGTTCAGAGGTGACTGCTCAATTTAAAGAGAAGTTTGCCGATATGATTGAATACTTAATTCCCCATTACATAAAAGAAGGGAAAGCAACTTTAATGGTGGCCATCGGCTGCACCGGCGGCATGCACCGTTCAGTTACTTTAGCCAACTGGCTGGGGGATTTTTTAAGAAAAAAAGGATACAAAGCGGCAGTGAGGCACCGGGATATTAAAGATGCTTAGGGGTGATTTGCTTGTGGAAAGTGTATTTCAAGTGGCTTTATCCGGGAATGGGTGTAAAGCGTTGGCTGAGCTTAGGTTTAATCGGCAGCGTTTTAATCATCTTTGGCATCGGCATTATTTACCCGGTTTTTTTTCAAAGCTTTGCACAGGCGGCAAATTCGTTGGCCGGCGAAAGGTTGGGCAGAATTGCTAACTGGCTGACAGGTGCTTTGTTTTTAGCGTTGGGTTTTACTGCTGCCGGTTACGGCTTGTGGAAAGCATTCAGTTCGGTGGTGGGGGCACTGTCGCTGCGCAGCCGCAGCAGCGTGGTGGAGCTGATTTATGCCAAGCGTTATCTGCAGCGCGGTCCGAAAATTGTAGTGATCGGCGGAGGAACGGGTTTATCTACTCTTTTAAAAGGGATAAAAGAATACACCAGCAATATTACCGCCATTGTAACCGTTACCGATGACGGAGGCAGCTCCGGAAGGCTGCGGGGTGATTTGGGAATTCTGCCTCCCGGAGACATCCGCAACTGCTTGGTAGCATTGGCGGATAAAGAAAGTTTGATGGAGCGGGTGCTGCAGTATCGCTTTCGTGAAGGTGAAATGGCCGGCCACAATTTAGGCAACTTGTTTTTAGCAGCATTGTCTGACATGTCCGGTGGTTTTTATACCGGCATACAGGAACTTTCAAAAGTGCTGGCTGTTCGGGGGCGGGTGCTGCCCGCTACGCTGCAGAATGTTTGCGTTGGGGCGAAGCTGTCTGACGGCACCACTGTGCTGGGGGAATGTTCTGTATCGTCCAGCGACCAAAAGATTAAGCACATCTTTCTCGAGCCGGCGGAATGTCAGCCGCTGCCGGAAGCATTAAAAGCACTGCAGGAAGCGGATGGCATTATCTTAGGGCCGGGCAGTTTGTATACCAGCGTTCTTCCTAACCTATTGGTAAACGGTATTCCTGAAGCCATTAAGAAGTCCAAAGCGGTAAAGATTTATGTCTGCAATGTGATGACCCAGCCGGGAGAAACTAAAAACTATACCGCCGGACAGCATCTGAAAGCGATTATCAACCACGCCGGCTTAATTGTGGACTATGCGGTGGTCAACACCGGTGCCATTCCCGAGCGGTTAATCAGCCGTTACCGTCAGGAAGGGGCTGCCCCTGTAGAGGCGGATGTTAAAAAAATTGCCCGCCTTGGTGTGAAGCCGGTTGCCGAAAATTTTGTGCTGGAATCTGATGTTGTCCGCCATCATCCTGAAAAACTTGCCCGCGCGGTTTTGGAGCTGATCATCTCTGCCAAAACACCTGCTGAGCGGATGAATTTTATGAAAGAATACCTAGAGAATTAAATAAGAGATATACCGGCCGATGCTTGGGCACGGCTAACCGGGTGAATTGTGCTATAATGGAATTGAATGGGGTGTTTTTTATGTCTTTTTCGGTTGTCACCAAAAATGAGTTGGCGAGAGTGATCGGCCCCAGGAGATGCTGCTGGCTGGCAGAACTGGCTGCACTCATCAAAATGGACGGCAGCATTCAAATATCCGGTAAAAAACTGGCAGTGTCTGTCGTTACGGAAAATGCGGCGGTAGCCCGCAAGCTTCTGACGCTGGTTAAAAAGTTATTTGGCTTATATACCGAAGTGATGGTTCAGCGTAAAGTACGCTTAAAAAAGAATAATATCTATTTAGTGCGCATTCCCCCTCAGCCCGGTGTGGAAAAGATTTTGGCACAAATGGGAATGTGGAATGAAAAAAACCGGCTTCCCGACAACAGATTAAAAAACCGCCTGCTTTCCAAAGCCTGCTGCCGCAAAGCGTATCTGCGCGGCGGTTTTTTGGGGGGTGGATCGGTCAGCAATCCGGAAGGAACGTACCATTTAGAAATTATTTCCAATGATGCCGAGCATGCGGAAGAAATTAACGCCATTATGAATGAGATGGGTTTGGGGGCGAAGATCAGCATTCGCAAAAACTGGTATGTGGTTTATTTAAAAGAAAGCGACCAGATTGTGAAGTGTTTAAATATTATGGGTGCGCATGATGCGCTTTTGAATTTTGAAAACATTCGGATTTATAAGGATATGCGCAATCAAGTAAACCGGTTGGTAAATTGTGAAACGGCAAACCTCAGCAAAACGGTGAACGCGGCGATGCGCCAGATTGAAAATATTAAGCATATTCAGGCTACCATAGGTCTGGACAGTCTGCCGCCGGCACTGAGAGAAGCCGCCCGGCTGAGGTTGAAGCATACAGATATCAGTTTAAAAGAGCTGGGCGAAATGATGCAGCCTCCGGTAGGTAAATCCGGGGTAAATCACCGTATGCGCAAGCTGGAGGAGATATCAAATAAGCTGCGGCGTAAATCAGGAAAGGGTAAAAATGCGGAGTAAAGAACTTGATGAACAGCTGCGCCAAGCTACATATCGGGCGATTAACCAATCTTTTTGGAAGTATCGAAAACGCGAGGAAGCACCGCCTCCGCCGGGTTGGCGCATTTTTTTTCTGGGTACCGGCGGAAATCCCGAAGCTTCTTTTACCCAAAACCCATGTACCGCTGGCTTTGTTTTAGAAGCTGACGGCACGCGCTTATACATTGATCCCGGCCCGGCGGCGGTTGTGCGCGCCCGGCAAATGGGCATTGATCTTGGCGGTTTGGACGGCGTGTATATATCTCACGGACATCTCGATCATTACGGCGGTGCGGAGAGCGTTGTAGAGGGAATGTGTTGGGCGATGTTTGCCCGGCGCGGTTATCTGCTTGCGCCGCGCGATGTGCTGGAATCGGAGCACCTAATCAGTTATTACCACCAGGGAGCGGCCGCTTATGCCAATTATAAAGGTGGGCCACAGGTAGTTACGCTGCAGAACCGACATCCGGTGAAAATAAAAAACACGGTGCTTACACCGATTAAAGCTTATCACGGAGAAGAAAATTACGGTTTTGTGCTGAAAGCGGGCGGCTTAACCATCGGTTATACCAGCGATACCAATTACATTCGCAAATATGCCGCTCCTGACGGCGTTAAAGAAATGAAACCGTCGGGGCCGCTGATGGATTTGGTGGATATTGTGGAATACCGTGAAGACCTAAAACAAACCTTTTCTAAGGTAGATGTGCTGATTGCAAATGTAACTACCCATAATTCTTGGGCTCACCGCCATATTACCGTGTTGGGTTTGGCACATTTGCTTCAAGGCTCGCAGGTAAAATTGTGCTTTTTAACACATTTTAACAACTGCTGTGTTAAACCGGTTGATTTGCGGCCGGCTATGGCGGAATACATTAAGAAATGCACCGGAATAAATGCCGTTAGTGCTTATGACGGAGCGGTGCACGATCTTGAGGTGTTGATGAACGCTATGGGGACGGCAGTCAAATGAGAAAACTTAAGGTTTATAAGGTGCAGGGCGATAAAAATGCGATGCACTGCTGCTTCCAAATAACGGGTTTGTTTAGATCGGCCTATAACTTTATTGTCATTACCGTTTGCCGCTATCTGCCGTTTATTAATTTAAAAAATTTTTTATACCGGCAGTTGTTGGGCATGAAAATCGGTAAAAATGCCTCGGTGGGCTTAATGGCAATGTTTGATGTTTTTTTGCCGCAGTTAATCACCGTCGGAGAAAACAGTGTCATCGGTTATAATGTGACGATTTTAACCCATGAGTTTTTGGTTGATGAATACCGCATCGGTGAAGTGATGATTGGCAAAAACGTTTTAATCGGTGCCAATGCCACTGTTTTGGCCGGTGTAACCGTTGGCGACGGCAGTATTGTTGCCGCCGGCGCGGTGGTTGCAGAAGATGTGCCGCCGGGCGTAATGGTGGGCGGAGTGCCGGCAAAAATTATTAGATATATAGGAGACGGCGATGTTTCGGTTAATAAAAAGCCTTTGGCATAATCCCTGGCAGCCGCAGTTTATGGCCGGCTTGGTAATAATAAATATATTGGGCTCAATCTATGGCTATTATTGGTACCGTAATCAGCTGCAGGAAACGCCGGTTTATTTTTGGCCGCTGGTGCCGGACAGCCCGCTGTCAACCACGCTTTTTGCTTTGGCGCTTTTATGTGCCC
>CBEUVQ010000004.1:0-108232 GCA_965546615.1 uncultured Peptococcaceae bacterium
CAATCCGTCCGACATTTTTTAATCGAACCGATTTTCTGCCGTCCAAGCTCACTACCGCTGCTTCCAGGTGCAAATCTTTCTTTTCGACTGTGCCGAAAGCTCCAATCGGCACCTGACAGCCGCCCTCCAGCCTGCGCAGCAGTGCCCTTTCAGCAGTGATTGCCAGCTCGGTTTCACGATGATTAATGCTCTGCACCAGTTGATAAGTATCGGAATCATCCGCTCTTATCTCTACGCCAATGGCTCCCTGGCCAACAGCAGGCAAACAAATATCATGAGAAATATATTCAGTGATGCGGTCCGTCCAGCCCATACGGATAACCCCGGCCGCCGCAAGCACAATGCCGTCTAACTGCTTGGCTTCTAATTTTTCGATGCGAGTGTTTAAATTGCCGCGGATCGATTCCAGCTGCAAGTCAGGGCGGTATTTAAGCAGTTGGGCACATCGCCTTAAGCTGGATGTTCCTAAACGTGCCCCTTGAGGCAGCTCGGCCAGTTTTTTTCCTAACCGGCTCACCAGTACATCGCCGGCCTTTTCCCGCCGACAAATTGCCCCAATCATCAAACCGTCAGGCAATTTTGTAGGCAGATCTTTCATACTGTGTACCGCCATATCAATTTCGCCGGCCAGCATTGCTCTCTCCAGCTCTTTTGTAAACAAACCCTTGTCTCCAATTTTAGCAAGGGCAACATCTAAAATTTTGTCTCCTTGGGTTTTCATTTTCACTATTTTAAACACATGCTCGGGGTGCAGCTTTTGCAGCTCTTTAACCACCCAATTGGTTTGCCACATCGCCAAAGCACTTTCCCTGGTTCCAACAATTATTTCTCGCTTCAATGTTGACAACCTCCGGTCTTTTTTTGCATGATTACCGCATTAATTTTCTTCGGGGTTTCGGAAGTTTGATTTTTCGGCCGCTGCCCCGGCACGTCCAGATCAAATAAATTCTGGAGAACCTCAGCATATAAATGACCTTCATTTGTAAGCGCATATTCTTTTAAGCGCACAATCGGAAAATGAGTAAATTGCTTAATAATAGAATTAGCCATCGAACTGATTACTTTACGTTCGTGGTTGGTTAATTCACCCAAACGGTTGTAAGCACGCTCCAGTTCTTTTTTCTTAATTTCTTCCGCCATCTCTATCAGCGCAGTAATGGTAGGCACTACAAACTGAGTGGAAAGCCATTTCATAAACTCATCAAGTTCATCTTCAATAATGCTTTCCGCCGTTACTGCTGCTTGGCGGCGTTCCGCCAAATTATTATCCACCACTGACTGTAAGTCATCGATATCATATAACGATACCCCGGGCAGCTCACCCACTTTGGGATCAATATCCCGAGGCACGGCAATATCAATCATCATTATTTTTTTCCCGGGAACAGTATTTAAAAGAGCCATGATATCGGCATGCCGAATCACGTAGTGGCGGGCAGCAGTAGAACTGATCAAAATATCAGCATATTTCATATGCTTGTACAGCTCTTCAAATTTCACTGCTCGTCCGGTAAATTTATCAGCCAATACCACCGCTCGGTCGTAAGAACGATTGGACACAATTACTCCGGATACGCCGTTAGCTACCAGGTGCTTAGCGGTGAGTTCGCTCATTTTACCAGCCCCCACCACTAATACCGATCTGCCGTTTAAGTCGCCGAATTTTTGCCGAGCCAGTTCAACAGCAGCATAACTCACCGAAACAGCGTTTTTATCAATTCCCGTTTCGGTTCGCACCCTTTTGCCAACAACAATGGCCTGCTTAAACAAAGTATTCATCACTGTGTTGGTAGTACCGGCCGCTAAGGCGCTGCTGTAAGCATTGCTTACCTGACCTAAGATTTGCGTTTCCCCAAGAATCATCGAATCCAGCCCTGCTGAAACGCGAAACAAGTGGCGGATGGCATCATACAATGTGTGGCAAAAAGTACAGTTCTTAATTTCTGAGATATCTAAACCGGAATAATCTGATAAAAATCCCCAAATGGCGTTGATACCGCCATCCAAATCGGTAGGAGTAACATATATTTCTGTGCGGTTGCAGGTAGAAATAATGGCACAACCTTCAATACCGGGATAGGAATTTAAACGCTTTAAATTTTCCTGCATGGTGTACTGCGGAAACGAAAGTTTTTCTCTAACTTCAACCGGTGCAGTGCGGTGGTTGACTCCCACTGCGGCGATAAGCATTTTCAACCCGCTCCTTTATGTCTTCATAACGTCTTTCCTTCAATAATTTTAAAATATCTGACTGAACAATTTGTTCTAAAACAATCCTTCTTTTTTCGGGATCACGCTCTGTCTGCAGCAGATCTAAGCGCACCTGCCCCAAAATTTCCAGAAACTCTCCGTATTCCGAGCCAAAAACTTTCTCCAGCTGCTCTCTGATGCTGCGTGCCAAAAGCGGACTTTTTCCGTTGGTGGAAATAGCAATGGATAAATTGCCCTGGCGTACTACTGAAGGAACAAAAAAGTTGCACTTCGGCGGATCATCCACCACATTAACCAGTATTTTGCGGGCAAAACAGTCCTGCGCCACCTGCTGATTAACTTCTTCAATGTTAGTAGCACAAATTACCAAAAAAACATCTTCCAGCACGTCCTCAGTGTATTCCTGTTCTAAATGAGTTATTTTTTGCTGCTTTTTTAGTTCAGAAAGTTTAGAGGTAAGCTCGGGGCTGACAACCGTAACATCAGCGCCGCTTTCCAGCAGGCTTTGCACCTTTCTTGCCGCTACATTGCCCCCACCCACCACTAAACATTTTTCACCATTTAAGCGCAAATACAAAGGATAAAGTACCGTCATCGCTAATTTCGCTCCTTAAAATTTACGGTATTTGATAAAATCAGCAATGGTCATCAAGACCTTTTTGCTGGGAGCATCAGGTAAACGGTCAAGCTCTGCTTTAGCTTTATCGATATAACGTTTAACTATTTCACCGGTGTATTCAATGCCCCCGGAATCAGCAATTATTTTAATCGCTTCTCTGATTTCATCATCACTTTTGTTTTCATTTTCTACTAATTCTACCAACCGATCTTTCTGCGCAGAATGATTTAAAGCATAAATCACCGGTAAAGTAATAATGCCTTGACGCAAATCACCGCCTATCGGCTTGCCCAGTTTCTTTTGGTCGGCAGTCATGTCTAATATATCATCGGTAATTTGGAAAGCTATACCGATTTTATGACCGTAGCGGCGCAGTGGTTGATAAATATCTTTCGGTGCCCCGCAGGTCACTGCCCCCAACTGGCAGCTGGCTGCAATTAAAAGTGCGGTTTTGCGCTCAATACGGTAAAAATAATCTTTAATTGACTGCTGGCTTTGAAAGGCAGTAGATATTTGTTGAATTTCACCTTCACTCATCTTTACACTGGTTTGGGAAAGAACCTTAGCCACCAGCGGTTTTGATTGGTATTGAGCAATTAACTGCAGCGATTTGGCAAAAAGCACATCACCGGAATGCATTGAAATACGGTTGCCCCATTTAGATTTTACGGTGGGAATACCCCGCCGGGTAAGCGCGCAATCCACGACATCATCATGGACCAATGAAGCCATATGTATTAATTCTAAGGCTACCGCCAGCGGCATTACTTTTTCCAAATCATAATTATAAAATTTGGCGGACAAAAGCGCAAAAGCCGGACGCAATCTTTTCCCCCCGGCATTTAACAAATGACTGGAACTATCATTTAAAATTGGATCATCGTGTTTGACAATTTGCCTTAACTGCTGTTCTACTTTTTGCAAATCATCTTTTATGCCTTTAAAAATATCCAGCACGCCAATTTTCACCTACTTATTTAACCTATACTAGCTTTTCTGCTGCAACATATAATTATTCGTTTATTTATGGGAAAATCCTCCCCTAAAATAAAAATAGTAGATTAGTTAAGCTGCTTTGCGATTAAAAGTTAGCAAATATAAAAGGGCAGACAAATGTCTACCCCTGACGTAAGCGGTTAATTATTTTTGGTATGTCCTCCGGCTGCAGGTTGGGATACAATTCTTCGTCAACCATCACACCGGGGCCAACGGCACAGACCCCTAAGCAGCGCACCACTTCTAACGCAAATTTACCATCCGGTGTTATCTCTCCGGGATTGATACCCAATTCAGCTGTTAATTGCTGCAGCAGCAGTGCAGATCCCCTCAAATAGCAGGACGTACCCAAACAAACCTGAATTTTATGTTTTGCTGACAGTTCGCTGATTAAGTCAGTAGATATTTGTTTGAATTGGTTTATATTTTTGTCTTTTTCAGCACTGCAGCAGCAGTGCTTATTGTTTGGCTGCTTAACCATGACTATAGATCATCCCCTGTCATGCCTTACAGTTTAATAATAGGTTTCGGTTACAGTTTTGCCCTGCTCTTTTAACACCGAAATTAAATCCCGAATAACATGCTGTTTATATGTATAGATTGCCGGCACACCAACGCCCTGCAGAGCAGGATTTTCCGCCGTACCGATAATAAAGTGGATATCATCTGCTTCTAACAGCATCGCCGCTAAACGGCTGGCTCCGTCACGGTTGGCTTTCAGATCTTTTAACTTGGTGCCGTATTTTAAATGTTCTACGGTATATACCAGCGTCACTGCCCCTTCGGTTACCAAATCAATACCCGGCAGCATACCGGTAGGCGGAATTTTTTTGCTGTTAGAAGATAAATCTACCGCTACTTCACGTCCTAAAATCCGCCCAACAATGTTGCCGGTAGTGCCGCCGCACACCACTTTAGCCCCCGGGCCGTTCATCAGTAAATCAACTGCTTCAAAGTCATCTTCTTTATTCTGCGGAGGCCCAATCATAACAGTGACATAACGCGGACGGCGGGCTTTAACCACTACTACCGTAGCATCGTCACCCGGTTTTTCACCGTAGAGATTAAAGCACAAATCAGCAATCTCTTCTGCCCACTCTGCCGCCGTTTTATCAAAGGAAGCAGTTTCTTCCAAAAATCTGCCAATACGTTCCCGACCCCAGCCCATATTCATTACCATTCCAACCCCGGCATACAGTACACCGTCGCTGATAATG
Source organism: uncultured Peptococcaceae bacterium (assembly GCA_965546615.1). GTDB lineage: Bacteria > Bacillota > Desulfotomaculia > Desulfotomaculales > Desulfohalotomaculaceae > CBEUVQ01. The sequence continues at coordinate 5,044 of CBEUVQ010000004.1, forward strand.
ACCAGCCAATCACCGTCCTGCATTCGGTAAAAGGTTTCACGAATTTTTTTCGTGCCAATTTTCCGTTCCACGGTGTGCGGTGAAATTAATCTTTGATAATGCCCGATAAAAGCCAACGGGTTATCATACTCTACCAAGTAGGCACTGCCGTCTTTGCGCAGCTGCGCCACAGAAAAAGTGCTGTAAGCAACTTTCCTTACTTTGCAAATTGGCAGCGTATTGGCAATGGTTTCAATTACTTCATCAATCTGTCCGCCCATTTTCAGCATAGTGCCGGCAGTTTTCACCGTCAGCATTGACAGAATATTTGCCTTAACACCACTGCCTAAACCATCAGACATAACTACAATATCTGCGTCATTGGTTTTAAATACTTCCACACTGTCACCGCATAACTCTTCACCATATTTTTTTAGCTGGGCAATACCAAAATCGTAACGCAGTTTCATGAGCGGCTACTCCTTCTGCTCAGGGTCTGCTCTCATTAATTCAATCAACCTGGTCAATTGAATTTTACTTTCCGCCGTCGCTTCGCCCAATAAGCCGGCAATTTCTTGAGCAACCATCATCTGCTTTTCAATTACCTCTTGAGCCTGAGCAATGGTTTGATTTTTTATCAGCTCAAATTGTTCGCGGGCACGCTTGCGATTAGTAATGTTGACAAAAATGCCCACTACAATTTTTTCATTTTCTACCGGAAACAGATATTCACGGGTAACCACTTCCCGCTGTGGATACTCGCTGCAAATACTTAATGATTCACCGGTCTCTATTACCCTTAAGAAATTATCCGGCGGAATTAAACTGGTAATTTTCCGGCCGACTAAGTGGCGGGCAGGATACTTAAACATTTTTTCTGCTGCCGGATTCATCTCCAAAACTGTCAGATCCTGGTCAACAATAATCAGCCCGTTAGGCATAAAAGCAGTAACCACGCCGGATAAAGATTCCGCTCTTTTACGCATATAAGGAATACACATCTGCAGTTCTGCTTTACCGTGATATACTGCAATCGCCTTTTCCTGACAGGTATCGTATCCGCAAGCTCCACAGTTCAACTCGTCTTCCGGTTTATGTTTACCAATTTTACTTAATATTTCTCTCAACTCTGCTTCACTGGGATAGGGCAGACAAATTTCTTTGGCACGATAAGTGCGCTGCAGCAGTTCATCCGGCAGTTCTGCCTCAGTTTTACCACTGTCAGCATCAATCAACGAACGATGATAATCAAGGATTTTCATTTTGCGATAATAAATACTTTTATCGCGGCACATCGTCAGCGGGCCGTTAATGCAGCCACCTTTGCAGGCCAACAGTTCAATCAATTTGGGCTTGCGCTTTTCTTTGCCGCTGGCCAAACGATCTAAATAGGAGATGCAATCATCCAGCCCGCTTAATGCCAAATACTCCTGATCAATATCATTTAAACCCGAACAAATGCATTTCAGCATCCCGCCGTCCATTGGGAAAAGTCGCGCTGCACCGGAAGGCGGGTTGTCAAATTTAGAAGGCTGCAGATCATTAATTCGCACACCCAACAACTTGGTCAGTTCCCACAGCTCATCAAAGCCCAGCACGAAATCAGCGGCATCACTGATACTTTCACCCATGCGTTCATCTTTCTTCGCTACACAAGGGCCAATAAACACTACTTTGTAATCAGGATACTTCTTTTTAATTGCCCGACAGTGAGCAACCATTGGCGAAACAACGGGTGCAAGCATCGGCAGCAGCTCAGAATAATAACGTTCAATTAAATTAACGATCGCCGGACAGCAGCTGCTGATTAACGAATCCTCAAAACCAATTTTTAAATGGTAATGGGAAATCAATGCCGCACCAACCGATGTTTCTTCTACAACTTTAAAACCCAACCGCCGAAGCAAAGAAGGCATCATTAAAGGATCGTCCAAAGGAACACCGGCCGGAAAAGATGGTGCCACCGAACAAGCCAGCGGCACACCGGCCTCAAGAAGTTTTTGCACCTGCTCCAAGTCTGATGTACTTATTTTTTTAGCGTTTTGCGGGCAAGTTAGAACGCACTTACCGCACTTAATGCATAATTCATCAATAATTTGCACATGCAGCGAGTTTTGATCCTTTACATTGCTCACCGCAATGGCTTTCACCGGACAGGTGCGCACACATTTATAACAATCCAAACACTTCGCTTCGTTAGTGGTAATTAAGTCCATTGTATCATCCTTTCGAATGGCCGCTGATTTCGTTTATTCTCCATTCGATCGCTTTAACATCAGCTGTTTTCAGCCAGCTTAACCTTCATTGCTACCTGCGATTTAAAAATTTGCTCGGCATTTTCCAAGGTAACACCGGTGATAATCTCATCGCCTACTTTAATAGATACACCTTTGTCACACTGCTCTAAACAGAACGTTCCGGTAAGTCTGACAAGACCTTCCAAATCCAGTTCCTTAATCAACTCGTTAAATTTACTCATAATGTCATAGGATCCTCGCAGATAACAACCTGTTCCCACACATACCTGTACTTGCACCGATCCTTCCCCCTTAGTTGCATTTACTTCAATGGGCTTGCCTGTTATTCTGCGGCGAGGGGTGTAACAGGTGTGCAGATCATGATGTGTTCCGACTGTGGCCGGCCCCTCAAACCATTCTGTTAATATTTTATTTACATAGATATTATCCTGCGCTTTATGCACTTGGTTTGTGGCATCCAGGCGGTAAATTTCCTTCATGCGCTGAATTCTGGCCGCAGTATCGTTAACTTCTGGTTGACCGCCGCCGCCGATACAACCGGCAGGGCAGCACATTACTTCCACAGCATGATAAGAAGCTTCACCGTTTTTAATTCTTTGAATCAGTTTTTCAGCATTACCCAAACCGTTTACTACCGCCAACTTCAGTTTTTCACCAGACACTTCCACTTCTGCTTCTTTAATACCGTCAGTACCGCGTACCGGTTCAAAATCAACTCTGCCGATATCTTCACCGGCAGTATAACCGGCAACAAAGCGCACTACCGATTCCATTACCCCGCCGGATGAACCGAAAAGCAGCGCACTGCCAGAACCCATCCCCAGCGGATTGTCAAAGCCAACCGGTTCCAGTTCTTCAAACAAAATGCCGGATTCTTTAATCATTTGCGCCAATTCAACTGTGGTAAGTACAATATCTACATCAGGCACATTGTCGGTAGTAAATTCCGGCCGCTTAGCTTCAAACTTTTTAGCGGTACACGGCATAACAGAGATGCAGATAACATCCTTCGGATCTTTTTGAATTTTTTTGGCATAATGTTTCTTCACCAACGAGCCAAACATTTGCTGCGGTGAGCGGCAGCTGGACAAGTTAGTTAATAAATCAGCATGGTTTTGTTCACAATACTTAATCCAACCGGGACAGCAGGAAGTAAACAACGGCAGCTTCTCACCGGCTTTTAAGCGTTCTAATAATTCCATTGATTCTTCAATGGTTGTTAAATCAGCGGAAAACAGCGTATCAAAAACTTTGTCGGCTCCCATTTTCTTCAACGCCGCCACCATCTTGCCGGTAACCTGCTCACTTTTACCTACCAAACCAAACTCTTCACCCAAAGCAACCCGCACTGCCGGTGCAATTTGCACCACTACTGTTTTTTCAGAGTCGTAAATTGCCTGCCAAGCCTTTTCAATCTCTGACTTAACCGTCAATGCCCCGGTTGGGCAAACGGTAACACATTGGCCGCAGTTGACACAAGCAACGTCAGACAATTTTTTATCAAAAGCAGTAGTTACTACGGTATTGCTGCCGCGGTGGGCAAAATCCCAAACACCGATACCTTGTATCTCTTTACACATTCTAACACAATCGCCGCAAAGAATACACTTATTTGGATCTTTTATTATGCTGCTTCCCGATTCATCTATTGGCAGCTTAACATCTCGGCTGCCAAAACGCACTTTGCTAACCCCAAATTGCTTGGCTAATTTCTGCAGTTTACAGGTGGTGCTTTTACCGCAAGTGGTACATTCACGATCGTGATTGGCAAGTAAAAGCTCAATAATCATCCGGCGCAGGCGGCGCACCCGCTCAGTGTTAGTGCGCACTACCATGCCATCTGCCGGCGGAGTGGAGCAGGAAGCAACCAAGCCCATTTTATCTACTTCCACCATACACAAACGGCAGGCACCGTAAACACTTAACTCCGAATGATAACAAAACGTCGGCAGTTCAATGCCGGTACGACGTGCCAATTCCAAAATGTTTTTAGCACCATTTATTTCCACGATTTTACCGTCAATCGTTACTTTACCTGTACTCATTAGTTTCACACTCCTTATTTGCCGATTAAGCCAAATAGATGGCGTTAAATTTGCATTTTTCCATACATGTTCCGCACTTTACGCACACACTGCGGTCAATTTGGTGCGGCTGTTTCTTTTCTCCGCTGATCGCTCCGGTAGGACAAACGCGGGCACATAAGCCGCAACCCTTACACTTCTCAGCATCGATATAGTAGTCCTGCAGGTCTTTACAAACTCCGGCCGGGCATTTTTTATCCCGCACATGAGCAATATATTCGTCACGGAAATATTGGAGTGTGGTTAATACCGGGTTAGGTGCGGTTTTACCCAGCCCACAAAGCGAACCGTCACGCACTACATAGGCCAGCTCTTCTAACAGCGCTAGGTCTTCTTCGTCAGCCTGACCTTTAGTAATGGCGGTAAGAATTTCCAACATCCGCTTGGTACCTTCACGGCAGGGCACACATTTTCCGCAGGATTCGCTTTGCACAAAACCCATAAAGAACTTTGCCACTTCAACCATGCAGGTATCCTTACCCATTACCACCAAGCCACCGGAGCCAATCATTGCTCCTGCTTTTTTCAGTTCATCGTAATCCAGCTTCAAATCAAGGTGCTCTTCCGTTAAGCAGCCGCCTGAAGGCCCACCGATTTGCACCGCTTTATATTCTTTACCTTCTTTTAATCCGCCGCCGATATCAAAGACAATCTCACGCAGCGTTACTCCCATCGGCACTTCAACCAATCCGGTATGTGCTACTTGACCGGCAAGTGCAAAAGTTTTGGTCCCCGGGCTGGATTCGGTGCCAAAAGCCTTAAACCACTTACCGTCTCTGAGCAAAATAGACGGCAGGTTGGCGAGCGTCTCAACGTTATTAATTATCGTCGGGCAGCCCCACAAACCCTTCACTGCAGGAAACGGCGGACGTGGGCGCGGCATACCGCGCTGACCTTCAATAGAAGCAATCAGTGCAGTTTCTTCTCCACATACAAAAGCACCTGCCCCTTCTTTGACATGCAAAGTAAAGGAAAAGCCTGAGCCAAGAATATTTTCGCCAAGCAGCCCGAGATTTTCTGCATCAGCAATTGCTTTCTTCAGCCTTTTCACTGCCAGCGGATATTCTGCCCGCACGTAAATGTAACCTTCATCTGCGCCAATAGCGTAACCGGCAATCATCATACCCTCAATCACCCGGTGAGGGTCCCCTTCCATCACGCTGCGGTCCATAAAAGCGCCGGGATCACCTTCATCACCGTTACAAATAATGTATTTCTTATCTCCCTCTGCTGCGGCAGCAAACTGCCACTTGCGTCCGGTGGGGAAACCGCCGCCGCCGCGTCCTCTTAATCCTGATTCTAAAACCTCATTAATGACGGCCTCAGGAGTCATTTCAAAAATCACTTTGGTCACCGCTTGGTAACCGTCATGAGCGATATAATCATTAATATCATCAGGATTGATGCGGCCGCAGTGTTCCAAAGCAACACGCACCTGCCGCTTATAAAACGGCACTTCATCCTGCGTTTTGACAATTTCACCGGTGACCGGATGGCGATACAACAGCCGCTCAACTAATTGGTTATTTAAAATATGCTGCTCAACAATATCATCTACATCAGCTTCTTTTACATGGTGATAAAGGACTCCCGCAGGTTCAATGCGCACCAACGGACCCATTTGGCAAAAACCGTGGCAGCCGCTGACATTTACCGCACACTGCTCACCTTCTTTTTCCTCCATTAATTCCACTTTCACATTTATGCCCTTCTCGGCCAGCTTTTTCTTTAATGCTTCATATACCAACAGCGACCCGTTGGCGACACAGCCTGTCCCAGCACAAATTAAAATACGCAGCTTTTCTCTTTTTAATGCTTCTTTAGCCTGCTGCTGCAGTACAACTAAATCTTCACGAACCTTTAGCATTTTCAACGCCCCCCTTGTTGCGCACTAAGCATTTTCCGATTCTTTAATCTTAGCAATAACCTCTAACACACCTTCCGGTGTCATCTGTCCATAAACTTCCGCATCATTCACCGTGACAACCGGAGCTAAACCACAAGCCCCAAGACATGACACACGCTCTACGGTAAACTGCAAATCCTCAGTAGTATGTTGATCATCTTTTAAACCAAGCTCTTTCTTAATCGCAAAGTTAATAGGTTCTGACCCTCTTACATGGCATGCAGTGCCATCGCAAATTCTAATTACATACTTACCTTTAGGAATAAGTGAAAACTGAGCGTAAAAAGTAGCAACTCCAAAGACCGATGCCGGCGGAATATTCATAGCGGTAGCGATATAAGTAAGTACCTCTTCCGGCAGGTAGCGATATTCCTCTTGAACTTCCTGCAAAATCGGAATGAGGTGAGCTGTCTTACCCTCATACCGATCAATAATTTCTTGAAGCTTCTGAAACTTTCTTTGCGGCGACTCCATAAAAAAATCCCCCTTTATCTATTCTCTCTGAGTGAGTTTTATTTATATTCCGGGCGGACTAACCACCCATAATCCAATCACCTTTTCATCTGTGACATTTTTAATCACTGTAGGATTGTCAAAAATAAAATAGGCTGCATCACCTTCTTCCATGGTGTAACCAATGTTATTTGCCGTCACCGCTGCTTTACCTTGAATAATATAAATAAAGTCTTCATGTGATCCGCTAAATGAAGGTAATTGTAGTTTTTCTTCACCTGGCTGAAGCTCGAAGACCAACGGCTGCATTTTTTTATTTCGCGTTCCTAAAAATGCCAACATCTCCAGCTTAATATTTGAGCTGCCAGTAGCAATTTTTTTGCGATTGTTTTTTCTTATTATCACCCACTCTTCCGGCAGCTCATCTTCCATCAGCAAACTGATATTAGTTTCTAAAGCATTGGCAATACCTTTTAAGGTGGAAAAGGACGGCGAAACTTTATCTTGCTCCAATTGGTAAATAAAACTAGCGGTAACTCCCACTTCTTCAGCCAACTGTCTGACGCTAAGGTTATTATTTAAGCGCAACTGCTTAATTCGTTCTCCCAATGACATCTTATCCGGCTTCGCCCCCCTCTTAACGCGTCATAATAATCTGAAAATTCCAACCAACCATATTTTATGCCGTTACTTTATAAATGTCAACTAATTCTTTATTTTTTAAATCTATTATTTTTATTAAATAATTAGCTATTTATGAATATATACCAATAGCAAACTTTTCTAAAGTGTTTCGGTTACAAAACACTTGTTCTGGAACAAATGTTTGTTATATAATGTTGTCATGATGAAAGAAAAATCAATTCTTCTTGTTGATATGAACAGTTTTTTTGCCTCGGTGCATCAAGTTATGCAGCCGGAACTGCGGCATCAACCGGTAATTGTTTGCGGAAACCCGCAGAAAAGGCACGGCATTGTGCTGGCGGCATCTTATGAAGCAAAACGGCCCTACGGTATTAAAACCGGCATGACTCTCAGTGAGGCAAAAAGCTTATGTCCGCACGGCATCTTTGTATCACCCTGCTACAGCAGCTACATTAATTTTTCTACCCGGGTAATGAACATCTTGCAAGGTTTTAGTCCGTTGGTGGAACCTTACAGCATTGACGAAGCCTTTGTAGATATAACCGCGTCAATAAATTTATTTGGTTCACCCTGGGAAATTGCTTTAAAAGTGAAAGCAAAGATTAAAGAAGAGCTTGGCCTCACCTGCAGCATCGGCATTGGCCCCAACAAACTGCTGGCTAAAATGGCTTCAGAATTTGAAAAACCGGATGGGTTAAGCGCCATCACTCCGGAAGATGTGCCGGAGAAAATTTGGCCGCTTCCGATACGCAATCTGTTTGGCGTAGGCAGACGCTATGAAAAGCATTTTAAACTGCTGAACATTAAAACCATTGGTGATTTAGCACGCTTTCCGGCAGATATTTTAAAGCACAAGTTTGGTTTAATGGGAGAAATTCTGCACCTTTCTGCCAACGGAATTGATTACAGTCCGGTACAACCCAAAAATGCCGATTATACTAAAAGTATAGGCAATCAAATTACACTGCCCCGCGATTATATCGGCTTTAATGAAATAAAGGTGATAATTTTAGAGCTGGCCGAGCAGGTTTGTTTTCGGGCCCGCAGCTGCAATTATGCCGGAAAAACTGTCTCTCTCACGTTAAAAGACAATGCATTTGTCAGCGAAACGCATGCACTGACATTAGAACAACCTTCTAATATCACCAATGAAATTTACCGGGCTGCCCTAAAGCTGCTGCATCGTCATTGGCACGACTGCATCAAAGTACGGTTGATAGGACTAACCATCTCTAATCTAAGCGCAGCCGGTCAGCAGCAGCTGAACTTGTTTAACGATATTTTAAAACAGGAAAAATTAGAAAAAACCTGCGATGAAATTAAAAATCGATTTGGCTATAACGCTGTTAAAAGAGCAATTTCATTAACAAATTTAGGTGTTTACTATGAGAAAAAACAAACTGGAACGCTACTACCAAAATAACTGTCTATACCGCAGCCGCACTATGATGACGCCGGAAATGCAGGAAAAAGTGCTGCATACCTGCCAAGACTGTATTTTCTTTATCACTGTTATCGGCAAAAAAGAGAACAAGTCTGTCTGCGTACAAACAATTCCCATCTACAGCCAACAAACAAAAAAAATAAGCCGGGAGATAAGTATTTACGAAATTCTTAAATACATTACTCCCCGGCAGTTATTAGATTTAATTTGGGAAAGCTCAAAATACAAAATAGCTTGTGAGCACTTTATCAAGCGGACACAAGCTTAGTATTTGATAAATTTTTTAAATCGGCTTAATAAAAGTGCTCCCAGCGCAACCGCAATGCTTTGACCAAAGCCGACACCGGCCACCCAATACCAATACGGTATTCCGGTAAGCGGCGCCAAATAAGCACTAACCCCAAAGGCATTAAAAAGTATCGGCGGTAAATAAGCAAGCTTTGAGCGGCGCAGAGCATATGTAGCTAAAGCTGCCAACAAAGTAATGAAACTGCCCAAAAAGATGTCCCACAGCCCCATACCGCCTAAAATGTTGGCTAAAAGACAGCCTATATACAGTGCGGGAATAGCTTCCGGCATAACAATCGGCAAAACCGTTAAACTTTCACTGAGCCGCACCTGCACCATACCAAAACTAATTGGCGCCAATGCGAAGGTAATGGCAATATATGCTGCAGCAACCAGTCCCACTCGGGTAATTGTGCGCACAGCAACCGTCATAGATTTTCTTTCTTTTCGCTCTTCACCGCTTCGATTTTTAGTTTTGGCTTCCATATAATAACATCACCTTCTTGTATTATATATACTTCATCAATGTAAAAACAAACATTTTATATAATATCATAAATTTTTAACAACCAGGACGTTCATTCCAAAACGAAATCATGCAAACTTGACTCACTCTGTATAACGCGGTATAATAAGATTTGCTGTGGGAGCGGATGGTGCCTGGTGGTGCTCCTGGTCTTCAAAACCAGTCGTTGGGCGGTTGTCCCGTCCATGGTGAGTTCGATTCTCACACGCTCCCGCCAATAATGACAAGGCCTCCGGGGTTCCCGGAGGTTTTTCCTTTTTTGCAAACTGCTTATTTTGGCACCAAATTTGGCACCCCTTTTGAAGCGGTGCTTTTTTAATATATAGATACCAAAAGCAGTACTGACATTCTCAACATGTCAACGCTGCTGATAAAAATTGTACTTGCCCTGCTTACTTACATAAAGATATGGGGACGCACCGCAAAACGTCCCCATATCTTTTTTATCAAGCTTTCAGCTCTCTTAGGAAAACCTCTGCTCTATTTCATTTTTATGATTTCATTGACTAAATCAATTAAATTTGTTTTACATATGTCCGGCTGCGGGTAATACGGATTGAATATTTCCTCTTTACGCTTAATGTATGCTGTTGTAAAACCTGCTTTTTTTGCTCCGAATAAATCCCAGTCATGGGATGCCACCATAACGATATTGCCGGCGGACAGCTTTTCTTTATCAGCTGCATATTGGTATATATCACTAAAAGGCTTATACTTTTTTACAGCATCTACAGAGTAGTATCTATCAAACAGATTAATGATTCCTGCATTTGTAAGTTGTGCTTGGATCATTTCCAATGATGAATTTGATACCGCAATCACTCTAATATGATTTTGCCTAAGCATTTTAAGCGCCTCAGGAACGTCATCATATGCCGGCAGCTTCCTAAATGAGCCTAATATCTCAGCTTTAGTTTCCTTTGTTAATTGTTTCTCATTTTCAAAAAACACATTTTCCAGTACAACCTCTGCCAGTTCACCAAAATCTTTATATTCATCCATAACAGCTACTACATTAGAGGCATGCAGCAGTTTAGCAAACCAGTATTTTAGCATATAACCACAAGTGAAATTTTTATCAAAACTTTTTTTAAGTAAACTTAAATCCAATAACGTTTCATTAATATCAAAAAAAACTGCTTTTATCATGGCAATCATCCTTTTGTTATTTACTAGCCCGTCGGTCAAATACATTTTAGTCACGCATTAAATATCATGTCAAACTGTTTAATCTCGCCGTTATTTTAGTTTTGTGGGCAGCTGTACGGCCTCGGCCAACCCTTCTTTAAAGTTTTGTGCTTGATCACATTCCATAATGAACGGCCATATAACATCATTCATTTTTTGATATTCTTCCCCACTGATTGGCTGCATACCATGAGCTAAGAAACTAAAATTTCTTGTGCTGATAACTGATAATATTTTCTCGCGCCATTTTTCCCATACCATGCCAACAGGGTGCTTAATGCAGTAAAGCAGTTCGTAATCTTCATTTAATCCAATCTTTATTTTGCCTTGAGCTGTTCGTCTTGGTTCCAGCCTTTGTCGGCATTCTTCCGGCAGCACAGATGTATCTACGTCTTCGCTTGTAAGCCGGGGATTTGCAGTACGCAGGCAAAACTGAGCATACATTTCCAACCCGCGATATATTCTGGCCACCGCATCGTCATAATTACCCTGAGCAGCACGCCGCTTAGCATTTTGCAGCACATCATATACCAGCATAAATCCGGGGGGATTTTTTTGGTTTTCTGCCTGCCACTGCTCATACCAGTCCAGAGTGCTGTTTATTTTTTTTAGCAGGATGTAGTAAGGTATAATATTTTCATCTTTTTTATACAGTTCGATATATTGTACCGCACCCCGATAATCAAATCTATCCCATGCCGCAAAACCTTTGCATAGATACAACAATCTCTCCAATTCCGGGGCGTCTTCCAATAAACCGTACTTTCCCATTTCCTCCAGCACACTGACCACTGCTTTATAATTCCAATCCTGCAAAAGACCGTCACACAGCACCATTTGTTTTTGCACAAAGGCAAAATTGGTAGTCATTTTAGCGACCCGTTCTAAACCGTCACGCACCCGCACCAAATCTAACCGCGGGCCCTTAACCAAGCTTAGTTTACAGTCGGGATGTTCCATTGCTGCAGCGGCCAAGCCTGCAGACATTGACTTTGTTCCGCCGGTATAATCCACAATCACTTCACTGTACTTTTCTAAGCAGGAACGGATTAAACGCTCGGATACTTTATAAACATTGTATGGATTGTCATGTTCGACAATTTCAATACTGTAATTATCCTCAGTGAGATCGGCCTGTTTTACAATACTGGGGCGGTCATCCCTGCTGCGATACCCGCACCGCGGGCATTCTCTTTCTTTACATACCAAGCCCTCGCCGTTAACCGTAACACTGCTGCCTTTATTTACACCTTCAGATTCAGAGCACAAAAAAATCACCTGATCAGGCTGATGATCTTTAATAGATTTTACTATCGGTGCATCCGATCCTCCCACCGTTAGCAGCAACACTTTCATAGCAAAGCCTCCTTATGAATGAACTTTTCGACCAATAAACGCGGTGTTTTTCTCTTGCGCCTCAAACCAATGAAATTTTGAAACAAGTGCGTCAATCATATTGTCTAACTAACTGCTGTGCGAATAACAATACGACGCACAACACCGCACTTTACACGCAAAATGTTACTTTAACTTGGCCCATACCCATTGTAGTTTTATAACCAATTCCACTGTATCGTGTAAACTTTAGTAAAGTGGTAATGTATCTTAAAACTTTCTCATCAACATTACTGGGAATTTCAAAATAGCAGCTGCCTTTGAATCCAACAATCTTATAATTGTCTATGTTTACATTTTCTGTTTTAAGATTATATTTCACCAAATAACATGATTCTGTTATTAATTGAAGTTTATCGGAAGGTATTTTCATCAATTTAGGACAGAAATAATTCCATTTATTAATGCAGTTTTCAAAAACAACAGATACATCAGGCAGTATATAATGAATAGATTTTGATCCAAAGGTAGTTGGTGACAAAAAATTTATGATAAATGACTTATACTGCAACGGCTTTTCAGAATTTAATTCTTTAAAACCTGTTATCTTTTCTAAATAAACCGCAGTAATGACAAATTCTATATCTCTGATTCGAATGTGCACGGCAGCGGTAAAATAACTATAAACAGCATTATAAAAAGCTAAAAATAGCCGTTCATCAATGAAAGCTGCTCTGAAGCTGTACTTTTTGCCGCCTTTTACTTGGTATAAATTATTTTGAGCTTTAAGCCCTCTTAACATTGACAGCGTAAAAGGTCTTAACCCTTTTTGCTGATGCAGCTCGACACTGATAACCGGGTCAACTTCCTGCAGAAGTTTAAAAAAAAGGTCGTGAATATACAATGCGTTGCCGACGGGCAAATTCCCGTCGGCAACGGCTGTAAGCTCAACATTTATTGCCGTAAGCAATTTCGCACCGCCATTCAACGTTAGGTTTATCTATACATGCAGGCACCGCTAACGTACAGCCGCACTGTACTATGCCGGGAAAATGCCCACTGACATTTCTTACCAACCTGCCATAACTTAATTTCGGCTGATCTGTCCAAAATACAGAACCCGGTTTTAGCATTAATACCGGTTTTTTAAATGGATATCCGGAATGGGCATATTCTTGTCCTAATTTGCCATATTTAACAAAGATTTGATACTGCCCGATTATGGGATCATTTTTACACGGTACATAATTAGACAGCACCACAAAAGAATTAGCATTATCAGGAACAGCGAAACCATTAAATTGAGAAAAATCTTCAATGGCAAAGTGGCCTTTGCCCACATTCGCTCTCTTACCGAACCCTCTGAGAGACAGCTGCTCAAACATATCAAGAACCAGTTGTTCCCACCCCGGTTCAATGCCCAAGTAGATCGAAATATGTGTATCATACCAAAAAGTTTCCAAGGTTTCGTATAATCCAGCGTCAATTGTAGTGTCAGTAATTCTGGAGATTTGGTTATGCATAACCCCTACCACTATGTTAAGTTTTTCTTTTGGTTTCACATCTACCCGTCCGTTATTAATAACAGTGTTAAATTCATTTAATGATAACCAATTTGTCTTTTTGCTCTGCTTATTCTTTCTGGCTTGTTCTAACGCTTGATCTTTGGTAAGCATGCCGTTATCATCAAAGCAATTTGCCGTTAACGGTTTAGGCAGATAATCCCCAGGAAAACCGCAGGAAATTGTTAATGGATAGTTTCCTTTTTCATATTCTGCTAAAAACTTTTTTAATTCTTCCTCACCCTTTGTTTGCAGCATTATCCAACAGAGGCTGCCAAATACGGTATCGCTGTGCCAAGGTGTAATTTGACTGGATATTGGCCTTATTTTTATTTTGTAGATATTCATAAAGCCACCCGCTCTCTAAAGTTCAAATCTTTCACCATCCAAGGTTAAATTAATAAATTTTACTTGGCCGTATCCTCTGCTGCCTGAACCGCCTAAGTAAGTGTTTTCTACAGATTTAAGGGCTTTTTTGGCATAATCGATAATATCCTTTTCATTGTCAATGTCAAAAATTTGCAGCACTATCTCAAAATCAAACTTTGCCCCGGCAGGAACCCGTTCCTGCATGCGGGGGTGCTTAGCCACACCGGTGGTTCTTACAATCATATTTTCTGTTTTAACTTCTATATATGATTTGCCCTCACGAGCAGCATTCATCATATCTTGACGGCTTTCTTCGCTCAACATGGCGTCCCGCACCAGCATTCTGGTTGGACCAAGTTGATGTTTACTATTTTTATGCGGGCCAAACATTCGGCAAACCATGCATGTATCTTGTCCGCAACCGCATGGTTCATTGCCCATCTTTCCTTCAATTTTTTCCATTTGCGAGCGCATTTTGCCCTTTAATGAAGACCCGGGCACATAAGGTTCTTTAGTAACAGGGTGTTTAATAACCGGATTGTCAATACCGCCTATTTCAATTGTTTCAGCACTTCCGCCGATATGCATACCTGTAAGGCAATGTATTTGCCCTTTTATCATTGAAGTTTTTAATAATTTCATTGGCTATTCCCCCTATACCATCATTTGCTTTTTGGATAATGAAATGTAAAATAAGCTACCACCGCCTGAAAATGCGGCAGAAAACCTTCTTTAATATCCTTTACACTGCAGCATTTATCAACATTTGTGTGAATAAAATCATAAAAAGTTTGAGGTACTTTATCTTTTCCACGAGCCTCTGCCACAAAGGAATCCAACGCCTTTATGTCATTAATAAACCTCTTTTGGTCACCGGAAAAAGAATAGCTTTTTTCCGCTGTTTTCGCATGCCCGTAAAATCTTCTTAACTGACTGCTGTTCAGATAGCTGCCAAAATTTTTAGCAATTTTTGATGCGGTATCAGTTAAAAGTGTTTCTAATAAATAGCCTTCCTCATCAAAATAACCTTGGGCAAGGTAACCGTTGGGCAAACCTGTTTTAACAGATTTTTGATAAGACTTATCCGATGGTTTATTTTGATTTTTAGATGCATTATATTGTTTAGCAAACGGATGTTTTTGCAGCTGTCTCTTCCAATCGTCATTCATTCTTTATACCTCCCTGGTAGCACATAAAGCATAATCAACAATTACCCTTAAATTAATCAGCGACGGGTTTGTTATATTTAAAAGACTTTTCAACCAATCCAATACTTCTTTACTGCATTTATTTTCCTTTTCCTTTCTGCCTATTTCATAAGCCAATAAAGCATGATACTTTAAACCCGCAACATTGTCATTATTCCAAAAACTTTGAAACATTTGGTCATAATTCTTTAATTTCCATAGATCAGAATGGGTAAGTTTCTTTGCAGTTATCCATTTAGTCAATTGCTTACCCTGATTAATGCAGTCTTCAAAATCATCCCAGCTAAGGGTTCGCTGAAATATACTGATTTGATTTCTTCCGAATTTTTTGCATTTAAGTACCTTTTCTTTAGAATCTTCCAACAGATCCTCGGCATTTTTCACTGCCGCATTAACCGGTGTTTTTGTTTTTGCCAAGCTGATGCCGGCAGAAAGGGTAATGTTTTCATTAAAACAAGTAAAACTTTTAAATTCTTTTTGAACTTTCACAGAAAAATCAATTATTTCATCCCACGGCCCTATAACCATTAAATCATCGCCACCGGAAAATACAATATAGCAATCGGGGAATTCTTTTTCGATTAATTGATTAACCCTACCGGAGAAAAATAAGTCCAGCATTCTGCTAAAGGTAGTTACCCTGGAAATACTGTCGGCTGATTCGTCTGCAGTATTTCCTTTAAAACCAAGGCTGAAGAGCTGACCGAGGTTATCAACGTCTGCCTTAAAGTAGGCTAACCTGCTCGCGCCTATTTCATTGATGATTTCACTAAAGCTTTTTGTTTGTCCGTTATCGTTTGGTACGTAATTAGCCATGTGCCGGGTTAACATATTTATGTTGGGATAAATCTTATTTTCATTAATTTGAAATACCACTTCTTGCTGTGAACATTGGGGATTTTCTTTAAGTAAACTTACCCCATACCTACCCGGTATTTGGATATCTGCACAGTCGCTCTTTGTAAATTTCAGCCACTTAGCAGAGGGCAGTTTCTTTCCAATTTCCAAGTCTTTAAGACACAAGAGTCCATAAGCTTTACCATTAACCTCTTGTACGGCAAATTCTTTACCACAGCCTCTACATAGACCTAAACTTTTGCTGTCAACGTTGGCAAAAGTAAACATATTTTCATTCCAGCTGTTATTTTCTGAAATAATAACACCGGAGAAAGGTCTTTTTTTCTTTATTTCCAGCTTATTAATAACCTTACTGACAACATAACCAAAATTATGAAAATCGCATCCAGCCATATTTATTGCTGCAAAATTAAAAGCTATTTCACCATGCAGTTCATGGAGCAGATATTCATCTATTTCTTTTTGAATTTGATTAATTTTCAAATGATATTCCTGAATATTAGGAAGCAGTATATAAAACTTGCCACCTGAATTCATCAGAATATTAGCCACCGGCAAATTAAAACTGTCTATTATTCTAAATGAAATCAACTCTGTTAACACTGCCAGCGAAAATGACCTAGCCCGCAGCCTCTTGGATACAGCACCCGCACCGGTGTTGGAGCCTGAGAAGATATAACCCTGAATGCCGGAAAGGTCTCCAACCAATAGTGTAAATTTGGGTTTGCGGTCATCTTTTAATAAATCTAAAGAAAAATCGTTGATTGCGCTATGGTATTGATATAGACAAGCTGATATTGCACTGGTCGTTTTTAAATGATCAAAGAGTGAAATGTCTGCAAATTTTTCTTGAGTGTTGGAAGGTATACACCACGTATATTTGAGCAGAAGAGAATATAACTGGTTGTAGAAAGTATCAAAGTTAGTTATGCTGCTAACTATTTTTTTGAAATCCTCACCAAAATTCCGAAGGTGTTTATTTATTGCAGACTCAGAATGGCCTGATACTGCTATTGGAAAAGCATTTTCCGGACGGTATTCCGCTGCATGATACTGCAATTTTTCAGGAGTTTGACGGCCAATCTCCAGCCTTGAGAATATTGAATCGAGCGGGCGTTTTTTATAATCTTGGTACTTTCCATCTGTCTCCCCTCTTTCTAAAGACGAGTAATTATCTGCCCGACAAACAATATAAGCAAAGGGGATTTTATCTTCGGGTGCTGATTGCACTTGTAATTTTTCAGGGAAGTACTTACTTTCATGGTGTTTAAGTACCAGCATCTGCAAAAGATCCGGGTCAACTACCTTCGATAATTCTCTCGAAAATGCTTTTACCAGTCGTGCTGAAACTTCAGGGTGCTTACCTTTAACATCAAGACTGCCAAATTTACCCTTTTGCAAAAACTTACCAATATCATGTAATAAGCCTGCCAATACGATTGTCTTATAAATCACCGTTTCACCCCTTTCTTCCGGTATAATTTTACATTGTTACTAATATTTCCTTCATTTTCTGGTTATTTTTTTAATTTTAAAAAACAAAAACCGCCAATAGAGGCGGTATAATATATTTATTTTTGCTTGAGTAAACTTAACCCCAAGCCGATAAACAATACCCCGGTTAATTTGTTTAACATATTAGTGACAGCAGGATTATCATGCAGCTTTTTTGTTACCTGCGAAGAAAAAATTGCAACGATCAGTGTCCAAATTGTTGCGGTAGCAGTAAAGGTAAAACCTAAAATCAGAAAAGGAATTGGTCCAAAGTGGTTGGTCGGGTCGACAAACTGAGGTAAAAAAGCAAGAATAAACAGCGCAACTTTGGGATTTAACAGATTGGTCAATATCCCCTGCCCGTATATCCTCAGCATAGTATCCTTTTTTTTATCCTCTACTGAAAAATTTTCCGCTGAAGAAATCAGCGATCTGATACCTAAATAGGCTAAATACACAGCTCCAATGAATTTGATAATATTAAAAATGATTATTGATCTGGCGAGAACAGTGGTTAAACCAAATGAGACCAGCAAAGTATGAACGGCTATGCCGGTACTGATGCCAAAAACTGAAAGCACTCCCGCTTTTCTGCCTTGAGAAATACTTCTTCCCAAAATATACATTGTGTCTATTCCCGGAGTTAGGTTCAATATAATTCCGGAAAGCACAAATACTTCAAAATTCACAATTCCAAACACACTGCTGCCTCCAAAAAGTTAAAGTGTAGCATATTACTTCTATACTTTTATAATAGCACAACCGTTACCAAACGCTGTAATGTTTTTGTTTTACAGCGTCATCAACTGCTTTCTTTTTACAAGTAATTGCTTTTTGGAATTAATCAGCAGCATGTGCCTTTTTTGTGCCTCTTTTGAGTCTTTTATTGTCACAACGAATTAAATTCTTACATATAAAAATGATGTATAAACTTAAGCGAGGTTTTATAAAATTGAATGATTATAATAATACGCCAATTATTAATGCATTAAAAAAATACATAAAAAAAGGCACTGTTCGCTTTCACATGCCCGGTCATAAGGGAAAAAGTATTACTCATCATTCATTAGGTGACTTACTGGACAGCAAAGTTTTTCTGGCAGATATCACCAACGTACCGGGAATGGACGACCTGCATCAGGCACACGGAGTAATTAAAGCAAGCCAGCAGCTGGCTGCTCAAATTTATGGGGCGGACTATACATATTATTTAGTAAACGGCAGCTCTTGCGGCCTGCAGGCTTTACTGCTGGCGGTTTGTAATCCCGGTGATAAAATATTGGTACCGCGCAACATACACCGCTCAATTTTAAGCGGTATTATTCTAAGTGGTGCAATTCCGGTTTTTTATTGGCCGGCATATGAACACAATTATAAAATACCGCTGGGTGTAACTCCACAAACCATTCAAGAAAATTTAATCAATCACCCCGATGTGCGGGCGGTGCTGCTGGTTAACCCTACCTATCACGGTATTACTTCTGATATTTCCAATATCGCGCAGATTGTTCACCGCCGCAATATCCCGCTGTTGGTTGATGAAGCACACGGACCGCATCTTATTTTTCATCAAGATTTGCCGGCAAGTTCATTAGAGTGTGGGGCTGATGCTTCGGTACACGGTTCACATAAAATGCTGCCGGCGTTTACCCAAGCCTCGATGCTGCATTTAAAGGGCAGCCGGTTAAATCGCACCCGTTTAGAAGCAGCTTTGCGATTACTGCAGAGTACCAGCACCTCTTATCTTTTGCTCGCCTCGCTGGAAGCTGCCTGCATGCAGATGAGTGAACATGGTGAAGAAATGCTGCAGGATGCTTTGGATAAAGCCGCTTTTCTGCGAACAGAAATCAATAAAATCCCCGGATTTGCTTCATTTGGCAGCGAAATTACCAACCACCCGGGAGCATTTGGCTTAGACCCTACAAAAGTAACTGTTTCGGTGGAACAGCTAAATATTTCCGGCATTTGGGCAGAAAAAATGCTGCGCGAGAGCCACGACATTCAGGTAGAAATGTCTGATTTGTTTAATTTGCTGTTAATTGTTACCGCCGGCAACAGCAGCGATGAAATAAATCATTTTATCAAAGCATTAAAAGAACTTAAACGTTACAGTACAAAAAATAAATTGCGCTGCAGTTTAACAAATATAATTCAACCTGTTACCACGTTACCACAAGCAGCAATTTCGCCCCGCGAAGCATTTGCATGCGAATACATTTCTTTACCGCTGGAAAAAGCGGCGGGCAGAATCTGTACCGAAACGGTGGCCTGCTACCCGCCCGGTATTCCGACAATCTGCCCCGGTGAGATTATCACACAAGATATTATCGATTATCTAATCATCGTCCGGCAGATAGGTATGCACTTTCAAGGCTGTTCTGACCCCGCTTTAAATTTTATAAATGTTGTTAAATAATGCGAAATGCTTTTTGGCCCTTTTTCAATTATGCGCGGGCAGGCACTGTACCAGCTCTTACCTTTATCTTTAACGGTAATTCTGCCGTCAGGCGTTTCAACGGTTACCCAGGATTTAACAATCAAACCTTCTGCGCCCGGCATTACTACTTTTTCTTCTCCCGGCTTCAGATTAGGATTGTGTCGAACTACCGTCCAATAATCAATTTTTTTAAGAATTTTGTGATGCCAAACTACTTTGGGCGGTTTTTTAAAACCATAAAAACCAATATAAAGGGCATGTCCCACTTTTTGCGACCAAATTAAAATTGGTTTTTCGGTGTTGTTTAAAAACCGAAAATCTTTCACCCCGTAGTAAACGGTGGCATCCTGCCCCGGCGGAACATAAGGCACCGTCATAGAATGGGCGCAGCGCATAATCACCGGCAAATCACAAAATGTTACCACGTTATACAATACCGAGGCAACTTTACATACCCCACCGCCAACAGTTGTTACCAGCTGATTGCCGGCGTAACTGGGTCCTTTTTTATAACCATGGTATTCTGTGTAAGGTCCGACAGTATCATTTTGCGAAAAGGTTTGGCCCGGTTCAACCACGGTGCCGGCCAGCTTCTGCGATGCCAGGCCAACGTTAAACTCTTCTCCTTCCAGCGGATCTGTTAAAACTGCTTTGTATGCTGCCATCAGTGGAGGATTATTTAATTCTTTTCTGGCAGCTAAAAACTTGGCATCATTCTCCCAAGGCAGCGGCCCTTGATAAGCCTTTTCCATTCCCCGAAAGTTCTCAAAAACTTCATCGTCACTGTTTTCATATTCCGCAGCACTTACAGGCAGCGTTAGGTTCAGACAGATCAGTAAAAACGAACATATTATTTTTTTCATCTTTTTTACCTCCATAAAGTTCAATTTTTATTATGGTGGTTTAACTAATTTTTTATCTAAAACACCTTTTATAATTTTAATGGGTTATAAACCTTAATTTACATGATAAATTCATTAGTTGATTATGTTAAAATGACAATTGCGCATATTTATTTCTCTGTTCAGGAGGTAAAGAAAATGAAAAACAAAAAATACGCTGCTTTTAGCGTTATATTAGTGGGAATATTAATGCTGACTTTGCTAATCTCCGGCAATATCATCAATCTTGATGCCGCCCAAGCCGACAGCGCACAGCACACTGTACAAAAAGGTGATTCTCTTTACCTGGTCTCTAAACAATACGGCATTACAGTAAACACTTTAAAACAAGCAAATAACTTGACGTCTGATACGATTTATATTGGACAGACATTGGTCATTCCTAAAAACACCGGTGATGACATAAAAATTGTAGTTGATAAATCTGATAACACACTAACACTATTTTCCGGCAGCACTGAGGTAAAAACCTACCGGGCGGATTTGGGTGACGGTGGGTTAGGTGATAAAAATGTCGCCGGCGATCACAAAACACCGGAAGGCACTTTTTATATTACCGAAAAGTCTGTCTTAACACCGGCAGATGAATATTTGGGCACCAGATGGATGAGATTAAGCTATCCCAACATTGAAGATGCCGACAGAGGGGTTAATCAAGGAATTATCGAGCAGCAAACCTACCAACAAATTGTTGAAGCCGTTAATAAAGAAGAAACCCCGCCGCAGCGCACCGCTTTAGGCGGCGGCATCGGTATTCACGGCGGTACTGTGGCGGAATTTGGCGCCAACTGGACGTGGGGGTGTATTGGTTTAAGCAACAAAGATGTTGAAGAAATTTACAATTATGCCCAAGTAGGTACAAAAGTAATTATCAACAAATAACTTAAAAGTAATGCAAAATTGATATGCTCCCTTTAAGACAGAAAAGTCTTAAGGGGAGCATTTTTATATTTAAAATTGAGTAAAAATCTTCAGTTTTTCTACATTTCCGTTCCCACCAACACAATGCCGATCACTACTAATGCGGTGCCGACTGCTTTTACCGGTGTTAATGTTTCGCCTAAAAACTGCCAACCGATCCATACCGTCACCACCGGTGACATCGCCAGCACCAGTGCAGTTAAACCCAGTTCACCCCATTTTATCGCGGCATAATAGGCTAAATCGCCGGCAAATGTAGCAAAAAACGCTTCCAACGCTAAAAAGAGCCATGCCCGCGGGGTAATAGAGCTGATGCGCTCGGCACCACCGCTGGCCCAAAACCAGCCTGCCACCAGCAGCACTGTAATCAGCGTACGCGCCGCCAAAGCATCTATCGGGTTAACACCGCGCAAACCCAATTTGCCAAACACCGGAGCAATTCCCCAACATAATGCCCCAAAAACCGCTAAAAAGAAGGTATACAAATGCTTTCACCCACCGCCATAAAAAATTCCGGATTATAAATACCTATTCTGCATCAGCTAAATAAATACACCTTCACAGGTTGCAGCAATCTGTTTTTGAGGCAGTATTTTTTTATAATTTCTACACTTAATTAATTTTAAAATAATTGCAGCAATTATTTTTTGCCGGTATTTTTCTTAAATACCGCAGCAGCTAAAATAACCAGCGGCAGAATAACTTCAAAAGGCAGGGCATAATATGGCCACACATCTGTCGCCCAAGTAACTAATTCAGATATGTTTTTATGCGCCAGATAAGATAAGTTGGCCATTAAAATCGCCAACGATACCACTACAATTCGGTAATTTTTGATGTTAAACAGCTTAGCAGTTCCCAAAGCACTGCCAATTAGACATAACGATATCGTCACAAATTCACCAAATAAAAAAACTATATCCACTAAGATTTCAATCCCATGCAAAAAGTTGCCTACATTAATTCGACTGACACTCACACGTGCAGGAAAGTAATTACTTTTATCTATATCTACCCCCAGCAGCAATATTTCTATAAGCGAAGTAGTAAAAATAAACACCCCGCCGATTGCCAGGCCGGTGGTAAATACTTTTCGGTAGTTATTAGTTTTTAAAGCAGAAAAAAACGTCAAACAAATCACTGACTCGGCAAAAGGAAAAGCAAAAGTGGTAAAGGCCCCTAAAAAGACCGGCTGCCAACCATGATATAAAAAAGGGCGAAGATTAATAGTCTCCATTCGAGGTATCGACATTAAAACAACAGCAATGGTAAACACAGCAGCAATAAATAACAGCAGTTGACTGCACCGTCCTAATACCTCGATACCTTCTATAGCAACCCAAACACATAACAGAAGCATAAAAATCAACGGTAAAATAATGGGTGTTTCCGGCAGAGCAACGATATTAACATATTCAGAAAATTCCCGTATAATTAATGCACCGAGAAATAACGTAAACCAAACATAGCTAACTATAATCAATTTGCCGAAAATTTTGCCAAACACAATCTCGGCAATTGCAAATAAATCTCTGCCGGGGTAAAGGGCAAGTATTTGGGCATAAACAGCATTAATCACTAATGCAAAAATAAATGCCAGTATTATCGCCAGCCAAAAATCACTGCCTGCTTGGATACCTTGTGTAAAGACCAAAGCATCTCCGATAATTACAAAGGCAACTAAAACAATACCTTGTTTATGGGAAATTAGCTCTGAATTCACTGTTTCATCCCCCAACAATTCCAGTCACTATCTTTTCAATTACCTGGCCAATACTGGGCATCGGCACGTCCATCACCACAAGCAGCGAAATGACAAACGAAGTAATCAAAATGCCCAAATTCACAGCTATTGCTTTAAATTGCTTATTCTTATAAAACAGCAGTACTTCAACTGCCGCAATTATTATGTAACCAATAACTATTATAAAAATCATTGTTTAATTCCCTACTTTAATTCCTTTGTAAATTAAACCGCTGTCTTCTATGTTCACTTTAACATCTATTTGCGTGGTCAGATCGGTAAATATTTCGCTCCAATTAGCGCCTATTTTTTTCCACAACCAAGGCATCTGTAGTTTTACCGTTCTTCCAAAACCAAAAACATCGCTTTGATACTGCTGCGCTTGATTAAGAGCCTGCTGCAGCTGTTTTTTAATTTGGGCTTCAGTAGCACTGATGATTTGCTGTTTCACTGCCGGGTCGCCAAGATCGATAGGCCGGGAAACTTGAGAAATTATGATGCTGCTAAGCACCTCAACCTTCATAGTCAGCTCTCCGTCAGCACTATATAACGGCTGCACCTTGGTTTTATTTCGATAGATTTCCAAAGTCAGTTTAGTGTCTTTGCCGTTAATTTTTACCGTTTCTTCAAACTGTCCCCCGGTTTCAATTTCATTTTTCAACCATTTCATCCCGATGGTTTGGTCACCGTTAAACCAACCGACAAGCTTATCCTCTTTAAAAACAGCAGTTCCATACACTCGCGGATAGCTTCCGGCTTTAGCAGAACGAATACTGGCGGTGGCAGCAGTGGCACTAATCCCTTCATCAGCTAAATCTTTAATAAACTCATACAGCCTAACAGCAGCAAATTTATTAATATTTTGCTGGGCATAAAAAACCTTTTCCAAATGGATGGAAAGCAAATTGCCGAGTTTAATTTGGCTGTGTAAAATCTCTTTAGCCGTTTTACCGTGCGCGATAACCAGCCATACTTCATTCCTTACTTCGGCATCACGGGTTAAAAAATCCAGCACCGACAGCATATCTGTTTTGGCAATTTCTTCACTTATTATCATCAGCTTGGCATGACCCCAGTATAACTTTCTGCCGGTAAGTTCAATCAGGTTTCGCACTGCGCCAAACATAGTATCGCCTTCCATTTCAAAGTAGCCAGAACTGATCTGTGTTTCCTGCTGTTGTTGTGAAGGATTAACCACTTCCACAGTAACCAAGTATTTACCGGTGTGCGGGTCTTTATCTATCGCCGCACCGGCCACTATACCCATGTCGCTTATTTCACGGTAATTCCAGCAGCCAGATAACGGCATAATCAAAAAAATCATTAAGGTAAGCATCATCATCTTTATTTTCAATGATCTTACCTTCCTTTCTTAGAATGATGACTGCGATAGGCATTTTTGCTGATTAAAGTAGGCCGTTTATTCATTTTCCACCAAGGGGCACGAATTACTGTATCTTTGATATCCTGCCAATTCAGCGTGTTATAGCCCAACATATAAGGCACGCCAAAAGAGCGCAGCGACATTAAGTAAATGCAAAAACCAATAAAAACAAAAACATAGCCATACATGCCAATTATCGATGCGGCAATCAAAAATATCAGTCTAAGATACAATATTGCCGACCACATTTTGGGGGTTAAGTAACTGGCGATACCGGTTAACGCCACAATAATCACAGTAGGTGCACTGGTAAACTTGGCAGTTACGGCAGCATCACCTAACACCAATGCACCGACAATACTTATAGTTTGCCCCGCCGGTGCGGGCAAACGAACGCCGGCCTCACGAAGCAGCTCAAAGGTTATTACCATCGCAAAAGTTTCCACAACTGTAGGAAACGGCACCCCTTCACGAGCAGCAGCGGTACTGAGCAGCAAAGGGGTGGGAATGATCTCTTGGTGATATGTCATCAGTGCCACATAAATTGCCGGCACACTAACGGTTAAAAAGTAACCCAGATAACGCAGTATTCTGTTGAAAGATGCAAAGACAAAGTTAACATAATAGTCTTCGTTGCTTTGAAAATTTTCCGTAAAGATAAAAGGAAGTGTTAGCGCAAACGGCGAGCCATCGCACAATACCGCAATCCGTCCTTCTAACAGTTTGCCGACAACAGTATCCGGTCGTTCAGTGCTGCCGACAGTTTTAAAAGGAGAAAGCGGCGCATCTTTAATTAATTCTTCAATATATCCGCTGTCCAATACGCCGTCTATTTTTATTTCATCTATTCTTCTTTCTAATTCTTTTAAGACTTTTTTTGAAGCCAAACCATCCAAATAACATATAATTATTTTTGTTTTACTGCGATCACCCAATTGTTTAAATATCACTTTAAAATCAGCTGTCAATAATCTTCGCCGGATTAAAGATAAATTGATAATAATTGATTCAGTAAACCCCTCACGCGGGCCGCGAATTGACTTTTCGGTTTCCGTTTTTTCTACTGCCCGCGCTTTCCAGCCTTTAGCGTCAATAATCAGCACTTCAGTACAGCCGTCTACCAGCAGCAAAGCATCGCCATACAGCAGCGACTCCAAACTCAAACGCAGATCAGTGCTTTTTTTTAGATTGCCGGCAGTCAGCACATTATCCATTAAAATTTGTATTAAATTGCTTTGGGCAGCTCCGGTATCGATACTGCTGTTCATCAGCCGCTGAATAATATTTTCGTTAACAATTTCGATGTTGGACATTTGATCGACATAAATTAATGCACACTTCAGTTGAGACCGCCCAAATTCAAATTCTCGAAAAATAATGGTTTGATCATTGGCAAATATTTTTTTTAACACCGCAATATTATAGGCTAACTTCTTGTCAATTTTAATTTCCTCAAGATCGTTGGGAATTTTACTTTGTTTATTAGCAACTAAATCCTTTAGTTTTAAAAACATCAGCAACACCTTTAAAGGTAAAATTATCAAATCTCGTATAGTGTTTCCTATAAACACTCTTTTTATTTCATCAAACCGAAAGAGAATATCATAATAAAAAGCCCCTGCTGCAGGGGCTTTTTATTATTATCTTGAGAGAAATTGTTTTTCTCTCTCCGAAAATTTTTTAATTATCACTGTTTCCAGCTGCACCAACCTCTTGGTGCGAGCCAGTGAAAAAATTGACAGTGCTGTCCAGATAAAGGCAAAAGATACCATGTGTACCGCAGTAAATGGTTCATGATATATAAACACACCGATAAATAAAGTCATTGTGGGAGCAATATACTGTAAAAATCCCAAGACAGACAGCGGTAAGCTCTTTGCTCCGCGGGAAAATAAAAGCAGCGGTACGGCGGTAACTACGCCGCTACCTATTAAAAGCAGCATAGTGCTTGGCGCGCCCAAGTTGAAAGCAGCGTTTCCGCTTTGGTAGACAACAGCCAAGTAAGTTAAAGCAAGCGGGGTGATCAGCAAAGTTTCTAAAGTTATGCCGGTAACTGCACTTAAATTAACTTTCTTTTTAAGCAGCCCGTAAATACCAAAACTAAACGCCAATACCAGAGAAACCCAAGGTATCGAACCAAATTTTATCGCCATGTTTAGCACCCCGACACCGGCCAACAAAAAAGAAACCAACTGCCAAAGGGATAGGCGTTCTTTTAACACAATGACGCCCAACATCACACTAATCAGTGGATTAATATAGTAACCTAAGCTGGTTTGAATAACATGATCGTTATTCACTGCCCAAATATATGTACCCCAGTTAATTGTAATCACCACAGCTGCAGTCAATAAGCCCAGGCATCGTTTCGGACATTGAATAAGTTCGCGCAGTTCACCAAAAAAAGTTTTTATTCCGGCAGTAACTATTAAAATCACTACCATAAAAACAAAAGCCCATACAAAACGGTGAGCCAATATTTCATAAGGTGGAACCGCTTTAATTATTTTCCAATAAACCGGTAAAATCCCCCATAAAAAATAAGCCCCGACGGCTGCAGCAATTCCTAGTGCTTGTTCATTTGTTTGTTTAATTTTCATCGTATTACTCCTTTTATTCAGTCAACAAACTAATTTTAGTACTGTCAGATTAATAATGCAACTAAGAAAGATATACCGGTCAGCCGGCAATGTTTAACAGAACAGTATAAATTTTTAACTGTCATCAATAAAAAAAGCCCCTCTTTAATAACAAGGGATATAATGTGCGCATATTAATTTCCAATTGGCCGGCAGGTCAGCTGTTCCGATTATACCGGCTTCCGCTTATTATAACTGCTTTTCTCTTATATCTCCCCGGGCCATTGAAGCAAAGATACCGCCAAAACAAATTAAAGTAAATACTACAAATGATACCTTAGTGCCGGTAATTAACTGCTTGGCATAAGCAGCACTTAGTTCTACATCACCTAAAAAATGAGTCAGCATCAGCGTTACAATTGCCAAGCTGATTGCTTGGCCGGTTAACCTCATTGTCCCAAGCGTAGATGAAGCCACGCCGTAAAACTTCTTTTCTACCGAACTCATCACCGCATTGCTGTTCGGAGAAGAAAAGAGGGCAAAGCCGGTACCCAACAAAGCCAGGTTGGCCATAATCAACCACAGCGGGGTATTTTGACTTAAAAAACACAAACTCAGCAGTCCGGCAGTGGTTAATACCATTCCCACTGAAGCAACAAGGCGTGGTTCAATACGGTCGGACAGGCGTCCGGCAAACGGCGAAATCACCACCATAATCACCGGTTGAGCCAGCAGGATAAATCCTGCCGTTTGAGAGTTATATCCTTTGGCCACCTGTAAGTATAATGAAAGCAAAAAAGCAACGGCAAAAGTAGCACTGTAATTAATTAACGCCGCTAAATTAGAAAAGGCAAAAGCGGCATTTCTCCGAAATATAGTGATATTTAATATCGGATGGGCAAGGCTCATTTCGTATCTCACAAAAACCAGCAGTACGGCCAATCCCAGAACGGCTAAATATTTTCCCGCTGATGACGTGGTGACGGTGGAAATACCGTACATAAATAAAACCAAACCGATACTGTAAAGCACTGCACCGGTTAAATCGTATTTTTCTCCTTTAGCCCCCGCCCATTCTTCTTTCAACTTGCTTAAAGTAATCAGCAGCACAAAAACAGCAATTACTGCACACAAATAAAAGATGTACTCCCAACCGAGATTATGATTAATGGCTCCACCAAGCACCGGCCCAAGCGATAAGCCAACATATACCGTGGCAACGTTAATCCCCAATACTTTGCCCCGTTCTTGGGGAGGAAACACTGACGTTAATATCGCCATGCCGGTGCTAAAAATCATTGCACTGCCGATGCCCTGCACCAAGCGCATTGCAATCAGTGATTCAATTGACCAAGCCAAAGCGCAAAGCAGTGAAGAAATAGCAAAAAAGGCTATCCCCAAGATAAATATTTTCTTCCGACCGATAATATCAGCTAACCGCCCGAAAGGCACTAAAAAAGCGGCAGATGAAAGAATATAGCTGCTCACCACCCAGCTAATCAGAACGGTGCTTGCGTTGAATTCAGCAGCAATGGAAGGAACGGCCAGGTTGACAGAGCTGCCCATAAACGGGGTGAGAAATGCAGACATCGTTACTGCCAAAAGAATATATCTTTTATATAAGACGTCCTTTTGCATTTTTACATCTCCCGTCTTTTATGGTTTGCAGATGCCGCAGGGTTGATAATTTTCGTTGATTGCTTCTTCTCTCTGTTTAAAATAAACCATATTTTCTTTACTCATATCATCCACTGACCGACAGTCCGGCAGATGAAATTTGTGTGTATTTTTATTGCCAATATATGCAGCATCAGCTGCTGTTACATTATTCTGCGCAGTTTCTTCGGAAAGATCGCCCCATAATCCACGGTTATTTTCACGCGCTTCTTTTTGATATCGGGTAAAATAATCGCTGTATTTTACATTAGGTGGAATGGTCAGCAATCGGGCGTAACCATCTAACAGCAGTTTGGCATTAAACATTTTAGATCGTATTTCCTGATCGTTAACTTCATTGGGCGGTTCCAACCACACGTAGGCTAACAGCCGTTTGTATTTATCACGCTCTCCGGCGTCCATCTCCAGATAAACCGTTTTGCCGTTCAACATGCTTTTTGTAAAAGCTGATGCCTCTTTACCGTAAGGCTCTACCGGGCTGTTCGGTTTAACGGTTTCGGGCGTATCCACGCCAATCAAACGCACCGTTTCGTCCCGGCCGTTCATATTTACATGGATGGTATCACCGTCAACAACGCGGGTGACACTGACTTCCATATACTCAGATGAACTTCTGCCGCAGCCGGTGACAGTAAAAAGCAAAGCAATAAGTATGGTAAGAACAGTTATACGCAGCTTCATCAAAGAACTCCTTAATACAAATATGATAACTCTTATATATTCTACTAAAGCAAAAAAATTCCTTGTAGATAAAACATTAAACACCGCTGACGTTTGCAAAAATACAAATTGCTTAACGCCAGCAAAGCAAAAAACCGCTGTCCCTTTAAAACATCGGTTTTAAAACTAAAGTTTTATAATAAACGTTGTAAGACAAAGCAGAAACAAAAACCGCCGTAATTACACCTAAAATCAGACATTAGTTTTATGCAAACGGTGATGCTTATGATTATACATATTTTCTTTAATTTTAAATGTCACAGCTGACGATAACAGCCACATTATTAAACCAAAAATAACTGCCGTCAGCAAACTATTCATCATAACCAGTACCAAAAATGTGCAGATCACACAAAACAGACCGCCGATCATTCCGGCCACTGCACCGGAGGCAACATCTGCCGCCGCCTTGTTTCCTTTTTCTAAACCGGCCATAATTACCGCTGCCACCATTACTGCCGGAAAAGCGGCAAACGCGCCGGCCAATGTTTTCCATGGAATTACCGCCAACAGCAGATAGCAGCCGGCGACCGCCAAACCACCAAAGAAAAAGCGCAGTGTTAAATCAAAAACAGCATGCTTCATTATCCCATCCCCTTAAAACTCGCTGCTAAGCCAAACTGTAGATTGAAGTATAAATGCTGACTACAATTACCGTCCAAATGCAAAGAGCAAACACCAAACCGATCCGCCAACCATATTTAATAATTAAAACTGCGGAAATGACTGCACAAACTATGTTTGTGGCCATACCCAAAAGAGCACCTTTAGACACTACCATCGCCAACAGCCGAGCTTTTTCACTGTCCTCCTGCATCGCCACACTGATGATTGCCGCCAAATAAACAGCCGGAAACGCAGCAAAGATGCCGCCCACCTTGCCACCAAGTGATCTGGCAATAACAGTGGAGCCAACCACTGCTGTTCCACCCAGCAAAAAGCGCAGCAGCAGCGCCGTTAAAGAGAAACTCATAATTATATCACCCCCAGCTGTTCAATCATTCACAAATTAATGAATTGTCAAAAAACAGCCATAAATACTGCAACCCGAGGATAAACACCCTCGGGTTTCGTGGATTAATATTATTTTTTTATAATTATACGATATATCAAGGCTATAAAAAAGTAAATACATTTAGGGTAATAAAATTGAAAATAATTCAAAACAAAACATGTTATTTCTTCAATTAAAACCAGATATTATTTATCATTTTATTATTTTTTATAACAAATACTATCACTAAATAAACGGAGGTGATTTTGTTGGCAAATCAACAGCACATCCATTGTGCAGTGAACACCTGCCATTATTGGACCCAAGGTAATAAATGTGCCGCCAATGAAATTATTGTGGTCAACGATGCTTTTGGAGCACAGCAGTCCGATCACGTAGACAGCACAATGGCAAAACAGATATCGCCTACTCCCGCCGAAACATGTATGGAAACCTGTTGTAAAACTTTTGTGCCTAAAGGTTCTAAAAATATCAATGCAGACGGTGTTTATAGAACCCAATAACCAAAGACAAAACCAATCCCGAAGCAGATGCTTCGGGATTGGTTTTCTTCTAATAATTATAAATTACTTCCTTTAACATTTTTAACAGAATTAAATTATCATTGCGCTGGCGAATAGCTAAGCGAAAATAATAGTTATTTGATTCTTCTAAAGCTCCGGCCACTCGAATTAAAATTCCTCTCATTTCCAATTGTTCACTGATTTCACCGGCTGTTTTACCGGTGTTCCGGCAGTCTACATAAACAAAATTAGCACTGGACGGATAAACTTTCAAACCACGAATTTGCTGCAAACCGTTAATTAAAAATTCACGTTCACGTTTAACCAAATTCAATGTAGTCATGATATAAGATGTATCTTCAAGTGAAGCCTTGCCGGCAAGCTGAGCCATGATATTTATCCGCCAGGGCAGCAAAAGTTTGGAAACCTGATCAATAATGGTTTTAGCTGCGGCCATAAATCCCAAGCGCAGTCCCGGCATCGCAAAAAAATTGGTTAACGAACCCACAACGATTAAGTTGGTATGCTCTACACTCTCCGGCAGTACTGTTTCGTTTTCCTCAACAAAATCCATATAGGCCTCATCAACAACAATCACTGCACCTACCTTTTTCGCCGCACAAGCCATTTCAAACAGATCTGGGCGGGGAATTAACATACCGGTAGGGTTATTGGGATTACAAATAAAAATCAAATCACCGGTTCGAGCTTTGTTTTTTAAAGATTCAACAGGAAATTGAAATTGATCTCCACATTCAAGCGGCAGATATTCAATCGGTACATCGAACAGAGCTTCTAAATGGTGATCAACCATCGGCACCGGTAAAAGCAGCCTTTGAGGAGATAACACCCGACATAGATTATAGATAATTTCTGTTTCGCCGTTCCCCAGTAAAATATTCTCCGCCGGAGTATTTAAATAACGCGAAAGAATAATTTTTAATCCCTGTGCATCGGGATCCGGGTAATGGCGTATCAAACTAACTCCCCGGCGCAAAACATCCATCGCCATTGGTGACGGACCTAAAGGATTAATGCTGGCACTAAAGTCAATTAAACTATCCGGGCTGTTGTTATGTTTTTTGTAAGCCTCCCTAACATTCTGTTCTGATGATATATACAACTGGACTCCTCCCACTAAACTCATCCACGCACGGCAAATTTTTCTGTTATACTTGCTTAGCAATGCAGCAATGATTAATACAGCAGTTTCTCTCGACAGGCATCTCTGGTTAAAGCGCCAAGCTGACCTGAAATGTATTTTGCAGCTAATAAAAATTACAGCAGCGACAATTAAGGCATACAAAATAAACGGCAATATTTAAACCTGCGGCGTATACCATGCAACCAAAACCGGCAGCGGCACTACCTAATCCTCCCTCTGCCGGAGGAAAGCAGATTAGAGAAAGTCCCAATTCCGATTTGATAATAGTAAACTTCAGCCAACAGGTAAAATGGTAAGAAAACTAATATCTGCAGTTGAACTTGGCAAATACAGCACTGGATTTAAAAACGTTTTTTGTAATTCGACTTCACAACAGCAATTTCCTTTTTATCTACAAAATTTCCAACTTTTATCTTTCAGCATGACTAAAAATTGTCATCTTTTAATCAATACCATTCATTTATTATAGCGTTAGCTTGTTGATTGGTAAACACTAATGTATATTAAATTAACGTAAAGGCATAACCCTTCATCAGGAGTGATAAGCAAATGTTTTCACGAATTGGCCGCGACACTACCCTGAAAAACAAGGTAGTCAATCATATAACATCTTTAATTAACAGCAGTACGCTTGCACCCGGAGACCGTTTACCCACCGAACGGGAAATGGCTGAAAAGTTTGGCGTCAGCCGCTCGGTAATCCGTGACGCAATAAAAACATTATCCGGGACAGGACTGATAGAAGTAAGACGCGGGGTTGGTATTTTTATAACAAAGGTTGACAGCAACAGCATTGCTCGCGATTTATCCGGTTTATTAGTTAATGACATCGCCACTATTGAATTATTATTTGAAGTGCGAACGGTATTAGAAACAGCTGCTGCCCGTTGTGCTGCCGAACGATGTTCTGCAGAAGGCAGACAGCGGGTAAAAATGCTGATCAAAGACAGCTGCAATTTATTAACCTCTGATTTAAACTTAGATTATTACAAAGAAAATGATCGAAAAGTACATTTATTAGTAGCTGAATTATCTTCAAATGCCCTGATGTTAAGTTTAATGAGCAATATGCTGAATTTATTAGAAGTCAGCCGCAGCTTAACAGCCAACACACCCGAGCGGGCAAAACTTTCTGTAAAAGAACACATCAAATTACTGAAAGCAATTTATCATCATCAGGTTGATCAAGCCGGCAGCTTAATGCAGGCTCATCTAATCAGCGTGCTAAATTATATCAAAGAAGTTAATTATTTACATGAAAGTGCAGCAATAGCGGCGCGATAAACCGCGCCGCCGCAAAAATATATTTACACCGCTGTTCGCCCCATCATCAATGAACTGCGCACTACCTCTTTTAGGATAATACGCTTTTTCCCGGCGCGTCCAAAATGCGCATTACATAAGCAGCAGCAGTCATTTTAGCGTTTAATATATCAGGTGTTTGCTGCTGCGCCAATTTCATCTGCTGCTGAAAACTGCAGTTGCCTTGGACGCAGTGAAAAATTTCTTCACTCAGCACCTGCCGGACCTTATCGGTTTGCGCAAAGCTAATCGCCGCAGAAAGCAAATCTTTTAATATATTTTTCTCTGCTTCACGCTCAATGTTCGGCACACCGACATTATAACCCCGATAAACATCAATCAACAAAGCTAAATACTGCTGCGGTGTAACTTTATCTTTCTCTTGAAAAGTCATAGTCGCTCACTCCTTATGACAAAATACCTTTTATTAATATTCGCCGTTTTTCAGTGCTTACCTTTTTTGCACTATTTTTTGCTAATCTAATTGATAAGACCGGAAATGCCATAAATTATTTTATATCATAATCTGAAATAATAAGCTTTACCCACCTGAAAATAGTAAAACGATGACCGGTACGGAAAATACCATATAAAAAACCAAACATAGACAAAACGATAAGCAGGTAATCGTTTTATCGGCTAGAATAATGTATTTAATTATTCGACTTTCTCATCATATTGGGGGATATCGTAATATGTTGGCAATTACCAACAGCATTGCGCTGCAAGGGCTGGAAGGCGTAATTGTGAAAGTAGAGGTAGATGTATCCAGCGGACTGCCGGGGTTTGATTTAGTTGGTTTGCCGGATACCGCGGTAAGAGAATCTAAAGAACGGGTGCGGGCAGCAATCAAAAATTCCGGTTTTGATTTTCCGGTAAAACGCATTACTGTCAATCTCGCCCCCGCCGATATCCGTAAAGAAGGGCCAATGTATGATTTGCCTATTGCCATCGGTATTTTAGCTGCGTCAGAGCAAATTGATTTAGTTAATTATTCAGATTACATATTTATTGGTGAGCTTTCACTGGACGGGGCCATTCGCGGAGTAAACGGCTCACTGCCGGCTGCTCTGACGGTGCTGCACCATGGATACGGCAGCATGGTAGTATCAGCAGAAAACTGTGCTGAAGCCGCTTTGGTGCAAGGGGTAAATGTCTATCCCGCTGGCAATCTATCGGGGCTGGCAGCTGCGTTAAAAGGCGAAGCTGATCTCACGCCATACACGGTAGATATTCAAAGCTTACTCAGCCGTCCTTCTCAGCATTATGTTGATTTTGCCGATGTTAAAGGGCAGCTTGCTGCTAAACGCGCATTAGAAGTGGCAGCGGCAGGCGGCCATAATATACTGATGATTGGTTCCCCCGGCTCCGGAAAAACTATGCTCGCCAGACGACTGCCCACAATTCTGCCCGACATGACTTTTGAAGAAGCAATCGAAACCACTAAAGTACACAGCTTAGCAGGTCAGCTGCTGCCCCACCAAGCACTGATAACCGAAAGACCTTTTCGCTCGCCCCACCACTCCGCATCAACAGCTAGTTTGGTAGGTGGCGGTCGTGTTCCCCGCCCCGGTGAAGTCAGCTTGGCTCACCACGGGGTGTTATTTCTTGATGAAATTCCGGAATTTCGAAAAGATGCATTGGAATCACTGCGCCAACCGCTTGAAGATGGAGTTGTTTCCATTACCAGAGTACAGTCTTCTATTACTTATCCCGCAAGAATTATGCTTGTTGCAAGTGCTAACCCCTGTCCTTGCGGTTACTACGGTGATAAAGCCAAAGAATGCACCTGCACACCACCGCAAATTCAGCGGTACTTGCGGCGTTTATCCGGCCCGCTGTTAGATCGCATTGATATGCATATTGAAATTTCGCGGGTGGAATTTAGTGACTTAGAAAAAACTACACCAAGTGAAACTTCCGCTTCCATTAAAACAAGGGTAGAAAAAGCGCGGGCAATTCAACGCAATCGTTTTCATGACTTAAAATCAGCGGTAACTTGTAACGCTCAAATGACACCGGCGCTGGTCAGAAAGCACTGCTTAACAGACCGTGATGCAAAGACACTGCTTAAGACAGCTTTTAAGCAGCTTAATCTGTCAGCCCGCAGCCATGATAAAATCTTAAAAGTCGCCCGCACTATTGCCGATTTGGCAAACAGCGATGTTATTAATGCTCAGCACATGGCTGAAGCACTGCAGTACCGCAGTCTCGATAACGGATTGCTTGGGTAAACAGTGTAAAACGGCACGCATAAAAAAACATCTTGGGTTAAAGCTCCCCAAGATGTTTTTTGCTTTATGAAAACGTTTCATTTGCTTTTTAAATCGCTGCAATCAGCACATCCCACAAAAGCACCCCGGCTATACCGCCAAAAACTACAACGATTACATTTAAACCCAGATAAGCAAAAATTAAAGCAACAACACTGCCCGACAGTGCTGATTCAACGTTTCCGGTAGATTCTATAATACCGGGGAAAATTAAGGCGCTGATAGCAGCACAGGGAATAAACTGCAAAAAATTTTTGACGGATGGAGGCAGTTTAGCAGGATCCAGCATCACCAGCGGCAGCAGCCTGGGTATGTAAGTAACTGCAGCCATACTGACAATAACTAACCAAAGATTATCCATTGTTTCCCCCTTCTTTAAATACAGCTGCCCCAACTGCTGCTGCGGCAACCGCAGAAATAATAACTGTCCACCCGGCAGACAAACCGGCAAACACCGGCATGTAATGAAGCAGCGCATGAACAGCAGCAGCAACAAAAGCAACCGCTAAAAAAGGTTTAGATGTTTTAAGCGAAGGAATCAATAAACCGATAAACATGGCATAAAGAGCAATGCCCATTCCGGCTTTGACAGATTCCGGAAGCCCGGAAGCGAGAAATATTCCGGCCCAGGTACCGATATTCCAGGAAGCAAAACCGGTAAAATTCAAGCCCAAAAGAAAACTTGGGCTTAAAACTCGCTCTTTGCGAAATGACGCTACTGAAAAGCTCTCATCGGTAACACCGAAAGCAATCAGCGATAACAATTTAGAAGAAACATTTTTTTGTATGCGTTGGGATAATGAGGCTGACATCAGTAAATGCCGCAGGTTTAGGATAAATGTAGTCATTACGATTTCCCACCCCATTACCCCTAAGGATATCAAGTTTACCGCTACAAACTGGCTGGCCCCGGCAAAAACCAGCAATGACATCATTACACTAACGTAGTTGGGTACGCCTGATGCTTTTGCCAGAATGCCAAATGCCAAAGCTATAGGGATATAACCAATTGCAATGGGAACAGCTGCTTTAATGCCATCAACTGCCGTTAGCTTTGAACATGACTGAGCAGCTTTTGCACATTCCGATAGCTGGAGTTTCATTGTTTGCTGCCTCCTGCCGCTTTTATCAAGCCAATTTGGCAGCAATATCCCGAGCAATCACTACACCGCAGGCGCTGGCCTGCGCTAAACCCCTGGTTACACCGGCACCGTCACCGCCGGCATATAAGCCGTCAATCTCTGTTTCAAATTTATCATTTAATTTTGGGCGGCTGGAATAAAATTTCGCTTCCACGCCATACAGCAGGGTATGCTCCGATGCAATTCCCGGGGTGACATGATCTAAAGCCTCAATCATTTCACAAATACTTTTCATGGTTGTATAAGGTAAGGCTAAAGCTAAATTGCCAGGTACCGCTTCTTTTAAAGTAGGCTCAACAAAGCCGACTTTAATTCTTTTTTCTGTTGATCTTCTGCCTTTTAAAATGTCACCGTATTTTTGTACCAACACACTGCCGTTTGATAAATCGTTAGCAAGTTTTGAGATCGCCCGTGCATATTCATTAGGTTTGTTAAACGGTTTTGAAAACTTGTGTGATACCAACAAAGCAAAGTTAGTGTTTTCACTGCCCAGTCTTTTATCTTGATAAGCGTGGCCGTTGGCCAGCATAACACCGCTGTGATTTTCCACCACCACATGGCCGGAAGGGTTGCTGCAAAAAGTACGCACCGTGGTACCTACAGATGTGCGGTAAATAAACTTACCTTCGTAGAGATGTTCATTTATCTCTTCCATAATGGTATCCAGCGTTTCTACCCGCACCCCAACATCAACTTGGTTATTGCTCATCTCCAGGTTGTGCTTCGCCAAGACTTCTTCCAACCACTTGGAACCATCTCTTCCCGGCACAACCACTACCTTTTCAGCTTCAATATATTTTTCTTCTTTAGTAACAACGCCACAAACAGCAAGGCAGCCGTCTTTACCTGTTTTCACCAAAATATCTTCGACTTCTGTTTCAAAAATCATATCAACCCTGTCTTTAAGAAACTCGAAGATATCAGCTAAGATTTTCATATTTTGTTCAGTGCCCAGGTGGCGAACTTTAGCCCGCAGAAGCTTAAGACCTACCGCCAAACCCTTTTTTTCAATCGTTTTAACCGCCGGGGAAGTAGGATCGGTTATCTCGGTGGTTGCTCCGTGTTTTAAGTTAATATCATCTACATAATTAATTAATTCCAACACCTCAGACGGGGATAAATAATCAGTCATCCAACCGCCGAATTCAGTAGTAATATTAAATTTTCCGTCCGAATAGGCGCCCGCACCACCAAATCCGTTAGTGATTGAACATGCCGGTACACAGCCTGCGTAATCTTTTTTTTGAGTTGCCGGCGGGCACTTATCCAATCTTTTTTCTAAAATCGGGCAGCGGCGCTTATAAATATCTCTACCCTTGTCAATCAGCAAAACCTTTAAAGAAGGTGCTTTTAAAGCCAATTCATAACCGGCGTATATTCCGGCCGGGCCTGCTCCGACGATAACTACATCATACTTTTTGCTCATTGTCTTTTCACTCCATACTTTGAGTTAATTCTTTAA
The DNA here is from genome assembly GCA_965546615.1 of uncultured Peptococcaceae bacterium. Taxonomy (GTDB): domain Bacteria; phylum Bacillota; class Desulfotomaculia; order Desulfotomaculales; family Desulfohalotomaculaceae; genus CBEUVQ01. Next base: position 43,867 of record CBEUVQ010000004.1, read on the forward strand.
CGTTCCCAAACGTTATTGTAATCATTTATAGAATAGAAAACAAATGTATAATTTAAACGCATTTTCCCACTTGCTTAATATACCAAAGAATATGAAAACTGTGAACCCTAATAAAGCTAATTCTGACTTTTGTCCTCATCAGCTAATTTCATACCAAGAATTGCTAAATCCCGTTTTATACCGTCAAGCACAGCAACCTCCGGAAAGAAACCCCACTGCTTAAAACCATATTGTTTAAACAGCAGCAAGCTGGGCTGATTATGAGCAAAAATAAAGGCTAATATCGTATTAATTCCTAATTTGGGGCAGCGCGTCACTGCCTCGGCCAACAGCATTTTGCCCAAACCCTGCCCGCGGTACTTTCCGGCAATATAAATGCTGATTTCAGCGGTAGAATTATAAGCCGGTCTTTTATAAAACGGTTGTAAACTCAACCACCCCGCTATTTCACCGTTAACCTCCGCTACCCAGATGGGATACTTGTCCGGGCTGTGTTCTAAAAACCAGGCGGTTTTGCTCTCTACACTAACCGGTTCAATATCGGCAGTTGCCATGCGCGAAGGAACAGCAGCATTATAGATTGCAACAATCTGCGGCAAATCTTGTTCAACTGCATCACGAATTTTCATTATAATCATCTCTCCAAGCAATAAACAGAAGTAAAGTCCATTTTAACATTTTAACATGATAAAACACGAAATTCAAGACAGTCTGATCTGTCATTGTATTTGGTTGTGATAAGTTTTACAATAAAGATAATATTAATAAAGATAATATTAAATATATTTTTTATAGAGAGGTTACCATAATTATGTGGCAAAGCGTTGTTTTAAACTTAATCGGCGGTATGGGGTTACTGCTCTACGGCATGTATATTATGAGCGAAAGTTTAAGAAAAATTGCCGGTAATAAATTGCGCTTAACTTTAAGCACTTTTACCCACAGACCTCTGGTAGGTTTGCTTCTGGGTATTATTGTAACCATCATTTTTCAAAGCAGCACTGCTACCAGCGTAATTTTGGTTGGCTTAACCAATGCCGGTATTGTCAGTTTAAGTCAAACTATACCGATTACTTTAGGGGCCGGTATCGGCACTTCAATCACTGCCCAGTTAATTGCTTTAAAAGTAACTGAAATTGCTTTGCCAATCGTTGGTATAGGAGCAGCCATTATCATTTTTGGCAAACGTGAGCGGCAAAAGCTTGTGGGGCAAGCACTAATCGGATTTGGTATGCTGTTTTTAGGATTGAAAATAATGTCAGATACTATGTATCCGCTGCGCAATGATCCTCACACCGCCAATATATTAATACAGCTTAGCGACCGACCGATAATGGCTGTATTTATTGCAGCAGTAATCACCTTCTTAGTACACAGCAGTGCCGCCACAGTAGGCATCATTATGGTATTATCAATGCAGGGCATGATTTCCATTATACCGTCTATCTACCTGCTTCTTGGGACTAATATCGGCACAACATTTACCGCATTAATTTCCAGCTTAGGTTCTACCCGCGAATCCCAACGTGTCGCAACGGCAAATTTTATTTCCCGATTGGTTGGAGTGATTATTTTTCTTCCGTTCGTTAATCAATTAGCTGCATTTGTCACTTGGATCACTCCAAACTCGACCGCTTTTCAGATTGCCAATGCACATACTACCTTTAATATTGTAGTGGCGTTATTATTTTTACCATTTACCAAACAATTCGCAAATTTATTAATGTACATTGTACCGGAAAAAGAAGTTAAAGATGATGAAACAAAACCAAAATATTTAGATGAAACTTTACTGCCCGCCCCACCCATTGCCATTGGCATGGCTCAAAAAGAACTTTTGCGCATTACCGATAAAGTTACCGATATGGTTAAAAAGTGCGATTTAATGTTTAAAAAGTATCAACCAGAAACGGTGGAAGAAGTTTTAAAACGGGAAGATGAAGTTGACCAGCTTTCCAAAGCAGCAAACTTGTACTTAGCTAAGATTATGCGGCAAAATTTAACCCACGATGAAATTAAACACTGCCTGGGTTTAGCTAATATCATGAAAGATTATGAACAAGTGGGAGATGTAATTGAAAAAAACATCACCTATTTAGCCGAAAGTAAATGCGCCAACAACAGCGACTTTTCAGCGGAAGGCCACCGCGAAATTACCGCAATGTTCAACAAAGTAGTGAAATTATTGCAGGTTGTAAATACCGCTGTTGTTTCCAACAGTTGTTATTTAACTGATCGCGCTAAAAAATTATACGAAGAAATTATTGATATGGAATTTAGACTGCAGATGAGTCATTTTATCAGAATGCAGCGGGGTGGAAAAGATATTGAAAACACCAGCTCTATTTTCTTGGACTTAATTAACTCTTATTTAAGAATATCGGAGCATTTAAACAACATTATTTTGGTGCTAACTGATAAAACGGCCGCTAATTGGAACGTCGAAGACGGGCTGACTAATCAAGTGAACAGTCAAACCGGCCAAATATAATATAGGGCATTAGAGTGAAACATGCACCCCGCTATTTCAGCGTTAACCTCCGTGCTGTTTTTCATGCCGCATTATAAAATGCAGACGATGAAGTTAATCAGCCTGCTGCGGTTTAAACTTTCCGGTGCGTAAAAAGTTATCAATTAACATGGCGGTAGCAGTTTGGTAGTGAATCTCGCGGTGCCCGTACGGAACCAAAATAAAATCACGCAGCCCGTTTATCCGCACCGATTGCACCGTGACAAGACCGTCATTCGTTTCTTTTAACAACCGTCCTAACAATAAATTGTTTTTATTCCCTGCAATCGCACCAATTTCAACATTACAAGGTATTGACAATGTGGAATTCTGGAAATTCTTTGTCTGCAGCGACTGCAGCGTTTTGCATACCACAGTCAACGGCATGCACCATCTTACAGCTAAATCCGCTAATTCACTGCCTTTGTTGGGGGTAGAAATTAAAACACATCTGTCAATCCAGTTGTTAAACCGGCCGGTTGACAGCACACTTCTAATCACCAGCCCGCCGGTGCTGTGTCCAACCAAATGGACTTTTTCACCTGTACTTAATTCTGTGATCAGCTGTTCTAAAAAACTCTCCATTATTGGAAGGCTGTGCTCAAGCTTGTTAAAAGTCAGCGGCAAATCTACCAGCATACTGTGATAACCTAAGCGATTTAAATGCTCTCCCAACGTCTGCATATCTCTGGAATTTTTTTTAAAGCCATGGATTAAAATAATTTTTTTACTCATAAGTCAATTATACAAGTATAAAAAAAGCCGGACAATCATCCGGCTTTTAATTTTATTTCTTTGTTTGATAAACAACACCAAAATTTGTGCCGCTTTTGCAATCCTGCTGCTCTGATTTCAAATGCTGCAGGTACCGGTTGGTTTCCAGCACTACCACCCCACTTAATCCCAATAAAGCAATGAGGTTGGGGATAGCCATTAAACCATTTACAATATCTGCAATAACCCAAATCATTTCCAGCTTTAAAAAGGCACCTGCTCCTACCAAAATGATAAAAATAACTCGATAAGGAATCAATGCTTTAACCCCGAATAAGTACTCACAACAGCGTTCACCGTAATAATTCCATCCTAAAATAGTGGTAAAAGCAAACAGCGCAATGCCGACAGTTAAAACATATGGGCCAAAGCCGGGGAAAGTAGAAGCAATTGCTTCTTGAGTCATAGCAGTGCCTTCATTTGTTCCGCACCATGCCCCGGTTACTACTAGTGCCAAACCGGTCATGGTACAAACAATAATGGTATCAATAAAAGTACCGGTCATAGATATTAAACCTTGTTCAGCAGGCCATTTGGTTTTTGCAGCCGCTGCGGCAATGGGGGCACTACCTAAACCGGATTCATTTGAAAAGACACCCCGGGCAATGCCGAACTGAATGGCCATCATTACAGTAGCTCCTAAAAAACCACCTGCGGCAGCAGTGCCGGTAAAGGCACTGGTAATGACCAGCTTAACAGCTTCCGGCAGCTGATTAATATTTGCTATCAGCACGCTTAAGCAAATAACAACGTAAATAACCGCCATAAACGGCACTACTTTACTGGTAACACTGGCAATACGTTTTAAACCTCCAATAGTAACTAATGCTACCAACAGCGTGATTACAGCAGCAGTAAAATAAACCGGTATGCCCAAAGTTAATTCCGCCGCCGACACAATTGCATTTACTTGTGGAAATGTGCCAATTCCAAAGAATGCTACCAAAATACCGCTGACTGCAAACATTATCGCCAATGGACGATACTTTGCCCCCAGCCCCTTTTCAATGTAATACATCGGTCCTCCGGAGATCTGACCGTTGGCATCTACAGTGCGATATTTTACCGCCAGCAGGCCTTCAGCATATTTGGTGGCCATACCGAAAAAAGCAGCCAACCACATCCAAAACAGCGCACCCGGACCACCGGTTTTAATTGCAGTAGCAACACCAACAATATTGCCGGTACCAACAGTGGCGGCCAGCGCAGTGCAAAGTGCCCCAAAACTGTTCACATCACCGGAACCGTCATTTTTAGCGGTAAAGATGAGTTTTAATGCCATCGGCAGTTTAGCTATTTGCAGCACTTTCAGCCGGCAGGTCAGTAATATGCCGGTGCCAACCAAAAGGATTAAAAGCGGTGGCCCCCACACCAAACTATCTACCTTGTTCAGCACGTTCATTAAATCCATAACACTAACATCTCCTATCTTTTTATAAAAATAAAAAAAGCCAAATCAAGAAATGATTTGACTCTGGTAAGACAAAGAAAACACCTGGTTAGTAACGGCAATAATTTACCAACCAACTGCTTAACTTCCTCTGTCCTTTTGCCTGAGAGATTGAACAGCCGGTAAGCTGTTTTGCACCTTCGGCGCCCTTCATTAAGGGTCTCTCCAGAGTCCTGTCCACCTATGGTTCCGCTTTATCTAAAGCACCTGAGAGTTTTAACCCCTTCGGTGGACCAAATCGGCCGCTCTCCCACAGGCATCATCCAGTGCACATATGTACTTCCACGTAGGACATTATAATTCTAACAATTAGAAAATACAAGAGTTTACTCCATTGTTGTTATTTTCAGATTTTAAAATAAAATCAGACAGGTTTATGCCGACCCGATTCAGCACAGTGCGCTGCGCATATCAGCAATTGCTCTTTCCCTTTCCGGTTTTAGTGTTGTATTATATTTCATAATTAAAACAATTTATTTAAAACTAACAAGTTTAATTATGAAAGGAATATCAATATGTCTGAAAAAGCAATTTGCAGAAAGTGTAAATATTTTTATATCACTTGGGATAAAAATTTTCCCAATGGCTGCAGGGCTTACGCCATTAAAACTAAGTATCTGCCGTCAGCAGTTGTGTTCCAATCTACCGGCAAAAGGTGTGCTTGCTATACACCCAAAAGTTAGCTTGACTCTGCAATATTACTGCTGTTTAGCATGCGAATTTAAAAAGCCCTGTGGTTGGTTAAATCCACAGGGCTTTTTTACTCTTAATGTTGAGTTTTAGATCTTGTCTTAAAGAACATGCCGATAACGGCCATGAACAGTGCCGGTGTCACCCATCCCAATCCCTGCTTGTGCAGCGGCAAGTAAGCAAGAATTGTTTCTAATCCTAATGTTACACCTGCTTTTTTACCAATAGATTCAATAAGGTTAGCCAGCGCAATCACTGTTGTCGTCCCAATAGCGAAAATATATACTGATCTTTCGCCATTAAATACGCTGTGGGTAATAGACAGCAAAATTAAAACAATAATGATCGGATATACAGTCACTAAAAGCGGCACTGACACTTCCAAAATTTTAGCTAAGCCCATGTTAGCCAAAATCGCACTCACTAATGCCGTTGCAACACAAATTGCATTGTAACTGATTCGATTATTGGTCAGCCTGCTGAAGTAGCTGCCGCAGCTGGCAATCAGTCCAATGGCGGTGGTTAAGCAAGCCAACGTCATTGCCAAAGCAATGGTAATTTTCCCCCATGAACCAAGCAGCGCTTCAGTGATGTAAGAAAGCATTTGTCCGGGGTTGTCACCGGTATATGTTGTTCCGGTGGTCGCCCCAATATAGGCCAGTCCGATATACACCGAAGACAAGCCTACTGCAGCAATAATCCCGGCGATAATGGTTGCTTTGGCAATCTCTTTATTATCGGTAACACCCCTGCTTTTAACTGCATTAATAATTACCAAACCAAAAATAACCGATGCCAAAGCGTCCATGGTGTTGTATCCTTCTAAAAATCCTTGGGTAAACGGTGTTGTATAAGATGCCGCTCCAATAACTGCTTGCGGAGCAATAATTCCTTTATAAATAATTGCACTTAAAAACAATATTAAAAACGGGGTGAGAATTTTTCCAACATTGTCAACCAGTTTATTGGGGCGCAGCACAAACAATAAAGAAATTATAAAAAAAACCACCGTGGTCATAGCTAATGCAATTTTTATGCTTTCCGGGTTAGAATTTGTCAAAAACGGGGCAATACCCACTTCAAAAGTAGTGGCAGCAGTACGTGGAATTGCCAACAGCGGTCCGATAGACAAAATAACAACAGTAGTAATGATTTTTCCAAACAATGGATGCACTCTGCTTCCTAAGTGCTCTAAGTCGCCACCGGCCAAAGCCACAGCAGTAACCCCGAGCATAGGCAAGCCCACGCCGGTAGTGATGAACCCCAACACTGCAACCCAAACATGTTCTCCTGCTAACTTACCCAACATCGGCGGAAAAATTAAGTTCCCCGCCCCCAAAAACATTGCCAATAATGCCAATCCGATAACAAATATTTCTTTTTTGCTTAGCTTCACAATACCTTTCCCCCATTCTGTCAGAAACTTTTAATATGTCTTAGGTATATCTTTTACAGCAATAACTACTATCCTAAACTACTTAACATAATGTGTCAACAATCGATTTTGTTTTATCCGACAGTTGAAGTGATATCTTAAAATTAAAAAGCTTTCTAAAAAACAAACAAGTCCAAGAAAGATTGCGGTACACTTTCATTTTTTGCTTAAAGTTTATAAAAAGCTTCAAAAGCTTTGTAAATATAGAAATGATCTTTTACGCCCGCCAGTTCTCTTATTGAGTGCATTGCCAGCATTGGGTTACCAATGTCAACGGAACGAATATTTAAATGGGTTGCTGTAATCGGTCCAATGGTAGAACCGCCCCCCATATCGGAGCGATTAACAAAGGTTTGATAAGGAATATTATTATCACAACAGATGCTCGCAAATACCGCTGCCGACTCACTGTCAGTTGTATACTTTTTATTGGCACTAATTTTAATTACCGGGCCGTGATTAATCAGTGGTTTGTTAACCGGGTCATGTTTCTCCGGACTGTTAGGATGAACCGCATGTGCCATATCCGCTGAAAAGATGAAGGAATTGGCTGCCGCCCGAAAAAAATCTTCCCGATTTTTATTAGACAGCACGATCTTATTTTTGTTCGCCGCTAAAATTATTCTTTCCAATACAGTGGCTAAAAGCGGTGAGTCTGCACCTTGTTTGGTACGGCTGCCAACCTCTTCATTATCAAAACAAACCAGCACATTGACACCGCTTTTAGGTGCGGCACTGCACAATGCCTTCAGTCCGGCATGCACCATTGCCAGGTCATCAATTCGGGAAGCAGAAATCAATTGCTGATCAGCGCCCATCAGGCACCCTTTTTGATATTCATACAAAAACAAGTCGAAATCCAAAATATCTTTATCAGATATGTTTAATTCTTTAGACAACAGTTTTAATATGTAACATTCATACGCAAAGTGCTCATCGATTAATTTTATAATCGGCAGCGTATCCTTTTGTGGATTTAATTTAATTCCGTTGTTGATATCCCGGTTTAAATGAACAGCAGTGTTGGGAATAATCAGCAACGGTTTATTTATGTTCACTAATTTAGTCTCCGGCCACAGCGGGTCGCTGCTGCGAACAGTAACCCTACCGGCCACTGACAGCGGACGATCTAGCCAAGTATTAATAATTGGGCCGCCATAAATCTCTGTATTGAGCTTTAAATAACCATTAGAAATTATTTCGGGAAACGGTTTAATGCGAAAAGTTGGACTGTCGGTATGAGTGCCGATAATTTTAAATCCTGTTTCTTCAATACTGCCGTCGCCGATCACAAAGGCGATGCAGGTTGAAGAATTTACTGTTATATAGTACTTGCCACCCTGCTTTACATCCCATTTATCTTTTAAATCTAATTGTTTAAACCCGTTATCGTCCAAAACAGTTTTTAACTCACTTACGGCATGAAAGGCAGTTGGGCTGTGATCAATAAAGTCCAGTAACTCGAAAGCCAGCTTATTTTCTGTAAGCACTTTGCTTCTCTCCTTATTTAAATACTCTTTTTAATTATAGCCGAAACAATGCTTAAACAAGACAAAAATGAAAGCTCGGATAAACCGAAGCTTTCATTTCTCTACAATAAAGGCTGCTGCGCCTTCATTTTTGTATCAATCAACTACCGAAAGTTTTTCACTGGATTCATCCAAGCAAAACTGCTTTTCTGATAGTCTTAAAATTTCGTCGTACATATTGACACGGCTTAAAATCTTAAGCAGTTCATTTTTTTCTTTCTCCGGAATTTCCAACCGCCGAATATTTTTTTGCAGCAGCAGCCGCGATGCATTGTAAATATCGTTGGCATCTTCCAAAAATTCGTCATTATCAGCGCTACCAATTACTGTTACCGCATTTTTAGGGATATTTATAAATGGCATGCAAGAGCAGCGCAGCACATCAACACTGTCTTCATGAACCGCTATAACTTTTCCTACTTTTTCTCTTTCTAAGCCAACTTTTTGGGTAGGCCGCCACAAAACAATATCGTTTTCTTTTACTACTTTCATGCTTACCCCTCCTTGCAAGTTGTGAAATATGTTACAATTACAATAACATTTCTTTAAGAATTAGAAAAGGGGTATAGAATTTATTTATATTTTAAGTATTTTTACAATATTTTTTATAGCCAGTTTATATCGGCCAACAGCCAAAACAGCTTGGCAATTTTTAAATAAAAAGTGGGTACCAATATTGGCACCCGTTTCATAAATCATTTTTGTGCAGCTGTTTTTTCCAGTTCGTTTAACAGTTCAGCAAACAAATCTAACGCAACCTGCACCGGTTCAGGCGAAGTCATATCTACACCGGCAGACTTCAGCAGGTTAAGCGGATAATCTGAACCGCCGCTTTTCAAAAAGCTTATATAGCGGTCAACAGCAGGCTGACCTTGTTCAATAATCTGATTTTTTAAAGCTGCTGCTGCCGATAAGCCGGTAGCATATTTATAAACATAAAAAGCATTATAGAAGTGCGGTATTCGCGACCATTCCAAATCAATATCCTTATCAACCACAATCTCCGGACCGTAATAATCCACATTTAGCTGACGATAGACAGCGCTGAGAGATTCTGCCGTTAACGCTTCGCCTGCTTCAATTTTTTCGTGGATTATCTTTTCAAACTCCGCAAACATCGTCTGGCGGTATACTGTGCCTCTGATGGTTTCTAAATAATGATTGATTAAATATAATTTTTTATCCGGATCCGTTATTTTTTTCAGCAAGTAATCCATCAACATCAATTCATTCAATGTAGAGGCAACCTCAGCTGTAAAAATCGAATAATGGGCGTTGATATAGGGCTGCTCCCGATATGAGTAATACGAATGCATCGCATGCCCCATTTCGTGCGCCAATGTAAAAACGTCATTTAAGTTATTATCGTAATTTAACAGCACATAAGGATGTACACCGTACGGCCCCCATGAATACGCACCGCTGGTTTTTCCTTTGCGGTGATAAACATCCACCCATCCGGAATTAAACCCGGCTGTTAAATTCTCTATATATTCTTTACCCAGCGGCTGCAGCCCCTGTTTTACCATCTCGACTGCTTCAGGGTATTCAACCTTCCACTGCACGTCTTTAACAAGCGGTACATATAAATCATACATGTGCAGCTCATCTACGCCGAGCAGTTTTTTACGCAGCGCAACATAGCGATGTAAATCGTCCAAATTCGCACGAACGGTTTTGATTAAGTTATCATATACCTCAGTTGAAATGTTGTCAGCAAATAACGCTGCATCCAATGCTGAAGAGTGCTTACGTGCCCGCGCATAGAAAACATCTCTTTTTACAGCGGTACTCAACGTGGTCGCCAACGTATTTTGACGGGCACGATACGAGCTGTATAAAGAAGTAAAAGCATCCTTCCTTACCCGCCGGTCAAAGCTCATCATCAAAGTTTGATAGTTGCCGTGGGTGATTTCAACATCTTCTCCCTGCTCATTTTTTATGGTAGGGAATTTCATATCAGCAATATTGACCATCCGGAAAATATTGTCCGGCCCTTGAGTTACATCACCTACTTGGGCAAGCAGCTGTTCTTCAGATTCTGATAGAGTATGCGGTTTTTGGCGAATTAATTCTTCTAAGAAAAATTGATAATCTTTAAAGCCCGGTTGTTGGCGAAATTCGTTCAATGTTTCAGTTGGCAAAGACAAAATTTCCGGAACCATAAAAGATACAGCTGTACTCACCTTTGTGCTCAAACCGGCGGCCCGATCTTTTAAAGCTTGATACTTAGCATTGGTGTTATCTTCATCTTGGCGCATACAGGCATAGGTAAACAACTTTTCGTTCAGCATTTGCAGCTGTTCACTTGCTTTAAGAGCTTTTAACAACGTTTCGGCAGATTCACCCAACCTGCCCTGGTAAGCAGCAACCTCACTCAGAAGAGCTTCTGCTTTTTTAAAGTCCTGCTCCCATTTTTCTTCGTCGGCATAAATATCCTCTAATTTCCAAGTATAATTTTTTTCTTGGTCTTTCATTTTGCCGTCCCCCTTTTTAAAGCAAATTATCTTATCATATTCACTAGACTTCAAGCTGAACATTTCCTCGGTTCGATATTTGTATGCAAATGAAACAGCAACAGCAGCAGTGCACAGCAGCAGAGTCAAAATGATTGGCCTGCTATATCTTCTAAGCGTTTTCAATTTTTCCTGCCACTCCTCTGACAATTGGATTATAAAGTTTAGTTATATCATAATTCAGCCAGGTTAATACACTGCGTCCCGGCAAATGCACAGAAATATAGGTGAAATAAAAATAAAAAAGACATTTCCTGCCGGAAATGTCTTTTAGGAAGTCTACTCTATTTATTATAAAGTAACAACGTTAGCCGCTTGCGGACCGCGGTTGCCTTCAACAATTTCAAATTCTACTTTTTGACCTTCTTGCAGAGTTTTGAAACCGTCCATTTGAATTGCGGAGAAGTGTACGAACACGTCGCCGCCTTCCTCAGATTGAATGAATCCGTAACCCTTTTCTGAGTTAAACCATTTTACTGTTCCTACCATTAATTTGGCCTCCTTAAAATTTCTTTAAAAAGCGGACAACCATAAAACACCTTTGAAACCTAACCTGCATAAAGGAGGGCACAAAGTCTGTTTATATGAGCCTAACTTTTTAACAACTTCAATATTAGCACTAATTGCTGGAAATATCAAGTTAATATCTCTACCACATAACCTAAACTTGCAGGAAATTTCTTGCTGATAACTAATTTGTTTAATTACGCTCGGGTTGGGTGAGGTAAATGTTGAAAAATTTAAATACTAACTCATAACATCACTGCCTTTTTTATGTTTATGTTTCTTTTGAGATTTGCAGTTACTTACCTCAGCCGGTTGTTTTGATTTATGAGTAAATTATAAGCATTTTTCTGCTTTTTTATCACTATAGACGGCAAAAATTTTAAACTTTTTTTTAACAAAAATAGCACTGTTATGCAAATTAAACGCTAAACGCCCGGAAGTATTTTCCGGACGTTTATTACTTTTATTCTTCTTCTTTTGGACCTTCCGGCAGTGGTTCACTCTGTTCGGCTGCTGTCAGGACAGCATATTTATGGAAGAAATATTCTGCTGCACCAATTACTAAAGAGACCAGCAGTAAGCCGGTAAGGTCAATTGGTGCTTTTGTTAACAGGAAATTAAACATCCAAACGACAATGAATGTCAACCCGGCATCAGCAATACTTGCTGCAGTGTTATTAGTGTTAGGTAAAATGAGCAAATCTCCAACAATGTAAGTGACTGCTGCCAGTGCCGCTGCCGTGATCAATGACTGAGTTAAATTCATCGTGCTGATTGCCGGTAAAGCTATCGCTGCTATAACAGCCACAGCGGCAAATTTAATCAGCAGCGCTGTACCATGATTGTATCTTCCCACTTTCTAATAACCTCCCAGAAATAAATCTTGGGAGTATTATTCCATATTATGGTATTTTTAATACATCAAAAAGCATTTTTAAAATAATCTGTTTTTATTAACTTTCCTTTACCATCCAGCTGCACCGCCAACACATCAAAGCGGCAATCTTGATCAATAAGATTTTCTTTAAGCAAATAGTATTGGGCAACTTTTCTTACTTGAGTTCTTTTTCTCAAATCAATTGTTTCCTGAGGCAGCCCATACCCCGTAGTGCGGCGGGAACGCACTTCTATAAACACCAGAACTCCATCATCTTCAGCAATAATATCCAGCTCGCCCAGCTTGCAGCGATAATTTCGACAAATAATACGCATACCAATTCTTTTTAAATATTTAACGGCTTCATCTTCCCCTTTTTTACCGGTAGCCTGCCTAAAAAAGGTCATATCGGTCCACCTCGAACAACAATGTTAAAGACATTATACTGCATTCTCAGTAAAGAAAACACTCCCCCACTTATATATAAGCGTTAAATAAAAAACACGGCTTGCAGCCGGCATTTAGCCGGTTGAAGCCGCGCTTTTTATTAGTGAATAAAGAAGCTGTTTGCAGCAGTGTTGAGCAGTTCTGAAAGCGGACCGGGGTAAACACCGATCAGCACGGTAGCTGCCATTGCTGCAATTAATACCATTGTTACACTGCCGGAAACCGGAATTGCCGTGTTATCTTTTGGTTCATCGCGGTACATTACCAAGCAAACGCGCAAGTAATAATACACCGATATCATCGACATAATCAAGCCTAACAGTGCTAACCAGAAGTAGTCGCTGATGATGGTTTGAAACAGATAAAATTTACCGACAAACCCGGCAAGCGGCGGTATACCGGCCATTGAAAGTAAGCTCACCGTCATAACGGCGGCCAACAGCGGTGCCCGCTGTGCTAAACCGGCATAATCCGCAATTTCTTCACTTTTTATTTTGTCATATACCGCTGCCACCACTACAAAAGCACCCATGGTTGCAAATACATAAAGGAAGGTATAAAACAGCACCCCTTTAATTCCGGCTTCCGTACCGGCAACCAAACCTACTAAAATATAACCTGCCTGCGCAATACTGGAATACGCCAGCATCCGCTTAATATTAGTTTGCGGAATGGCCACTAAGTTGCCGATAATCATAGAGAGTGCCGCCAATACCGCTACTAACATCATCCAAGAACCGGCAGCATTAATTAGTCCGCCAATAAACAAGCGCAGTAAAACAGCTAATGAAGCCGCTTTAGAACCAACCGCCAAGTAAGCTGTAACCGGTACAGGTGCTCCTTCATAAATATCAGGTGACCACATGTGAAAAGGCACCGCAGAAACTTTAAAACCTAAACCGGCAACTAAAAGAGCCAACCCCAAAATCAGTACCGGCGGCATTTGTCTACTTACAATTATATCGGCAATATCATAAATGATGATGCTGCCGGTCATGCCGTATACCAGCGATAGACCATAAAGCAGAGCTGCCGATGACAAGCCGGCTAAAATGATGTATTTCATGCCTGCTTCCACTGCTTTGGCATCAGTTTTGCGTATTGCTACCAAAATGATAAAAGCTATCGTCATCAGCTCTAAGCCGATATACAGGGTGATAAAATCCCCGGCAGAGGCCATTACACTCATGCCCAGTGTGGCAAATATCATCAGCGAATAATATTCGCCATGTGCTTTCATATTATCTACATACTTGGTACAGCCCATTGTCACCAGTACTGCCCCGGTCAAGCACAGAATTTTAAAGAAAGTGGCATATTGATCGACAATATACATCCCGTCAAACAGCACACCATGTGTATTCCACCTGACAGCGGTGACGGCAAGCACCGCTGTTAATCCCAGCACTGTGATTGGCCCCAGGCCCTTGCGGGCATTTAAAGGAGCAATTAAGCCAAGCACCAGTACCGCCAAACCTAAAGCCGCCAATAACATTTCAGTTGTTAATAAACTGTAATCAATCGGCATCTAATATTTCCCCCCAATCTGCACTGCATGCGGCAGATAGTCAGCAATATGGCTCATAATCGGTGCCACGCCGCTGTCAACCATATCAAAAAGCAGTGAAGGTAAGATACCGCCAACTACCAAAACAAAACCCAATACCACCAGCGGTACCAGTTCCACCCCTTTAATGTCTTTCAGGTGGTTATACTCCTCACGCGGTGGACCAAACAAAGTATTGGCACCGGCGCGAAGAACATACAAAGCCGTGATGATAATTCCGGCAATAGCAATTACTGCTAAAAGACCAAACCGCTCAAAAGATCCGACAAAAATGGTGAACTCCGGAATAAAGCTTACCAATCCCGGCAGCCCCAATGAAGCCATGGCAGCCATCATGAAACCGACAGCCAAACGCGGTACTTGGCGTGCTAAACCGCCCAAATCCGGAATATGACGGGTGTGGGTCTTCTCATAGATGAAACCGATCATTGAGAAGAACAGCGCTGCCATCACACCGTGAGCAAACATGTTGGCAACTGCACCGTTAACCCCAACAACACTCAACGTAGCAACACCTAACAGCACATAACCCATGTGACTGACTGAAGAATAACCAACAACGTATTTCAAGTCTTTTTGCGCCAATGCTCCAAATGCAGCGTAAGCACAACCGGCCACACCCAAAACAGCAATCACCGGAGCCCAGAAAGCAGCGCCTGCCGGCATCACAAACAGCGCTAAGCGGATTAAACCATAACCCCCTATTTTCTTCAGTACTCCGGCATGAATCATTGATACAGCGGTTGGTGCACCGGCGTAGCCGTCAGGCGACCAGCTGTGAAACGGAAACATTGAAAGCAGTGAACCAAAGCCAATCAGCATTAACAAAAACATCCAAATCTGAAACTGTTCCGGGAAAGCTACTTGACTGAGTCCCAAAAAGCTCATGTCAGGTGTGCCGGTTATTTCTACCGCTTTGACAAAAGTGGCAATTACCGCAGCTAACAAGAACGCCGACCCTATCAGCAGGTAAATTGTCAGCTTCATACCGGCATATTCCTTAGTCACCCGTTTCGAGCTGCCCCAGATGATAACCATAATGTAAATCGGGATAACTACTACTTCATAGAACAACAGGAAGATAAATAAATCTTGGGCAATAAAAGTACCCATTACCCCGGCAATCAACACCAACAGCAAAATAAAGAACTCTTTGGTGCGGTTCGGGATATTCCAGGAAGCAAATATTGCTGTAAAACCAATCAGGTTAGTAAGCAGCAGCATCGGCAGCGACAACCCGTCTACGCCCATGAAGTAAGTTACACCCAAGTCTTTAATCCACGGAATTTGCTGCACAAACTGCAGCCCACCTTGGTTTTGATCATAAGCAAAGTAGACATAAACACTGATTGCGAGTGAAACAAAAGTACCTACAGCAGCTATCGCTTTGTGCAGCTTGCTTTCATCCTTGGGCAAAAAAACCAGAACAAATGCTGCTGCTAACGGAGCCAGTAAAGCTGCCGTTAAAATCGGAAAGTTCATTATTTAACACCTCCCAAGACCAGCATGGTTGAGGAGGAACCGTTAAAGGCCAGCACCACGGTAATTACCAATACAGCCAAGAAAAACACCAAGGCATAAGTTTGCATTTTGCCTGTCTGCAGGTAGCGCAGGCCGTGTCCGGTACCCTTAGTTATGCCGGCCAGCCCATTGACAATGCCGTCCACTATATAAATATCAAACAGCGCAATCAAACGGGCACTGCCGTCAACTACCTTATGATTAAACCAAAGGTATGCTTCATCAATAAAGTACTTGTTATAAGAGAGCGTGTAGAGAAATTTGTACTTTTCAGCCAAATTCTTGGCAGCAGCCTTGTCTTTGTCCTTGCAGTATAAAAGATACGCTAAACCAATGCCGGCTAATGCAAGTAATACCGAAATCAGCATAACAGCAATGTTGGCTTCTAAATGATGCGGATGCCCAAAGAAAATCCATTCCTGCCACAATGGTTTAAACGGTGTACCCACCAAACCGGCAAACGCTGCAAAAACAGCCAGTACTATCAGCGGCATTGTCATATTCCACGGAGATTCATGAGGATGATTCTCCGGTTTTTCTTCTCCGAAGAAAGCTAGGAAAATCAACCGCCACATATAAAAAGCAGTTAAAAATGCAGTAACCGCACCTAAGAAGAACAGAACATAGTGGCCTTCCACCCAGGCGCTTAACAAAATCTCATCCTTAGACCAGAAACCGGCAAACGGCGGCACCCCGGCAATGGCCAAACCGCCAATGACAAAAGTCCAACCGGTGATCGGCATTTTTTTGATTAAACCGCCCATTTCCCAAACATCCGCTTTATTGTGCAGCGCATGCAGCACTGAACCGGCACCCAGGAACATTAACGCTTTAAAGAAGGCATGAGTCCATAAGTGGAAGAACGAAGCAGTAAGACTGCCTACCCCTAAAGCAAGCATCATATAGCCCAATTGGCTGACGGTGGAGTAAGCCAGGATACGCTTAATTTCCCGCTGGGTAACAGCAATAGTGGCTGCAAAAAAGGCGGTAAAGCCACCGATTACAGCGACAAACTGCATGGCGGCATCTACTTCTGCAAACAAGAACATTGTCCGCCCAACCAAATAAACACCTGCTACAACCATAGTGGCAGCGTGAATCAGCGCAGATACCGGTGTCGGTCCTTCCATCGCATCCGGCAGCCATACATGCAGCGGAAACTGACCGGATTTACCAATGGGGCCGATAAACAGCAGCACAGCTATTAATGTCAGCACGCCAATGCTGGTGTAATTTTCAAAGTTAGGGATAATCTCTGCCAGCTCATGCAGATTTAACGTTCCAAAAATAATTTGTAAAAACAGCATGCTCAAAAGCAGGCCAAAATCCCCAATGCGGGTGGTAATAAATGCTTTTTTGGCAGCTTCGCGCGCAGATACTTTATGAGTATAAAAACCAATTAATAAATATGAACAAAGCCCAACCAGTTCCCAGAATACAAACATTTGCAGCAGGTTGCTGGATACTACCAGCCCCAACATTGAAGCCGCAAACAAAGACAAATAAGCAAAGAATACTGAGTAACCGGGATCACCTTTCATATACCCGGTGGAGTAAATTTGGATCAGCGATGCCACCATTGAAACCATGAAAATCATCATCGCTGAAGCCGGATCTAATTGGATACCAACATCAACGTTAAAGCCCTCCATGCCGAACCAACGCACTGCATATACCAACGGCTCATGTTGAAAAGCCGGATTGGTAAATACGCCATAAGCAGCCAGGGCTGCCACCACAAAAGAAGCCAGCATAAAGGTTATTGATACTGCTGAGCTCAATTTCGGCAGTGGGCGTATCAGCAACACAATCAGCAAAAAGGAGAGGGCAGGCAGTAGAGGCACCAGCCAAACGTGATTCATTGCAAACTCTACCATATTATTCAGCACCTACCTTCAAATTCATGAAAGCTACCATTTCATCCAATCAAAGTCGTCTAAGTTAACAGACAGCTTGCTGCGGTAAATTGCAATCAAAATTGCTAACCCCACCCCTACTTCGGCAGCAGCAACAGTGATGACAAACACCGAAAACATTTGGCCGATAAACGCATCGGGGGTGATAAATTTACTGAAAGCCACTAAATTAATGTTTACCGCATTAAGCATTAACTCCACACAAATCAGCACCATAACGGCGTTCTTTTTGGTAAGAGCTCCAAAAAGGCCGATACAAAACAGCACTGCAGAAAGAAATATAAAGTGGATCGGGCTAATCATCGGCCTTCACCTCCTTAGCCAAGAAAACAGCACCGATTAACGCTACCAGCAGCAAAATTGCCGCCGCTTCAAAAGGCACTACATATTTTGTTAACATCAGCTCACCAATATTTCCCACTGTGTCTGTCGGCACGCCTGTATTTGACATCTGCATGCCGCTTTCACTGAGATACGTGAGCACAGCAGCCGCAATGACCGTTAAACCCGCAATCAGTGCAGAAATTATAACCCGAGCATTAAATGGATTGGTTTTTTTCATATCACCCCGTTGGGTAAGCATAACACCAAAAACAATCATAATGGAAACAGCACCTGCATATACCAACACTTGAATTGCAGCTAAAAACGGAGCATTTAACATTAAAAACACACCGGCAATACCGAGAAAAACAAGCACTAACCATAAAATGCTGTGCACAATATTTCTACTGACCACTACCAGCATCGCTGATACTACAATTACTGCTGCCAGTGCCCAAAATGCAATCGTTTCCAAATTATTCGCCCTCCTTCCTCCGGGGCTTTGCAGCAGTTGCTTCAGCCTCTTTTTTTTGAGCGGCTGCCTTTTTAGCCTCCAGAGCCTTCCGGGCCTCTTCTTCCAACCGTTTCTTCTCTTCTTCCGGCAGCGGCTCATCATCAACCAGTACCAGCGGCAGATTTTCCCACTTATACTGACTAAGCTCAAAATCTTTTTCGTTGCCCAAAGCTCCGGTAGGACAAGCTTCTACACACAAGCCGCAAAATAAGCAGTACTTAATATCCATTACATACTTTAACAGCCGCTTTTTGCGGGCTACAGTTTCCGATTGCAGCGTAATTACTTTGTTTGGACAGGCTCTTACACACATTCCACAGCTAATGCATTTGCCTTTATCAATTTTAAATCGCCCCATAAAGCGATCGGGCAGTGGGTAAATTTCTTCCGGATAGTTAATGGTTACTTTTTTCTTAAAAAGCTCGTTCAGAGTAATTCCTAATCCTTTAATTAAACCTTCGCCAAACATTTATATCACCATCCCATCCATTGAAAAGCCTTCATCGCCACACCGGTAACAAAGATGTTAGCCAGGGACAGCGGTACCAATACCTTCCAGCCAAAAGCCATCAGTTGGTCAACCCTAATTCGTGGATATGTCCAGCGGATCCACATGATTACAAAAATCATGAAATATACTTTCAAAAACATCCAAACCCATCCCGGAATGAAAGTCCAACCAAAGGGCGCCAGCCATCCGCCAAGAAACAGCGTCGCAGCCAAAAATGATACCAGTACCACGTTAGCGTATTCAGCTAAAAAGAACATTGCAAAACCCATACCGGAATACTCGGTAAACGGGCCGGCAACAATCTCAGATTCACCTTCCGCCAAATCAAAAGGCGCTCGATTGCATTCAGCTATACCGGCAATAAAATAAATTAAAAAAGCCACCGGTTGAGTAAAAATAAACCAAACATTTCTTTGAGCACTAATAATTTCACTCATACTGAGTGTGCCGGTAATCATTACCACGCCAAGAATAGCCAACAGCATCGGCAGTTCGTAGCTAACCATTTGAGCCACTACACGCATCCCGCCGAGCAGCGAGTATTTATTGTTGGAAGCCCAAGCACCCATCCAAAAAATTATTGTAGATAATGATGCTACCGCTACAAAATAAATCAGTGCAATGTTAAAATCATATGCGGCCATTTTATCTCCGAAAGGCACTACCATAAAAATCATCAGCGGCGGCACAAATATCAAAGCGGGGGCAAGCAAAAACAATATCTTATCGCTGTTTTTAGGGATAATAATTTCTTTACTGATGAGTTTGCCAATATCAGCTGTAGTCTGCAGCAGCCCTTTGGGGCCGGTGCGGTTCGGACCGGGGCGGCACTGAATATATCCCGCAATTTTACGTTCCATATAAACCAGCCACAGCGCGTTAACAAGAATAAAAACAAGTATGGCTACCAGTTTAATAACCATCATCACTGTGTCACTTAGCAGCGGGGACATTCCGACATTTTCCAGCAGTGCGCGCAGCGAACCGGCAGCATTAACAAATAAGTTTTCCATGCCAATTCTCACCTACTTTAGATTTATTAGGCATCCACTTCGCCAAGCACAATATCAATGCTTCCTAAAATGGCTACTACGTCAGCCACCTTCCAACCACGGCACATTTCATCAATAAGTGCCAGGTTAATGAATGACGGACGGCGGAAATGCACCCGGTACGGATTGGTACTGCCGTCGCTGACTACATAAAAGCCTAAAATACCTTTTGCTCCTTCAATTTCGTGATAAGCATCCCCTATTGGAGGTTTAATCACTTTAGGAACCTTTGCCACCACCGGACCTGGCGGCAGTTCTTTTAAGTGTTTCAGTGCCTGCTCAATAATTCTCTGAGATTGACGCATTTCCAAAATACGGCAGTAGTAGCGATCAAAACAATCACCGTTTTCGCCGACAGGCACATCAAAATCAAAGCGATCATAAATGCTGTAAGGGCGTGATTTGCGCAGGTCATAATTAACCCCGGAAGCGCGCAGTGTTGGGCCGCTGAAACTATATTTTATTGCAGTTTCTGCCGGCAAAACGCCAACCCCTTTGGTTCTCGCCTGAAAAATCTCATTTCCTGTGATCAATCCGTCATATTCTTCAATGCATGCGGGGAAATCTTGCAAAAATTTTTCTATCGCCGGGTAAAATTCATCGGGAAAATCTGCTGCAACACCGCCAATACGCATAAAGTTAAAAGTCATTCTCGAACCGGATACCATTTCCAAAATATCCATTAGCCTTTCCCGCTCTCGGAAGGTATATAAAAAGCCGGTAAAACCACCTAAATCCAGCACATAAGCACCGGTACCCAACAGGTGACTGGCCAGTCGGGACATCTCGGAAACAATAACGCGAATATATTCAGCCCGCTCCGGAACTTCAATACCCATCAGCTTTTCTACCGCTTGAACATAGCCTAAATTATTCAGCATGGAAGCAAGATAATCTAATCGATCGGTATAGGGAATTACCTGGGTATAAGTTCTTGTTTCCGCCAGTTTCTCAATACCCCGGTGCAAATAACCCACTACCGGCTCTGCTTTCACTACTGTTTCACCGTCAAGATGCAGTATTAAGCGAAACACTCCGTGAGTTGCCGGGTGCTGAGGGCCCATATTAAGCGTAAACTGCTCTGTTTTTAGCATAGTCGACACCTCTTTTCCATCTGCAAAGCACGTTCCTAATCTCGTCCGCCAACCCATTTAAAATCTCTGCGCAGCGGGTGGCCTTCAAATTCATCATCAAGTAATATTCTGCGCATATCGGGGTGATCTACAAACGTAATACCCAACAGATCATAAATTTCACGTTCCTGCCAAATCGCCCCCGGCCATACCTCAAAAGCTGATGGCACTTCCGGACTCTCACGGTCGATTCTGGTTTTAACCATCAGAGTTTCACCGCCGGGCAGTGCGTTGATATTGTAGATCACCTCAAAATACTCATTATAATCAACTGCTGTTTCATTGGTAAGAAAATTATATTTGTACTGATCACGCAGTTCTTTTAAAACAGGCAAAAGCAGCTTTACCGGTATCACTAAAGAATTTTCGGTGACTTCTACATCAGGATATTTATTTTTAATTTCCTGCATTACTTGATTGCTTTCCATGGTTTTTCATCCACCACCTTAGGATCTAGCACCTTTTTCTTCAACAGCAGCATTCCTTGGATTAAAGCATCAGGTCGCGGTGGGCATCCCGGAACATAAACATCTACCGGAACTATTTTATCAGTACCCGCTACAACGTAATATGAATCTACAAACGGCCCGCCTGAAATAGCACAGCTGCCCATAGCAATTACCCATTTGGGCTCCGGCATTTGCTCGTAAATTCGCTTAATGTAAGGTGCCATTTTTTTAGTAATCGTTCCGGCAACAATCATCACATCCGCTTGGCGCGGTGACGGCCGAAAAACCTCATAGCCAAAACGTGCTAAATCAAAGCGCGGGCCACCTGCTGCCATCATTTCAATTGCGCAGCAAGCCAAACCAAAAGTCATCGGCCAAAGGGAATGCGCCCTGGCCATATTTAGTACTTTTTCCAACGGTGCCAAAGCAACAGTGCGTTTAACTTGTTCAATCAAGGCAGTATCGCCGGTCATTTCCTCAATGGGGTGTTTTTCTTGGTTTTGGTCTTTTATTTCCATTCCAACGCTCCCTCCTTCCATGCATACCAGAGGCCAATTACCAGAATAAAGATAAAGATAATCATTTCAATAAATGCAAACAGTCCTAAACTGTTGAATTTGACGGCCCAGGGATATAAATAAATTGTTTCCACATCAAAGATTACAAAGAGTAAAGCATAAATAAAGTACTGGATTTTAAACTGCACCCAAGCATGTCCCTGTGTAGGAGGGCCGCACTCATAAGCTTCTTCTTTAACGGCACTTTTACGGCGCGGATGAATCAGAAATGATGTAATTATACCTCCTGCGCCAAAGATAACACCTACCGCTAAAAAGATAAAAATTGCACCGCCAACAGAAAGCATTAAAAACTAACCTCCTTTCTTTTAATAAATATGTGTTGACTAAACAATAGTTAAAAACGGTACTTCTTAACTATTTGCACACACGATTATAACATGCATAAATACGTTAAATAGTTGTTACTTTTAACCAAGTTAACCAATTTTGCTGCTTGTAAAACGCTGGAGAAAGTTATATTGTGAATTTTGTATTTATTTTATTTATTTAATTTATGTTCTGAAAATTCAGCAGAAAAAAATATGCCATTAATTCTATTATATAGAATTATAGCATACTTTATTTTAAATTAATTTGATTTTAATCAAGCAGTAAAAAGTTGCAATATTCATAACCATTCGATGGAGCATAAATATATATCCGCTGTAATCATTAATAAAACTATAAACATTCTATATAATACAGTGCTTTTTTAAAATAATTTCAGATTTGCAGCCTGCTGCACCGGTGCAAATCCGCCACGGTGAATCGGGCAGGGACCGTAACGGGCGAGTGCTGCAAAATGTTCTTTTGTGGGATAGCCTTTATGTTTATCAAACCGATATTGGGGGTAACGGCGATGATATTCATCCATCAGTTGATCGCGAGTAACCTTGGCAATAACAGAAGCAGCGGCAATAGATGCGCTGATTCCGTCACCGCCGATAACGGTGGTCAACGGCATCGCGAGTTTGGGTGCCCCTTTTCCGTCTACCAACACATGATCCGGCCGCCGGTTTAAACTTTCTACCGCCCTTTTCATTGCCAGAAGGGATGCTTGGTAAATGTTAAGCCGGTAAATTTCCTCTACTGATGCCATGCCAATCGCCCAGCACAGTGCATGCCGCTTTATTTCATCAGCTAATTCTGCACGCTTATCCGCAGGTACCTTTTTAGAATCATTCAAACCTAAAATTCTAATATCGGTCGGCAGAATCACAGCTGCCGCCACCACCGGTCCGGCAAGCGGCCCCCGGCCAACTTCATCTACACCGGCTATATATTTCAGTCCTTGGTTTAAGAGGGTTAATTCATAATTAAAAAGCTTTTGCAATCTGGCAATCTCTTGATGTTTTTTTTCTCTTTGTCGGCATAAATTTTGATAGATTTTTTGCACTCCCGCTCTGGGATCTGCAGCTAAACTATTAAGAAATTTACTGTCGATTTCCTCTTGACTTTTTTCCTTAACCAGGGTTTTAATTTCGTTGAGCGTTAATTTTGAAACATCCAATTATTTCACCTGCAACCCAATTAGTAATCAGTTGGCTTTTCTAACGATATCCGACCGATTAATCCGGCTTTAAATTCTTTTAATAACAGCATTGCTGCTTTATCAGTATCTACAACACCGCCGCTTTGCAGCATACCGCGTTTTGCGCCAATTTGTTCTAATATTTGAAAGGGGTCATCCGCCAAGCAGTCTATTTTATACCTGGCAGCGATATTGTCACCATAATTTAACTTTAAAAGCAGTTTTAATAAAAAAACAGCTGCTTCTTCAATAATAAAAACGGTATCTTTTATTGCCCCTGTAGCCGCCAGCTTGTAACCCACTTTGGGATCTTCAAATTTTGGCCACAGCACTCCCGGTGTATCCAACAGCTCAAGTTCATTGTTTATTTTAATCATTTGCTTGCCTTTAGTTACACCCGGTTTGTTGCCGGTTTGGGTAGATTTACGACGAGATAAACGATTAATAAAAGAAGATTTTCCAACATTAGGTATACCTACCACCATGCAGCGCACCGCTCTCGGCCGCCGACCGGAAGCCGCAAGTTTAGCCATTTTTTCAGCAGCAAGCATTTTAAGCAGCTTAGGCACTTCCGCAAAACCTTTCCCCTGCGCTGAATCCAAGCCAATCGCAGTACTGTGCGGACTTTTAAAGCTATCCACCCACTGCTTGGTAGCCTCTGGGTCGGCTAAATCCGCTTTATTAAGCACTATCAAGCGCGGTTTAGAACCTAAAATGTCATCAATCATTGGATTGCGGCTGCTGTATGGTATTCTGGCATCCAGCAGTTCGATAACTACATCTACCAATTTCAAATTTTCCTGAACCAAGCGCCTGGCCTTTGCCATGTGGCCGGGAAACCACTGAATAGTATTCTGCTGTTCCAAATCAATCCACCACCGTATTAGTTGGTCAAACCTATTCTGTTAAGCGGCCAGTAAACCACCACCGCCTTACCGATTATATTTTCTTCGGGCAATGTGCCCCAATAGCGGCTGTCCTCGCTGTTGTTTCGGTTATCTCCCAGCATAAAATACTGGCCTTCCGGTACTTTTATCGGGCCGTAGTCGGGGTATTCCAATCCCGGCGGCAGGAAATCCTGCGGTACCGATTTACCGTTTACGTATAGTTTGCTGTCTTTTAGTTCAATAACTTCACCCGGCTTGCCAATTAAACGCTTTACAAAATTTCTCTCCGGGTCCTTTGGATATTTAAAAACAACAATATCACCACGTTCCGGCTCGTTAAAATAATAGGATACTTTGCTCACGATAATCCGGTCATTAATCAGCAGTGTTGGTTCCATTGATCCGGAAGGAATATAAAATGGTTCAATAATAAACATGCGAATTACTACTGCCAAAATAACAGCAATGACGATTGATTCTATTATTTCCTTTAAAGAAGAAAGTTTTTTTGCAGTATCTTTCGCATCAGCTTTTTCATTGACATCCTTATTAAAATCGTCCATAATATCCCCCTTTACAGCACGGGCTGCACAACCAAAACATTATCACCGATTATTATTTATATACCTTAATAAATATGTACAAAAAAGGGACTGCCTGCATCAGCCAGTCCCCTTTGCTTAACTTTTTCTGAGTTCTTTAATGCGGGCAGCTTTACCACGCAAGTTGCGCAGGTAGTAGAGCCTAGCCCTTCTTACGCGACCACGGCGAACAACTTCAATTTTATCAATCTTTTGGCTGTGCAGCGGAATAGTCCTTTCTACGCCCACGCCGTAAGAAACACGCCGAACAGTAAAAGTTTCACTTAAGCCGGAGCCTCTGCGTCTAATTACAACACCCTCAAAAACCTGAATACGCTCGCGGCTGCCCTCAATAACTTTGTAATGCACTTTAACTGTATCACCAGGTTTAAACTGGGGAATATCAGTTCTTAAATATTCTTGCTCCAATGATTGTATGAGGTTCATTCTTGTCCCTCCTTCCCACCTAGACGTTCAATACCTTCTACAGCAAGGCAGCGGACCGCCCGTAATCAAACAAGGGTTATTATAACATAATTGTTAACAACAATCAACAGCTGCCATTAATAGATAATGTTCTTTAATTTATCATACACTTCTTTAAGGATTTTTTTATCTTCGTCGGTAAGTTCTGCTTCATCCAACAGTTCCGGCCGCCTCTCCAAAGTGCGCAAAACAGACTGCCGCCGCCGCCACATTTCTATGTTTTTATGATGTCCGGTAAGCAGTACTTCCGGTACTTTTAACCCTTGATATTCACGCGGCTTTGTGTAGTGCGGATAGTCTAATAAACCGTTGTAAAATGAATCCGCTTCAGCTGACGCAATTTCGCCCAAAACCCCTGGGATCATACGTGCCACTGCATCCACCACTACCATTGCCGGCAGCTCCCCTCCGGTAAGCACATAATCACCAATCGATATTTCATCAGTAATATACTTTTCAACGAACCGTTCATCGATACCTTCATAATGGCCGCATACCAACACCAGCCTATCTTCTTTAGCCAGCTCTTTCGCTAAAGTCTGATTAAACGGTATTCCCTGAGGCGTCATTAAAACTATCCGCCCCAAACCTGGCTGCAGCTGTTGAAGATGCTCAACAGCTTTAAACAGCGGTTCTGCCTGCATCACCATACCGGCGCCGCCGCCATAGGGGGTGTCGTCAACAGTGCGGTGTTTGTTCTGCGAATAATCTCTAATGTTATGTAAATAAATATCCAATATTTTCTTGTCGCGTGCACGTTTAAGAATGCTGGTATCAAAGGGGCCGACAAACATTTCCGGAAACAACGTCAATATATCAATCCGCATTATTCCAGCAACCCTTCCGGTAATTCTACAATCATCCGCCCATTTGCAACATCTATATCACTGACCACTGATTTCAACGCCGGAATGAGAATATCTTTACCGTCGGCAGGTTTTACAACATAAACATCATTTGCTCCGGTGCGCAGCACATCTTTTATTTTGCCCAAAAATTGTCCTTGAACATCATATACACTAAGTCCAATAATATCAAAGATGTAATATTCTCCTTCGGGAAGCGGAACAAGTTGTTCCCGCGTAATTTGCAGAATACCCCCTTTAAGCTTTTCAGCGGCATTCATATCCTGTACTTCAGTGAATTTAAGCACAATAAACTGTTTATGCCGACGGGCATTTTCAATATGATAGATTGATCGCTTGCCGTTTAACAAAACATTAACTGCATCTAATTGATTGAAGCGATTTAAGAAATCAGTCAGCGGCAGGATACGAATTTCACCTCGGTGCCCTTGGGTATTTACAATTTCACCAATGTTAATGTAATCTCCGCTCATTTGCACCCACCATTCCTATCATTCTCAGATAAACCGCGGCGGATTTCCTGTACTATTCCGTCTTCTACAAGCACTTCAATATTCATTATTTTGTTCCAATCATCTCCTACTTTCAGTTCTGTTAAACTTTCCACCCGCCCATGAGTAATTTCTGTTCCCGGTGTCAACATGCTTACCTCTTTGATTTTTTCCAACAAAGTCTGTTTTTTTTGCAGCCGCTCATGAGTCTGCGCTTCTATTTGCTGTTTAGCTGCAGCTAATCCCTGAGAATTTTTTTTACCCAATTCAACTGCCAGCTTCTTCATCTGAAAGTCCAAATGCTGCAATTCCAAATCCAAGCGCTGCACCGCCTTCTGCAGCTCTGCCGCAACAACTTTTTTATAGTTTTCGGTAACGCGCACTTTGATAACCACCGGCCTGGTAATGGTAATGCTCTGCATTAGAAACACCTCATTACAAGTATATTCAAAAATCTAAAGGAGGCATGCGCCCCCTTTAGATTATCTCTACCATTACTTTTTTACGCTGTTTTGTTGCCGCAGCCTTCACCACTGTACGAATGGCTCG
This sequence comes from uncultured Peptococcaceae bacterium, assembly GCA_965546615.1. GTDB lineage: Bacteria > Bacillota > Desulfotomaculia > Desulfotomaculales > Desulfohalotomaculaceae > CBEUVQ01. Next base: position 71,539 of record CBEUVQ010000004.1, read on the forward strand.
GGCAATCCGGCCTTGTTTGCCTATAACCTTGCCCATATCATCCGGAGCTACCCTTAATTCAATAACCACTGTTTTTTCTTTATCAATCATCGTTACTTCAACTTTTTCAGGCTGATCGACAAGGGACTTGGCTAAAACTTCTACTAACTCCTTCATGATTTGAGATACCCTCCCAAACTGCTGTCCTTAGGGCGCATACTACTCCAGTACCCCTGCCTTTTGGAATAAAGACTTAACTGTTTCAGAAGGCTGGGCACCTTTTTTCAGCCAATCCAGTGCCTTATCTTTATTGATGTTAATTACAGCCGGTTTTTTTAAAGGGTCATAATAACCAATCTCTTCAATAAAACGACCGTCACGCGGAGAGCGGGAATCTGCCACTACTACGCGATAAAACGGAGCTTTTTTTGCACCCATTCTTTTTAAGCGAATTTTTGTTGCCACAATATGTCACCTCCTTTTAAAAATCTCTGGCCGCAGTAAACGGCATTAAAACGGAAACGGCAATTTTATTTTTTTGCCTTTTTTCATGTTTTTCTCCAAATCACCAAACTGCTTAAACATTTTACGTGTCTGCTCAAACTGTTTTAACAGGCGGTTTACTTCCTGCACGCTGGTGCCGCTGCCTTTAGCAATCCGCTTGCGCCTACTGCCGTTAATTTTCTCCGGATGCTGTCGTTCATAAGGAGTCATCGAATTTATAATGGCTTCGGCAAAAACCAACTCTTTTTCATCAATCTGCTCTTGCAAGTTTTTAATTTTGCTCATTCCCGGAATCATACCCAAAATTTGATCCAGCGGCCCCATCTTTTTGACCTGCTGCAGTTGATCCAAGAAATCTTCCAAAGTAAAGTTTGCTGTCTTTAATTTCTTTTTTAGTTTTTCGGTCTGCTCAGCATCGATGTTTGCTTGGGCCTTTTCAATCAGAGTTAATACGTCTCCCATGCCCAATATCCGGTCAGCCATGCGGTCGGGGTGGAATGCTTCCAACGCGTCAAGTTTTTCACCCATACCGGCAAATTTAATCGGCGTACCGGTAACTTTGCGCACCGACAGAGCGGCACCGCCTCGGGTGTCACCGTCAAGCTTTGTCATTACCACACCGTCAAGCCCTAAACGCTCGTTAAAACTTTCAGCCACATTAACGGCGTCCTGACCGGTCATGGCATCAACAACCAGCAAAATTTCATGCGGATTGACAGCTGCTTTAACCCCTTCCAGCTCAGCCATCAATTCTTCATTAATATGCAGCCGACCGGCGGTATCAATAATGACTAAGTCATTGCCGGATTTATTAGCACTTTCCACTGCCGCTTTGGCAATATTTACCGGATTTTGCTGTCCCATAGAAAAAACAGGAATATCCAGCTGTTTGCCCAACACTTCCAACTGCTTAATTGCCGCCGGGCGGTAGACATCGGCCGCCACCAACAGCGGACGCCGTCCTTGTTTGCGCAGCAGGTTGGCCAACTTACCACAGGTAGTGGTTTTACCTGAACCCTGTAATCCAACAAGCATAACGATAGTTGGTGGTTTGGGAGCGATATTAATTTTGCTCTGCACGCCGCCCAACAGTTCCACCAGCTGTTCCCGCACAATTTTTACTACCTGCTGTCCGGGCGTTAAGCTGGACATCACATCCTGTCCAACAGCCTTTTCTTTTACCTGCGCAACAAATTCTTTAACAACCTTATAGTTAACATCCGCTTCCAGAAGTGCCACTCGCACTTCACGCATCGCATCTTTAACGTCTGCTTCAGTTAAGTTTCCTTTTCCTTTCAGCTTCTTAAAAGTTTCCTGCAGTCGATCTGACAGGCTTTGAAACAACCGGGACACCTCCTGGCGCTGAGATTATGCTTCTTACAGCTCGGTAATCTCAGACAATATTTGTTCAATCCGATTTAAATCATCGGGATTTTGGTCCTGGCGGAAATCCCTCAGCAATTCCAGTGCTTCAGAAATCTTTTTTCTTTCAGTCATAAATTTTTCAACTAAGCCCAATTTTTGCTCATAATCGTTGAGAATTTTTTCAGCACGTTTTAACGTGTCATGAACAGCTTGACGGGTAACATTGTATTCTTCAGCTATTTCCCCTAAAGATAAATCATATCCGAAGTAAAGCTCGATGAATCGCTGCTGTCGTTCGGTCAGCAGCTGGCCGTAAAAGTCGTATAAAAGAGTAACCCAAATGACTTTATCCATAACGGATCGGCCTCCGTGCTAATTACTATAAAGGCAATACACTTTACAGAGAAGATTTTACAGAATAAAGCTGTTGCTGTCAAGTATTTGCCTATGATACTTTAATAGTGTAATTAGGGTTTGAAACATTTTTGCATCAGGGTATAATTTCCTTGGAGGGATGAAAAATGGATCAATTACATGACAGTGCAGCGAAAAACCGTTTGCCGGAAGGCATGCTTACACTTGACAGTGCTTTAAAACTGAGCAGATCTGAGGTAAAAGAACTGCATAAACAATACATAAATTCCAGTCTGACAACATTAATGGGGTTATTAAATTTTGATACCCAATATGTTCGTGCCCAAGGGGTTTCCGTTTGGGACAGCGAGGGCCGGGAATATTTAGACTTTCTCGGCGGTTACGGTTCGCTCAACCTGGGTCACAATCATCCAAAAATAATTAATGCTTTAGAAAAAGTCAACAAAATGCCTAACCTCATGCAGGCTTCACTGGGCACATTAGCGGGGGCGTTAGCTGCTAATTTGGCCCGAATTACTCCCGGTAACTTGCAGCGCTGCTTTTTTGGCAACAGTGGTGCCGAAGCGGTAGAAGGAGCATTAAAATTGGCCCGGGCAGCAACCGGACGGCATAAAGTTATTTACTGCCACAATTCCTTCCACGGAAAAACTTTTGGAGCTCTGTCCGTCACCGGCCGCGAAAAGTACCAGCAAGCATTTCAACCGCTGCTGTCCGGCTGTGCGGAAGTTCCCTTCGGTGACATAGATGCACTGGCTGAACTGCTGAAAGACAACGATATTGCAGCCTTTATTTGTGAACCCATTCAAGGCGAAGGCGGTGTCAATATACCTCCGACCGGTTACTTGAAAAAAGCTTTGGAATTATGCCATGATCATCAAACGCTGTTTATCGCCGACGAAGTGCAAACCGGAATGGGCCGCACCGGCTGCATGTTTGCATGCGAAGCAGAAGGCGTTGTGCCGGACATACTCTGTCTGGCCAAATCGTTAGGCGGCGGAATTATGCCGATTGGCGCCTATATCACTACCGATGAAATTTGGCAAAAAGCCTACGGCAGTATTGATAAAGCCTATTTGCACACATCCACCTTCGGCGGAAACACCTGGGCGGCTGCTGCCGCACTAACTACTATAGAAACTATCTATCAAGAAGATTTAATTACCGCCGCCAAAGAAAAAGGAGATTATTTCCTAGGTAAGTTAAACGAACTGAAAAAGAAACATCCCTTATTGGCAGATGTCCGCGGTCGGGGGCTGCTTATCGGCATTGAATTTGCTCAGCAAAAAGGTTTTGCTTATAAAGCAACGATGGGTGTATTGAATAAGCTCTCCGAAGAGTACATGGGCAGCCTGGTTGCCGGTGAACTGCTGAACAAATACGGCATTATCACTGCCTTTACACTAAACAATCCCAACGTAATTCGCTTAGAGCCACCGCTAATTGTCAGCTACCAGCAGCTTGATCAAGTAATCAATGCGCTGGAAGAAATCTTAACCAAGCATAAAGGTTTCATCAGCATTGCCGCTTCAGGTGCTAAAACTATACTTAAAGGATTGAAGCGGAAATAAGCATACTTAGTCTGTTTATTTTAATAAAAAAAGCGTGCCGCAAACTGCTAAAGCAGTTATGCAGCACGCTTTTTTACTATCTTTTTAATAATTTTCTTGTGCATTCCGCTGCTTTATTTAAAACTTCTTCTTCATCAATGGTTAACACCTTGCGGTCTTGCATAACCAATTCACCGTCAATAATTACTGTTTGTACATCGGCACTTTGCGCTGCATAAACAATATGCGCACAGCAATCATGATGCGGATAGAGGTGCGGTGCTTTAAAGTTTACCAAGATAACATCAGCCTTTAGGCCGGGTTTTAATTGGCCGATTTCGCCGTCCATGCCCAGCACTTTGGCACCGCTAAAAGTCGCCATTTCCAAAGCAGTGTAGGCCGGCATTACGGTAGGATCCATGTTGGCCACTTTATGCAGCAGTGCTGCGGTACGCATCTCTTCCAGCATATCCAAGTTATTGTTGCTGGATGCCCCATCGGTACCTAACCCAACTTTCACCCCGGCATTAAGCATTTTTTGCACCGGAGCAATACCGCTGGCCAGTTTCATATTACTTTCGGGGTTATGAGCCACACCAACATTGTTTTCCGCTAAAATTTGAATGTCTTGGTCGTCAACATGCACGCAGTGGGCAGCAATGGTATGGTATTTAAATAAACCAATATCTGCTGTATGCTTAATCGGAGTTTTGCCATATTGTTTAACAATATCTTGGTGTTCGGTCAGCGTTTCAGCCAAATGGATATGTATCCCTACCCCTAGCTCTTCTGCTGCTTCCGTCACTTTTTCTAAATAATCCGGCGGGCAGGTATAGGGGGCGTGGGGGCCTAACATCGTAGTAATGCGCCCGTTGGCAGTGTTGTGATGCTTTTTGATAAATTCTTTGCTCTCTTCCAGCGCCTGCAGCGCATTGGGAGCAGCGCCAATCAATCCCCTTGATAAAACCGCACGCAGTCCGCTTTGTTCCGCCGCCTTAGCCACCTGATCCATTGAAGCATACATATCAACAAAGGTAGTAGTGCCGGATTTAATCATTTCCAAGCAGGCAAGCAAACTGCCGTAATAAATATCTTCAGGCAGCATTTTATCTTCGATGGGCCATATCTTATTGTTTAACCATTCCATTAACGGCAGGTCATCGGCATAACCGCGCAGCAGCGTCATCGCCGCATGGGTGTGACAATTGACAAATCCGGGCATTGCCACAGTGCCGCTGCCGTCTATTTCTATTTCCGGAATAAAATCACCGGGGATTGAGCCCTTTTCCCCTACAAAAAGCAGCTTATTTCCTTCAATCGCTATTTCCCCACCGATAATTACATTCTGTTCACCGGTCATGGTAATAATATCAACATTGCGAATAACTATTTTGGACACGAATCCACCTCCGGGCATCGCTCTTTATTTTGACCGTACTTGTTCAGGTAAAAATCCCTTAAAATCCGGACATCCTGATCACCGATCTCAACCGGATTACCCACTTGTTTAGCCAGCAGATATATTTGAGCACAGCGCTCCACCATTTCACATACAGCAAGGGCTTCTTTCAGTGTACCGCCTACACCTACAACGCCGTGGTTAGCCATCAGCACCGCATTGCTTTCCCCCAAAGCCCGGACGGTATTTACCGCCAGCTGCCTGCTGCCCGCAAGCGCATATTCAGCAACCGACACCGAACCGCCAATCAGTGAAGCCATATCTTCCAGAATAGGCGGCAGGGAAGTGCGGCTAACGGCAAGCGCACTGGCATAGACGCTGTGGGTATGAACAACGGCTCTAACATCCGGTCGAGCTTGATAGATAGCTAAGTGTACTTTAAGCTCACTGGATGGTTTTAAATTTCCTTTTTGAATCTCACCATTCAGATTAACTACCACCGTCATGTCGGGCTTTATACAATCATAAGCTACCCCGCTGGGCGTGATTACCACCAGCTTTTCATCCGGCAAAAAGCAGGAGATATTGCCCCAACACCCCAACACGAAGTTAGAATTGAGCATTTTCAAGCCAAATTCTGCAACTTCTTCTCTCGCCTTTTCCAGTGCGAAACTAATTTTCAAGCCTGTCCACCTCACTTATTCCGCGTGGTTCCAGGCGTTGATGTACCGCTGCTGTTCCGGTGTCAGCTGATCGATCTGAATACCTAATGAATTAAGCTTAATATTGGCCACCTTAGCATCGATGGCATCGGGCACATTATAAACTTTGCGCTCCAGTTTGCCGGATTTTTCCAAGATATACTTAGCAGATAAAGCCTGCAGTGCAAAAGACATATCCATAATTTCAGCGGGATGGCCGTCCCCGGCCGCCAAGTTGACCAGGCGTCCTTCCGCCAGCAGGTACAGTTTGCGTCCGTCCGGCATGGCATATTCTTGAATATCTTTGCGCACTCTGCGATTTCCGACAGAAAGCTTCTCTAAATCAGACTTATTTACTTCTACATCAAAGTGGCCGGCATTGCACATAACGGCGCCGTCTTTCATCACCTCATAATGCTTAGCAGTGAGCACGTCTTTGCAGCCGGTGACGGTAACAAATATATCGCCAACTTTTGCAGCATCAATACTGTTCATTACTGTAAAGCCGTCCATATGAGCTTCTATTGCTTTTACCGGATCAATTTCTGTCACAATCACCTTTGCTCCCAAGCCTTTAGCCCGCATAGCTATTCCTTTGCCGCACCAGCCGTATCCCATTACCACTACATTTTTACCGGCCGCTATTAAGTTGGTAGTGCGCATTATTCCCGACCAAACCGATTCCCCGGTACCATAGCGGTTGTCAAATAAATATTTGCAGTAGGCATCATTTACTGCAATCATCGGAAATTTCAATTCACCTTCACGTTCCAACGCCCTTAATCGCAGCACACCGGTGGTGGTTTCTTCACATCCACCTTTAACGCCGGAAGCCCACTCTTGGCACTCGGTATGCAGTAAATGCACCAAATCGCCGCCGTCGTCAATAACTATATCAGGTCGGCTGCTTAAAACATGCTTTAAGTGATCTTTATATTCGTCATCAGTGGCATTGTACCAAGAATAAACTTTAATACCTGCAGCAGCCAAAGCAGCAGCCACATCGTCCTGCGTAGAAAGCGGATTAGAACCGCTGATGGAAACATCCGCCCCGCCGGCAGCCAACACTTCCGCCAAGTAAGCAGTTTTTGCTTCTAAATGAATGCTCACCGCTATTTTTATGCCTTGAAAAGGTTTTTCCTTTTCAAAATCAGCTCTAATGGCATTCAACACCGGCATATGTGCCCGCACCCAATCTATTTTTAAACGTCCTTCCGGAGCGAGATTGATATCGCGAATTAAATAATTTTCCATTTTTCAACCCCCTATTTTCTCATTTTTGCGGCAAAGTTTATTTCATAAGTTTGCTTAAATTTTCAATATATGGCTGCTTTACCACACCGCGTTCAGTAATGATGGCCGTTACTAATTTGTTTGGGGTAACATCAAATGCAGGGTTCCAAACTTTTATCCCGGTGGGTGCTATCTGAGTTCCACCGATTTTAGTTACTTCTTCAACATTCCGTTCTTCAATGGTAATTTGATCACCTGACGGCAGGCTTAAATCCAGCGTAGATATCGGGGCAGCAACATAAAAAGGGATGCCGTGAGCCTGTGCCAGCACCGCCAAGCCATAGGTGCCGATTTTGTTCGCCACATCACCGTTGGCGGTAATGCGGTCCGCACCAACAATCACTACATCTACTTTACCTTGGGCCATTAAATAACCGGTCATGTTATCGGTAATTAAAGTAGCCGGAATGTCTTCCTGCATCATTTCCCAGGCAGTAAGCCTTGCCCCCTGCAGCAGCGGCCGCGTTTCACTGACATAAACTTGAATATCTTTACCTTCCCGGAAGGCAGCACGAATTACCCCCAAAGCTGTGCCAATGCCGGCGGTAGCCAATGCGCCGGCATTGCAGTGGGTAAGTATTGCTGCTTTTTGCGGCACTAATTGCTGCCCGTATTCCCCCATACGACGATTAGCTTCTAAATCTTCACAAAAAATTTGGTTCGCTTCTTCCAACAGCATTTTTTTAATGCCGTCGATATTTAAATCAGCGTGGCCTCGCACTTTATCCAGCATCCGGTCAATTGCCCAGCGCAAATTAACAGCTGTAGGCCGGGTGGCCGAAAGTTGGTAGCCGATCTTACCCAGCTCTGCCAAAAATTTTTCCTTGTCATCAGTGTTAATCTTATTTGCCCCAAGCACCATACCGTAAGCGGCGGCCGCACCAATTGCCGGCGCACCACGCACACTGAGCCGCCGAATGGCTTCTGCCACCGTTTCGACATCTTTTGCAGCGATATATTCAACAGTCATCGGAAGCCTGGTTTGATCGAGAAGAAACAGTGTTCCGTTCTCCCAATACATTGTCTTCATGACAGCATCATCCTTTCAATAACTCATGTATCGGTCCGCCAACCGCATTATGGCACCGGCATTCTCTGTCAACAGATAATTTAGCAATGGTAGTCATCGCTAATTTGCGCAGATTTTCAGAGTTTTTAGCCATGACATCCAGTACTTCTTGATGGGTTAAATGATTGGGCGAAATACCGGCAGCAAAATTTGTCACCATGCAAACAGTGGCATAACACATCTCTGCTTCTTTAGCCAAAATTACTTCCGGCACGCTGGTCATACCTACTAAATCGCCGCCAAACAAACGAAACATTTTAATCTCCGCCGGTGTTTCAAAACGCGGACCTTCGGTAGTTACATAAACCCCACCCTGATGATAAGTCAGCTTTAATTCTGCTGCTGCCTCCGCCATCAGTTTGCGCATTTCAGGACAGTAGGGTTCGGTTAAATCCACGTGCACTACCCCATGTTTTCCGCCCTCAAAAAATGTTGATTGGCGATTTTTAGTAAAATCCAAAAATTGATCAACAAAAACAAAATCGCCCGGTTTCATCTGCGGGTTGAGAGAACCAACCGCTGCCGTTGCTAAAATGCTTTTAACCCCTAATTTCTTTAAACCGGCAATATTAGCCCGATAATTTACTAAGTGCGGCGGAACGGAATGTCCGGCACCGTGTCGATTCATAAAAGCAACGGCCTTTCCCTGATATTCACCGATTTTTACCGTCACATCACCGTAAGGTGTGCTGATACTTTCATCACGAATATTTGCAAGGATATTGGGGTCGTAAACACCTGTTCCACCAATAATGGCCATAGAAATCGTCATTTACTTCAACCTCCGTTCTCATAATAAGATTATCATGGCGTACACATTCTCCAATTATTCGCCTCATTGGCGGTAATTTCCTTTGATATTATAACAATAATTTGCTAATAACACCGCTGCATAATAAAAAGAACGGACTGCTGCTGCAAACCGTTAAGCCTGCACATACAACAGCCCGTAAACTATATATACATGAAAGGAGGCGTAATTGGAAATGTGCTGATAGTTTAAGGCAAACTGCCTAAAACCGTTTAGCCTCAGGTAAACCAATTGGTGTTGTTGGATCCGCACCCGTAAGAAGTCGGTTTTTCCTCAATCTTCTTGCTGTCACATTTGGGGCACTTTATCTGTTTCGGTTTGAAAAATAAATATTCTACTTTAAACTCACGGCCGCATTCCTTACATTTGTAAGTCTTTTGTGCCAACGTAATCACTCCTATTTTTAGAATTAAGTTTTTGATACCAGATGCTGTGCCGGCGCTTGGCGTATTCTTCATCAACTTTTCCGGTAAATATACCCGGAATTAACGGACGGTTTTCTTTAAAAACAAATGCCAGTAAGTGACCCACAATCCCCATTAACAGCAGCACAGCGGCAGCTGTATGGATGTCGGTTGCCCACACCAGCAAAGAAGCGTTCAGCGTAACTGCCTGCAGATTTTTATAAACCTTAATCATTCCGGTAATGATGATAACCAACAGCATTACTCCGATATAGGCGTAAGCTAAGCGCTGTTCGGCCAGATACTTATCATTTTCCGGTTCTTTTCCCTTGGTAATCATTGCTTTAATAATCTGATAAGATTTCTTAATATCACCTTTGCGCGGAAAAATATCAAACTCTTTTCTTATCAGATGGTACACAATGTGATAAGTTACTGCAAAAATAAGCACAACGGCGGCAATATAATGCACTAAAAGAGTTATTGAAAAATCCCCCGACCAAGCTAGGCCCGGTATATTGACAATCCGATAGCGCGTATACATCGGCATTTGACCAAAGCCGGTGAAAATCAAAAGAAAGGTTGATAATGCCACCGTCCAGTGTACAAACCGCACCGCAAAACCATGCCTTTTTACTTTACTCACTTCGTTCACCGCCCTTCAATTTCTTATACGCGGTAAAACCGGCGAGTGCCGCTCCGGCTATAGGTGCAATCAGCATACTTGCGAACATGCCGTTTACGGTATCCAAAAAGTTGCCGAAATCGGTTTCCATCAGCGGGTACCCCGGAGCCGCCGGGTTATCGATTTCCTTTTTTCGCAATTTTAACTGTTCGTTGATTTTTTCAAAGGGCACTGCGGACAAATATAACGTAGAAGTTCCTCCGTTTTCTTTATCGCCGTATATATAACCGTTAATTTTTTGTGCTTTTGTTTTGGCTAATTTTTTAATATCACTTTTGCTGCCAAACTGCATTGCTCCTTTCGGGCATGCTTCCACGCAGGCAGGCACTTTGCCTTTTAACAGCCGGTCATAGCACAGATCACACTTATACATTACACCGGCGCCTAAGTATTTAGGAGCAATATTCATATAGAGTCCCACCCCGGCCTGACGCTGCGGAATATTCCACGGACAAACCGTCCGACATTTCGCTCCGCCAAGACACAATTCTTTGTTGATCAGCACCGGCCCCTCTTTTGTTTTATATTGAGCAGCAAAAGGGCACAAGTTGGCACAAAGCGGGTTGTCACAGTGCATACACCTTCTGGGTATAAATACATCTGTCTTTTGGCCGTTATGTTCTACCGTCACCTTTTGCACCGTTATCCAGTTGTACGGTGTTAACCGATTGGTAACTTGTTTTTTCCCCTGCCAATCTTCCTTTTTTTTGTTTGGCCAGTAATATTCAATTTCTTCAGGTGCAGCCGGTTTTGGGTATTTTGCTTGATTTTCCTCGCGGCAGGCACTTACACATTTCGCAATTTCCAACCCGCTGCATCCGTCACACTTGGTTAAATCAATCAAAGCAGCATAGCTTTCTTGTTTTACTTCCGCTGCAGATGCACTCTCAGCGCTGCCGAAACCGGCCAAAATTGCACCGGAAGCTGCCCCGGCAGCAGCTGAACGCTTTATAAACTCCCTTCTGGATAATTTGGACATAACAATCCCTCCGTCCGCAATCATCCTCCCCATACCGGTAGGGGTATTTATTTAACTAAATAGTAGCATATAAAATAATGCCGGTCAATCAGTAAATGACAAAAAACCTAAGCGTACGAAAATAAACTTCGTTAAGCTTAGGTTCTTTCATCATTATACCGATCTTAAAATCAGTTTTCTTCCCCAGGGAGGAGTTTGATGTTCTCTGGTTAACACCCACAAAACAGGATAAGCCGGCTCAAAAGCAGGATAATCGGAAACACCGTCGGTATAGTATATCAGTGCAGCCGGCCGCAGACCGCGGCGCTTAATCTCTGCAAACACCGGTCGGGAGTCAGTGCCTCCTCCTCCTTTCGGTATTACTGTCGGCAGTTTTTTCAGCTCATGCCACTCTTGAATTTCTGCATCACAGAAAACCAAATGACCGACGATACCGGGAAACGCGGCGATAATTCCTTTTACCTCCGAAAGAAACCGCTGCAGCTTGTCATTATCGACGGAGCCTGAGGTATCAACCGCTACCACTAAATCTTCTGCAATTTCTTCCACACCGGCTAAATCCGGCACCAAAATTTTATAAGCAACCAACCGGCGATCCGGCGGCAGCCAGCTGTAATCTGAGCGGATTTGAATTAGAAACTCAGCCAGCAGCTGACGCCAATCTTTTTCCGGCCGTAAAAAACTGCCGATAGCCCGCTCCAACGAACCGGACAAGTCACCTTTTTTTAATGCTGCCTGAGCGGCCTGGACGGTGCGCTGCTGCCATAAACGTTCAATATTCGCCATTTTACTGCCGGGTTTGTTTGATCGGTTCGGCCATTTTTGATGGTCGTCTAATAAACTTTTTTGCCGGCAGTTGCTTTCATCAGGCAGCAAATCATAAACTTCTTCTGCACTTTTATTGATAAAACTTTCATTTAACAATGCACGCTGCGGCAGTTGATAGCCTTCTTCCTTCAATATCAAATTAACTACATAATCACAGGCTGTGTCCCATCGCTTGGCGGTCCGCATTGAACGGCGCCAAGGATGTCCCAACGCACAGTGCAGCACGCTGTGGCAGAGAGCAGAAGCAACTTCCTCATTATTAAGCTTGCTCAGCCAAGCAGGATTGTAGTAAAAGCATCCACCGTCCGTACCGCTCTCGTTTATACGGGCATCCGCCGCCACCGGCAGATGCATCAGTAAAGTGCCGAAAAAAGGGTTTTTAAGCAGCGTATCTATTTTTGCCCGGGTAATTTTAACCCGGCATTGTTCTTCAATGCTCATTGCAAACATCCCTACACAATATACTTACGATATTTTACCGCCCAATCTTTAAACAACGGCAGGTTCCTTATTTGCTCCGCAGCGCTGTCGCAGCGCAGCGCATCACGAATCGTTAAAACTGCAAATTCATCCGGCATATTTAAGGTATATCTTATAAAATTTGTTAAAGCAGCTTTAGCATCTCCCTCATTAACCAACGCCGCTGCCCTTGAAACCAACGCTCCGCTTAAAGCATACAAAACATCGGGCTCAGCGGGCACGTGCGTATCATCACCTTGCAGGATTGCATCAATATCAGGCATATCTTCAATCGAACGGCAAAACGCCAAAAATTCCGCAGCTGCACCTTCACCCACCGTGCCGCGTACCATTTCCACCGAAACAGTCGAAGCATTGGGATCAGTAAAGCACTGCAGCAGATTGGACAACATTTCCCAAGTACGCGGGCTGGCAAAAGCTTTGTCATCCCGATTGGGGTCAAAAGTGGATAAAAGCTGAGGCCGCAAATTTAAAAAAGAAATAATGCGAGAGTCAATATTATTTTTAAATGCCCATGCTTTCCAATCCTCTAAATCCTCTTCCACCTGCAGGTGCACCATGCGGTTGGCCAACGGTGTAGGCATTTGATAAGTAACGCCTCGATCAGTAAGGCGATTCCCCGCCACCACCTGGATCCAATTTGGTGCCATCTGCCAATCCCCTAAACGCCGCTCCCAAATTACTTGGTATGCTGCTGCCTGCACTGTTGGCGGGGCTGACGTCAGTTCATCCCAAAAAAGAATTAAATGCTCACCGTACTGTTCCACCGTAGGCAGCAAGCCGGACTGCAGCCATACCGCCAGTCCTCGTTCTACATCGGGATAAGGCAGTCCGCGTAGATCCACCGGGTTAACGTGAATTAATCTGATATCAACAACCGGTACAGGTTGGTTTAAATGCAGCTGACGGCCAATAACTTCCGCTGCCTGATAAACAGCAGCTGATTTACCAATTCCCGGTTTGCCAATCAGGTTGACAGCAGGAGCTTTTTGCCCCAGCCTGTAAATCTTACTGATTACTTCAATTACTTCATTAATTTTCATCATCAGCACCTCAAGACAAAAGATTAAAAGCGCAGCTTGTCAAAAACAAGCGCTGCCGATATTTCGGCCAGCAGTTCCTCTAATTCTGCCAGCCCATACCAATCCGGATAGGTATTTTTAAATTCCTGCAGAAATATCGTGTACGGATCGTCAGCATCAAAGCAGCGGTCATAACGAAAAGCGGCAGCTGTGCAGCAAAAAACACCGGTTTGATCTATCGGCTTCAGCAGTGCAATTATTTTTTTTAACATCTTTTCTATACTTTCCTGCCTTTTCAGTTTTGATGGCAGTGTAATACTCAACCCCGGCAGCATTTCGCATTTAGACAATTTAAAATGAGTACGCGAATAGCGGCTTAGGTTTTGGTCGGCATGCCAAATTAATTCATCAAAACCGGCAGCGGTTAAGTTCGCATTTTTAAAGCAGCATTTTTCAAACCTGCTGTATGCAGAAATTTTCGCTCCCGATAAATTAGCATCTGAAAAATCAACTTCTTCAAAAAAGGCTCCTGCAAGATTGGCATTTTCCAAGTTAATCTGCTGCATATTAACATTTTTAAATCTTGCCGCCGCCAAATTATAGTCAGCAAGGTTTTGAGCAAATAAAGAGCAGTCATTAAATTCCAACGAAATTTGCGGCAGCTTTAATTCTCTGCCTTCACTGAGCACTACCGGGTGACTGCGCCAGCTGTTAAAACTTTTAGCATCGGGAAACGCCGCTAATGCAGCAGAACCGTTGATATACATGTTAAAGCGATATTTATGCAGCGTAGTGCTTAACCCGTTAATGCTGCAGGGAAGATAATAGTCACTGTTGTGGGTGAGATTATTTAGTTCTTCAAAACCAAATTCCAACGATATCACCCCAATCAATACTTAGTTTAGTTGTTCGGTCTGCTTTTTTCAAATCCTGCTTTACCCAAATAAAAAACACCCCTGCCGTCTGATGACGTCAGGAGCACCGGTTAATGCATCTAATCTAACTATCTTGTTAAAAAGAATAAGCCAAATAACATTGAAGAAATAATCAGCACCACGGGATGTACTTTAAAATAAAAAATTAACACCGCTGCAATTAAAGCGATAACCCAAGTAATGGGAACAGAAAAAGATTTTAAGCCCATTTCCCAAGCAACTTGAACCAACAGCACTACAACCACCGGACGAACCGCTTTCAGCATAGCAGCCATTTGAGGGGTATCTTTATATTTAAAATACAAACCGGCCAAACCAACCATTGCCAAAGCCGTCGGCACTACCGTACCGGCAAGCGCTGCCGCCGCTCCCCAAAAACCCGCTAATTTGTACCCCACATAAGCAGACATTTTGGTGGCAATCGGTCCGGGCAGCGCATTACCCATCGCCAACGCATCGGTAAATTCCTCAGTGCTCAGCCATTTATAATTATCAACCACTTCCTGCTGAATCAGCGGAATAACGCTTGGCCCGCCTCCAAAGCCAAAGATATTTGCCCGGGCGAAAGCAGTAAACAGCTGCCAAATAATTATATAAATCGGTACAGCGGCGGCAGCGGCAGCGACCGCAGTTTTGATTTCTTTTTTATCGGCAGTGTTAACTTTACTTTGACAATCATCTTTTTGAAAGGGCATTTGTCACACTCTCCCGCTCTGTTTTTTTGCAAGCGTATAAAAATATGCTCTTTTAGAGTTTTCAATATGCTCACGCGCCACCCGCTCTGCCAAGTCACCGTCACGCAGTTTTATAGCTTCCAGCAGCCGGCGGTGCTCGCAGTTGGCCTCTTTTACCCGGTCGGGATTAGCGTAACCGACACCGGCAAATCTGATTACATAATCAACCAGTGTGGTAATCATGTTATATAAGCGCGGACTGTCGGCAGCTTTATAAATCATGTCATTAAACTGACGGTGAACGTCATCTAATTTTTCGGGTGCCTCGGCTGCATATTGCTCCAAAAGTTTATAAAGCACTTCCAGCTGCTCAATCCGGCTTGGTGTTATCTTTTCAGCAGCCATGCGCGCAGCCAAACCTTCCAAAACCGCACGAATGCGGTATATTTCCAACACTTCAGAATCCTTAATTTCTGCTACCACCGCCCCAACATGCGGTTTATGGTATACCAATTTTTCATACTCTAACATGCGAATGGCTTCACGCACCGGCGTTCGACTGACTCCTAACCGTTCAGCCAATTTCCTTTCCACCAAGCGTTCTCCCGGTTTTAACACTCCTTTAAAAATTGCTTGGCGCAGGCGTTCATAGACTTTATCGCGCACTTGGAAGCGCTGCTCGTCAACAATTGGTTTTAAATCCTCCTCATGCACATGCCTCTTCCTCCTTTGGTACATGGTATACCATTTAAATTTATTATAAGATGCAGCCTTCTGTAATACAATTACAATTTTTGTAGGAATATAACAAAAAAAATGTGTACTTTTGTTTTAAAAGGATTTTGGCAGATAATATCGAATTGCTTAGCGTTTAAAAAAAATAAATCACAGCGGAGGTTGTACTTTTGAAAAACAGCAACGAAAAATCATTGATCAACATGCGTCCTAAAGTTTTGGCACTGCTGTCGATCGGTCATTTGGTTACCGACCTTGCCGCCGGCGCACTGCCTATTTTGCTGCCGGTTATTCAAACCGCTCTTGGTCTTTCATACAGCGCTGCGGGGCTAATTTCGCTTATTTTTAATATAAGTTCATCTGTTATTCAGCCGCTTCTCGGATTTTGGAGCGATAAAGTAAAAGCCCGCTGGCTTTTACCGGCGGGATGTCTGCTTTCAATGACCGGTTTGGCATTAGCAGGTCAAGTATCCTCTTACTGGGTAGTTTTATTAGTGGTGTTAATCAGCGGTTTGGGCTCTGCCGCTTATCACCCTGAAGCATCAAAAGTCAGCCGTTTGGCCAGCGGACAACGGGCTGCCACCGGCATGTCGCTGTTTATTGTCGGCGGTGCCGTCGGAGCAGCAGTCGGATCGGTAGTGATGGCGCAGTTACTGGCCAACTTCGATAAATCATCCAGTGCTTACTTCATCATTCCCGGTTTGTTTATGGCTTTATTGTTCTTTATATTTAACAGCAAACTACCGAACGATCCTCCAAAGAAGACGGCAGCTGATAAAAAAACAGCAGCAAGTGCACACTCTAAAGTTTTATTTTCACTTATCGTGTTAATTTTAGTAATTATCATCCGTTCTTGGACGCAAGCAGGACTGACTTATTTTATGCCGCTGTATTTTGTCAATCATCTGGGTCTGAGCCCGGCTTATGCCAGCTCATTTTTAGTTTCCTTTATGATTGCAGGTGCAGCGGGAACACTTTTGGGAGGCCCGCTTTCAGACCGCTTCGGACGCAAAAAAACGCTGGTTATTTCCACTGCTTTAATGATTCCGCTCCTGCTTTTAATACGCATCAGCACAGGAATTGTACTGATGGTTCTTTTGTTTATCACCGGCATGGTGATAGTTTCTACTATGCCTACCACTGTAGTGATGGGACAGGAGCTGTTACCACACCGAGTAGGAGTAGCTTCAGGGTTGATGACCGGTTTTGCCGTCGGTATGGGAGGTGTCGGCGTTACGCTGTTAGGCGCCATTGCCGATATTTTCGGCGCACCCAACGCTTTATGGGTTCTGGCATTACTGCCCATTGCCGCTTTTGGTTTAAGTTTGTTTCTGCCTAATGACACAGCAAAAAAATTATAAAGCATGCCGCAGAAAATTTCTGCAAGCAATTTCACAGTTAACATCTAATCATTTTTATGGTTAAATAATATTAACTTTTTCTAAATTTTATAAACAGTTTTGATTTGTTTTTTTATACTAATGACGGGGGGGAAAAAAATTGCCTTCATGCTACTGCAATCATCAAAATCATGATTCAAAACAATGCGCTCTGCATGCTGCTTTTAAAAAATATCAAGGTCATAAAGGAGCATTAATACCGCTTTTACAAGAAGCGCAAGAAATTTATGGCTATTTGCCGGAAGAAGTAATGCTGCAAATAGCGCGTGAACTTAAAGTGCCTTTTAGTAAAGTCTTTGGGGTAGCTACCTTCTACGCCCAGTTTCACCTTAAACCACGCGGGCGCAACATTATCCGCGTTTGCACCGGCACAGCCTGTCACGTACGCGGTTCTGATCGACTTTTAGAAAGCATTCAGCAAGCTTTAGGTTTGCAAGGTGAAGGTACTACCGAAGACTTGAGATACACTTTAGAAACAGTGGCTTGTTTAGGTGCCTGCGGACTGGCACCGGCAATGATGGTAAACGATGACACTTACGGACGCCTTACCCCGGCAAAGGCTGTAGATGTGCTGAAACAATACAAATAGAAAGGAGGTTTACTCAGTTGGAAAACCTAACTGATCAACATAAAAAAGTTATTTGTGTTTGTGCCGGCGGCTGTACTTCATCCGGATCGCTGAAGGTTTTGGACAGTCTGCAGGCAGAAATTGCAAAACGCGGATTAACAGATAAAATTTTAGTTAAGCCGGTTGGCTGTCATGGTTTTTGCGAACAAGGTCCGATTGTTTCTGTCGACCCCGGCAAAATTTTCTACACGCGAGTAACGGAAAATGATGTTGGTGATATTGTAAATTCACTGCTTGATGATTCACCAGTAAAAAGATTGTTATACACTCACCCCGAAACTCAAAGCAAAATAACTGCTTATGATCAAGTTCCTTTTTACGCTCTGCAGCAAAAAATTGTGCTGAACAGATGCGGCAGAATTAACCCCGAAGATATTGACGATTACATCAACTTCCAAGGATACCAAGCATTACAAAAAGTACTGCAGACGATGACGCCACAGCAAGTGGTAGATGAAGTAAAAAAATCCGGCCTGCGCGGACGCGGTGGTGCCGGCTTCCCCACCGGCATTAAGTGGCAGGGGGCATTAAATGCCAAAATCACCGATAAAAGATATGTTATCTGCAACGCCGATGAAGGCGATCCCGGCGCATTTATGGATCGCAGTGTGCTGGAGGGCGACCCCCACACCGTGCTGGAAGGCATGGCTATCTGCGGTTATGCCACCGGTTCAGATGAAGGCTATATTTACGTACGCGCTGAATATCCAATGGCAATCAGAAGGTTAAAAATAGCTATTGAACAGGCGGAACAGCGCGGCTTTTTAGGGGATAACATTTTAAACTCCGGCTTCAAGTTTCATATCAAAATCAAAGCCGGAGCAGGAGCGTTTGTGTGCGGCGAAGGAACCGCATTAATGGCTTCTATTGAAGGCAATCGCGGCATGCCGCGATTTAAGGTTGCCCGATCTACCGAAAAAGGTTTATGGGATAAGCCCACCACTTTAAACAATGTGGAAACTTTTGCCAATATACCGACGATTATTCTCAAAGGTGCGGACTGGTATTCCTCCATCGGCACAGAAAAAAGCACGGGTACCAAAATATTTTCACTGACCGGCAAAGTAGTCAATACCGGTCTGGTAGAAGTACCGATGGGCACTACATTGAGAAAAATTATTTTTGATATCGGCGGAGGTATTCCCAATAACGGCACATTTAAAGCGGTTCAAGCCGGTGGACCGTCCGGGGGCTGTATTCCGGCGGAATACTTGGATCTGCCCATTGACTATGACTCCTTAGGTCAGGTAGGTGCAATGATGGGCTCCGGCGGACTGGTAGTAATGGATGACAGCACATGCATGGTGGATGTCGCTAGATTTTTCTTAAACTTTACCAAGAATGAATCATGCGGAAAGTGTACCCCTTGTCGGGAAGGCACCATGCGCATGCTGGAAATTTTAACTAAAATTTGCAACGGTCATGGCGAACCGCAGGACATTGATCACTTAGAACAACTGGCTAAAATAATTAGCACCACCTCACTGTGCGGCTTGGGACAGAGTGCGCCTAACCCGGTATTAAGCACACTTCGTTACTTCCGCCATGAATATGAAGCACACATTTTTGAAAAGCGCTGCCCTGCCGGTGTATGTTCCAGCTTGCTGCAGTATTACATTGATGAAGAATTATGCCGAGGATGCGGCGCTTGTGCCCGTGCCTGCCCCGCCAATGCAATTACCGGAGAACGCAAAAAAACTCATAACATCAACCCGGCAGCATGTATTAAATGCGGCAATTGTGTGAATACGTGCAAATTTGGTGCAGTGTTGAAAAAATAAGCGCACCCAAAGGAGTTGAAAGGATTGTCAAGTGTTACTTTAACAATCAATAACAAAACAGTCACCGTTCCTGCCGGAACTACTATTTTAGAAGCAGCCGGCCAGCTTAACATATCTATCCCCACTTTTTGCCATGACCCTGAGTTGACAAAGCCGGGCTCCTGCCGCATATGTGTTGTCGAAGTGGCCGGTTCAAAAAAACTGACCGTTTCTTGTACCACCGCTGTAAAAGAAGGGATGGTTGTCTTCACCGAGTCCCCTGCGGTAATTGAAGCCAGAAAAACAATCCTGGAGCTTTTGTTAGCCAATCATCCCCAGGACTGCCTGACCTGCGGCAAAAACGGTGACTGCCGCTTACAAGACTATGCCTTTAGATATGGTGTACGCCGCTCGGGATTTTCCGGCCAACGCCATCAATACGAAATTGAAGACGATAACCCTTTTATTGTCCGCGATATGAATAAATGTATCTTATGCGGCAAATGTGTACGCATGTGTGCCGAAGTGCAGGGTAAATCAGTTTTAGACTTCACTCACCGCGGGTTTAACACTAAAATAACTACCGCCATGGATAAACCGCTGTCCCAATCGGAATGTGTATTTTGCGGCAACTGTGTCGCTGTATGCCCCACCGGTGCACTGCAGGAAAAAGCACTGCGCAGCAAAGCACGTACTTGGGAAGTTAAAAAAGTAAAAACCATCTGCCCGTACTGCGGTACCGGCTGCAGTTTAGAGTTAAACATAAAAGATAATCAAGTAATAGGAGTTACTTCTACCGACGGTGAAGTCAACGGCAGAGCCCTTTGTGTAAAAGGACGCTTTGGCTATGGATTTATTCACCACACTGATCGTTTAAAGCAGCCGTTGGTGAAAAAAAACGGTCGGTTTGTGGAAACAAGCTGGAATGAGGCAATTAAACTTGTTGCTGAGCGGTTGGACACAATCAAGAAAAACAACGGCAGCAGTGCTTTAGCGGTATTAAGTTCTGCCCGCTGCACTAATGAAGAAAATTATCTGCTGCAAAAATTTACACGCACAGTACTGGAAACAAATAATATTGATCACTGCGCCCGCCTCTGACACGTCCCCACCATCGCCGGTCTGGCGGTTTCATTTGGCAGTGGAGCAATGACTAACAGTATTGAAGAAATTGCGGGTGCAGACTTTATTTTGGCCATCGGAACAAATACTACCGAAACGCACCCAATTATCGCCCTGAAGATTAAAAAAGCATTAAAGCGCGGAGCTGCTTTAGCAGTTGTTGACCCCCGGGAAACAGAAATAGCACAGCTGGCCGATTACCACCTGCGGTTAAATGCCGGTACCGACACCGCTCTGTTAAACGGTTTGGCTCAGGTGATTATTTCCGAAAATCTTTGGAATAAAGAGTTTGTCAACCAGCGCACTGAAGAATTTAACTCTTTCCGACAAGCGGTAGCAAAATACACCCCTGATTATGTAGAAAAAATCACCGGTGTGCCTGCAGAAACCATTACTGCCGCTGCCCGCGGATATGCCCAGGCGAAGAACGCAGCCATTCTTTATACTATGGGCGTAACACAGCACACCACTGGCACCGACAACGTTATGTCTGTCGCCAACCTGGCAATGCTCTGCGGACATATCGGCAAAAAGCACAGCGGCGTCAATCCCCTGCGAGGGCAAAACAATGTTCAAGGCGCCTGTGATATGGGTGCATTACCAGATGTGTTTACCGGCTACCAAAAGATTAGTAACGACAGCGTGCGGGCTAAAATGGCCAATGCTTGGAAAGTATCAAAATTACCTGCTGATAGCGGCCTGACAGTAGGTGAAATGATGGAAAAGGCTGCACAAGGTTCAATTAAAGCAATGTATATTATGGGTGAAAATCCGGTGCTGGCTGATGCCGACAGCAATCATGTTAAGAAAGCGCTGGAAAAATTAGATTTTTTGGTAGTGCAGGATATTTTTCTCACCGAAACAGCACAGCTTGCTGATGTTGTACTGCCCGCGGTAAGCTTTGCAGAAAAAGACGGTACATTTACCAACACTGAACGGCGCGTACAAAGAGTGCGCCAAGCAATCCCGCCTGTTGGCAGCGCCAAACCCGACTGGGAAATTATCTGCTTAATTGCCGGTGCCATGGGCTATAAAATGAATTACACTTCACCCCGCGAGATTATGCAGGAAATTGCCGCTGTTACTCCTTCCTATGCCGGAATAACATATGAACGTTTGGAAAACGGTGGTCTGCAGTGGCCCTGCCCAAGCATTGATCACCCTGGTACTCCAATACTGCACCAGAATAAATTTATGCGGGGTAAAGGCAGGTTTCACCCGGTGGAATATCTACCTCCTGCAGAACTGCCGGATGAGGAATACCCGCTGATTTTGAACACCGGCCGCCGGCTGCACCATTATCACACCGGCACAATGACGCTGCGTACCGATGCATTAGAAAAGCAGTATCCCGACGATCATTTGGAAATCAACCCGTCAGACGCAGCAAAATATGACATTTCTGACGGTGACACTGTACAGGTAACCTCCCGTCGGGGCACTGTAAAACTTAAAGCCAAGTTAACTGATAAAACACCGGCAGGCACGGTATTTACTTCATTCCATTTTCCAATGGTACCGGTGAATAAATTAACCAACCCAACACGTGACCCGGTGTCTAAAATTCCTGAACTCAAAGTATGCGCAGTTAAAATAGAAAAAACCGAACCTTAAAAAAGCAGCATTAATAGTTCAATTTATTTTAGTCTCCCGTCGGCCAAAACAAATAAAAGCTTGGTAACCGTTTTCAGGCTACCAAGCTTTTATATTTCTGTCAGTTATCAGTTAAGCGCTTTTTTCACCCTGCCAGCATTCTACATTCTTTAAACCTTCAATATTGGAAGCATAGAACACCGGTTCTTTACCTGCATTTTTCTGCTGGGTGTAGTCTTTCAAAGCGGCAAAAGCAAACTTACCTAAGATGGCAATAGCCACTAAATTAATTAACGCCATCAATGCCATAAATAAATCTGCCAGCGTCCAAACAAAGCCCAGTTCAGCAATTGAACCAAAGAATACCATCCCTACAACTGCCAAGCGATAAGCAGTTAACCAAGCCTTATTGCTTTTAATAAACTCAATGTTGGTTTCACCGTAATAGTAGTTGCCCACAATTGAACTAAAGGCAAACATTAACACCATTAACGCAACAAAGTTGCTGGCCCACGCGCCGATATGAAAACTTAAAGCAGCTTGAGTAATTTGAATTCCTTCGCTTCCTTCCAAAGCACTGCCGCTTGAAAGCAAGATAATGAAGGCTGTTGCGCTGCAGATCAGCAGTGTGTCAACAAACACACCCATTGCTTGAATTAAACCTTGTTTTACTGGGTGAGTTACTTCAGCGGTTGCAGCAGCGTTTGGCACACTACCCATACCGGCCTCGTTAGAGAAAAGACCGCGCTTAACCCCCTGCATCACAGCGGCACCAATACCACCGCCAACCACTTCTTTTAATCCGAAAGCACCGGCAACAATCTCCGCAATTACTCCCGGAAGAGCGGTAATGTTTGCAATAACAACATATAAAGCGATGAGAATGTATATGCCGGCCATAATCGGCACAATTACTTCAGCAACAATAGCAATTCTTTTAATACCGCCAAAAATTACTATACCGGTCAATACAGCCAGTACAATACCCATTAAAGTTTTGTCTACATTATAGGCACCGTTAAAGGCCATAGAGATGGTATTTGATTGTACGGAGTTAAATATCAGACCAAAGGTAATGCTGATTAAAACAGCAAAAAGAATGCCCATCCATCTTTGACCCAGTGCTCGTTCCATGTAATATGCCGGGCCGCCCCGGTAACCATGGCCGTCTTTGATTTTGTAAATCTGTGCTAAGGTACTTTCGACAAATCCGGATGCTGAACCAATTAACGCAATCAGCCACATCCAAAATACCGCTCCCGGTCCGCCAACTGAAATAGCCAGTGCAACACCGGCCATGTTACCGGTTCCAACCCGAGAAGCAGTACTGATACAAAATGCTTGGAAAGAAGAAACGGCTTTATGTTTGGTTCCCACACCGTCCTTCATTAACCGCAGCATTTCACCGATTAACCTGAACTGAACAAAATTAGTGCGAAAAGTAAAATAAACACCCAAAGCAAGCAGCAGGACAATCAGCAGCTTACCCCATAAAAAATCGTTTCCTGTACTAACAATACTTTGCAATAATTCCATAAACTTATCCAATAATTTTTTAACCTCCTTTTGTTAGTTAGTTGGCTGTTGTAAGTACCTTAACATAGAAAATCACCGGGTAAAATAACCGGCATTTTCAGCACAACAATATATGTCCGTACAATATGGACAATTATATCATATGAAGTAGGCAGAAGACAATTATAAATATACTAACTTTATTTTCATAACGAAAACCTGGTATTTCCCCTGTCATAAACCCAAGACAAAATTGTACATAACAGAAAAACAGCATGGTTGATACTTGCTTGTCGTAAGCCGCAGCTGCAGTCAGCTCAGCGCAGATATTACATGCTGCCAATATCTGTTTATAAAATAAAAGAAGTGCTGAAAGCACTTCTCAATGCTAATTATTAACCATCTGTTGCAGTTTGCCTTCATCAGCCAATTTTTTCAGTTCGGTAAAGCCGCCGATAAATTGATCGTTGATAAAAATAAAAGGTACCGTTCTTTGATTAGTTTTGTTCATCAGTTCCTCTTTTTTTTGATCATCGTTGTCAATATTATGATCGGTATAATCAATGTTTTTCGATCGCAATAAATTTTTCGCACGAACACAATACGGACAATTACCCCAAGTATAAAGTTCTACCTTTGCCAAATTAAATACCTCCTCTTAATTACTCCAATAAATTGATACCTATGTGCTATATTATAACTCATTTTTTCAGCATTGCATCAACTGCATTCCTACTTCCGCTGCTTTCTTAACCGGCGGCAGAATATTAATTGCAGCAGTAAAATCGTTCACAAATTAAAACAGCCATCTCTTGGCAGCTGCCAAGGGGTGGCTGTACCACATAACTATGCTATGATAATAATCCCTTCAGCTTTTTAATGGACCTTCTGTCTTTCTCCAAAACATCACCGGCCAAATCACGGGATTGATCGTCCAAATTACCCCTTAAAATTTTTTCTACCATCTCAATACCTTTGGTTTCACCTTCTATTGCTTTGGCAATTACTTCTTCGGGATCTGACTTGGAACCTAAACCCATATTCAGTTTCCATTCACCCATTTTACCTTTAAGGCCGATATTTTCATCCGGCTGCCCGCCAATATCCTGAATATACTCCGCCAAAGTATCAATATTTCTCCGGTGCTGTTTTTGCACATCCTGCAGGCATTCTTTCACCTGCTCATCATCCAAGCGGTATATAAGGTTATTAAAGCTTTGTACAGCCATGTATTCTCCCTGCAAAAGTTCATTAAGTGATTTTGCTTTGTCCATATTTGGATAATCACCTCTTAGATAATTTATTAAACAATATTCTTCCACTAGGTTTAAAATTAATACCAGCCAACATCTTCTCAACAGCTGCTTAATTTACAATTAACCTATTTTATGCTAATTTTAATGTTTGTTATAATAGTGTTGGCACCAATAAATAAACGGAGGAAAGCAGTAATGGAGCTAACTAAAATCAACGGCAGCACTTATTATATAAACGCACCTACCAATATCGGTGTTTATGTCTTTAAAGATAAGTATACCCTGCTTATTGATACCGGCAATAATAATCAGCAGGCTCGAAAAATCAGTGAGATTATCACAAACAATAATTATATAATTAAATATCTCTTTAATACTCACAATCACATAGATCATTCCGGAGGCAACGTATTCTTTAAAGAGCATTTTCCCGGCAGTGTACTGCACTGCTCAGAACAGGAAAAACTATTTGCTGAAAACAGCCATCTTTTTCCAATGTATCTGTATGGTGGCAGCCCGGTGAAAGAACTGGCCAAACATTTTGTGAAAGCAAAAAAATACTCCGTCGATGTTGTAGTTGAACCCGGCATGGAAAAAATTAATAATGAGAAATTTGAATTTATCCTGCTTCCCGGACACAGCGACGGGCAAATGGGTATCGCCACTAAAGACCGGGTTTGCTTTCTAGGCGATGCCTTATTCAGCGAAGAAATTATTAAAAAATATTCCTTTCCTTTTTTATTTAACATCAATGATCAGCTGAAAACATATCAGCTAATCACTAATCTTGATTATGATTATTTTGTTTTAAGCCACAGCGGTAAGATTTATTTGCGCGATGAAATAAATCAGCTGGTTAATCTAAACAATGAAAATTTAAATAAATATTTAAACATGGCTTGGGAATTATTAACTCAGCCGAAAACCAAAGAAGAATTATTTGAAGAAATAGCAATTTTAGCGGATTTAGAGCTGACATTTAAGGAATACTACTTTTCTTTATCTTCCACCGGTGCGATAGTTTCTTATTTTTATGACCAAGATCTTCTTGATTATCAAATTGAAAACGGGAAACTTTATTATTATAGAAAATAGGAGTGTTTGATATGAAAATAGGTGTAATCAGTGATACTCATGGCAGCATTGTATATTTTGAGAAGGCTTTGAAAATTTTAGGTGATTGTGATTATATCATTCACGGCGGAGATGTTTTGTATCACGGACCGCGCAACCCTTTGCCGGAAGGTTATGCTCCCAAGGAACTGGCCGAAAGAATTAATTCTTTAACAAACATTATTATTGCCAAAGGCAACTGCGATGCTGATGTTGACCAAATGGTAATTTCTCACCCCATTCAAAGCCCTTACGCTTTAATCCAGCTGGATGATTACAAAATTATGGTTAATCATGGTTATAAAAATGACAAAGATGAATTGATTAAAATGGCAAAAAAAATGAAAATAAACATCCTGGTTCTTGGACACACTCATGTAAAAGAGTTGTATCAAACTGAAGGATTAGTGGTGCTTAACCCCGGCAGCACATCTTTACCGAAAGATAACATTCCTTCGCTGGCAGTAATTGAAGATGGCGGCATTAAGCTGATAAATATGGATAACAGCGAGATTATCAAAAAAATAAGTCTGTAATCAAAAATTAAAAATTACAGCACCAATTCCACGTTGTCAGCGCGGCAATTGGTGCTTAGTTTTTCATTTCTGTATTTTATTTTTTATCCAAACCGTAAAGTGCAGCAACAAATTCCTTTGGATTAAACGGCTGTAAATCGTCGATACCCTCACCTACACCAATCATTTTTACAGGAATATGCAAACCGGTTTTAATACCAATTACTACCCCGCCTTTTGCAGTACCATCCAGTTTGGTCAGCACAATCCCGGTCACATTAACCGCCTCGCCAAACAGCTTGGCCTGGCTGATTGCATTCTGCCCGGTAGTGGCATCTAATACTAACAGTGTTTCATGAGGAGCGCCGGGCAGTTCTCTTCCCACAATGCGATGTATTTTCTTCAATTCTTCCATTAAATTGCTTTTAGTGTGCAGCCTGCCGGCAGTATCAATAATTAAAATATCGGCCTTTCTGGAGCGCGCTGCCTGCATGGCATCATATACGACCGCACCGGGGTCTGAGCCTTCGGCATGCTTAATTACATCACAGCCGACGCGATTACCCCAAATTTCCAGTTGATCAATAGCTGCTGCCCGAAATGTATCACCGGCAGCAAGGAGCACTTTTTTACCCTGCTGTTTAAAGTAATTAGCCATCTTGCCGATAGTAGTGGTTTTGCCAACCCCGTTAACACCAACCACTGTAATTACCGTTAAGCCGTCGGGATTTATATTAATCGGACTGGTTTTTTCACCAATTAAGTACTCGATTTCTTCTTGAAAGATATCTTTTAATTTAGCCGGGTCACTGATATTGCGCAGTTTTACCCCCTCGCGCACCCGCTCTACCAGCTCCAAAGCAGTGTTAACCCCAACATCTGCCTGAATCAATACTTCTTCCAATTCTTCGTACAGATCTTCATCAATTCCCTTGCGGTTAACTACTAACTGCTCTACTTTTTCTACAAAACCTTTGCGCGTTTTTGCCAATCCTTGTTTCAGCTTATCAAAAAAACCCATACAATTCCCTCCCAATTTATTATAGACGCTGCTCAAAATGTGCCGCAGATATTAAAGCGGAACGGTCAAGACATGTCCGGTCGGCAGTCGGTATGAAAGAAGATTTCTATACCTGTGGTCATTTCGTTTGACGGCACAGCACCGCTACTGTACTTTTGGCATAAATGCTTTTTTGCGCCGGTGAATGACTTAACCTGCTCCGCTGTTTTTTAAGAACTTGTTGCTGCTGCTTCCCGCTCTGCTAAGTTAATAGAAAACAGCTTCGATACCCCTGTGCTGCCCATTGTTACTCCGTATAATGTTTCAGCATGCTCCATCGTTCCTTTGCGGTGGCTGACCACAATAAACTGAGTAAGCTCGCTGAATTTCACTAAGTATTGGGCAAATCTGCTTACGTTTGCTTCATCCAATGCTGCATCAATTTCATCCAGAATACAAAAAGGACTGGGGCTGACCCGCAAAACAGCAAATAACAAAGCAATAGCGGTCAGTGATCGCTCACCGCCGGATAACAGACCAATATTTTGCAGCTTTTTCCCCGGCGGACGAGCTTCAATTTCAATACCGGCTGTCAGTGGATTGTCTCCAACCATCCGGATAACCGCAGATCCGCCGCCGAAAAGTTCTTTAAACACTATATCAAATTCAATTTCAATTTTCTTAAACACAGCAAGAAATTTTTTAGACATGCGTACGTCTAATTCGGAAATCAAATCTAACAGCGATTTTCTTCCCTCATCTAAATCCTGCTTTTGTTTGGTCAAATATTCTCGGCGCTCCAGCACATCACGATATTCTTCTTCCGCAGTTAAGTTTACATTGCCCATTTCGGCAAGTAAATTTTTCAGCTCAGCTATTCTTTCTTTGCACTGCTTAATGTTATTTATTGGCGGCACTTGAAGATTGTCGGGGTCATGAATTTGAAAATCCTGCCTCAAACGATCAAGCAGCCCCTCACGTTCCGTTTCTAATCGGGCCTGCTGCAATTGTAAGGCATGTGCTTTTTCCAGCCGCTTTTTTAAGTCCTCCTCTTCTTGTTTCAGCAATAAACGAGCCTCTTCCAACTGTTTTTGCAGCATCAGCTGTTCATTTCTTACCTGCTGTATGGAAAAATCCCTTTCTTTCAGCAGGTTTTGCAGGTTCTCCAACTCATTGGTTTTATTAAATATTTCCCTTTGCAATTCCTCTTCTTTTCGCTTGATATCAGTTAAGGCCAAATCATAATTTTTCAAATCAGCTATAAAACTGTTGGCTTCTTTCGTTAAGCGATTCAACAATTGTATTATGCCCGCCTGCTGCTGCTCAACACCGGCCAGCGACACTTTAACAGAGGTAAGTTGTTGTTCTAAATTTAACCGCTGCTCTTTTAAGCCGGTCAATTCCTGCTGCTTATTTTTAGTTTCTCGCTCTATCTGTTCCAGTTTACCTTCTGCCTCAGCTACTTGTCGAGCGGCAGCGGCCTGGTATTCATCTTGATCGTTAATTTCCTGCTGCAGGTTATTAATCTCATAGGCATTTTCTTGATTGCTGAAACGATGCCGGGCGGCAGCATCCTCCAATTGAACTGCTTCTTGTTGTTTAGCAGCCAGTGCCACTTGGTATTTAACCACATCATCTCTTAATTCGTCCAGCTGCTGCTCAAGTAAAAGCAAATTCTGCCCCATCTCTTCTTCTATCTCTTCCGCACTTTTTAGCTTTTTCTTCAATTCAATAATTTTGTGGGCATATTCTTCTTTTTCTCTTTTTGCTTTTAACAACCCTCTGTTTTGAGCGGCAGCACTTCCTCCAGTTAATGAACCGCCGGGATGAATGTATTCCCCTTCCAGCGTTACTAAACGCAGCCGCTGGCCGCTGGCTTTAGCGGCTTTTAAAGCATGATCAATCGTTTGTACAATCAGCACTCTGCCCAACAAAAATTCAATGACAACTTGATACCGTGACTGGCATCTAACTAAGTCTGCGGCGACACCAATAATCCCCGGCATGGCGGCTGCCTCTTTTTCAACAGCGGTTCGACCTGACGGCCGCAGTGTATTTAACGGCAGAAAGGTAACTCGACCAAGCTTGTTTTTCTTTAAGTATTCAATCACATTTTTTGCATCAATATCAGTACGGGTAACCAGGTTTTGCAGTGCGCCTCCTAACGCAGTTTCCACTGCCGTCTCTAAATGTGCCGGCACAGTTATTAATTCTGCTACAGTACCACAGATGCCTTTTAAATCCAATTTACCCATTTTTAACGCCAACAGTATTTCCCGCACACCGCGTTGATAACCCGAATAAGCATCTTGGCTCTCTACCAACGCCCGATGTTTTGATTGGGCAATTGCTAATTCTTCCTTAATCCGGCGAATAAGCTCCCGCTGCTTTGTTAACTGCTGATTTATTTCCCGGCGCTGCTTTTCATTGGACAGCAGCTTTTTCTGACCGCTTTCCAGCTTGTTATTAAGTAATTCAATTTCTTTTTTGGTTTCGTTTAATCTGCCTTTTAATCGCGATTGTTCTAAAGCAGCATTTTGAGCTTCTTGGCGCAGCTTAGAAAGTCTGCTTTCCGCTGAACTTTTACGCTCCTCCGAACGCTGTAATTTGCTTCGTCCTTGGGCGGCAATATTCATTAGTTCAATTATTTGAGATTTATATTCCTCAATGGCATTTTCGTTTGCATTTATTTCTTCTGTAATTTTATTAATTTTGATATGTAATTGCTCAACCTCGTCTTGTCGGGAATCAACCGAACTGCGCAGTTGATTTAATTTGGCAGTTTCCTGCTTTTTTTCATTATCAATGTTATGTAAGCGTTCTTCCGCCTCTTTCTTTTGCTGCAAAACCCGCTTGTTTTCCTGCCGTATATTCTGCAGTCGTTCTTTTATCAGCGTTATATCATTTTCCGTTCGGGATTGATCTGCCTGCACTTCTGCTAACTGCTGCCGCAGTGTTTCTAATTCTGCATCCTTTTTTTTGATTTGATTTTCAATTTGCTGTACACGTTCGGCATTTTTTTGATCAATTTGCAGCTCTTCAACATCCAGTTCATCAAGCTGCTCGCCCAGAAGTGCAAGTTTTTCCTGCAAACGTGCCAGTTCCCGAGCCAACAGCCCTAATTCCAATTCTCTGCACTCGGAAGTGTACTCCCGCCATTTCTTCGCTCTTTCCGCCTCATAAGCCAATGGTTCCAAGCGGTTGGTAAGTTCGTTGATAATATCACACAGACGCAGCAAGTCCTGTTCAGTGTTATTGAGCTTGCGCAGTGCTTCTTCTTTTCGGTGACGATATTTTACAATACCGGCAGCTTCTTCAATCACCTGACGGCGTTCTTCCGGTTTACTCTGTAAAATTCCCTCTACCTTCCCTTGACCAATGATGGCATAGGCACCGCGGCCAATTCCGGTATCCATCAGCATGCTGTGGATGTCCTTTAAGCGGCATGGTACTTTATTAATCATAAATTGACTTTCTCCGGAGCGAAACAGCTTTCTGGTAATGGTTACTTCCGAATAATCCAACGGAAAAATTTTTTTGCTGTTGTCCAGCGTCACCGAAACATTACACATACCAACGCTGCGCCTTTTATCACTGCCGGCAAAGATAATGTCATCCATACGCGCACCACGAAGTACGCTTGCCTTTTGTTCACCAAGGGCCCAGTTAATGGCATCAGTTATATTGCTCTTGCCGCTGCCGTTTGGCCCAACAATAACAGTTAGGCCGGGGTTAAACTCAATTTGCACTTTGTCTGCAAAAGATTTAAAACCATGAATTTCCAGTCTTTTGAGCACAATCCCGGCTCCTTTCAATAATAAATAACTATTTTAAGGGTACTTTCATTATCCCGATGTTCAGAACAATGAAAGTACCCTAACAAGTAACAAGAAACCTACTTTGGCGGCATGAACTTTCTTGCCCGCCGCTGGCCTTTACCCGGGCGGGGCGGCCCACTGGAAATGATGTTCAGAGCCTCTTTTGCCGCATGCTGCTCTGCTTCTTTTTTAGAGTGACCGGTACCGCGTCCGATTTCTTTTCCGCGGTAAATTACACCGGCTGTAAAAGTTTTATCGTGATCCGGTCCTTCCTCTTTTATTATTACATAATTTACCGGATCAGGTGAACGCTGCTGTAAAATCTCCTGCAATTCAGTTTTATAATCCTGTTCTAAACGGCCTTCTATTACATCTTTAATCACAGGCTGCAGTTCCTGCAGTATTACTTTGCGGGCTGCTTCCAAACCTTGATCCATGTAAATGGCGCCTAAAAGTGCTTCAAAGGCATCGGCTAAAATACTGGGCCTCTCCCGACCACCTGATCTCTCTTCTCCGCGTCCCATGCGCAGGCAGTATCCTAAGGCCAGTTCTCGTGAAACTTTTGCCAATGAAGGCTCACACACAACCGCCGCCCGGAGTTTCGTCAATTCCCCTTCACTGCGATGGGGGAAAGTACGGAACAAGTATTCACTGATTACCAGCTCCAGAACAGCGTCTCCTAAAAACTCCAGGCGCTGGTTGTGAGTTAGCCCCAAATGACGATTTTCATGCGCACAGGAACTGTGTGTTAAAGCCTGATAAAACAAGCCCGGGTCAGACCAGTTAATACCCAGCCGCTGCTGCAGACGGGCAATAAACATACTGGATTTATACAATTTCAATCACCCGACTTTTATTGTTCATATTTTTTAAAGACTATAGTAACATTATGTCCGCCAAATCCTAAGGAATTGGACAATGCCACTCTTACATCTTTTTTCCTCGCTTCATTTGGTACATAATCCAGATCACATTCCGGATCCGGTGTTTCATAGTTAATAGTAGGATGAATAACTCCACTGGCAATAGTCTGCACGCACGCTACTGCTTCTACACCGCCTGCAGCGCCTAACAGATGCCCGGTCATCGATTTAGTGGAGCTGATGGGAATATTATAAGCATAGTCTCCAAAGACGCGCTTAATTGCCATTGTTTCTAATTTATCATTTAATGGTGTAGATGTTCCATGGGCGTTGATGTAATCAACTTCTTCAATACTGAGATCAGCATCTTCTAAAGCCATTTTAATTGCCCGGGCTGCTCCGGCACCTTCCGGATCTGGTGCAGTAATATGATAAGCATCACAAGTACTGCCATAACCAACTACTTCTGCATATATTTCGGCTCCTCGTTCCAATGCATGTTCGAGGGTCTCTAAAATTAATATGCCGGCACCCTCTCCCATGACAAAACCATCCCGATTGGCATCAAAAGGTCGGCTTGCCTTTTGCGGTTCTTCATTCCGGGTGCTCAGTGCTTTCATTGAGCAGAAACCCGCAATACTCAGCGGAATAATCGGTGCTTCTGTTCCACCGGTAATCATAACATCAGCGTCACCGCGCTGCAGCAGTTTATAAGCATCGCCAATGGCATTATTGCTGGATGCGCAGGCAGTAACAGAAGTAATGTTTGGCCCTCGCAGACCGTAAGTAATAGCCATCTGGCCTGCTCCCATATTGGCAATCATCATGGGAACAAAAAACGGGCTCACCCGACCCGGTCCACGGTTTAACAGCACTTGGGCCTGCTCCCACAGCGTTTCCATACCGCCGATACCGGAACCAATGATTACACCTATACGCTCTCTTTTTTCCTTTTCCAAATCTAATCCAGCGTCTTTTATAGCCATATCTGTTGCCGCTACCGCAAATTGGGCAAACTTATCCATGCGGCGCGCTTCTTTTTTCTCAATATAGTCAGTGGGGTTAAAATTTTTTACCTCACCGGCAATCTTAGAATTATATTCAGACGGGTCAAATTTGGTTATTGTGCCAATTCCGGAAATTCCGGCGGTCAATGCTGACCAAAATTCATCAAGTCCGATACCTACCGGTGAAACAACTCCCATCCCGGTGATAACTACCCGCTTATTGTTCAAAACCGCACCTCCAAATTTATGTTTATTCTAAAAAAGTCCCGTGGAACCCCCCGGGACTTTTTGTTTCAGGTTATCATTTTTATTGAGCATCCTGAATATACTTAACAGCATCACCAACAGTACGAATTTTCTCTGCTTGTTCGTCAGGAATTTGCATATCAAACTCTTCTTCCAAAGCCATTACTAACTCTACAATATCCAGCGAATCAGCACCAAGATCATCGACAAAAGTACTGTTTAATGTAACCTGATCGGCTTCAACACCCAGTTGATCCACGATAATCTCTTTTACTTTTTCAAAGGCATCAACCAATGGATTCACCCCCTCTCAAAACAAGTCTGCAGTTACGGGTTATTTCATAACGGCAGTCATCCCCCCGTCTACAGCAATTACTTGCCCGGTTATATAACCCGCAGCCGGACTGCACAGAAAAGCCACCACATCAGCAACTTCTTCGGGAGATCCTAAACGTCCCAAAGGTACCCGTTCTAACAAGTCATCTTTAACTTTCTGCGGTAAGCTTTCAGTCATTTCAGTGGTAATAAATCCAGGTGCGATAGCATTAACGGTTATGCTGCGGGAACCAACTTCTCCGGCAAGTGTTCTTGTTAGGCCTATCATTCCCGCTTTGGCAGCAGAATAATTTACTTGACCGGCGTTACCTTTTAATGCTACCACTGAACTGATATTTACTATTCGACCACCTCTTGATTTCAGCATCGGACGAATTGCCGCCCGGCAGCAATTAAATGCCCCTTTTAAATTGGTATTCAATACCGCATCCCAGTCTTCATCTTTCATGCGCATAATAAGATTATCTCTGGTAATGCCGGCGTTGTTTACCAAAATGTCCAAACGGCCAAATTCCTTAACGGTTCGATCTACCATTGCTTTTACCTGCTCAGCATCAGCAACATCAGCTTTAATCACCAATGCACGGCGCCCTGCCGCTCTCACTATATTCGCTGTTTCTTCAGCAGCGTCAGCCCGACCGGCGTAGTTTATCGCAACGTCCGCTCCGGCTTTAGCCAGTGCTGCCGCAACTGCCCGACCAATCCCACGGGATGATCCGGTAACAATGGCAACCTTTTCATCAAGAACCATTTTAGCCAACCTCCCTGAGTTCTGCAAGAACTTTTTCTAATGAGGCAGTATCTTCAATATTTAGAGTAGTTATACCTTTAACGGTTTTCTTAATTAAACCGGTTAAAACCCTGCCGGGACCAACTTCAACAAAAATGTTATTTCCGTCATCAACCAATCTTTGTACACTTTCTTCCCAGCGCACCGGACTGTATACCTGCTCAACAAGTTTCTGCTTCACTTCGTCAGCCCGACGTACATAGTCAGCGGTGACATTAACCACAACATCAATTTTTGGATCAAAGAAAGCTACTTTTTTCATTTCTAAAGCTAATTTATCGCCTGCCGGGCGCATAAAGCTGGAATGAAACGGTCCGCTGACCGCCAGCGGCACAACTCTTCGGGCACCGGCTTCTTTAGCCAGCTGCATTGCAGCCTGCAGGCCGCTTTGACTGCCGGCAATTACCACCTGTCCCGGACAGTTGTAGTTTACTGCCTCTACAGTATGACCACCGGCAGATGCTTTAACGCAAATATCATTTACAGCAGCGCTGTCTAATCCCAATACTGCAGCCATTCCGCCTGTTCCTTTAGGTGCCGCCTGCTGCATATATTTACCCCTCAGCCTGACAAGCTTAACCGCATCAGCAAACTTTACCGCCCCCGCACAAACCAAAGCAGAATATTCTCCTAAACTGTGCCCGGCAGCAGCTGTCGCGTTTACCCCATGAGCCGTCAACACCTTTAATGCCGCAGCACTGACAGTTAAAAGTGCCGGCTGGGTGTTCTCCGTTTTGTTCAGTTCACTCTCCGGTCCTTCAAAACAAAGCTTAGCAATATCAAAATTCAGTATATCATTAGCTTGCTCAAAAATTTCCCGGGCTTCGGCAAAATTTTGATACAGTTCCTTACCCATACCAACATACTGCGACCCTTGACCGGGAAACACAAATACCAATGCCAAAACGGTTTACCTCCCCTGGGGCAGGTTATTCAGAACTTGTTCGGCCCCATCAATGATATCTTTAATAATCTCTTTGGCAGGTTCTATTTTCTTAATCATAGCACTAACCTGACCGGCCATTATCGAACCGTATTCAATATCGCCTTCCACCATTGCCGCACGAAGCTTACCAACACCTAACTTTTCAAGTTGATCTGCCGCCGTACCGAGGCTTTCCAGTTCAATGAATTTTTTAGCCAGTTTGTTCTTAATTACCCGCACCGGATGGCCGGTACTGCGACCGGTAACCACAGTGTCGCGGTCTTTAGCTTTAATTAAAGTTTGTTTAACGTTATCGTGAATCACACACTCTGCCGCACTCATAAACCGAGTGCCCATCTGCACACCTACCGCACCTAACGCTAATGCCGCTACCAAGCCGCGCCCGTCAAAAATACCTCCGGCAGCAATTACCGGAATATTCACCGCATCAACTACTTGCGGCACAAGCGGTAAAGTGGTTAATTCTCCAACATGCCCACCTGACTCTCCACCTTCGGCAATCACTGCATCCACCCCGGCGCGTTCCATGCGCTGAGCCAGCGCCACCGATGGAATTACCGGAATAATCTTTGTTCCGACTTCTTTTAATTTAGGAATGTATTTGCCTGGGTTGCCTGCACCGGTTGTTACTACCGGGACTTTCTCTCTTACAATAATTTCCATTATCTGATCAGCAAACGGTGACATCAGCATCACATTGACGCCAAAGGGCTTATCGGTAGATTTTTTAATTTTGCCAATTTGTTCTTCCAACCATTCCGGTGGCGCAGTTCCGGAACCAATCACACCCAAACCTCCGGCTTCAGACACCGCTGCCACCAGTTCGGCGGTAGCTACCCAAGCCATACCTCCCTGAATAATCGGGTATTCAATTCCCAGTATGTCGCATAATTTGGTTTTAAGCATCATTTCCTCCTTCTATTACACCCAGCGGACTACTGCCGCCGCCCAGGTCAGGCCGGCACCAAAACCAATCAGCAGCACGTTATCCCCCGGTTTAA
>CBEUVQ010000005.1:0-85843 GCA_965546615.1 uncultured Peptococcaceae bacterium
ACTTATTTCTCTATTGCTCGCAAGTTCAACACTACCGTTCAGGCGCTGATTGACGTCAACCCCGACGTTGACCCCGATAATCTGCAGATCGGTCAAAAAATATGTGTGCCCGAGGAAGCCGGCGACTGCCCTGACGGAACATTCGCATATATCGTTCGTTCCGGTGACACACTTTACTCTCTGGCTCAAAGATACAATACTACAGTATTAGCTATTATTGCTGCTAATCCCGGTATTGACCCTGACAACTTACAGATTGGTCAAATCATTTGTATCCCGCGCACACCGGGCCCGGGACCTGGGCGATGCCCACGCGGCACATTTGCATACACCGTCAAAGCAGGAGATACTTTCTATAAATTAGCTCAACAATACGACACTACAGTAGAAGCCATTAGAAGGGCCAACCCCGGTGTTGACCCCAACAGGCTGCAAATTGGGCAAGTAATCTGTATTCCAAAGTAATAGCCCTACCTTTATAAAAACCATCGGCAGAACTTTACACAGCCGATGGTTTTTTATATTTATTTGTGGTATCCCACAATAGCCAATAAATCCGCTCCGTATTCTTCCAGCTTTTTACTGCCGATACCGGGAATGCGGGCCAATTTTTCCAGCGATGTTGGTTTAGCGGCAGCTATCTCTTCCAACACCTTATCGTGAAAAAATAAAAAAGGCGGCTTCTGAAACTTATCGGCTAAACTGCTGCGATACTCCCTCAGCGCACTCAGCAGCACATCATCCGGTTTGGCATTGTAAGCGGAACCTGTACATGCTTCGGGCGGCAGCGGCAGCGGATTACCCAGTGAAATAGCCTCCCAGCCTTTGGAAGTGAGTTCGACCACCGGATACTGATCACCGTCAACCAACAAATAGCCGTCACCCAACAAACGATCAACCATCGCCAATATCACTGCGGCGGAACGATTCTTCAGCTTACCGTAATGCGGCAGCAGATGATAATCACGCTCTAAAATATCTTTCGCCTTTGAGCCCTGCAGAATCGCTGCCAGCTTTTTGCGCCCCACACCGTGCCGCAGCTGGCGCACGCACTGCAGTACCTCTATCGGCTCAAAAGAATATTCTTCTCCGAGGTTTGCAGTTTGGCAGTTGTCACAACAGCTTTCGGGATGGTTTTTTATCCGTTCACCAAAGTACTCTAACAGTACTACCCGGCGGCACCGCCCGGTGTTGATCCAGTTTACCAACGCTGCCAGCTTATTGCGCCGTTCTGCTTGACGCTGTTGAGCCTCCCGCAGCACTGCTTGGGCAATCTTCGGCCCCATGGGAACAGACCCGCTCTCAACTTCTATTGTTTCACCACTGCGTTCCACCAGAGTCAAAACCCCATGACGCTCCAGCGCACTGATCTGCAAGCGCAGTCTGTTTTCATCCAACTCGGCATGAGCTAACTCCGCAGCGTTTAAAATCGCTCGGCCGTTATTTAACGCACGCTGGTAGGCCTTCCAAAAAATCACTAAGTGTTCTCTCGTCAATGCGTCGTTATCAATCATCCATTCCTGCAGCGCCCGATCACGCGGGGTATAAAACAACGTGCACCTTGCCGGCTGTCCGTCTCGGCCTGCTCGGCCCACTTCCTGATAATATGCTTCTAAGCTGGCGGGAATACTGTAATGCACCACAAATCGAATGTCATGTTTATCGATGCCCATGCCAAAAGCGTTGGTAGCCACTACTATCGGATATTTTCCATTGATAAAGCCGTCCTGCACCACAGCTCGCTGCTCGGCGTTCATACCGCCATGATAAGAAGCAGCTTTAATTTTTAAATGTGAAACCAAATACTGCGCCACTTCTTCCGTCTCTTTGCGTGTTGCGGCATAGATAATGCCGCTGCCGGTTTGCTGCGCCAACACCTTATGCAGTGCCTTTAATTTGGCCTCGCTGTTTTCTAAACGCTGTACCGCTAAATAAAGATTAGGGCGGTCGCTGCCGGCCACTACTTTAGAGGCATGTTCAATTCCCAACTGTTTTAAGATATCCTGCTGCACCTTCGGTGTGGCAGTAGCGGTAAGAGCCAGCACTTTCGGTCTTTTCGGAAGACTATTGATAAAATCCTTCAAATACAAGTAATCCGGGCGAAAGTCGTGACCCCACTGTGAAATACAATGGGCTTCGTCTATAACCAGCAGCCCCGGCGGCATTTCAGAAAGCAGATTGATAAAACTGCGATTGCGCAGGCGCTCGGGAGCAACATAAATCAGCTTGTAAAGGCCGCGCCGGATGTCCTGCATACGTTCGCGCTGTTCATCCCATGTTAGTTGACTGTTTAACAGTGTAGCCTGATAAAGATTTAGATTATGTAAACTGTCAACCTGATCTTTCATTAACGCCACCAGCGGGGATATCACTAAAGTTACGCCCGGCAGCATTAACCCGGGCAGTTGATAACATAAAGACTTCCCTCGCCCGGTAGGCATTACCGCCATTAAATCGTTACCTTTAAGCACCTGTTCAATTACTTCCCGCTGGCCGGGGCGAAAATCAGCAAATCCGAAATATTTTTGTAAAGCTGCTAACAGTTCTGGCAAGGCAGTACTCTCCTTATTTGTATATATTTTCATTTTAACCGATTGTTTGCCGCCTTGTCCATTATTACCAACCTCACAATATTTTCTAATACAAAGCAACGTGATTTACATCATGGAAATCATTTTTTTCGCTATATAAACTTAACTGTAAAAAATCAAGCAGGAGGGATGAATGTGGGGTACAAATATACCGCTGATCGCTTCAACCAATTATTAAGCGAACTTAAAAAAAATTACCGCATATATGCACCGGTACTGTTAAAAGGCAAAGGTCGTTTTTCAGACACAGATGCTGTCGCTTATGGAGAAATTAACAGCATTACCGATGTTGTTTTTGACCGCAAAAGTTATTTTTCTGCCAAAGAAGTTTATTATCCGATTAACCAAACGCTTTTTTATTTTACTGAAGATGAATACCGGGAACCGAAAACAGACGACAAGTCAATCATTGTTTTTCTGCGTTCCTGTGACATTCACGCAGTGGAAAGATTGGACAAAATTATGCTGGAAAACGGCCCATACCCCGACTATTACTATCAGCAGTATCGCAATAAGCTGAAATTTATATTAATGGACTGCCCAACTGAATTTGATAACTGTTTCTGCTGTTCAATGGGCACCAATTACAGCGATCATTACACTGCTTCCGTTCGTTTAGAAAACGGCGAATATCTTTGCGACGTTAAAGAAGATTTGGATGGCCTTTTTTCCCGCTGTGGAATTGCTGCCGATGTCCGGCCAATATTTGCTGCTGAAAACAAACTAAAAGTAAAAATACCGGCACATTTAGATTCAGCCGCGGCAGCAGAACATCCCGTTTGGCAGGAATACAGCTCCCGCTGCATCGCCTGCGGACGCTGCACCACCTCTTGCCCTACCTGCAGCTGCTTTACCATGCAGGATATTTTCTATACCGACAATCCAAAATGCGGAGAAAGACGACGGGTATGGGCAAGCTGTCAAATTGACGGGTTTACCGATATGGCAGGCGGGCACAGCTTCCGTCAAGACAAAGGCCAGCGCATGCGCTTTAAAGTAATGCACAAGATATCCGATTTTAAAAAACGATTCGGAATACACATGTGCGTCGGCTGCGGCCGCTGCGACGATGTTTGCCCGGAATACATTTCTTACTCGCGCTGCGTTAATAAATTAGAAAAAATTTTCGGGGAGGTGCGTGTCAATGACTAAAAATCATTATCTGCCCGTTAAAGCAAAAATCTTAGAAGTAAAGAAACAAACCGCTGTCGACTGGACTTACCGCTTAGAGTGCAGCTTCAGCCCTAAATGGGGCCAATTCGCTGAGGTATCTATTCCCGGTGTTGGTGAGTGTCCTATATCAATCAGCGATTACGGAGAGGGATATATTGAAATGACCATTCGCCGGGTAGGTAAAGTTACCAATGTTATTCATCAGCTGAATGAAGCTGATCACTTGTTTATTCGCGGACCTTACGGGACTGCTTTTCCGGTACCGGATTTCTACGGCCGCCATTTAATTATTGCTGCCGGCGGCACCGGATTGGCACCGGTAAAAAGTATTATTAACCACTTCTACCGTAAGCCCGATAAACTAAAAAAAATGGACCTCTTGGTTGGTTTTAAATCTCCGTCTGATGCACTGTTCCAAGACGAATTAAATGCTTGGAGCAGAGTATTAAATGTCAGCGTCACCGTTGATAAATTAGACGAGCAAACCAATTGGGACGGACGGGTTGGTTTAATTACTGCTTTAGTGCCGGAAACAGAGATTCCGGAAATAGCTGAAACAAGCGTCGTGATCGTTGGTCCACCGGTGATGATGAAATTTACCGCACAAGAATTCCTCAAGCGGGGCATTCCGGAAGAAAATATTTGGGTTTCTTTTGAACGCAAGATGTGCTGCGGCGTCGGCAAATGCGGACACTGCAAAATAGATGACACTTATGTTTGCTTGGAAGGCCCGGTATTTAATTATACCAAGGCAAAAAAATTATTGGATTAGCGGGGTGAAGAAATGTCTGTTAATACGAAAAAAGTAATGAAAAACGCCTGGCGAATTACTAAAGACAGAAAGCTAACCTGTTTGCGCCTGCGGGTGCCGGGCGGTCATCTGCCGGTGAAGTTTCTCAGCTTAGTGCAGGAGATTGCCGAAACTTACGGCAGCGGCACAGTACATATTACCACCCGTCAAGGCTTTGAAGTGCCGGGTATTCCTTTTGATAAAATGGAAGAAGTTAACGCCAAAATTGCCCCGCTGATTGAAGAGCTGGAATTACTTCACGGTGTCACTGTAGACAACCCGGCAAGCGGATATCCCGCCGCCGGAACGCGCAACGTTTCCGCCTGCATCGGCAATAAGGTGTGCCCAAACGCAGTTTTTGACACTACCTCTTTGGCTTACGATGTAGAAAGAACAATTTACCCCAACGACCCTCACGTTAAAATTGCCATTACCGGCTGTCCAAACGACTGCATTAAAGCCCATATGCAGGATATCGGCATAATTGGTCAAGTAATTCCTCTTTACAATGCTTCCCGCTGTATCAGCTGCGGAGCGTGCGTGAAAAACTGTCAAAAAGTATCGGTGGGAGCGTTAACAAAAGAAAACTACAAAGTTAAAAGAGATGCCAACCGCTGCATCGGCTGCGGCGAATGCGTGTTAAAGTGCCCTACCGGGGCGTGGACACGCGGTGAACAGCGGTATCGGATAGTTATTATGGGGCGTACAGGAAAGAAAAATCCCCGCATTGCCCGCACTTTTTTGGAGTGGGTAGATCGCAATACAGTACTTAAAGTTTGCAGCAACTTGTACGTTTATATTGATAAATATATCGACAGGTCACTGCCCAAAGAGCACGTTGGCTATATCGTTGACCGCACCGGTTTTAAAGTGTTTAAAGAAGAAGTACTGCAGGGTATTACGCTTCCCACTGATGCCAAAACGGCCAACTATATTGACTTCGGCGGCTATAAATACGACCGCAGCATATTTATGGATTAGCTCCCCCCGGGGTAAACCTTTGAAGATGCTGTTTTAACCATTCCAAAATGAATTTGATGATGAAAAACAGCTGTTATCTGTTGATCTGTGATTAAAATCATACCTGCAGTATGACTTATATCATATCAAACCATTATTTAACCTAGTATAATTTAACCATGATCAACGAACACAAACGCGCTTATCAAGTGCAAAAATAAAATCAGGGGGGACAACTCATGTTATCAATTTTTAGTAAAGAAAAAAAAGAAAATCTGGATATGTTCTGTTATCAGTGCGGTCAAACTCCGAAAGGCGGCTGTACCAAAATCGGTGTTTGCGGTAAAAACCCGGACTTAGCCAGCCTGCAGGACACCATTATTTTCGGTTTGAAGGGTGTGGCGGCTTACGCCACTCATGCCAGACAGCTTGGTTACACCGATCCGGAAGTTGACGCCATTACTCACGAAGCTTTGTATTCCACGCTTACCAACGTTAACTTCAACCTGCAGGAAACCGTTGAAATGGCATTAAAAGTCGGTACTGCCACCGTAAAGGTAATGGATCTGCTGGATAAAGCTCACACCGAATTCTTAGGCGTACCACAACCGGCAGCAGTAAGCTCTAATAAAATTGAAGGCAAATGTATTGTGGTAACCGGTCATAACTTATTTGCCTTGAAAAAACTGCTGGAGCAATCTGAAGGTAAAGGTGTAAGCATTTATACCCACTCTGAAATGCTGCCTGCACACGGTTATCCTGAGCTGAAAAAACACAAGCACTTAAAAGGCAACATCGGTAAAGCATGGTATGATCAAAGAAAACTTTTTGAAGAATTCCCCGGTGCAATTTTAGCTACCACCAACTGTGTAATGCCGATTAAAGGCAGCTACTCGGACCGCTTCTTCTCTTATGATGTCACCGGTTTAGAAGGCGTAACCAAAATTGAAAACGATGATTTCAGCCCACTGATTGAAAAAGCTCTTTCACTGCCGGAAGCAAACATTCAATCTGATAAAACTCTGCTCACCGGTTTCCACCACGAAACGGTGTTGGGGCTTGCTCCGGAAATCATTGAGGCAGTTAAAGCAGGTAAAATTAAACGCTTCTTTGTTATTGCCGGCTGCGATAAACCCGGTAAAGGCAATGAATACTACCGTGAACTGGCACTGTCACTGCCAAAAGAATGTGTTATCTTAACCACTTCGTGCGGTAAATTCAGATTCAACGATGTGGATTACGGCACAGTGCCGGGAACCAGCATTCCGCGCTACATTGATTTAGGTCAATGCAACAATTCGGTATCTGCAGTTAAAATCGCCTTAGCTTTGGCGGAAGCATTTGAGTGCTCAGTTAACGAACTGCCGGTAAGCATAGTATTATCCTGGTTCGAACAAAAAGCTGTTGCCATTCTGCTCGGCCTGTTCAGCCTAGGTATTAAAAACATTTACATCGGCGCTACTCCGCCGGAATTTATCACCCCCGGTGTGCTGAAAGTACTGCAAGACACCTTTAATTTGAAACTAATCAGTGATCCGAAAACTGACTTAGCGGAAATGATGAAGTAAACAAATGATAAAGATAAAGGGACTGTTTGCATTTTGCAGCAGTCCCTTTATTTCAGCTACACTCTTTTTACCATATAGCCGCTTTGATGCAGCTTTTTCATCAGCGCTTCTAAATGAGCATTGTTTTGGGTTTCTAAAACAAAGTTCACCCGTGCCCAGTTCAATTCCGTTTCCATA
The DNA here is from genome assembly GCA_965546615.1 of uncultured Peptococcaceae bacterium. Classification (GTDB taxonomy): domain Bacteria; phylum Bacillota; class Desulfotomaculia; order Desulfotomaculales; family Desulfohalotomaculaceae; genus CBEUVQ01. Next base: position 7,260 of record CBEUVQ010000005.1, read on the forward strand.
GCAATGCGATTGTGGTGAATTTCCACAATGTTAGCCCCCGTGCCGGAAATGACTTTCAGCATATTTTGCAGGCTGCCGGGCTTATCAGGCATAACGGTGGTCAACTCGGTTTTACGGCCGGCTTTGGCTAAGCCGCGGTCTACAATTCTGGACAATAAATTCACATCGATGTTTCCGCCGCTAATTACCGCCACTACATTTTTACCGGATATATTTAATTTTTGGCTCAGCACTGCCGCCATTGGCGTCGCACCGGCACCTTCTGCAACCAGTTTAAACCGTTCCAATAACAGCAAGGTGGCATTGGCGATTTCATCCTCTTCCACTGTGATGAACTGATCTGCGTACTTCTTGGCAATTTCAAAAGTAATTTGACCCGGTGTTTTTACCGCAATGCCGTCTGCAAAAGTAAATGCGCTGGATAAGCTGCTTACTTCTCCTTTCTCCAGCGAAAGTTTCATCGAAGGAGCATTGGCTGCTTCTACGCCAATTATTTCAATGTTAGGATTAATAGCTTTAGCGGCAATGGCAATTCCTGCCAACAATCCGCCACCGCCCACCGGTACCAAAATAACATCGGTATCAGGCAGTTCTTCTAAAATTTCTAAAGCAATAGTTCCTTGACCGGCAATAATGTAAGGATCGTCAAACGGGTGAATGAACACCGCCCCGGTTTGATTTTGAATTTCCACCGCTTTTGCAAAAGCATCGTCATAAACATAACCGTGCAGCACCACTTCGGCACCGTAGCTTTTAGTAGCTGTTATTTTGGACAGCGGTGCGGTTTCCGGCATTACAACAGTTGATTTAATGCCAAACTCAGCTGCCGCCAGCGCAACCCCCTGCGCATGGTTGCCGGCTGACGAGGCAATCACTCCGCATGCCCTCTGCTCGGGTGTTAAATTATAAATCTTATTATAAGCACCGCGCAGTTTAAACGAACCGGTGCGCTGGAGATTTTCCAGTTTTAAATAAATATTACCGGCACACAAGTCGCTAATGGGACTGCTGATAATATCGGTTTTGCGCGCTGTTTTTGCTAATACTTCTCTGGCTGCTTTAATGTTTTCTAAAGAAATATCCTGCATCATCTATCACCCCTGAGGCATTATACATGCCTATCTTTCCCCAATGCAAGGAAAAAAATAGCCCGACAGCAAAACATTATCATTTACCGGCCGTCTTTCAAAAAAAAGCAGCCTGCATATCCGCGCAGGCTGCTTGATTAATCAATTAGCTATCTTCTCCTTCTTTGGATCACTTTATCTATTATACCGTAACTTAATGCTTGCTCGGTAGACATAAAGAAATCACGTTCGACATCTCTTTCAATTACCGCCAACGGCTGTCCGGTGAGTTCAGCCAACAAATTATTTAGTGCAGCTTTTTGATATAATATTTCTCTCGCTTGAATGTCAATATCGGTGGCCTGACCCTGTGCTCCGCCTAACGGCTGGTGAATCATAATGCGAGAATACGGCAGGGCAAAACGCTTACCTTTCGCCCCTGCTGCCAGCAAAAGCGAAGCCATACTGGCCGCCTGACCGATGCAGATAGTAGAAACATCACACTTGATATACTGCATGGTATCATAAACAGCCATTCCGGCGGTAATTACACCACCGGGGGAATTAATATACAAAAAGATATCTTTTGTAGGATCTTCCGCTTCCAAAAACAGCATTTGGGCAACTATCAGGTTGGCAGCAGCATCATCAATCGGTCCGCCGAGAAAAATAATGCGATCTTTTAAAAGGCGGGAGTAAATATCATATGAACGCTCGCCCCGGTTGGTTTGCTCTACTACAAACGGTATTAAACCAGACACCTTATATACCCCCTGTTTCTCGATGATACATTAAATATATTAAAAGTTTTTAGCTTTATTCCTACAGCGTTTCCCCCCATGAAAACTGCCTGCGTGATGATAATTGCCACCTTCAACTTTAATGGCCTTGCCTTCTACCAGCGCTTCGGCAATTTTCCTGCGGGCAGCAGCTAAAATGCGATGAAAAGTCGGCCGGGATACCTGCATCTTTTCAGCACACTGTTCCTGCTCCAGTGCTTCTAAATCTTTCAAGCGGACAGCTTCCAGCTCTTCTATCGTCAATGATATTTCTTCCAGGTTTACCAGTGGAACACCGGCAGGTTTAAAATACGTTATCTCGGGAACGAATTCAACCCGCCTGCATTTTGGTGGTCGTGGCATGATCCTCACCCCCTGGCAATATTTTAAAATATTTTATGAACATATGTCAAAGAAAACTATTTCATCTCAGTTAAGTGCTTCCAATACCTGGCCGGCATAAACTGCCGCTGCAGCTTTGGGTTTTTCCGATCCGGCACGCCGGCGTTTTTAAAGTAATCCCGCCACAGATTTTGGTAAAAAGCCTCTTTTTCCTGTGCAGTAAAATTGCTTTCACTGTTTAAATCCGTTAAAACCCATTCTTCACCGTTATGAAGAGCGGCGCTGTTTCTTTTCACATCATGAATCACCCATTTTTGACCGGCCAGGCGTTTCGCAAAATGCGGAGCAACCAAACCAACAATATTGTAATCCGGTTCAATAGGTGCATAATAAATATCACCGGCAATTAATTGAAAGCGAATTAAACCCAACATCCGGTGACTTTCACTGCTAACCTTACGGCTGACATTGTGAATTTTGCTAACGTATTGGTTCGTCAAGTGCGAATTCACCTGTTTGCCTAATTTAAAACCAATGCGCAGATAATGATAAATAGTGTTCTCAATTCCAGGTAATTCTGAAAGATAGGCACGATAAACATGGCGAAGCGCAGCCGGTGATATTTTGTTTATGATGGCGTGATAAACTTTATCTGCTTTTTCCGAATCGGCAGCAATAAAAATTGGGTTAGCAAACAAACCAGGATTATAGCTGCTTTGCGGCATAATGCTGTCAGGCTTTACAGGATGATAATATGCTTGATAAACAGCGGTAAGCAGTCCGGTAAAGCTGCCGTCATAAAGATAATCGTTCATTTATAATTCTCCCGTTACACTACTGATAATATCTGAAGCGGTTGGTGCATCAGAAAACAGCGTCAGCTGCTGATACTTTTGCTGTTTACCGGCCAGCAAATGACTGCGCAGCGCCTCCTCTTTAAAGGGGGCATTCCCGAAATATTTTCCCTTACAAGTAATAAAGTAGCGCGCCCGCTTTAACACTACCCCCAGTTTTTGTAAATGCTCATAACGCAGCGCAGCCACTCTTCTGGCCGCTAAAATTCTTTTCGCTGATTTTACCCCAATTCCCGGTACGCGCAGCAGCAGTTCATAATCCGCTTTGTTCACTTCAACCGGAAATAGGTGCAGATTTCTTAACGCCCATCCCGCTTTTGGATCCAAATCAAGATCGAAATTAGGATGCGTGCCGTTCAGTAATTCGCCGGCGGAAAAGCCGTAAAACCGCAGCAGCCAATCAGCCTGATACAACCTGTTCTCTCTCAGCAGAGGTGGATTAACAAGCTTAGGAAGGTTAGGGTTATCAGAAACCGGCAGATACGCGGAATAATAAACGCGCTTTAATTTATAGCTTTTATACAAGCTTTCTGATAATCTAAGGATTTGTAAATCGTTTTCAGGGGAAGCTCCCACAATTAATTGAGTACTCTGCCCGGCCGGTGCAAAGGAAACGGCCTTTCGTGAACGCTTCCGTTCCTGCCGGTGTTCAATAATTTTTCTATGGATGCCGCCCATTGAATTTAAAATTTGCTGTTTTTTCTTTTGCGGAGCGAGCAGTTTTAAGCTGCCGGCGGTAGGCAGCTCAATATTGGCACTCATCCGGTCAACATATTTACCGGCCTCGGCAATCAGTGCAAAATCCGCCCCCGGCAGTGCTTTCAAGTGAATGTAACCGTTAAATTTATATTCTTGACGCAGCAGACGCACAGTGCGCAGCAGCAGCTCCATTGTATAGCTGCTGTCAATTAAAATGGCCGAACTTAAAAACAAGCCTTCGATGTAGTTGCGGCGGTAAAAGTTTACAGTTAAATCAGCCACTTCTTCCGGCGTAAAAGAAGCCCGGGGCAGATCGTTGGAAATTCTGTTTACACAATATGCACAGTCAAAACTGCAGCAGTTTGATAACAAAATTTTCAACAGTGACACACAGCGGCCGTCATCAGTCCAGCTGTGACAAATACCGCTAACCGCAGCACTGCCGATTCCCCCGGGTGTATTTTTACGCGAACTGCCGCTGGATGAACAGGAAACATCATATTTAGCGGCAGCAGATAAAATTTTCAATTTTTCCGCCAAATCCATTACCAGCACCTCAAAACAGAAAGTATGTTCTGTAGACTATTATACAGTAATTGAGGTTCTGTGTGGAAAAATTTTATATATTAGCTGCAGGCACATCATAAATATAGGGCGGCCGGATACTCAAAAAGCATCTGCCACCCCAACATATTACAACCAGCAGTTTTTTAACTTATTTTGTCCAGCTCAAACTTTCTGTGAATAGCTCTCAATGCTTTTTCCGCATCAGCGGATTTAATTATACAGGAAACTTTGATTTCCGATGTAGTAATCATATCGATGTTAACAGACTCCTCAGCCAGCGCTTGAAACATCATTGCCGCTACCCCGGGATGGCTGATCATTCCCGCACCAACGATGGAAATTTTAGCCACATCCTCATCGTGGGTATAGCCGCGGAAACCGACTTCTTCTTTCAATTCTTCAACCGTTGTCAGTGCTTTACTTAAATCATCACGGGTGATGGTAAAAGAAATATCATTAACGTTATTGCGCATTGCACTTTGAATAATCATATCAACATCGATATTTTTTTCAGCCAAAGCGTTAAACACTTTATAAGCAATTCCCGGACGGTCAGGAACATCGAACAAACCAATTTTGGCTACGTTGTAATCATGGGCTGCTCCGCTGACAATAACATCCTTCTCCATTTTTTCAACCTCCTGAACAATAGTGCCTGAGTTGTAATTAAAACTTGACCGAACATGTATTGGTAATTTATACAGTTTAGCAAGTTCAACCGAGCGGGGATGCAGCACCCCTGCACCTAAACTGGCCAGTTCTAACATTTCGTCATAAGAGATTGATTCCAGCTTGCTGGCTTCCGGCACAACCCGAGGGTCGGTGGTATAAACTCCGTCAACATCGGTATAAATCTCACAAACATCAGCTTTTAAAGCCGCTGCGATGGCTACTGCAGAGGTATCAGACCCACCGCGACCCAGCGTAAAGATTTCATAGTTATTGTCAATCCCCTGGAAACCGGCAACGATAACAACTCGTCCGTTTTGCAGCTCCCTTTTTACTCTTTTAGTATCAATATCAAGTATTTTTGCTTTTTTATGTACTTGATTGGTTTTTATCCCCGCCTGCGCACCGGTAAGTGAAACCGCATCGTACCCCAACTCGCGAACAGCCATAGCCAATAACGAAATAGAAACTTGCTCTCCGGTACTTAAAAGCATATCAACTTCTCGCTCCGACGGGGATGCAGAAATTTGTTTCATTAAACTAATTAACTCATCAGTGGTATCGCCCATTGCCGACACCACCACAACCATATCATTTCCTTCTTTGCGCCCCTCCACAACCCGACGAGCCACCCTTTTAATGCGCTCAGGGGTGGCCACCGAACTGCCGCCAAACTTCTGTACAATTAACATTGACAAAAATTCACTCCTGCCTACCTGACGATGTTTTTTAGTTACTTATATATTTCATTACTGTAGTATTTTACTGTAAAAAAGCGTTTCAATCAACAGATAATGCCCTGGCCCCGGCCGTGCTCGGTTCCAGCACCATTGTTTTTGCAATTACACCGTTTTCACGAAATGTTTCACGCATCACCCAAGCAATTAAGTCAAAATTGTCATCAGCAAAGGCAATTAATGTCGGCCCTGCCCCGGACAGCACTACGCCTTTCGCTCCCGCCAACTTGACTGCAGCCAATACCTTTTTCATTCCGGGAATTAAAGCTGCCCGATAGTTTTGGTGCAGGCGATCTTCCATTGCATAATTTAACTTACTTAAATCACCTTGACACATCGCCGCCACCAATAACGCCGTCCGGCTGACATTAAAAACAGCATCCTGCAGCGTTACTTGACCGGGCAGCGCCTCACGAGCCGCTTTGGTTGCTAATTTAAAATTCGGCACCGCCACCACCGTCTTTAACCCCGGTGGCGGCTGTATTTTAACGCAGTGCACTTCTCCTTCGGCAACAGCAGATACCACCATCCCTCCCATTAACGCCGGCGCCACGTTATCGGGATGCCCTTCTATTTTGGTTGCCAACGTTAAAAGATCATTGGTATCTAATTTACTTCCCGAAAGGATATTGGCAGCGAGAATTCCGCCGACAATAGCAGCAGCACTGCTGCCAAGGCCTCGGCATACCGGTATTTGATTAGTTAATCTAATCTTTAAACCGGAAGGTTTATAATCAACTTGATTAAACAGTTTAAGTGCTGCTCGATAAACGATATTACTTTCGTTTCGGGCAATACTTTCCGCCCCGTCGCCAAATACCTCAATAACCAGTCCCTCTTGAATTTGCTGCATCTCCACAAAATTGTACAGTTTCAACGCCATACCCAGGGTATCAAAACCCGGTCCTAAATTGGCAGTTGTTGCCGGCACCTGCACCCGAATCATGTCATCACTACCCTTCAACACGTATGACATTGCCAATCTCCTTGACACATGAAAGCTGCCTTAAATCGCACAGGGCATCCTGCATATTTTCTTCTTTCGTCATATGTGTAATCAGCACCAGTTCCGCCTCCGAACCCTCTTTATCTTTTTGAAAGACTGATGCCAGACTGACATTTTTGTTGCCTAACACCAAAGCAATAGAAGCTAACACGCCTGGTTTGTCAACCACTAACATGCGAATATAAAAGCGGCTTACTACTTCACTCATCGGTTTAACTGCTTTATGATCATAACATGTACAGCCGATAAAACCGGGCACGTTGTGTACTAAATCCCTCGCAGCGTCCATAATATCCGCCACTACCGCACTGGCTGTAGGCATTTCACCGGCACCTTGACCGTAAAACATCGTTTCTCCTACAGCGTCTCCCTTAACAAACACAGCATTAAATGCATCGTTTACTGAAGCCAAAGGATGATCCTTAGGAATCAGAGTGGGATGCACCCGCACTTCAATGCTGTCAGCACCGGCTTTAGCAATGCCCAATAATTTAATTATATAGCCGAAATCCTTGGCATAAGCAATATCACAGCTGGATATTTTAGTTATCCCTTCAATAAAAACATCATCAAATGTAACGCGGGTATTAAAAGCAATTGAAGCTAAAATGGCAATTTTGCGGGCGGCATCATAACCTTCAATGTCATTGGTGGGATCCGCCTCAGCATAGCCTTTCATTTGGGCTTCTTGTAAGACATCGTCAAACTCGCTGCCTTCTTTGGTCATTTTAGTCAGCATATAGTTGGTTGTTCCGTTAATAATGCCAAAAACCTGCTCAACAGTATTGGCAGCAAGGCTTTGTTTTAAGGTGCGAATAATGGGAATACCGCCGGCAACGCTGGCTTCAAACAGCAGATCACAATTGTTGCTTTTAGCGGCAGCAAATAATTCTCTGCCGTGGGCTGCCAGCATATCTTTATTTGCTGTAACCACACTTTTTCCTTTATTTAAAGCACTTAATACATACTGCAGAGTTTGCTCCACGCCACCGAGCACTTCCACCACAATTTCTATTTCGGGGTCGTTCATGATCTCCTCTGCGTTTGTGGTTAAAATTTCTTTATCCAATTCCAGACCGCGGTTTTTATTAATATCCCGCACCAAAATTTTTTTGATTTGTATTTCCACACCAACACGCTGCAAAATGGTATCGGCATTATTTTTCAAGATGCGATAAACCCCTCGGCCCACTGTTCCCAAGCCCAAAAGGCCAATCTTGACAACTTTGACTGACATATGTATCCCTCCGCTTTTATGAATGCTGTTTAACTTTGCCCCACCACATCTACTCTTTTCACACCACCGATATGTTTAATTGCCTTTACTAATTCTTCCAAATTCCCTTCCAGCTGGGCGGTTTCAATGGCTAAAGTAACCCCGGCCACTCCTTCGCGGGGAACATTTTGGTTAATGGTGAGCACATTACCGTGCACTTTGGCAATGTTGTTTAAAAGGTTCGACAAAACACCCGCCCGGTGTTCCAGCTCTAACGAAATGGTCACAATTTTACCGCGGCTCCACTGATAGAAGGGAAACACACCTTCCCTATACTTATAAAATGCACTTCGCGAAAGTCCTACTTTTTCCACTGCTTCATTAACAGTAATCGCTTGTCCTTTACGCAGCAGTTCTTTGGCCTGTGCAGTTTTTAAAATAGCTTCCGGTAAAATATCTTCGCGCACTAAAAAAAACCGTTGTTCTTTATTAGACAACACTATCTCTCCAATCTGTCTTTGTGGAGGGGATAAAACTCCTTGTGTGATAGACATTATATCACTGCCGCCCGCTGCTGGCAATGATATTTTTTTCCCGATTATAGTTTATCATATGAAGTAATTTACCTAAACGGTAAAAACAATGCATTGCCGGTGAAACAAAAATATCTTTTAAATATATAAAATTACCTTGACGACCGCCTGCCGTTTGGTTATATTGGTATTAAAGTATACCATAAAAGTATAGTTTTATATATTAAAATCAAACGCTTTTACTTTCAGCAAAATAAAATAAATAAAGGGGGTTTAGAGCAGCTGATATATTTTGCGTATATAGTTTGAATAATTAAAAAGGAGGTAAGTGCGTATGAGTGAACTACTGCTCGCCCGCATGCAGTTCGGTGTCACCACTGTTTTTCACTTTTTATTTGTCCCGCTCACATTGGGATTGTCAATACTGATTGCAGTAATGGAAACAATATATGTGCGCACCGGTAACGAAACCTATAAAAAGATGGCTAAATTCTGGGGTAAGCTTTTTATAATTAACTTTGCGATGGGAGTTGTCACCGGTATTGTGCAGGAATTTCAATTTGGCATGAACTGGTCGGGCTATTCTCGTTTTATGGGTGACATCTTTGGTGCCCCACTGGCAGTGGAAGCACTGGCAGCATTCTTTGTCGAGTCTACATTTTTGGGGTTATGGATATTTGGTTGGGATAAGCTTTCCAAAAAGCTGCACTTGGCAACCATTTGGTTGGTAGCTTTCGCCAGCAACTTGTCTGCTTTTTGGATCTTAGTGGCTAATTCTTTCATGCAGGCACCGGTAGGCTATGCAATTCGCAACGGCCGGGCAGAAATGACGGACTTTTTTGCCCTGCTGAGCAATCCACATGTTTGGTACCAGTTTCCGCATACCGTGCTGGCAGGATTTGCGACCGCCGCATTTTTTGTGATGGGCATCAGTGCCTATCACCTGCTGAGAGAAAAGCATACCGATTTTTTCCATCGTTCTTTCCGTCTTGCTGTAGGCTTTGGTCTGGTCAGTATCCTGCTGGTAAGTGCTGTCGGTCATTCTCAAGGACAGTATCTTAACAAAGCACAGCCAATGAAAATGGCTGCTGCCGAAGCATTGTGGGAAAGCGCCGATCCGGCGCCATTTACCGCAGTCGCACTAATTGATGAACAAAATCAAACCAACTCTTACGAAATACAAATTCCTAAAATGCTCAGTTTTCTCACTTATAACAGCTTTAGCGGTGAAGTTAAAGGAATTAAAGAAATTCAAGCGGCGTATGTGAATGAGTACGGTCCGGGCAATTATATTCCGCCGGTAACACCGGTATTTTGGAGTTTCCGCATCATGGTACTGGCCGGAGCGATAATGGTAGTTTTGGCGGCTTACGGATTATTTGCCGCCATAAAAGGCTCGTTAACTAACCGACGGTATTTACTTAAAGCAATGCTTTTTGCTATACCCCTACCTTACATTGCCAACACATCCGGCTGGCTTATGGCGGAAATCGGCCGCCAGCCCTGGATTGTGCAAGGACTGCAGCGGGTAGAAGAAGGTATTTCTCCTGCTGTTTCGTCCACTGCTGTGCTGATTACTCTAATCGGCTTTACCGTTCTTTACGGATTGCTGGCAGCAGCAGACTTTTACCTTTTAAAGAAGTTTGCGGTGCAGGGGCCTGAAGAATCACTGCTGAAAACGCCGGAAACTTCTAAGGAGGTGTCGTTGTGGATTTAAATATCCTTTGGTTTTCCTTAGTGACTGTTTTGTTTATCGGCTTCTTTTTCTTGGAAGGTTTTGATTACGGTGTAGGTATTCTGCTTCCCTTCTTAGGAAAAAATGATATCGAACGACGCATCATCATCAATACCATCGGGCCGGTTTGGGATGGCAATGAAGTATGGATGATTACTGCCGGTGGTGCCATGTTTGCCGCTTTTCCCAACTGGTATGCCACAATGTTCAGTGGTTTCTACTTGGCACTGTTTCTGCTGCTGGCGGCTTTAATTGTGCGCGGTGCAGCCTTTGAGTTCCGCAGCAAAGAAAACAACCCCGTTTGGCGTAAGTTTTGGGACGGTGCTATTTTCATCGGCAGTGCAGTGCCCGCTCTTCTTTGGGGGGTAGCGTTAACCAACCTCATTAAGGGACTGCCGATTGACATGAATATGGAGTATGTCGGTTCTTTTTGGGATCTTTTGTCACCATATACCGTAATCGGCGGCCTGGCCGGCCTGTTGATTTTTACTTTACACGGAGCTGTTTTTCTTACGCTGAAAACAGAAGGCGAATTGATAAAGCGGGCGCGTAAAGCGGCACTGCGCATTGGAATTTCAGCACTGCCCGTACTGGTACTGCTGGTGGTGTTAAGTTACAGTCAAACAGATATCTTTTCCCGGGTAGGAGCAGGTGCTGCTTTATGGGGCGCAGTACTGATGCTTACTGCTGCCTGCTGGCTGCTGCGGGCAGAAAAATGCGGTTTGGCTTTTATCGCTAACGGCTTAAGCATTGTACTTTTTACCCTGGGTCTCTTTTGGGGTCTTTTCCCGCGGGTAATGATTTCCAGCCTCAATCCGGATTGGAATTTAACTATTTATAATGCTTCTTCCAGTCCTTATACTTTAAAGCTAATGACAATAATCGCTTTAACATTAGTGCCAATTGTACTAATGTACCAAGGATGGACTTATTGGATTTTCCGCAAACGTGTCACCGAAAAAGATTTAGAATATTGATTAACTAATGCCAAACAGCCAAGATAATGCCTTGGCTGTTTGTCTCCGTGAAGCAGGTGTTGTCGTGTTAGATAAAAGGCTTGTTCATGAAGCGAAAAAAAACCGCAGTTTTTTGATACTGACCGTTTGTTTGGGGTTAGCCGCCGGTCTTTTGACGGTTCTGCAGGCAGGCTGTTTTGCCCATATAGTCAGTGAAGTGTTTATTCAAAAACAAAGTTTACATGCCGTTTGGCCGCTCATGCTGACACTTTTGGCAGTAATATTTTTACGGACACTCATTTCCTTCCTGAGCGAAGTTTTTGCTCAGCGCATTGCATCCCGCATCAAAGCAGAGCTGCGGCAAAAGCTGTTGGCTAAAATCTTCTCTCTGGGGCCTGCATATCTCAAAGGGGAGCGCACCGGCGAAATGGTCAATGCGCTGGTGGAAGGAATTGAAACGCTGGAAGATTATTTTTCCCGTTACCTGCCGCAGCTGGCACTGGCAGCTCTGATACCGCTGCTTATTTTGATATTTGTTTTTCCGCGGGATTTAATGTCCGGTTTTCTTTTGCTAATTACCGCTCCGCTTATTCCAATCTTTATGATTTTAATCGGCAAATGGGCAGACAGCCTTACAAAAAAGCAGTGGGAAAGTTTAAGCCGCATGAGCGCCCATTTTCTTGACGTGCTGCAGGGGCTGACCACTTTAAAAATTTTCGGCCGCAGCAAAGCGCAAATTAAAATTATTGCCAGGGTAAGCGATGACTTTCGCCAGACCACATTGGGTGTGCTGCGCGTAGCCTTTCTTTCTGCTTTGGTGCTGGAGCTTGTTTCCACTGTCAGTACCGCGCTGGTGGCTGTGTCATTAGGTCTGCGCCTGGTTTACAGTTACATTACTTTTGAACAGGCTTTTTTTCTACTGCTGCTAACCCCTGAGTTTTACCTGCCGCTGCGTCGGCTGGGCAGCCAATTTCATGCCGGTCTTTCGGGAGTAAATGCAGCCAACCGCATATTTGAAGTGCTGGAAACACCTGTCTCAAAAGAAGCACGGCATAAGCAGACTTCTCTTAGCGGCAAACCCATGCTGAATTTATCTTTTCACGATCTGCACTACGCTTACGATGATGGCAGGCGTAAGGCATTAAGCGGATTGACGTTTGAAGTACGTCACGGAGAACAGGTGGCACTGGTAGGAAAAAGCGGTTCGGGAAAAACTACCGCTGCCAACCTGCTGCTGCGCTTTATTGAACCGGACCACGGCGAAATAAAATTAAACGGCATTTCGCTGTCCCAAATTCCGGCTGATGAATGGCGGCGTTATGTGTCTTATGTTCCTCAGCACCCGTATCTTTTCTACGGCACAGTGAGGGAAAACATTCTTTTAGCCCAACCGGACGCATCCGAGGAGGAAATGACAGCTGCCGCCAAATTGGCAGGAGCGGATGAATTTATCCGGCTGCTGCCGCAAGGTTACGATACCTTAATCGGCGAAGATGGTATTCGGTTGAGCGGGGGCCAAGCCAAGCGTATTGCCATTGCCCGAGCTTTCCTTAAAGATGCACCGCTTTTAATTTTGGATGAAGCGACGGCCGACTTAGACCCGGAAGCAGAAAATGAAATTGCAGATTCGCTGCAGCAGTTGATGCAAGGTCGCACAGTAATTATAATCGCCCACCGTCTTTCTACCGTAAAGCGTGCAGACCGCATTGTTGTTTTAGCAGACGGACAAGTGGTTGAAACAGGACGTCATGAAGAATTAATGAAGAATCAGGGAATGTACTATCGCTTAGTAACAGCTTATAAGGGGGCGGCATAATGGAACTGTTAGCGCTGTTAAAATTATTAGTTCCTAAATGGCGTTATATGCTTGCGGCAGTTCTTTTAGATGCATTAACAGTGGTCAGCAATGTCGGACTATTGGCTGCCGCCGCTCTGCTTATTTCCAAAGCTGCACTGCACCCGCCGGTTTTATCATTAATGACACTGGTTGTCGGTGTCCGCTTTTTCGGCATTTCCCGGGCGGTATTCCGTTATTTAGAGCGCTACGTCAGTCATAACGTCACATTTCAGCTGCTGAAAGAAATAAGGGTTTGGTTTTACTCTCATTTGGAACCGTTAGCTCCAGCAGTTACCGGCAAGTATCACAGCGGCCAACTTTTCAGTCGAATAGTGACTGATGTCGAAACGTTAAAGGATTTTTATCTGCGGGTTTTATTACCACCTTTAACAGCTCTTTTGGTACTGGCAGGTGTGTTTATCTTCTTAGCCTGGTTTGAACTAAAATTAGCATTGATTGTCCTGTTATTTTTCTTATTGGCAGGCACGGCAGTACCACTTGCTGTAAAGTTTGCCGCCAGAGAAGTCGGCCGGCGCACCGTCGAAGTTAAATCAGCTTTAAACACACATCTGGTGGACTGCATTAAAGGAGTGACTGATATTACCGCCTTTGGGCAGGTTAATAAATATCAAGCAAAAGCTGTGGCATTAAGTCAGCGGCTGATCGCTCTGCAAAACCGCACAGCAGCATTTTTCAGTCTTTCCAATGCTTTAACCGGATTGGCGATGAACCTCGCGCTGTGGTTGGTATTATTGGTATCCATTCCTTTGGTGAGCGCCGGCAGAATAGAAGGAGTTTGTCTGGCTATGCTGGCTTTAGCAGCTTTCGGCAGTTTTGAAGCAGTGCTTCCACTGCCGATGATGTTTCAGCACTTGGAAAAAACTCTGACATCAGCCGGCCGACTATTTAAGATAATTAATACTAAGCCGCCGATTGAAGAGCCGACACACCCGCTTGACATACCGGATAATTTCAGTCTGCAAATTGAAAACCTAAGTTTTCGATACACTGAGGATGATCGATGGGCTCTTAAAAATATAAACTTAAACCTTCCCGCCGGAGGAAAAATAGCAGTGATCGGTCCCAGCGGTTCGGGAAAAAGCACATTAATTAACCTGCTGCTTCGTTTCTGGGATTATAAACAAGGCTCCATCCGCTTGGGAGGAAATGAATTAAAATTATACAATCAAGAAAATCTGCGCCAATATTTTGCAGTAGTAAGCCAACACACCCACCTTTTTAATGCCACTGTTTGGGAAAATCTGCTGCTGGCCAGACCAAAAGCCACCGCGGAAGAAGTTTATCAGGCAGCCAAAGACGCACAAATAGATGATTTTGTGCAAAGTCTTCCTCAAGGCTACGATACTTATATCGGTGAAGGGGGATTTAAACTTTCCGGTGGTCAGCGCCGACGTTTGGCGATTGCTCGGGCACTTTTAAAAGATGCTCCCATTCTGATTTTAGATGAACCCACTGCCGGGTTGGACGCCGTAACGGAAAAGAATATCCTCAAAATACTGGAACGGGTAATGCAGGACAAAACGACGCTGGTAATTACTCACCGCCTAACCGGTTTAGAAAACATGGATCAAATTTTAGTGCTGAAGAACGGTCAAACAGCGGAACAAGGACGGGAAGAAGAATTGTTAAAGCGCAGAGGACTGTACTATCACATGAAGCAGCTGCAGCGTCAAATATTAATAAGTGAGTAATTGTGACAAAACAAAAAACAAAGCTTCCGCGCAGCCGTTAAAGCCAGCGGAAGCTTTGTTTACTCTTTATATAATTATACAGATCAATCCACCACCACCGTCATTTACTATGCGCTGCAGCGTTTCCTGCAGTTTAACCTGAGCATTTTCCGGCATGCGATGCAGTTTGTTTTGAATACCTTCCCTTACCAGATCATGAAGACTTTTGCCAAAGATTTCGGAATTCCAAATTTTTTGCGGGTTATCATCAAATTCGTCAAGCATATAGCGCACCAATTCTTCACACTGCTTTTCAGTACCGATAATAGGGGTGATTTCGGTGGTTATGTCTGCCCGGATAACATGCAGTGACGGTGCACTGGCTTTTAGTTTTACACCAAAGCGGCTGCCCTGACGAATCAATTCCGGCTCTTCCAGATTCATCTCGTCAAGCCTTGGTGTCACCACACCGTAACCATTCTCGCGAACTTCTTCAAAAGCTTCAGCCACTTTATCCCATTCCCGCTTAGATACCGCAAAATCGCGCATCAAGCGGAAAATTTCAGCTTCGCCTTTAATTTCATAACCTGTTTCCTCAGTGAGCACTTTGTAAAACAGATCTTTTTTGCCTACCATTTCAATGCTGGCAAAACCGGTACCCATATCCATACTGAGCAGATTAACTTGTTCAACAAAGTCGTAATCGGCCAGAGCTTCCACCGCCGTTTCGATGTCACGCAGTCTGCGCACATGATGAACAGTGGTTTTGACAGCCTCTTCAAATTTATCCCGCAGCCAGTGTTTGCTTTCCAGTTCTTCAATCCAACTTGGCAGGTTAATACTCACTTCATTTACCGGGAATTCAAAAAGAACTTGTTCCAGTATGTAAAGAATATCTTCTTGACTTAATTCTGCTGCATTAACCGGTAATACAGGAACGTCATACTTTTCCTGCAGGCTTTCAACCAGATTTAAAACATCCTCGGAATTAGGCCGAATACTGTTCATTAAAACCACAAAAGGTTTGCCTAATTCTTTAAGTTCTTCCACCACCCGTTCTTCAGCTTCTACATAATCCTCACGATTAATGTCAGTTATTGAGCCATCGGTAGTTACCACCACACCAATTGTTGAATGCTCGGATATAACTTTGCGCGTGCCGATTTCTGCTGCCTCTTGGAAAGGAATGGGTTCTTCAAACCATGGTGTGGTCACCATCCTCGGTCCGTCCTCTTCTTCGTAGCCCAGCGCCCCTTCCACCCGATAACCGACACAATCAACCAAACGCATTTTAACCTGCAGGCCAGGGCTGATGGTTATATCGACAGCCTCATTCGGTACAAATTTAGGTTCGGTGGTCATAATTGTACGGCCTGCACCGCTTTGAGGTAATTCATCTTTGGCACGTTCTCTTTCATGAGTGTTTTTAATATTGGGAAGAACAGTTAAATCCATAAACCTTTTTATAAATGTAGACTTGCCGGTACGCACACCACCGACTACGCCCAAATAAATATCTCCTCCGGTACGTTCCGCAATATCACGGAAAAGATCTATTTTTTCCATGCACACGCTCCCTCCTTTATAAATTATATATAATATAAATCCTTATAGTTTTTATCGTAGATATAAAATCGCGCATCCCTCCTCCGCCAGCAATGAGGTTATCCGGCGTCGGGCAGTCCCGTAAAAGTGTATTTTTTTCCAGCTGCATACAATAACACTATATATATATGACCGGTTAATAAAAATATGACGAGCCTGATGCAAAAAATTATTTTTATAAGCACTGGTTAATTCTATGATGGTTAGTAGTAAAAAAATGACAATAAATAGATTTTTTTATACCAATTTATTCTTCCATATTGTGGAACACTATTAAGCCTTATCCCATAAACTAAAGGAATAAACCGGCAAAGAAAAAAGTGCCTTTAAGCATAAGTAATAAACTTATGCCAGGCACTTCTACGACATTCTTAATGTAGAGGTGGTTATTTTGAAATGCAAAAACACATCCCACCCAACGCATAACCAGGCAAATGAGCAGGCAGCAGCATCTTTGCTGAGGCATCATCCTTGTCCTCATGACCCGAAGCTATTGCAAAGTCTGCAGATTTTAATGTATTTAAGACGTCTTTATCACAGCCTGGATGTGATGTGGGAAAAAGAGTTAATCAAATTCAACCTCACTCCGGCTCAGCTGATCAGCCTTTTCACCGTTATTACAAATGAGGGACTGTCAATGAGCAAATTAGCGGAGCTGTGCCTGTGGAATCGCTCAACAGCCAGCCGCATTGCCCGTTCACTACAAAAAAAAGAATTGATCACAATAAGCCAAGCGGACGGTAAGACATCGGCCTTAAGATCTACCTCCACGGGCCAAAGTCTTGCCGCCCGATATATAGCTGAAAGAGCCGGAGAGTTTGCTCAAAGCTTAGCAATTATCAGTGAGGAAGCGGAAAAAAGCAGCGATGTTTATCAATGGCTGAAAACTTGCATTATACAGTTAGTTGGCCAAGAAGCAGCTGATTACGTAGAATCTACTTGTAAAAATTTTAAAATGTCCACTTAACCAGGGCTACCTCTTCGATTTCCGGTTTGCTGCTGCGCCCCATCAAATCCATTACTACCTCCCGTGCTGGGTAACCGGCAAAGAGAACTTTGTAGCTTAACTCTGTAATCGGCATTTCTATGCCGAACCGGGCGGCCAAATCTTTGGCCGCCTTGGTAGTTCTTACTCCTTCTACCACCATGTTTACACTGGCTACAGCCTGTTCCAAATTCTTACCCTTACCGATTTCTATACCAGCGCGGCGATTGCGGCTGTGCATACTGGTACAAGTAACAATTAAATCTCCCAGCCCGGCCAAGCCGGCAAAGGTTAGCGGTACTGCGCCCATAGCCGCACCCAATCTTGTAATTTCTGCCAATCCCCGAGTCATTAATGCTGCTTTAGTATTATCGCCAAAACCCAATCCATCTGCCACACCGGTTGCCAGTGCAATGATGTTCTTTAAAGCACCGCCAAGTTCTACACCTACTACATCAGGATTGGTATAAATCCTCATAACGTTAGACATAAATAAATCCTGCACAAACTCAGCTTTATTGGTATCTTTGGAAGCCGCCACTATTGCCGTTGGAATATTTCGGCCCACTTCTTCCGCATGACTGGGACCGGAAAAAGCAACGTAACGGTTTAATTGATTTTCTCCCGCCACTTCGGCAAAAACTTCTGACATCCGTTTTAAAGTACCTTCCTCAATACCTTTGGCTACATTGATAACCACCGCATCATCCGGTAAATCAGGCAGTGTTTTTATTAAAGTCTCTCTAAAAGCATGAGAAGGCACGCTGTATATCACTGCTTTGGTACAAGCAAGCACTTCTTTTAAATTAACAGTGGCAGTTATTTTTTCCGGAATACTTATTCCCGGCAAATAGCGAGGGTTTTCCCGCTGTTCATTGATACTTTTCACTGTTTTTTCATCGCGGGCCCATATTTTAACATCACATTCTTTTTTTGCCAGCTGAACAGCCAGTGCTGTTCCCCAACTTCCCGCACCAATAACAGCAACAGCTTTTTTCATTATTTACCCCCTCCCATGATTATCTTTTTTTATGCACACTTTAAATTCCGTTCCGTTAATGATCCGTTGAATGTTGGAACGGTGCCGATAAATCGCAAAGGCCGCAACTAATACCGCAAATACTTGATAAGGCAAGTCCATATTTAACAAAAAGAAGGCAGTTGGTACCGTAATTGCTGCCATCATCGAACTCAGTGAAACATAGCGAAACAGTGCCAAAAAGACAAGGAAAACTGTTAAGGCAGCCATTCCGGTCAGCGGAGAAAAGGCAAAGATAACCCCTCCACCGGTGGCAACTATTTTGCCGCCTTTAAATCTCAAAAAGGCAGAATAACTATGACCTAAAAGCGCACCAACCGCGGCAGCTATTTCCACACCTGTACCACCAAAGCAGTAACGGGCAATCAACACCGGCACCAGCCCTTTAGCGAAATCAACAATCAGCACCATTATTCCCGCAGTGGATCCCAGTGTTCGCCAAACGTTGGTAGTACCGATATTTCCACTCCCGTACTGTCGAATATCAATTCCTTTCCAGCAGCGAGCCAAAATATACCCGGTCGGTATGGAGCCTAAAATATATCCAATTACAAGTGTAATGAAAATATTGAACACGAGCTTCCTCCAAAAAACTATTCTTCTTGGTCGCGCTTGCGAAAAACAAAGCGTATCGGCGTACCTTCAAACCCATATGAAGAACGGAAAAAGTTTTCCAGATAGCGCTTATACGAGAAGTGCATTAATTCCGGATCATTAACAAAAAAGATAAATGTTGGCGGTGCAACACCGGTTTGGACAGTGTAAAGTATTTTTAAACGCCTGCCTTTATCAGTAGGCGGAGGATTTTGCTGTACCGCTTCCCGAACTAACTGATTTAAACTGCTGGTAGCAATTCTCAAATTATGCTGTTCAGAAACATAATCTACCAGTTCCAAGATTTTCGGCACTCTTTTTTTGGTCAGTGCAGAAATATAGATAGTCGGTGCATACTGAATGAAACCAAGCGCTTCTCTTATTTGCTCGTTGTAACGAAGGATGGTTTTATCATCCTTTTTAATTAAATCCCATTTGTTAATCACCAAGATAATCGCTCTGCCTTTTTCTTCCGCATAACCGACAATGCGTTTATCCTGCTCGGTAACACCATCCTCTGCATCAATAACCATTAACACCACATCAGAGCGATCCACCGCCCGCAGCGAGCGAATAACACTATAGCGTTCAGTAGGTTCTTCAATGCGCTTACGACGACGCATCCCCGCAGTGTCAATAAGCACATAGTGTTTGCCGTCCCTCTCAATAAAAGTGTCAATGGCATCTCTGGTGGTGCCGGGAATATTGCTGACAATTACCCTTTCTTCACCACAAACAGCATTAACTAATGTAGATTTACCAACATTAGGACGACCGATTACCGCAATTTTAATTACGTCTTTATCATACTCTTCCTGCTGGATCGGTGGTAACAGTTCAACTACTTTATCCAGCAGTTCGCCGGTATTCATGCCTTCAGAAGCAGAAACCGGCAAAGGTTCACCCAGCCCCAGTTCAAAGAAATCATAATAAGGAATGGCAGCAGCATCAAAATTCTCTACTTTATTTGCTACCAGTAAAACCGGCTTATTTGTCCTTCTCAGCACAGCCGCAACATCACGATCAGTAGGGCTGATGCCGGCCCGAGCATCTACCACAAACAAAATTACATCAGCCTCTTTGATGGCCAGCTCTGCCTGCTGCCTAACGTGAGCGGTAAAATCATCAATTTCATTGAACTCAATTCCGCCGGTATCGATGACGGTAAATGCACGCCCATTCCAATCAGCATCGTGATACAATCGGTCTCTTGTCACGCCGGGCTGATCTTCAACAATTGCCACCCGCCCGCGAATAATGCGATTAAACAGGGTAGATTTGCCAACATTAGGGCGGCCAACAATGGCCACGATTGGTTTCGGCAAATCAGTTCACAACCTTTCCCTTAAGATTATAGAAAAACTTGGCTTGCGTCGAATTTTAAAAACAATCGACGAAAACCGCAATTTTACACTGTAATTGGTAATATATGCTAGTTTAAGTTTGCACTTAATTCAACTGTTTTAACCCTTTGTTATCATTTTAATGAAATCATACGGGGTATCAATCGACAGTATCCTTACGTTTAATTTTCTTTCCACCTCATCAACTGTGATATCATCCAAAAAAATATTTTCCGTTTGATCTTTAAGCATTGCATGAGGAATAAGCAGCAGTTCGCCTAAATCCCTGCCCTCCAGATGCTGCAGCAAATCAGTACCCGTTAAAAGCCCCGCTACCGTCACCGTTTCCCCGAAAAAGCGATTGGGCACGCAGTAAAGCGTAATATCAAGCCCTTCAATTTGGTTTAACCTTTCAATTATCGGCTTGATAAAGCCGTAAGCTGAAACTCCGGTGACAGCGGAAACCTTTTTCGGTTGATCAAGTTTCAACGGCAGATGCCGTTCTGCATCTGCCCATTGGTCCAAAAATATTCTGGTCATACCTACGCCGTTTTCAATCTGAGGATAATCTGCATAATATTCATCCGGCGGAATAGCCACATCTGCTTCAATATAAAATTCATCAGAAGCAAACACAAATGGATAGTCAAATTCAGCCAAAAATCGCTGCTGCATCTTTTCAATTTGTTTTACTACCGCTAATGCTTCTTGCCGGTTAAATACCCGAACAGATGCCAATCCCTCCCGGTATTTAGTCAAACCGACCGGCACTACTGCCAGCGACCTTACCTGAGGCCAAAATTGAGATAATTCGTTTATCGTGCGCTCCAACTCTTTGCCGTCATTTACGCCCGGAACCAGCACTACTTGTGTATGCATTTCAATACCGGCTGCCGCCAGCGCATTGAGCTGGTTCATAATATCGGCCGCTTTCGGGTTGGTCATCATCTTTCTTCTCAGCTCGGGGTTAGTGGTATGTACCGAAACATATAACGGGCTCAACTTCTGATTTATAATGCGCTGAAGTTCGGCATCGCTGATATTGGTCAGCGTAACAAAACTGGCGTTTAAAAAAGAAGTGCGGTAGTCGTCATCTTTTACATACAATGATTTGCGCATATTTGGCGGCATTTGATCGACAAAACAAAAGATGCATTTGTTGCGGCACCTTTTCAAGCCGCCTAAAGTATCATCGCCAAATTCCAGTCCTAAATCTTCCCCAAAGTCTTTTTCTATTTCCATCAACCATTCTTCACCATCAGTGGTTACTAATTTAACAGTTATTTCATCATCTGCGGTGAGAAAACGGTAATCGATAATATCATTAACCTTTTGACCGTTAATTTCGACAACTCTGTCGCCAGGATTAATTTCCAGTTCTTCTGCTATGCTGTTTGGTTTAATGTCATATACTTCCAATCCTTCTGCCATAACTTCCTCCATTCATTACTTCATAAATTATCTAACACCTGGCAAAATTAGTCAAGCACTAGTGCTTAACTATTATTAATGTCCGCGGTGTAATTTCATGAACCATAGCATCTAAAATATTGGCCATCCGTCCGGCCATTTCTTGCATTTCATCTTCATTTTTGACATAAAAAATCGGCATTCCACCACCAACCTCGTCATTATCAGTGGTAATCGCCGCTAAAATTACACCGTTAATTTCTGTAGTCATCTTTGTACACCTCGTTAATTTTCAAGATGTTAATCAGAGGCATAACGTCCTGCTTTTGTAGCTAAAGGTTTACTGTAAGAAGCTTCTAAAACGGGCGTCCGGTTTACTGCCTCTACCAAAGCAGCAATATCCTTCTCCACCGGCATAATATACATTGCCACTCTCCCGGTTTCCGGGTTTTTACGCAAAATGGGGCTGTATTCCGGAATATCAATATCTTTTTTGCAGCCCAATATTACACCGGCAGTATGCGCAATAACCATACGCTGACCAATATCATGAATGGTAGCCCGAGCGTTATCATTTTTTGGATGAATCATTACCGCTAAGCCATCTTTTAATATTTCTTCCCGCCGACTTTTTAAACCGATATTCATCAGCGCAATATCTTCCACAAATAGAGTCGGGCCTTCAAAATGCATTTTTGCCGGTCGAACTTCACAAATATCGCCAAGCACTTTGCCGGTCATATACAGTCTGCTGATTGCCATTGTAATTAAGCCTACAACTATACCAATATACCACCCGATGCCGGCCATTAAGCCAATTTGCACAGCAAGCGCAGTAATAAACGACGAAATCATCACCAAATAATTGCGTCCTTCAAAAGTACGGGCAATTCCTTCAATATAGTCTTTACCCCGCTGAATAAGTTCTGATTCCTCCAAACTTTCCAAGGTGCTTCTTTCCTGGGTACGAATTTCTCTGAATTGTTGGGCCGCCAAAGCCAGAAACGTAAAGGCTGTAAACTCTTTTTCAATAACGGCGGGTACCGCCATTGCCCCCAAGGCTGAAGCAATAAACCCCAGGGACAAGTGGACAATATACCCATGTGGATAGCCGGGATATTGACGATAATCAACACGCAGCAGAACCATCCTTGTGATTGTGCCGGTTAAAGTTCCGATAGCAATAATTAAAAGATAGCCCTGCAGCTGCACAAACAATTCCCCCCATTAATCTTTCTTCTCTTTATCAGCGGCATCCGTTAATTCTTTATCCTGCTTATCAATATCGATTTGTTTTTTGCGAACAGGAGCAAGAAAACCGGTCATTTCTTTGCCAATGCCGCTTAACTTATCAGCTGCCCCTTTAAGACTGCCGGTGCTGATCAGCAGGAAGGCACCGCCACCTACCAACAGCGCCCCTAAAATCCAGGCCAGCGTTGTCCATCCTCCTTTAGTTCCGGCGCTGCTGCTTGTTTCACTGCCGGGGCCTCCACTTTGCGTCGGTCCACCGGTTACACCCAGCACAACCGGCACCGCATCAGCGAGCAGGCTAATTCCTTCTTCTGCCCTTTCCCGGGAGTTAGTGTGTGTGCCGGCCTCAATAAGTATCGCTGTCGACATCAAGTCTTGGTTATAGTTGCCGCGACCTACAAAAATTTCTTTAACAATGTTTGGGTGTTTTTTATTAGCATAAGCCATTAACCGTTTGGCAAAATCCATGTTGGAACTCATTTTCGGGTTTTGCTTTCCTACTACCAATCGCAATTGAGCTACTTCTTTACCGTCGATTTCTTCATTGTAGTAATCAGGATCCGGTATACCGTCGCGATGCACATCAAACATAGCAATAGGGTTTTCTTTCATTAACTCTGTAGCTGTGCGACGCGAGCGCATATAAGCATTGTTGTCATGCGGGTCATGCTTATTATCGTTATAAATAGCATCCAGTCCACGCTCTTTTATACTTTCGGCAAAATTTTTACCTACCTGTAAAACACCGCCGTTAAAAGGCTTTGATTCTGTACCGTCAGTTGGCACATAGGATTCATCGGTGTGGGTTTGGTAAATCGCCACCGGCCTGTCCTTCCATTCTTTAGTAGCCACCGGCACTTCCGTCAAATTATTAAAATAATCAACCCATGCCAAATAGTCTTTATCCTTTCCCAATAACTTAGCGGTAGCTTTATCTCCGTCCACTTTACTTACTTCGTAATGTTGACCGTCGGGTTTTATTATTTGATCTCCTTTGCTCACATTGCTGGCCATTTTAGTGACTAAATTTCCACTGTCATCGTATATCTCCATTGCACGTCCAACGGTATGATCAATGAAATCGTCAGCATTGATCAATGCGGTCGGACTCCAAACCGGCCGGGTGCTAACGGAGAAATCAGCTGCAGCCAAAGCAATTGCAGTTACACCTGCAGCCAGCATTGCCATCGCTACAGTAACTTTAAACTTATCTTTCATCGCGCCTTCCTCCTTCAGCTTTGTCAATACCGCCAACTTTGCTAAAATCTTTTTTCATCGTTTCTTCTGAAAAAGTCATCTCATTATCCGCTTCAATGTCACCTGTTTCCATTGCCAGCGGCTGTTTATTATGGGCAGCACCTGCGTTTTTCTCCTGCTTGTTGATTTCCGGCTTGCGCAGCCCGGCAAGAAGTGCTTCCGGTCGCCCTTCTGATGTCGGTCCGCCCTGCAGGCGTTCACGCAATTCACCGAAGATATCTGCCAACAGTACCGCCACAATACCCGCTAAAACTGTAACATCGAAAGCTCCGGCACCGCCGATAGATACCGTTCCCCCGGCAGCGCCGCTGCGCAGCAGCCAGATAAAATGGAAGATATCCACCAATACCACACCGAGAGTAGCAGCAATAAATGCCGAGCGGCGGGAGCGCCCTGCTAAATAGCCTGTTAAACCGGCAGCAAGCGGAAATAAGTAAATGGAATCAACAAAGGCAAAGCGTCCGCCGGGTTCGGGCAATCCGGTCATTACTAACGAACCAAGATAATATACAACTACACCGGTTAGCGCTGCCGCCACCAGAGCACGAACCCATTCTTTGGTAGTACCCGCTTTGCTTAAAAGATAAACAGCCAGCGCAATTGGAATCAGTCCTCCACCAACATTTATTGATGCTCGGATACCGTCAAAAGGCAGCGGAACAGTAATAAAGCTGCCGATAATCATTGCTGCAATAATGCCAAGAGCTGCTTTATCACTGAGCCTCATTCGATCTAAAACGCGCTGGGCCAATCCAAAGTAAATCAAAAATGAAACCACAATCAATGCAATTAGGCCGAAAGGGAATTGAGTCATTGATCTGCCTCCTTATAGAAATATACATTTTCACCACACTATAGTAACCTGCTGCCAAAGTATTTATTCAGCCCGGTGTGCATAATCATTCTTTCCACACAATTAAAAGAGACAACCGATTCCTCAAACCGCCAAAGCGCTCCGTTAAGCAGAACCCCTAAAGCATATCTTTCCCGATGAAAGACAAAAAAACTCCCAAGGAAACACAAACGTTCCTTGGGATTTTTTGAGCTCATATATATTAAAGATTTATATTACTTATTGTTTTTTGAGCATTTTAGTTAATTCTTCCGGCATTACTTCGCCGAGGTTAATGCCGATACCTTCACCGGCATCTTCGGCAGCAGTCTGCTCAGGTTGAGGTTTTGGCTGCTGCTTCTTAGGCTGACGCTGCTTAGCACTGCGTTCTTTGTTCACTTCGCGAATAGAAAGGCGAATACGCTTTTCTTCCGGGTCTACGGACAGCACCTTAACGTTGATTTCATCTCCTTCAGATACCACATCTTCAGGCTTTTCAACGTGGTGTTCCGCTAAGTGCGAAATGTGCACCAAACCTTCTACCCCCGGCTCAAGCTGAACAAATGCGCCAAACGGTGCCAGACGGATTACTTTGGCAGTAATGATACTGCCTACAGGGTATTTCTCTTCTACGTTATCCCAGGGATTAGGCAGCAGCTGCTTTAAGCCAAGGGAAACTTTTTCACTTTCTTTATCAACTTTCAGTACTTTAACTTCAACTTCGTCGCCAACGCTGACAACTTCTGAAGGCTTGTTGATGCGGTACCAAGCCATTTCAGAAATATGCAGTAAGCCGTCTACGCCTCCGATGTCAATAAATGCACCAAAATCAGTCAGGCGTCTTACTGTACCTTTAATGGTTTGACCTTCTTCCAGTTTGTTAAACAGCTCTTCACGTGCTTTCGCTTTTTCCTCTTCTAAAACAACCTTGCGGGAAAGAATTACTTTGCGGCGGGCGCTGTTCATTTCAATTACTTTTACTTTAATCGTTTGATTTAAATATTTGGAAAGGTCTTCTACATAGCCGATTTCCACCAGTGATGCCGGTAAAAATGCCCGCACTCCGACATCAACCAGCAAACCGCCTTTAACCGCTTCCCGAACAACACCTTCAATAACAGTGCCATTCTCCATTACTTCTTCTAATTTGCTCCAGTTTTTAGCTACATCTACGCGTACTTTGGAAAGCAGTGTTTTACCTTCTTCATCTTCACCTTTAATAACTTCCACTTCTATTTCATCGCCAACCTTAACAACATCTTGTGGGCTGGCATTATAACCGGTCAATTCTTTCACCGGAACAACACCTTCAGATTTTGCTCCTACATCAACCAGAACTTCATCCTGGCCTACCTGTACCACAGTTCCTTTAACCACTTGACCAGGCTGCAGGTTTTTAACTTCAACCGCTTCCTTCATACCTTCTTCTTGCATTTCCATAGTTTCTCCTAGCTCCTTCATCCTACATTTAACCTCCTCAATTACCCAGTCCGGTGTTGAAGCACCGGCTGTTAATCCGGCTCGCTTGACTCCCTGAAACCATTCAGGTTTTAACTCAGAGGCACTTTCTACCTGGTAAGTAGTTGCACCGGTTTCGCGGCAAAGCTTGGTGAGTTTAGCAGTGTTAGCACTTTTCGACCCACCTACCACTACCACTACATCCACTTTTTCCGCCAATTCCTGCGCCGCTTGTTGACGCTCTCCGGTAGCATGACAGATAGTATTATACGCCTTTACTTCAAACCCTTTTTGTTTTAGGGCGCGAACCACCTCATCAAAATTTGCAACAGGTTGGGTGGTTTGAGCCAAAACACCAACCTTGTTATTGCCGCTGATTTGCTGCACTTGGGCAGCGTCTTCCACCACTAATGCCTGTCCGCCTGTCCAGCCAACAATACCCTGCACTTCCGGATGCTTGGCATCACCGACAACCACTACCTGATAACCTTCTTCGGTAAGCTGTTTAGCCAATTGCTGCGCCTTGCCGACAAAAGGACAGGTAGCATCTAAAACATTGTGCCCAAACTGGGCAGCTTCTTCCAAAACTTCCGGACTTACACCGTGAGATCTGATGATTATTACTCCCGGTGAACCGTTTGGAATATTGTCGATATCTTTAACACCTTTTTGTTTTAGCCTTTCCACCACCTGCGGGTTATGGATAATCGGCCCCAATGTGTAAATCGGTCCTTGTTTTTCCCGGGCGGCTTGTTCGGCAATTTCAATTGCCCGTTTAACTCCAAAACAAAAACCGGCCTTGGGAGCTACTAATATTTCCAAAAGAATATCACCTCAAGATTTCTCGATAAGCTGAGAAATTGCTGCCATTACTTGATTGCTGTATTCTTCCAAATCCTGACGGCCGGGTCTGCTTCCTTTCGGCTCCGGCAGAGGAATTGGTTTGCCGATTTTAACTGTTATTTTTCCAAAAAAACCCCGTGAACCAATTACTGCAATCGGCATAATCGGTACACCGGTTTTGTAAGCCAGCATTGCTGCCCCTAAATGGGGTTTCAATAATTCTCCTGAAGAACTTCGTGTTCCTTCCGGGAAAACACCCAGCACCTTGCCGGCATTTAATATTTCAACAGCTTTACGAATGGCATTCCGGTCGGATTTACCCCGCTGCACCGGAAAAGCATTAAAAGCAGTAATGATCGGACCCAACACCGGTACCTTAAACAACTCTGCCTTAGCCATAAAATGTACCGGCCGGTTTAACGAGCAGCCGACAACCACCGGGTCCCAGTAGCTGACGTGATTGGCAGCGGCAATCACCCCACCATTTTGAGGAAAATTTTCCAAGCCGATAATTTCCCAACGGCGCAGGATTAGTAAAAATACTCGACAGAGAATCCTGGCCACACTATAAAACATTACGAAATGAAACCTCCAAAACTCACATAATCAACAATTTTGCTTTTGTGCAATATGTTGTTTAATTAATTCAAGCACCTGGCTGATTGTCAATCCGGTGCTGTCGATAATAACGGCATCTTCTGCCGGCACCAGCGGATCAACACTTCTGTTTTTATCAATACTATCCCTTTCCGCTATCTCGCCTATCAATTTATCCAGCGGCACATGGTGCCCCTGCTGAGCTAAATCCCACTGGCGCCTGCGCGCACGCTCTTCCGTAGAAGCGGTTAAAAAAAACTTTGCATCGGCATCCGGCAGCACTCTGGTACCGATATCACGGCCATCCATTACAACGCCGCCTTGTTTGGCCATTTCCTGCTGCCGACTGACCATGTTTCTCCTTACCTCCGGCACTTTAGCAACCAGTGAAACATGGCGGGAAACCTCAGGATGTCTGATTTCCTTAGTAACATCCTGTTGGTCTAATTTTACCCGATAATTTCCATTGTTATCATAAAGCAGTTCAATTTGACATGCTTTAGACAATTCCGCCAGTGCTTTTTCATCGTTAAAATCATATTTATGCTGCAAAGCCTTTAATGCCAAAGCTCGATACATACTGCCGGTATCTATATACAGCAGGCTTAAATCCTTCGCTAACAACTTAGCAACGGTACTTTTACCGGCTCCCGCCGGTCCGTCAATGGCAATATTGATATTTCGCTTCATGGTACCCCTCATAAAGTAAGGTATGTAGTACAAAATGTCCAAAACATATTACTTATTCGACAAGCGGTGGAAAAATTCCTTTTTTTAACGCTAAAAACCTACCCGTATTATTCTACAATTATAGATTTTAATGCATCGTTAAAACCGGGAAAGGATATGTTCACGCTGTCCGCACCTTTTACCACCGTCTGCCCCTCCGCAGCCAAACCGGCCACCGCCATCGCCATGGCAATACGGTGATCACCGTGACTTTGACAAACAGTTCCGGTAAGCGGTCGCCCCCCTTCTATTACCATACCGTCAGGTCTTTCTTCAATCTTTACTCCAAATTTTGCTAATTCAGCGCCAACTGCGGCA
This sequence comes from uncultured Peptococcaceae bacterium, assembly GCA_965546615.1. Taxonomy (GTDB): domain Bacteria; phylum Bacillota; class Desulfotomaculia; order Desulfotomaculales; family Desulfohalotomaculaceae; genus CBEUVQ01. Next base: position 36,209 of record CBEUVQ010000005.1, read on the forward strand.
ATGCGGTCGGTTTCTTTCACCCGCAATTCAGCAGCATCTCTAAACACTGTTTTGCCTTGTGCGACAGCTGCTGCTACCGCCAAAACCGGTATCTCATCAATCAAAGTGGGAATTATTTCACCGGAAATGTCTGTGCCTTTAAGTTCGCGCCCCTGTACCCGGATATCACCAATAGGCTCGCCGCCTTCAACTTTGTTATTGAAAACAGTGATATCCGCACCCATAGTTTTCAGCACGTCAATAATCCCTTTTCTGCCGGGATTTAAGCCCACACCGACTAAAGTTACATCTGAACCGGGAATAATGGCAGCAGCCGTTAAGAAAAATGCGGCGGAAGAAATATCTCCGGGAACAACCACTCGCCGTCCGACCAATGTAGGTTGACCCTCTACCGCAGCTGAACGGCGGGAAACTTCTATCTTTGCTCCAAAGCTTTTCAGCATCCGTTCGGTATGATCCCGAGAAACAGCAGGTTCTTCTACCACCGTTTGTCCGTTGGCAAACAGCCCGGCCAAAAGCAGCGCCGATTTAATCTGTGCACTGGCCACCGGCGTTTGGTAGTGAATTGCTTTTAATCGGCCGCCGGAAACACTTAACGGCAGCAGCCTGCTCTGCTGACGCCCCATAAATACTGCGCCCATTTCAGACAATGGTTTAACCACACGGTCCATCGGGCGGCTGCGCAGCGAACCGTCACCGGTTAAAACACTAAAAAATGGCTGTCCGGCCAAAATACCCAAAAGCAGGCGGGTGGTTGTGCCGGAATTGCCGCAGTCCAGCACATCCCGGGGTTCGCTTAACCCGTCCAAACCTCTGCCGTGAACATAAATCACCTGATCTTTTTCGGTAATTTCAATACCCATCGCTTGAAAACATTTAACAGTGGAAAGGCAATCTTCAGCCATTAAAAAGTTGTGAATTTCTGTTCTCCCTTGAGCTAATGCCCCCAACATTACTGCCCGGTGTGAGATGGATTTGTCACCGGGTATTTTAAGCATTCCTTTTAATAAAGAAGCTTTTTTTACCGTTAACTCCATCGTATTAACCCTCTTTCCGCTATGATACTTCATCATAACACAATTTTGCAAAATTACTACAGCATATTTTAACTTATTGCCTCTGTTATACTATTAATATACAATGATGCTAAGAATTTGAAGTAGGAGTTGATCTTGGTGAAAGTAATCGCAGATAAAATTGAAAGTTATTTGAGCAGCTCTTCTTGGATCCGCAAAATGTTTGAAGAAGGTGACCGCCTGCGTCAACTTTACGGAGCAGAAAAAGTATATGACTTTTCATTAGGGAACCCGGTAAACGAACCACCGGAAAAGTTTCATAAAGAATTGAGAGAGCTTGCTTTAAACCCGCTGCCCGGCATGCACCGGTACATGAGCAATGCCGGCTACTATGATACCAGAAAAGCGGTGGCCGATGTACTGGCAGAAGACAGCGGACTGCCGGTAAGCCCTGAGCATGTCATAATGACCGTAGGCGCGGGGGGCGGTTTAAATGTCGTACTCAAATCAATTTTAAATCCCGGTGACGAAGTAATCGTGCTGGCTCCTTATTTTGTTGAGTATCGTTTTTATGCAGATAACCACAACGGTGTAATTCGCGAAGTAAGCACCGACAAAAACTTCATGCCGGATATGGAAGCATTAAAAGAGGCGATAAATCCTAAAACCCGGGCAATAATCGTTAACTCACCCAATAACCCCACCGGCGTAATCTATCCGGCAGAGATATTAAGCCGATTAGGTGAGTTAATTAAAGCCAAATCAAAAGAATACCGGCGCCCGATTTATGTCATTTCTGACGAACCATATGCTAAAATTGCTTACGATGTTAAAGTACCCAACATTTTTAAATATATTGACAATGCCATTATCGTCACTTCGCACAGTAAAGATTTAGCACTGCCCGGCGAACGCATCGGTTATGCCGCCGCCAGCCCAAACATTGAACAAGTAGATGTACTGGTAGGGGCAATGGTCTTTTGCAACCGCACTTTGGGCTATGTAAATGCTCCTGCTTTAATGCAGCGCCTGGTGGCCGATTTACAAAGGGAAAGTGTAAATATTGAAGAATATCGGGAGAAAAGAGACATATTATATAATGCCTTGGTAGAATTGGGGTTTGAAGTGATTAAACCGGAAGGGGCGTTTTATCTGTTCCCCAAATCTCCGCTGGCCGATGATATTGAATTTACCAATGCAGCTTTAAAGTACAATATTTTAGTAGTCCCGGGCAGCGGTTTTGGCAAGCCGGGGTACTTCCGGGTGTCATACTGCATTGATAAAAAGGTAATTGAAAACTCACTGCCTGCCTGGAGCAAGCTGGCGGCAGAGTTGGGATTGAAAAAATAAACTATTGAGGAATCCTATTTTATCGGGATTCCTCTTTATTTTTCCACCGCCACCCACTGCTGCTCATTGTGCAGTTTTTTCATTTCAATAAACAGCCAAATTACCGTAATTGCTGCTGAAATAATATCAGATATCGGCAGCGCATAAAGTATTCCGTTCAATCCATAAAAGCGCGGCAGAATCAACAGCAGCGGGATTAAAATTAATACCTGTCTGGACAAGCTTAAAAACATTGCTTGTTTGGGTTTACCCACCGCCTGAAAATATCCGGCACCGACAATTTGAAATCCAATAACCGGTAAAAGCAAAAAAGTAACATATAACGCATATGTTCCAAAATGGATTAGTTCTTCATCATTATCATTAAACAAACTAATTATTTCTTGAGGAAACATCCGGGAAAAAACAAAACCGACAGTGATAATTACTGTTGCGGCAGTAACAGCCAGTTTTAAAGTTTCTTTTACCCGAGGATAGTTTTTTGCGCCGTAGTTAAAACCGATAATCGGCTGCGCTCCTTGATTAATGCCAATTACCGGCATTAAAATTATCATTAAAATACTGTTTATTATCCCCATGCCGGCAACAGCTGTATCGCCGCCATATTCACTTAATCCGTTATTCATAATCACATTTAAAAGGCTCGCTGCCAACTGCATCGCAAAAGGTGCGGAACCAATGACAACAATTTTTTTAACTACCGAAGCCTGCAAGCGCAGGTTATCAACATACAATTTTAACAAGCTGTTCCCGCTTAAAAAGTAATACAGCACCCACACCGCCGAAATCATTTGCGACAGTACCGTTGCTATTGCCGCTCCGCTTATGCCCATGTCGAAAAGGAAAATAAAAATCGGATCAAAAATAATATTTAAAAGACCGCCAATAACCATAGTATACATCGCAATTTTCGGGTTGCCTTCCGCCCGAATAAAATTATTCAACCCAAAACCAATTGTCATTAACACCGAACCTGCTAAAATAATGCGTAAGTAATCACGGGCATAAGGCAGCACCGTACTGCTTGCACCAAACAGCTTAAGAAGCGGGGTAACAGCAGCTAATCCGATAATGGTAATTGCCAGTGAAACAACTACCAGCAGTACAAGCGCATTGCCAAGTATCAGCTCTGCTTCGGATTTTTTCTGCGCACCTAAATTAATTGAAATTAATGAATTCGCCCCAAAACCGATCAGCATAGCAAAAGCCATCGAAATAATCATAATCGGAAAGCTAATGGTAATACCGGCAATACCCAGAGATCCAACTGCATTGCCGACGAATATCCGATCGACAACATTGTACAGCGCATTAACCATCATTCCAATTATTGCCGGTACGGAAAATTTAACCAACAGTACACTTACCTTTTCTTCTGCCAACTGCTTAGAGCGATCCATGTCATTTTCCTTTCTTTTGGTAATAATACTTGCCGTTGTTTTACTATTCTACAATATAAAGCACCGGTCAGAATACTGCTAAAGACTTGTATATTGATAAAATATTTTACTGTTTTTTTTGCAAAAACGTAGTAATTATAGTAAATTTAATTAGTATAATAAAAACCGGTTATTTTTAAGGAGATGATTCTGTTGCACGATATGCTGGTAAAAGAAGTAATGATTCCTATAAACGATTATCCCACAATAAATATGAACGCCACCATTGGTGAAGCCATTAAAATATTAAGAAAAACATTTGTGCAAGACAGCAAAAACGGCCGTATGTTTCGCGGTCCCAGGTCAATCATTGTACTGGATGATGAAAAAGATGAAAAAATAGTAGGCATTTTAACTCTGCGTTCTTTATTAAAAGCAATTGAACTGGAAGCAAACGAAAAAAACACTTTTTTAACCATTACTTCTTGGGCACTGTTTTTTAAAAAAAATGAAATAGATAAACACCTCGGCATTAAAGTTAAAGACATTATGCGCAGTGTTGACTTAGCATATATCTATGAAAATGACACCATTACCCAAGCAGTACATATGATACTAAGCAAACAGGTTAACTCGCTGCCGGTATTAGAAAATCCAATTATTTCGAAATTGACAATGGGCGAGTACCCGTTAGACAACTCTAAAGTCGTCGGTATCCTCCGCACTATTGACATCTTTGCAATTATCGGAGATGTTTTGGAATTAGACGACAATGTAATTACCTTCCCGGGGTGTAAATAAGAGCGCAGATCTACCCCCAACCAGCATGCTCACTCCCTCTTATCGCCAACTTCATCATTTAGTTATCAAACCGCCGGCTGCCGCCTCCGGCACTGTTGATGCCACCGGCTTTTCAGTCGGTGCATGGCTTATGCCAACCATTACCCGGCAGCAATTAATTTACTGCACTGCCTACCTTAACAATGCGGCAATTTTTGCGCATCCCAAACACGATTAAGATCACTGCTCTTTTTTCTTTTCTCCAATCACTGTTTAAAACAAATTCCATATTATGGTATTAACCGTATTGTTTTGGGGAGGTACGTTCCGTGATTAAATGGCTGCGCAAAAAAAAGAAAAGAGAAGCTTCTTCTCTCCCGTACAGCCGCGATCATATTCAAGAAGATGAGGTAGAACTGCAGCTTGAAGATATGACCATTAAACTTAGTCGTAAATTGAACTTATTTGTACCTCATGAAATCACCGTGGTAATTCCCCGGGTGGAACTGCGTGATCGTCAATATGCCAACGGTGAGCTGGTATCTGAACAAGAAAGAATTTATAACAGCGTAACATTAGTACACGCTCCCCGTCATCCCCGGGAAACCCTGCCGGAATTCGCCGGCAAACCGCCCGGTTCATATTCACCGCTGCCCGGCCCAAAAAACAAAAAAGATCACGTTAAACAGCACAACAAAACCTAAGGAAACACCTTAGGTTTTGTTAAATCCGGTCTTAAGCATTTAGCTGCCCTTAAATACTGATGTTTAATTTCTTGTTGTGTTTTGGTGGTGTTGACATGCAGCAGCACCCGAATGCAGTACGGCAGGCTGTCGACAACATCCAGCTCCTGCATGCACATCAGCGGAACGGCAGTCCAACCTATTTCACGGGCTGCTTTTGCCGGATACACCGCATTGATGTCCTTGGTGGCGGTAAAAATCACACTGACAATGTCTTCTAATTTAATGTTGTTTTCCGCAACGATCTGCTGCAAAAGTTCTTTTGTGGCAGCAGTAATTTCTTCCGAATTGTTATTTTCAACAGTGATCGCTCCGCGAATTCCGCGAACTTTGACATCACTCATGCCAACCACCTGCTATAAAGACGGTGCTGATGAAACAGCTCGATGCCCAATGCCGATAGCCACTTCATCTAAATGCAGTAAGCCCACGCCAAAGAATACCGCAACAATTACATGATCCTGCTGCCGAGCAATGCCGATTTTTCCACCTAAATTTAAGCCCACTGCTTTCGGCATTACCATAGCCATTGCCTCTCTTGTTGCCCCGGCAACGGCACCTTCTTCGGCATGAACTTCTTTAATTACCCCTTCACGCTTGGCGGCAACAACCGCCCTTTCAATAATTTTATGTATCGAATTTATAAAATCCCCACCGTAATCAACAGCAGCGGTGTGAATACCTTCTTTGGCATATTTTGCTTTGAGTGCTCTTTCTTCATCTCTGCTCTCAGTCAACGCCATCTCAACAGCTACTTTGGCAACTTTTCTGCTTCCCTGAAGGGGACTTTTCGTCATACCCCGTAACACCTCGCAAACTAAAATGCACTCCATCACCGGGAGTGCTGAAGCTATTATATTACAGCAGTCTGTCAAAATCAATCGATATTTTTTATTTTCACCGTACCTACCGGAACAACCGTACCGTTTACAGTTAATTTATGCCCCGCCGCAGGAGCGGCAACGCCAGGGGTGATATTTAAAACCCGCACTATAATTTGATGCTGATAAAAAGTACCGTCAATTTCCAACACGTCTTCATTTGAAACCGGTACTGTAACATAGCGATCTTTAAACTCGGCAAATTCCGCACCGTTTATCAGCACTTTCAAATGCGGCAGCGCACTGAAATTTTCCAAATAAAGAGTAATATGTTCATCCTGCCAGTGCACCGTATTATTTTCCGAAGCTGCCCCGGTATCCGTTCCTACCCTGGCCATTACCGTTCGAAAAGGGTCATCTACCACCATTGCTTGGACAACAACTAAAACCACTGCCGTTAAAATAACCAGGCGCATTATCAGTTTATCAGCTTTATTAATAAAGCTGTCTGTTTTCTTACTTCTCACCAACAACGCCCCTTATCATCGGTTTGTTGTTATATATGTGCGGAGAAGCAAAATTATTCCTTAACGAGCATTATATTTGCGCTCTAAATGCTCACGGTAGCTCTTTAATTCTTCGGATATTTTAAACAGCAGCCTTTCAATGCCGTATTTAGATAATTGAATGGTTTGTGGTTCCAGTATTTCAATCTTACGAAAATCTTCTCGGGCAATAAAACGCAAAACATCCTGCAGAGTATCAGCACTAACGGTAAGCACAACCGGTGCATAAGCTACATCACTGTGGTTAATATCGTCGTAAACGGTATAAACCTCGATGCTCATATCGATATCTTCAATGGCTATTCCCTGAATCGGCACATTGCGAAACATTGCCACCTGCTGCTCTCTTACTTCTTCGGCAGCCTTTTCTGTGTTTTTTCCACCAAAAAAGAGTTTTCCCGGTTTGCCAACACCTTTAAAATCCAGTCGTATTTTAGCCCGAACATGATTGTTCGTCGTCTGTTCCTCAGTATGTGTGCTCAAAAAACGCCCCTCCTAAGGAGAATAAAATTCTACAAATATTGATATAGATATTCTCCTCAGCGTGGAAAAAATCCTGCTAACAATTACCACTCAATGTCTCTCGCACCACAAACAGGACAGGTATCAAAGTAATGTTCAGGATCTTCGTATGCTTCTTGAGCATCATCAATATCCGCCCCTTGACATTCCATAGTGCTGATTGAGCCATCTTCTTCAAACTTTGCCACCAAGCCATAAGGCAGGTTATCAGCTGTGTCTGATGCAGACGAAACTATTGAAGATGCTAAACTGCTGTCATTTCCACAACAACGGCAGCGCGGCATAAGGACAGCCTCCTTTTAGTTATTTAATAGTTTTAATATAACGTTTTTTGTCATTTCATATGCATTGGCTGTTTATGTTTATTTCGATATCGATTTTTTTTCACATTTGGAGCGGCAATTAAACCGGCTGCTTTTTTCAACGCACGCACTTCTGCTTTACTTAATTCCCGTACTTCCCCCGAACCAAGTTTGCGCAGCTCCAGAGGTCCCATTCTGGTGCGCACCAGTCTTAGTACCGGGTGACCTATATGTTCACACATCCGCCGCACCTGACGGTTTCTGCCTTCATAAATGGTGATCTCTAAAAGGGCATTGTTGTTTAAAACATGCGTTAAGTAAACTTTTGCTGGAGCGGTAACGCCATCCTCCAATTTTATCCCGCGGGATAACCGCTCTAATTTATCCAGTGTCGGCAGACCTTTAACTCTGACTTTATATGTTTTGGCAATCTTATGTTTAGGGTGAGTGAGTGCATAGGTTAGTTCTCCATCGTTGGTAAGCAGCAGCAGTCCTTCGGAATCGTAATCCAATCTGCCTACCGGATAAATACGTTCTTTAACATCCATTTGTTCTTTTACTAAATCAATTACGGTTTTGCGGCTGCGTTCATCACTGACGGTGCTGACATAACCCCGCGGCTTATTGATCATGATGTAAACATATTCTTTTTTCGCTGTTACTCTGCGGTTGTTGACATGGACTATGTCTTTCTCCGGATTTATTTTTATGCCCAGTTCCTGTACTACTTTACCGTTTACCTTTACTTTGCCTTCCAAAATAAGTTCTTCACATTTTCGCCGTGAAGCCACTCCGGCATGAGCCAAAAATTTCTGCAATCGTTCCATAAGTGACGTCCTTTCCGGCCAAGGATTTATCTTCAAGAATACAGCTTCATCAAAGAAAATTGTCTGACTGTTTATCTCCGGCAGACCCGGCTGTTCACTGCCATGTGTTTTCCGTTTAAATGAGACAGCGAGCGCCGCTCTTTTCGGCTGTAACGCTATCCGGTAAATTCCTTGGCTTCGTTTTCTTGATAGTAAAAATACCCAGTTAAACAACCGGGCATACCTGCTATTCTACATTAAATTGGAAAATCCTCTCTTAATTAAACATCGCATGAGCGATAAACAGCGATGCCGCCAACGTGGTAAAATCGGCACACAAACCGCTGGCCACCGCATAACGGTATCTGCGCACCCCTACCGAACCGAAATAGAGCGTCAGCACGTAAAACGTGGTGTCGCTGCTGCCCTGCATAGTAGACACCAACCTGCCAATAAAGCTGTCCGGGCCGTGGGTTTTAATTAAATCAGCGGCAATACCCAGTGCCGCCCCACCGGAAAGCGGGCGCATAACGGCATGCGGCAAAACCTCCGCCGGAAACCCGATTTTGTCTAAAAACGGCGACAGCGCATCCGCCATTAACTGCATTGCTCCGGACTCCCGAAAAACATTTACCGCCACCAGCATGGCCACCAAAAACGGAATTGTTTTTACAGCAGTAGAAAATCCCGCCTCTGCCCCTTCAACAAAAGTTTCAAAGACCGGCACCTTTTTAATGAATGCTGCTAACGGCACTACCAACAAAATAAAGGGAATAGCCCAGCGGGAGATCTCATTAATCAGCTGATACATACCGCTACCCCCGTGTCTTGTAAATTTGCCTGAAAATTCGGTCAGCAATAACTGCTGCCGACATGCCGCAAACAGTGGCAAATATTGTGGTGCCGACAATAGCGGTAGGGTCCTGTGAACCGTACATTAACCGGATGCCGATAATGGTAGTAGGTATTAATGTAATGCAGGATGTATTTAATGCCAAAAAAGTACACATTGCTTCGGTGGCGGTATCAGGTTTGTGATTGAGTTTCTGCATTTCCTGCATCGCTATTAATCCCATTGGGGTAGCGGCATTAGATAATCCCAGTACATTAGCGGAAAGATTCATCACAATTGCCCCCATTGCGGGGTGATCTTTCGGGATACTTGGAAATAAAAATGCGGTAATTGGGCGCACCAAGCGGGCCAGCATCTTTACTAAGCCGGCGGCTTCAGCCAGTTTCATAATCCCCAGCCAAAAGGTCATCACCGAGATCAAACTTATACTTACTTTTACAGCAGCATCCGCTCCTTCAAATGCCGCCTTGGTAACCGCTTCAATGTTGCCTTGAATACCGGCAACAATAATACTCATTGCGATCATTATTAACCATATGTAATTAACCACTTCTTCACCCCCAACAGCTCGTCAGTCTTGTCCTATATAAAAGGTTATGAAGGGTGAAGATTAATTAGAACCTAATTAGATTTTACCGACAGTTAGTATCTTCCGTTTCAAAATATCGTTTCGGAATAATGACGTGTTCTAAAAGTATGCATAACAGCATGCCGGCAACAAACCCGTTTCCTAAAACATAGCGCAGTATTACCGGCACACCGGCAAAAACTGCCGGAGATAAACTTAACAACCCGCTGCCAACCAGCAGAGGAATACCGATGACAAAATATTCTCTCCCGGTAAGCTTTAGACGCGCATAGTCCTTCAATGCAAAGCCCAACATTTGGCAGAAAGAAACCATAACTACCGAATAACCTACCGGCTCGGGAACAGAACTAAGAAACATCCCTACAGGAGGAAAAAGGCCCAGTGCCATCATTACCGCCGCAAACAAGTAAAACGGCAGCCGTGAAGCAACACCGGTCAAACTGACTAAACCTGCACTGGCTGAATAAGGAACCACCCCTACAGTCGCCCCCAAACCGGAAAGCACGTCGGCAATGCCGGTAAAAGCAACCGCACGGTTATAAGCCTTAGGCTGCAGTTTAACTTCCAGCGTTCGTTCCATCGCTATGATGCTGGCTACCAGATTGGACAGCACCAATATACCTGTCAAAACACACACTAATAAAATTCCCGGGTCGACTGTGGGCATCCCCCAGGCAAACAGCGCAGGAAACTGCATTAAAGGTGCACCGGCGATATCGGCATCGGACGCTAAACCCAGCGGTACAGCAGCCAGCCAGCCGACAGCAGTGCCAATTAAAATGGCAATACTGCGCACAAACCCGGCTGCTCTAAGATTAACAAAAACCACCACTGCCACCACCAAAAGTGAAAGCATCGCCGCGGTGGGGTTAATTGCGGGATGATCGGTGGTAATTCCCAGCATACCTTTTACAAATGAGCCGGAAAGCTGCAGTGTTAAAAGCATCAATACCGTTCCGGTAACAGCGGGCGTAAAGAGTTTTAACGCCCGTCCCATCAGTCCGGTTAATCCCATAACAATCAGCACCAGCCCGGCTGCAATTACACCGGCTTCCAAATCAGTGCGCAGCACCGCTAAATCTTTGCCCAATGCCGGTGCCATTGCTGCCAATGTGATAAATATTCCCCACCACATTCCTGCCGGTCCTTCAATAATCGGCAGTCTGTGACCGAACATCGCCTGTAATATCGAAGCCAAAGAAGCGTAAAACATTGTCCGCTGAGCCAGTTCCGCAATGCCCCTTTGGTCTAATCCTAAAGCAGTACCCACTACCAGCGGCACAACTGATACATTTACTAAGTTAAAAGCCAACCACTGCAGTGAATAAAGAAACACACGCAAAACAGGAGGCCTATCGTCAGGTTGATATAATACCGCCATGCTATTTCTTCTCCTTTTTAAAAATAAGAAAACGCCATCCGCATGACGTTTTAATTACTATATGAATTATAGCATAAAAAAAGACGCGTATAACGCGCCCCTTTGGAAAATGCATCATTACATCGCAGTCATATTGCTGCTTTCGGAATTCTTATTTTTGTCTTTGCCGCACATCGCCTGCATTTTATCAATGATGATCGGCAGCATATCAATCAAGCGGTCAAACATTGCATTATTATCAACCGGCAGCAATCTGATTTGACCATTGCCAACCACTAAAAATCCCATCGGCTGCACCGACACCCCCGCACCGCTGCCACCACCAAAAGGAGTGGCCTGTTCCTCATCTTTATCCCGGTTCATTTGATAATCTCCACCGCCGGCGGCAAAACCGCAGGCCACGCGGGATATCGGAATGATTACTGTGCCGTCCGGGGTTTCAACAGCATCGCCGACAACGGTATTAACGTCTACCATTTCCTTTATACTTTCCATTGCAGTTTTCATCAAACCTTCAATAGGATGATCACTCAAAGCATTCACTCCCTATCTGATCCATTCAAAATTATAATCATAATATTTCCAATCTTTTTTTAAATATGCAGATACAGATAGGTTATAAATGAATTACTTAATATCGGCAGTAGTATTTACTTCATTGTTTTGATCCACCGTTACTTTTGCTTTTAAAATGTTTTCAACAAAAGACAGCGGAACGTAAACGGTATTATTTTTTAATTCCGGAGCCGCTTCTAAGTCAAAGGACTCTTCTTGCGCAAAAACGCAGCTGTTTTCGCCAACTTTAATTTTTATCTGCTGATTATCTTTAATAAGCTCTATATTTCGATCACTATGCCATTTTACGGTATAACCCAATTTTTCGGCCGCTGTTCTTAGAGGAACCGTTTGAAGATGAGTTTCATCAGAAACTTTAACATCCTGCATTATGTCATCAAGAACAGTCAGCGGAATTTCAAATTCCGGTGTTCCTATATACCCGGGTGCAATAGAGTACTTAGGAAATACCATTACTAAGTTAGTGCCGTCCAGGTAAAAACTCTGATAGTCAGAAATTGTTTTAAAGCCCTCTTCTCCTTCAAAATAGTACACACCTTGTTTTTTCTGGAGCTCAATTTGTTTTTTTATTTCGCTGTTTATTGCCGTTTTGTAGTCGGCATCCGGTTTAAATAAATCTTTCAACTTCAGAAGCTTATTGTGAACAGTGTCTATATTGTAGCTGTCCACTCGTACATAACCGGAATTACCGTATGAATAATAAGTATTAACTACAAATGACAAAATCCTGTCGTTGGATTTCAGCTCATAGTTAATCACCAGTGGATACGGTCGAAATTTCCAACCGTTTTTCTCTGCTTCCGCAGCAAACTCTTGGGCATCATGTTCAAGGTTATTAATATCTTTCAGCGCAAGATTTTTAATGGCGGAATTTAACTGCTCCTGCCACTGTTCATCTCTTAATCCGGAAATTTTGGGAATAGTTACTTCTGCATCAATTAATTTACTGTCACGGTTTATTTCTTCACCGGTTAGAGTTATTTTGTTTTGTATCATGACAGGCGCAGAAGCAGGAACAGATTCAATGTTTTCGGCAGATTGCGCAGCAAAAGCTTGTCCATTAAAAAACATTACCCCTGATAATACTAAACCGATAATTGTGTTGCGCTTGATAGCTACCACCCCTTTTTTAATAACTAATGATATTATAAAAAAATTTTGGAAAGACATGGTTACAAAACAATTACAAAATAGTTACAACAAAATACCGGTTTAATATTATTAATAATCTACTGCAAATATGGAAATTTCGTATATTGTTGAATATATTGATATAAAAGGGGGGATTAGCTTGTCACAAAAGCCGAAAATTCTTAAAGTGCTGCACCTGTTGAATTATTTTGTAGGTATCGTTGTGGTTTTTTCCGCTTTATATCTATATTTCACTGAGAAATTATTAATACCGCTGTATATTGCATTGTCCATTATTATTGCCGGTCCTGTCGAATCACTGCTCAATGCCTTTATAAAAAACAATCTTTTTATAACAGAACGAGAGAAAAAATTGTATTTATCCTTAGTTGACAATCTCACCAGCTTAGCTTTCTTAATCTTTTTAGGTCTGGCTGTTTTTGCGGCAGTTTAATAACTACTTTTTATTAGGGATAACTAGTTTAATGCCGGTAAGTAAAATCCAATAATTCCTTACTTCAAACAAGCAGTCTAAATCAGTATAAAACTCAGCGCATTTAAAATTTGGTTCAATATCTAAAACCGGTTTTTTGCCGGGTGGAATAATATATCTAAAAAGTATTGACAGCAGCACTGTTTTAAACATCCAAACAAATCCGGCGAGCAAACCGGTTGCTGCCGCATCACCGGTGCCAAATCTGGTGCGCCATTTAAAACGGCGGCAGTGAGTACGGCTCAGAAGATATTTTGCTGCCGGGGAAAAGCGATGATATAAATTCATCGCTTGTTCTGTTTTCTTTTTTAATTTATCAAAATCAAACGGAACAGTTAATGCAGTATCTAAATTTGTCAAGTTATCTTTTTTAGTCGGCATTCCGATCATGGTAGTGATAATGCGCCTCACTAATCCCCCTTGTTTTTTTGTCCTTCCGCCGATCTTTACTTTTACACCTGATGGTTGGGCTTTTAAATCCACCGTAGTAAGCTCAACTTTAAAGGGGGGCAATCTCCATATCGCTAACTCCACCCTGATTACATCATCACAATTATTCCGTTGATAACAAAATCTTATTTTTAAAGGCAAAGTAAGGATTGCCAACAACAGCAATACAGTTATTGTTCCGCAGATTAAAATAAACTGCATTGGTTTCCCCCTAAAAGAAAGTATATTAACTTATTTTTCCTTTTTTGGCAGCATATATGCATAAAGAAAACTGAGGGCATCTCCACCCTCAGCATTGTGTGTTTGTTTATGGCTGCAGCAATTGACTTTCATCCTGGCCGGGTTCTCGGTCGGTGCTCTCTTTTTTTACAGGGGCTGTTTGCTGCTTCTGCGGTTGTAAGTACACTGCCACTGACACCCGACCGGTTTCCGTTTGATCTTGGGTATTAATCAGTACCGCTTCCACAAAGCCCTGCTGCTGCTCAAGCGGCTCTGTAAAAGAAATGGCAGCATCAAACCCGTCACCCGTTATTTCCACCGGCTTTTCCGCCAATACTTCTCCTTCTGCATTTTTCACCCGAACACGCAGATCACCGTTTAAAAAGCCTACTTGTCCGGTTATCTGCACCGGACTTTGCACCGCATCTCCCGGCATCGGATTGGTAATTCTGAGCACCGGGCCTTCGATCTCTTCCGGAAAATCCTGTTTTGGTTTTATCTGCACTTCTGCAGATGGATTTGTCCCATCACCCGATTTGCCGACCGGTTTATCATTTTTGCGGCTAAGTTGAAACCCTACCGCATTTGGGGTATTCTTCAAATCAAATTTGGCCACTACCGGCTCAGCCTCGTCAGAATCATCTCGGCTGTTTTCTTCAGCATAATTCAATTTTATATTTAACCAAGCATAGTCCTGCTCCGGAACACGCTGTTCAATTTTATCAATAGTCACCGCAGCATTTTTTTGAAAGGCTTCGGGAAAAACAATGATATAACCTTTACCGCCTACACTTGACCAAGTGATGAACTCTTGACTTTTGATATCCTGCATCAATTTCACTTTTTTCTTTACTACATCCGGTGCGTTTTCTAATTTTATCGTTTCAAAAGGAATATCGGATATTTCGGACACAACAGCAGATCGCTGTTCGGTATCAGGCTTTTTGGCGGCAGTGCAGGCATTTAAAACTAATGTCACAGCAGCAAACAGCAGCAGCAGATTGGCCGTTTTTTTTAACAAAACAATTCACCCCCGTAATGATGCTGATGTTATTCTGCACGGGGGCTGATCATTTTTATTCTTCAGATGATTTAACAAAAATGTTATATTAACATTACACACAGCTAAAGAAAGGAAAAGTTAAATGAAGTATTTACTGCTGACATTTTTAACATTAGGTATTGCAGGGGCAGCGTTAATGCTGGTACTGGCATTTAAAACAGCTGACAAAATCGACAAACTAATCTGCCCGCATTGCGGCAGTGAAAATGATGTACCGCAAAATGTATCGGTGTATATTTGTTATCACTGCAAAGAAACTGTAAAGAAAAACTGACATAGCTGACCGTCAAAACATTTAAACGGAACAAAGCAGCAAAGCCGCCCCATATCAAATTACTTGAATTAAACCTTAAAATTTATCATTTTCTTCTGTATCCGCAATAAATTGATCCAAATCCGGCAGTTCAGAGAGGTCTTTAAAACCAAAGTGTTTTAAAAAAGCGTCGGTGGTACCGTATAAAACCGGGCGGCCGGGAGCGTCGCGGCGTCCTTTTTCTTCTACCAAGCCGCGCTCCAGCAGTGTGTTTAAACTGCTGTCTGATTTTACACCGCGAATTAAGTCCAGTTCCGCCCGGGTAACCGGTTGGCGATAAGCAATAATCGCCAGTGTTTCTAAAGCGGCTCTTGAAATAGATGAGCTGTTTTGCTTTTTATACAACCGCTCAATATAGGGAGCAAACTCCGGCTTAGTGGCCATCTGCCACCCTCCCGCCAACTCCACCACCTGCAGGCCATGGCTGTTTTTTTGGTAATCCTGCTGCAGTTCTTTAAGCAATTCCAGCGCATCCTCTGTTTCTATCTCAGCCAAACGGCAAATATTAGCAAGCGGCAGTGGTTCGGGGGTGGCAAAAAGCAGTACTTCAATTATACTTTTGGTATGATTACGAAACATTACTGCCATGCTGAATTCCTTCTCCTTTAACGGGCAGAATAACTATTTCTGCAAATTGCTGCTGTTGAATAAGTTCCACTTTGCCCTGATGTAAAAGCTCCAAAATTGCAAAAAACGTAACTGCAATCTCTGCTTTGCTTGCTTTTTGAGCAAAAACCGATTGAAAGGTCATCCCTTTGGGATGCAGCACCAAGCAGCGCAGAACTTCGGCCATTTTGTCTTCCACACTGATTTCAGCCGCCCGCACCACCGGCGGTTTAACCTGTGCCGCCCTTTTCAACACCTGCTGCAGTGCATCTATCAACGTAAATATGTCAACCCCGGCCAGCGGTTTAGGTGGGCAAAACAGCGCTTGGTACATTTCTATATTGTTTTCTTTAGTGTAAATTTTACCATGAACCTGCTGGCGTTCTTTTAAAAACAGCGCCGCTTCTTTAAAACGCTTGTATTCTAAAAGCCGCTGAACCAGTTCTTGACGCGGGTCGGATTCTTCTTCGCTTAATTTTTCATCTAAGGCAGGTTTAGGCAGAAGTGTTCTTGCTTTGATGGCCAGTAATGTTGCAGCCATTACCAAAAACTCACTGGTTACTTCTAAATCCAGCTCGCGCAAGGTATCAAGATATTCCAAGTACTGTGCGGTAATCGAAGCAATGGGAATATCTTGAATATCCAACTGCTCTTTTTCAATTAAGTGCAGCAGCAAATCAAGCGGACCTTCAAAGGCTTTCAAGCGCACTGTATAAGCCATTAAAACCCACCCTTCTTTTCATCTTGCCGGACTTTCAAAAGGGCGCAGCAATCTGCGCCCTTTTATCATTAACAGTTACTTTTTCAGTCCTGCCGCCTCCCGCACAAATTCCATCGTTTCCGCGGCAGCTTTTGACGCTCGCTTTGCTCCTTCCGCCAATACTTCATCGATATAGCCGGGACGCTTCAATACCTCATTCCGTCTTTCCCTTAACGGGGCTTGGTATTCTTCCAGAGTATCGATAAGGCGTTTTTTACACTGCACACAGCCGATTTCTCCTTTGCGGCACTGTTCGCGGATATCTTCATGCACGGCAGCGGCATAAATGCCGTGGTACTTATCAACAATGCATACATCAGGATTGCCGGGGTCTGTTTTTCTGATTCTGCCCGGGTCGGTCACCATAGCATTAACCTGCTTTTTAATTTCCTGCGGATCAGCTGCAATATTAATGAAATTCAAGTAACTTTTACTCATTTTGCGGCCGTCCACACCGGGCAGCATTTTCACTTTGGAAAGCAGTGCCTGCGGCTCAGGGAAAACCTTTTGATCATACATAAAATTAAAGCGGCGGGCTACTTCCCGGCACAGTTCTAAGTGAGGTAATTGGTCTTCACCTACCGGTACCGCATTGGCTCGGTAAACTAAAATATCGGCCGCCTGCAGCAGCGGATAGCCTAAAAAGCCGTAAGTGTTGATGTCTTTGCCGAGTTTGCCCAACTGCTGCACTTGATCTTTATATGTAGGCACCCGCTCCAACCAAGACAGCGGAGTAATCATGGAAAACATTAAATGCAGCTCGGCATGCTGCGGCACCTGCGATTGAACAAAAATAACGCTTTTTTCCGGATCCAGGCCGGCAGCCAGCCAGTCTACAACCATTTCTCTGATATTGTCTTTAATCCCGGCAGTTTCCTCAAAGGATGTTGTCAGGGCATGCCAGTCGGCAATCATATAGTAGCACTGATATTCTTGCTGCAGTTTTACCCAATTTTCCAATACACTTAAATGTCCGATGTGCAGCCGACCGGTAGGGCGCATACCGCTTAAAATAACACCTTTTGACATATTTATCTCACCTTTCTAAAACAAAAATATACTGCTGCTAAAATTAACGATTAACTGCATTAATGCTAAAATTGGTGTGATGATTTTCCAAAGTATCGGGCTGAGAATGCCGGTAAACAACAACAACAGCAAAATAATAGTGCCGTACTGTTCCATATAGTCAAGCCAGCGCTGATCGCCCGGCAAAATTCCCGCCAATATTTTGCTGCCGTCCAGCGGCGGAATGGGCAGCAGGTTAAATACTGCCAGTATGACATTAATGGTAATCATTTTGCTTATAATATCAATCAGCGGCAGCGAGCCAAACGAGGCCACCAAACCTGATAACAGAGCGGCAGCGACGGCAATGATGATGTTGCTTACCGGGCCGGCTAAAGACACCAGCATTAAACTCCGCCTCATGTTTCCTTTCAAATTATAAGGTGTGACCGGCACCGGTTTAGCCCAGCCGAAACCGGCAAAAAACAGCATCAAAAAACCGATAGGATCGATATGAGCCAATGGGTTGACAGTTAACCTGCCCATATAGCGGGCGGTAGGATCACCCAGCCTGTCGGCAGTCCACCCATGCGCCAGTTCGTGAAAAGTTAATCCGACAATGATTGCCGGTAATAAGACGCCAATTTCGTACGGTGTGGGAAAATTACCGAACACTAGATTGTTCTCCTTTCAACATCTTATACATATATTGTTCCACAAATTCAAGTTCTTCTTCCCTGGTTTTTAACGCACCGTCTAAGCGGGCCTGCCATACAGCATCCAACGCTTTTCGGTACAGCGGGCCGGGTTTAAAGCCCATCGCTTTTAGGTCTTTACCGGTAACAAGCGGTTTATTGTTCCGTACCGTTTCCATTACCCGGCGAAACCTTTGTATAGCCAGCTTATCCTGCATAATCGCCAAAAACATCGGATAAGCTTCCCGCGGGATCATCTGCATAATCATCGCCTGCTGAGAAAGCTTTTCTGTTTCCGGATTAGAAAGTTTTTTCAGCGCCTGCCGCCAGTGGGTAATGGCAGTAATCACTTTCTCAGTTTGCCTCTTACCGATGACAAAACGTTCGCAAAGCCGCTGCGCTGTTTCCACATCACTCCAATGCAGCAGCGCGATAAAATACGGAAGCCAGCTTTCCGACGGTTCCGCCCAGCCCCAATAGCGCAGAATCATTAATGCCTGTGGAATTTCTTCCACCACCGGCTGTACTTCCCAATAAGTGATTTCCGGAAAAATCTGATCCCACAAACCCAACTCCGCCAGGCGGTCTAAGATATCTGCCGGTTCCGGCTCATTTAAAATTACCTTTAATTCCGACCAAACCCGTTCACGCGCTACCTTTTTCAGCAATCCTTCACGCACTGCCTCATGCAGCAGCCGCAGCGTTTGGGGATCCATGTGCATTTGATAACGCTGCTCAAAACGCACCGCACGCAGAATTCTGGTGGGGTCTTCAACAAAGCTCAAATTATGCAGCACACGCACAATACCGGCGTATAAATCATCGCGTCCGCCAAAATAGTCAACCAACTCGCCGAAAGAACCGGGATTTAGCGAAATAGCCATCGCGTTAATGGTGAAATCGCGCCGATATAAATCATGACGCAGCGATGATGTTTCTACGGTGGGCATTGCAGCGGGATACTCATAAAATTCCACCCTGGCGGTAGCTAAATCAATCCAAGTACCGTCTTTTAAAAAAACTTCGGCAGTCCCGAATTTTTCAAATGTACGCACCCTGGCATTTAACTCTTCAGCCAATGCCTTGGCCAAAACAATAGCATCACCTTCAACGATAAAATCGATATCTGTATTTTTAACATTGAGCATTAAATCACGCACAATTCCGCCGCCGACATAAACATTATAATTGCACTGCTTAGCCAGCTTACCCACCAAATGCAGTAAGTTCATAACGTTATCAGGCAGAACGCGTTTCATCATATTGGCAAAGCGCACCTTTTGATTGCTGCTCTGATTGTATGTAGTTTGAAAACGGCTTTGAAAATCATTATGCAGCGTACGCAGCATATCACTCCGCGAAACAATGCCCACTACCCGGCCGTCCTGCACAACGGGCAGGCGGCCAATGTCAAACTCAATCATCATTTCCTGCACTTGAGAAATGGGAGTATCAGGCTTAACGGTATGCACATTTACATTCATATATGCCTTCACCGGCGCATGGCCTAAGCCGTGGTGCATTGCTTTCTCCACATCACGCCGCGAAATAACCCCCACCATTTCCAAGCCGCGTACTACCGGCAGACCGGTATGGCCATAGCGCAGCATCACACTGTTTGCTTCCTCAATTTTCGTATCGGGGTAAACGGTTTTTACCGGGTAAGACATAATATCTTTGGCGGTCATTTTCGGGCGAATTTGCACTGACATAATGTGCAGCAGCTGTTCTTTTAATTCTAAAAGTTCAACCCCTTTTACACTTGCCGAAGCTGCTGCAATATGTCCGCCGCCGCCAAAATGTCCCATGATTTCCCGACAGTTCACTTCAGCAACCGAGCTGCGGGAAACGATGTGCACCCGGTCGTCCATATGCACAATGACAAAAACAGCATCTACCTGCTCTATTTCGGACAGCTTATGAGCAAGCAGCGCCAAACCGTCAATAAATTCTTCTTCGCTGGCATGAGCAATCAGCACTTTCACGCCGTTAAAAGTGTAATGTTCCACCGACATCAGCAGGTTCTTAAACAGCTCCTGCTGGTCATCGCTTAGTGGACGGTTCAAGTACTCGGCAATAACACTTAAATTGGCACCCTTATTCAGCAGGTAAGCTACTGCTTCTACATCCCGAGGTGTGGTGCTGGAGAATACCATGCAACCGGTATCGTCGTAAATGCCCAACGCCAATATTGTAGCCTCCAGCGGGCTTAACGGGATATTTTGCGCTTGAATGCGTTCAACTAACAATGTGGTTGCCGCACCAACCGTTTCAATTACCAAGATGCGGTGGTTTAAGCAGCACTCAGTAGCCGGATGATGATCAAAAATATCAACGATGACTTTCGGATTGTCCATCAATTTAGCCAGCTTACCGATGCGCTTCGGATTGTGGTTATCAACAATAATTAAGCGCTTTACTTTATTTAGATCTACCAATTTTAACGGCTTAATCTTCAGCATGTCTTTGTGCAGTGCTAAAAACTCTTCTACATTCCGCGATATTTTTCCCGGAAAAACGATATTCGCATCAGGATAAAGTTTTTGGGCAGCAACCATAGCAGCCAACCCGTCAAAATCAGTGTTGGTATGCGTGGTAATAATATCCATACCGTACAACTCCTAAATAATATCTACAATGCCTTAAATTATAACATAAGAATTGGTAGATATTAAGAATTTGGCAAAAAACTGATTAGTAAAATGCTAAAAAGTCAAATGCCTTTATCTCACACAAAACTAAAAAAAGAAAGCACCCGTACGGGTGCTGCAAGGAAGCTTATCTTAAAGTTGCAACCTTCAATATTTTGTTTTTCAGCTTGTCGGGAATGATATCGTTGCGAATTAGGTCCGCATAACTTTCCCGTCTTAAGATTAAATCCGCTTCACCGTCATTTACCAATACCATCGCGGGACGAGGTAAGCGGTTATAATTCATCGACATAGTATAATTATATGCTCCGGTGCAGCTTACTGCCAAAATATCTCCGGATTTGACAGCCGGCAGCGGTAAATCCCATATTAACATATCGCCTGACTCGCAGCACTTCCCGGCTATAGAAACAACTTCTTTGGTCTGTTCGTTCATCCGATTGGCCAGGCAAGCCTCATATTTTGCTTGATACAATGCGGGGCGGGGATTGTCGCCCATGCTGCCGTCAACAGCTGCATACTTGCGAATGCCGGGGATATCTTTGACGGCACCGATAGTGTATAATGTGGTTCCTGCCGGGCCGGCAATTGACCGCCCAGGCTCAACCAATACCTTAGGCATCGGAATATTATGCAGTTCCGCCTGCTTTTTTACTTCTTTCATCACAATATCGGCATATTCTTGAATTGGGCGTGGTTGGTCGCCTTCGGTATAGTAAATACCCATACCGCCGCCCAAATCCAGTTCTTCAGCTTCAAAGCCGGTTTCATCGCGTACCTGGCACAAAAATTCCATCATTACTTTTGCCGCATGCGCGTAGGACTCTAACTCAAAGATTTGTGAACCGATGTGGCAGTGGAATCCGCAAAGGTTGATGTTTTCCAGCTCTAACGCGCGGCGCACACCTTCCATTGCCTGACCGTTTTCCACCACTAAACCGAACTTAGAATCAATGTGGCCGGTTTTAATGTACTCGTGCGTATGAGCATCAACGCCGGGGGTTAATCGAAGCAGCACTTTGACAGCGGTACGCATTTCTCCTGCTAATTTGTTCAGCAGTTCTAATTCATACAAGTTATCAACTATAATCCGCCCCACTTTGTACTCCAACGCCAAGCGAAGCTCTTCCGCTGATTTGTTGTTGCCGTGAAAATACACCCTGTTCATCGGAAAGTTCGCTTGAATAGCGGTATAAAGCTCCCCACCGGACACTACATCTAAACTCAAGCCTTCTTCATCCACTATGCGACAAATTGCTAATGTAAGAAGAGTTTTCCCTGCATATAAAACCTCAGCATCATACTGTTCGGTAAAAGCCTGATAATAGACTCGACAGTTCTCTCTAAAATGCTTTTCATCCATCACATATAATGGTGTACCAAATTCCCGCACAAGCTCTACAGTGTCACAGCCACCGATTTCTAAATGCCCTTTATCATTTACTTGCATTGTACCGTGCAACTTCATCTGTTAAAACCTCCTCAATAAAATTGTACGCAAACCTGCGGTCAAGTGGTGCATATGGAAAACGTATATAACAAATGAAAATAATGGCAAAAAACAAAAAAACGAACCAACAGGTACTCCATTGGATCGTTTAATGATCATAGATTACCTCCTTACCAGTGAGATAGCACTCCACACAGTTTTTTACTGCATGACAGTCCGGCACTTATTCAATGCCGACCCAGCACGCCAGGTTACGGTATAACTGACGCACTTCGGCGAACAACCCTTTCTTCTCGGATCATCAAACCGCTTCTCCCCGAAAATAATCTTGTCTGTTCGCGCCTCTACCACACCTCTGGTGAAGAGATGAGGTAATAAATATTCAGTTCACGATTTACAAAATACTAACACAGCGGCATTATTTTAGTCAAGCAGGTTAACAGAAGTATTAAGAATACAACGGCTTGAATGTCAGCTGTATTGCCGAATAAGTTTAATCAATCTGTTAATATATTGATACGTTCCCTCTGATACTTAACTAAATACACTCCGTTTTTTTATACCCCGGGACAGACCTGGGGTATCTTTCTCTAGCTAATCTTAGCCTGTTTGCGCGCTAACGCGTTGGACCATTTGCCGCAGCGGTCACCCCAGCGGGCAACGGTTTCGCCTTCTTGATTAATTTCAATTACTTCACACATGTTCGGACAGCCGTCGCACTCGAAACTCCCGGCATGGAAAGACATATCAGCCACACTAAATCCTTTAAACCGGGTGGTGCTGCCTTTGCGTACCGCCTCTTTTGCCAACAAAGCGGCACCAACCGCACCCATTACATCGTAATGATTCGGAATATGCACCTCGACACCAAGAGCATCTTCAAATGCCTTGCGCATACCGATATTAGCCGCAACACCACCTTGAAACACCACCGGTCCAAGAATTTCTTTGCCCTTGCCGACATTGTTTAAATAATTGCGTACCAGCGCTTCACATAAACCGGCTACTATATCAGGCAGATCATAGCCCATTTGCTGTTTATGAATCATATCTGATTCCGCAAAAACCGCACATCTCCCGGCAATGCGCACCGGCGCTTTACTTTTTAAAGCCAGTCGACCGAACTCTTCAATAGGAATATTCAACCTACCGGCCTGCTGATCTAAAAAAGAACCTGTTCCGGCAGCACATACTGTGTTCATGGCAAAGTCGGTAACGACACCGTTGCGAAGAATGATTATCTTTGAATCCTGGCCGCCGATTTCCAATACTGTTTTCACGCCGGGAAACTGCTGCGAAGCAGCAACTGCATGGGCGGTAATTTCATTTTTAATAACGTCCGCACCTACCATTACCGCACTCAAGTGCCTGGCGCTGCCGGTTGTACCCACACCTTTAACTTTAGTGCTGGCCGGAAGGGATGCAGCCAATTTTTTCAAACCCTGCTGCACTGCTGTAATAGGCTGACCTTGAGTGCGCAGGTAAATACTTTCCAATACTTCGTTATTTTCATCTATATAGACAATATTTGTGCTTACCGATCCAACATCAATTCCCAGGTACCCAAACACTGCTTAATACCTCCCTGAATAATTAAACCGTTAAATTCTCAGCTGTATCAAATGATCTGTCGCGCCTCTTTCTTCTAATTAAATCCACAAATGCCTCCAAGCGGGTAATCATACCGGCTTCACCGGAATGCTCATCTACAATCAGCGTCATTACCGGCATGTCTGCTGCCGCTCCCACTTTGGGCAAAATGCTTTCCGCCACAATTTCCGGCATACAGGTAAACGGAAACACCTGCACAGCTCCGTCAAACCCCCGGCGGGCATATACCGGTACACTGCCAACAGTTTCCAATCCATGACCGCCGACAAAGTGATTTAAAAAAGGTGCGGCATTTTGACAGTATTCTTTACTGCTGCGAATGCCTTTTAACAAGCCCATAAACAGGTGATCATTGATCCATTCGCTTAAATAAATGGAACGATCAACTTCCACCCCCAGCCGTGCTAAATGACGTTCAATGTTAAGGTTGGCAAATGGTTCCAACAGTGTGAAAATTTCTCCGATCAAAGCCACTTTTATTACCGAACGATTTGCATCAATTTTTACACTGTTCATAATTTCTTGGCCTTCTGCCAACGCAAGTTTTAATTCCCGAATGTTATTAGCCTGATCTATTTTTTTCAGTGCTTTCTTTAATGCCCGATCGGTTTCACCCAAAATTATTTCCCGCGGTCGAATTTTAAAAGCCAGCTGTTCAACATCATCAACCGCCCTGCTTTTTAAGTAACCGAAGCGAATGGCTTGAATTACCTGCCACCAAGACTTTTTACCGGTAATTTGCCTTATCCTTGACGTTAATTCCATGATGTGCTTTTCCGGCGGTTCTAACACAACAATGTTATAATCACATCCTAAATCTTTTAAAATGGCATATTCTACCTGAGCATAATATCCGAAGCGGCAGGGACCGCACCCACCTGCCATCATAATTGTGTCAGCGCCCAATTCATATGCTTCAATTAAATTACCCAAGTTTAGTTTCAACGGCATACAGGCAAATTCAGGGCCGTATTTAGTGCCCAATGTCAAAGTACGTTTGCTGGAAGGAGGCGGCAGGATAACTTCAATTCCTAAATACTCAAGCATCCCTTTGACACAAATGCACAGGTTACCCATATGCGGAATGGTAACTTTCATTGCTTATGCCCCGCTTCCTAAAGCTGATGTTTCTTTAGATTTGTTCCAGCGCACCATATCCAGAAATGCTTCCAATCTGGTAATAATCCCC
This sequence comes from uncultured Peptococcaceae bacterium, assembly GCA_965546615.1. GTDB lineage: Bacteria > Bacillota > Desulfotomaculia > Desulfotomaculales > Desulfohalotomaculaceae > CBEUVQ01. Next base: position 61,532 of record CBEUVQ010000005.1, read on the forward strand.
GCCTCCCCGGTGTGCTCGTCGATGGTCAGGTTCAAAAAAGGCAGCTTTCCGGTATGCCGGTTGATGCGTTCAATCAGTTCACCGGTCATTGAATCCGGGCCGCAGGCAAAAGCAGACAAATGAATAATGCCATCGATATCATCGGCGGCAGTATAATAATATCCGGCACCAATCATGCGCTGCCCCAATGTCCAAAACAACCTTTTAGGCAGTTTTTTAGTTTCTTCACTCAATACATCTTCAGACAAATGATCCGGTGTAACAACTTTAACCCCCATGCCATTCAGTCTTTTAATTAAATTCATGCTGATATAAGGATCATAAATATTGTAAGGATGACCGATAACTGCAATCTTTAAATTCTCTGCTTTTTCATTTGTCTGATGCTTTTTACCGCGATACATAACAGCAAATGCTTCGTCAGGAAGCAGCCCTTCTAACAGCATTTGGTTGTATTTGTGCAGCGCTTTATGAGCGTTGTGCTGCGCCTGCCGGATTTTAAAATGGTTATTGGTAAACAACCGACCGACAGTTTTATAAGCGGTTTTTAAATTCTGTGAACGGATGCGCATATTTACCGTCACATCAATAATTGACGGCAGCCCCTCAATATTTTGCTTCACCATATCCGGAAATCCTAAAAATTTGGGGCAAATATATTCTCTTTTAGCTACACTGACTAACCGAGGTAAAAAGATATAATCTACACCTTTAGCAGCTAAGTTGATTATATGCCCAAAAGCGAGTTTCACCGGCAGACAGGCTTCGTCTACAGAATGTTTAACACCATCATTGACAATGGCTTTGTTGGTGTAATCAGATACTACTACTTCACAGCCCAATGCTTCCAAAAATTCCTTCCACAGTGGGTAATAGTAGTAATAAAGCAATGCCCTGGGTATACCCACCTTTACTGACATAAAATTCCTCCTTCGAAAACATCTTTTTTTAGTATGAACAGCTTTAGGTAAACTAATACATCAACAGACCGAAAGTGCGTTTTCTGTGTCGGGTTGTTAAAAAAAACTGCATAACAAACCATTAGTTCGTTATGCAGCAGCTCCGCTGAAAAATTATTTTTCTTCGTTGCCGCGCCTGCCAGGTTCTGTCGGCTTCCTGGCCGGCGACAGCACCGGATTTTTTGTTGTCTGGCGAACACTTTGCTTTGGTTTTAATATGCTCGGCCGGATATTTTGCATTGACACCGGTGTGCGTATAAAAATAGTCTTTAAGTTTTGTAAGTTTAACGGAATCAGCGGCCATAAGTAAGGAACACCAAAAGATTTTGTTCTCGCTAAGTATACCAAAATAATTAAAGCAGCAGCTATTAAACCGGGCAGACGAAATGCCGCTACCGAAAGCAGCAAAAATAAGCGAACTAATCGCGTAGCCCACGATAGTTCATAGCTGGGTGTTAAAAACACGCCAACCATCGCTATCGCTGTGTACATAATTACTTCCGCTGTAAACAATCCCACTTGAACAGCCATATCCCCGATTAACAAAGCAGCAATAATGCCCAGTGATGTTGCCAACGGCGTAGGGGTATGAATTGCTGCCAATCGTATCCAATCAATCGCCAATTCAGCCATTAAAAATTGCCCGATAAGCGGTACTTTCCCCGGCTCGTTCGGACCGATGAATTTTAATGACGGAGGCAGTATCTCCGGCTGGATGGCAAACAAAAACCACAGCGGCAGTAAAAATATTGAAGCGGCGATGCCGATATATCTAACCCACCGCACATACACACCGACAGCGGGATTTTGCCTGAATTCCTCGGCATGCTGCATTTGATCCCAAAGAGTGGCCGGTGCAATAATCACACTGGGGGATGTATCAACCATCACCAAAACCCGCCCTTCCAACAAATGGGCTGCCGCTACATCAGGGCGTTCGGTATAACGCACTTTGGGAAAAGGATTCCAATAGCTGCCCGGGCTGATTAGTTCTTCCACTGCTTTTTCTGCCATCGGCAGACCGTCAATTTTAATCGCTTTAATTCGTTCTTTAACGTTATCTACCAGCTCAGGGTTTGTAATATCTTCCATATAGGCTACAACAATATCTGTTTTTGACCGCACCCCGCTGTGCATCACTGCAAAGCGCAGCCGGGGATCTCTGATTCGACGGCGAAGCAAAGCGGTATTAAACAACAATGTTTCCACAAAACCATCTCGCGAACCGCGGACAACTTTTTCTAAATCCGGCTCATCAGGCTGTCGGCCGGGATAACTGCGCACATCAACAATTAATACCCGGTCTTCTCCGTCAACAACAATCGCCAGCGGACCGGACATAATATTATTGATAATTGTGGGCAAATCGCCTTCCGTCTGTACTTGAATATGGTTAATGTGCTCATTAAGAAGTTTCTCCAAAGTATGTACTGAAATATCCTGCCGCTGCAGTGTATCGAGATTGCGCAGAATCAACGTCATTACTTCATCCTTGACCATGCCGTTGATGTAATACAGCGCTATTTTTCTGCCCGCGACCGTCATTTTCCGACAGATCAAATCAAAGCTTACCCCTACCCCCAAGGCATCGTTAAGTAATTCGATATTGTCATCAATATGTTTGGACAGTTTGATCTCTGCAGACGCTGTCAAAATAACCACTCCTATTCAAAACTTCTTGCAGAGCTTTTGTCGTTAAGGGAGCACCGTTTTGAACATCATCGCTGCCTCCCATTTTTCCGATATCCCCTATGCCTACAACTACCGGGAATTTTAGCTCCTTCAATATTTCCACAGTGTCACCGCACAAGCCGGTAAGATTGTTATCGGAGATGAACCCGTCTTTATCTACCGGACAGTTTACAATATCTCCACTGCTGCTCACAGATTCATTAACCTCTACACCCATTACCCCTTCGGTGTTTGAAGCAACTGCCACTACCCCTAATATTTCTATATCCGGGTGATTTGCCAGATAGCGAATTGCAGTTTCCCCCGGTCCCTCGCCGTTATAACCGCGGTCATCAACCATTACCACTATCGGATCATATTTAGCCTTTAAAATTTTTTCAGCCAGCTGTTCCCCTGTCAGCCTGGTTGGATTGCCCCAAGAACTCGAAATGCAGCGAGCTCCGATGTTTTTGGCGGCAGTTTCCACTGCTTCTTTCGCTATCCGGTCACCGTCGGTAACTAAAATGACCTTCCTTTTGTCCGCCAAAATCACACCCCCAAGCTAATGTTCGCATCTCTATTGATATTTCAAGTTACTCCGAATAGATTTTTACTTTTGCTTGAAAATTTGCCAATTTGCCATCAACTACATCCGCTTTAAATCCGGTAATCTCCAAACCGGTAATGTTATCAAAACTTTTATGCGCCTCACTAACAGCATTTTGAACAGCAGAACGCCACCCGTCTGTGGATTCACCGACATACTCAACTACAAATAATTGTCCCATATACTGCTCCTCCTTTTGATTACGAGCTAATTCACTGCTATTATGTGTCCTGACAAATAATTTAATACTAGGGCATGAAAAAACACCTAAAGCAGAAGCACTTTAGGTGTCTAGTTCTCTTCCTTAACAAGTTGTCTCAGTTTCTTCAATGCCTGTCTTTCCAGACGTGATACCTGTACCTGCGAAATATTTAATCGCCTGGCTACTTCCGACTGCGTTAAGTCATCAAAAAAACGCCAAATAATAATTTTCCGGTCGCGCTCCGATAATTTGGCCAGCAGCTCTTTTACCGCCAACTGTTCTAACCATGGGTTATCGCTGTCCTGTTCACTTTTTAACTGGTCAAGTATATATATTGGATCACCGTCATCTTGGTGCAGCGTCTCATATATTGATGTCGGCTGTTGAGAAGCTTCCAAAGCGGTAACCACTTCCTCACGTGTACAGCCCAAATCTTCGGCTATTTCCCCGATAGTCGGCTCGCGGCCGAGTTTGGCGGTAAGCCGATCCTTTGTCATTTGAATGCGGTAAGCCGCTTCTTTTATTGATCTGCTCACTTTTACCGGACTGTCATCCCGCAGAAACCGTCTAATCTCACCCACTATCATCGGCACGGCATAAGTAGAAAATTTAACATCATAGCTTAAATCAAATTTATCAATAGCTTTCATTAAGCCAATGGTACCAATCTGAAAGAGGTCTTCCAACTCATAACCCCGGTTTTGAAACCTTTGCACCAGGTTAAACACCAGTTTTAAGTTGCAGTTTACCAACTTGTCCCGCGCTTCATGATCGCTGGATTGTGCCCGCTTTATTAAATTGCGCATTTCCTCATCTTTCAGCAGAGGAAAACGGGGCAAGTTCATTTCTTGTAATCTTCCGCTCATTTTTACCGCCTTAATGCTCCGGATTTTCCAAAGCATTTAGTTTTTTAAACATTACTACAGCGGTTCCTCTTCCCGGAGTAGAGTCAACCTGCAGCCGATCCATAAAAGACTGCATAAAAGTAAAGCCCAAACCCATTCTTTCGGAATCTGTGGAATATGCAGGCTGCATCGCTTGTTCCAAATCTGCTATACCGCAGCCGGTGTCTTCCACCTTTATTTCTATGCCGGCTTCAGTCAACAAAACAGTCAATTGAACAGTTTGATCATAATCACCTTGATAAGCATGCACAATACAATTGGTAACCGCTTCTGCCACCGCCACTTTGATTTCATCAAGCTCGTTTAAGGTGTAATCCAATTGCGAAGCAAAGGCAGCCACAGTTACCCGAGCAAAAGCCACATTTTCAGGTACGCTTTTAAATTCCAATTTAAACTGATTAATTTGTTTCAATACCTTCACATCCTTACTAGCTTATTTTTGCCAATGCTTCATTTTCGTCCTGATAATCATTAATGATATTTAACAGCCCGGAAATTTCCAGTATCCGTTTTACCTGGGGCTGCGGCTTCACAAAAGCCATTTTTCCGCCATGCTGAGCAAGTCGTTTATAGCGGCCTAAAATAACACCTAAACCGGAACTGTCAATATAGGTAACGTTGGTTAAGTTTAGAACTATATGCCTGATTTCATTGTTATCCAAGGCATTGTCCAGATCCGTTCTTAACTTGTCAGCCACCGCCAAATCAAACTCACCGGCCAGTTTAACAACCAAAGTGTTTTTTTCAATATTTAGCTCCCATCGCATATAGAATCCTCCAGTTTTAATGTCAGTTTCTTTTTCTTTTTCTAGAAATGGGATATTTTTCCTTCAGAATAATACCATATTCTTTGTCGAAAAACAAACCGGCCAAGGCTGTTATAACCTTGGCCGACTGTTTTCCTAATTAATCCATACTGAATATTTTGTTGATAGTTTTGCCGATGAGCTGCAGCGGAGAAGCTTTAGCCACGTCTTCACAAGCAATTAAGTTTACTTTGGTCACTTCTTGGCCGTCTTTCATCACTTTGTAAGTACCGACAACCTGCCCTTTTTGTATCGGTGCCGGCAGGCGGTCGGCAATATCGATTTTCCCTTCAATACCTTTATTTTCACCGCGCGGTACTACTATTGAAACTTGATCGGCTGTAACCACATTTACTTGTTCAACCATCCCTTTTTCTACCGGAACAGTTTTCACCTTTTCTGCTTTTTTCGCCAATACTACAGCTTGATAACGTGCAAAGCCGTAGTTAAATAGTTTAATGGTTTCTTGGAAGTGGGTTTTAGGCTGCGGGCATCCCAGAACAACTGAAATTAAACGCAAATTATCCCGTTCCGCTGATGCCGCCAAACAGTATTTAGCTTCATTGGTCCAGCCGGTTTTTCCGGCATCACATCCCCGATACCATTTTAGCAGTTTGTTAGTATTCCAAAGCTTGAATTCTCCACCGCGCAGATCATATTCATACATCCCGGAAATTTTACGAAACAGCGGATATTTTAAAGCTTCACGAAGAATAACCGACATGTCCTTTGCACTGGTGTAATGATTTGGCGCCGGCAGGCCTGTCGGGTTGGCAAAATGAGTATTTTTAAGTCCCAGCGCTTTAGCTTTATCGTTCATCATTTGCACAAACGCTTCGGCGCTGCCGCCAATTTGCTCCGCTACCGCCACGCTGGCATCATTGGCGGAACCGGTGGCGATAGCAATCATCATCTCTTCAAAAGTTAATTCCTCTCCCGGTTCCAGGTAAATTTGCGAACCACCCATACCGGCAGCATAATCACTGGTAGTAATGAGGTCAGTTAATTTAATCTGCCCGTTCGCTTCCGCTTCACAGGCCAGCAGCATAGTCATTAATTTGGTGACACTTGCCATCGGCAGCCTTTTATCAGGGTTTTTACTGAACAAAACTTGACCTGTTTGATAATCCAACAATACCGCCGACTCTGCTGCAGTTTCTAAAGCAGGCGCATCAGCTTCTTGATTTGGGGGCAGAGATTCCGGTGCCGCCCAAGCCGCAGTAAGCACACCAAACAGCATCAACAATGTGAAAAGTATTGCCGAAATTTTTTTCAATTTACTTCCCCCTTTGAAATAAACGAGTTGTCCTTACAATATTATGTTTCATTGGGGGGAAGTTAATGTTTAGTACATTTTGGTTATCAAATGATCTGTTGGATAATACTGCTGATTATTCAATTACATCATAAATAATCGGCAGTTTGTCTGTACGCCGGGAACCGATAGTTACCGCTCTTCTTAAAATTTGTTCTGCAGTTTGGTATTCCGACCGATTAGTATGTAATACCGCCATTACCTCTCCTGTTTCCACCTTATCGCCTACTTTTTTAAGTAAAGTGACGCCGGCTGCATGGTCAACACAGTCAGTTTTGGTTTTTCTGCCTGCTCCTAAAATCATGGCTGCAGTGCCAATTAATTCAGCATTTATTTGTTCAACATAACCATGTTGATTTGCTTTAACTTCAACATGATATTCCGCTGACGGCAGCCTCTCCGGATAATCAACAACTTCCCGGTCTCCGCCTTGAGCAGAGATAAATTGTTTAAACTTTTCCAAAGCTCTGCCTGAATAAAGAATTTCCGCCAAAGCTTGATAGGCAGTTTTAAAGTCTGAGTAAGCTTTCCCGGCAACTGCCATATAGGAGGCAATAGTCAAGCATACTTTTGTTAAATTTTCTTCACCCTGGCCGCGCAAAACATTGATTGCTTCTTTTACTTCATTGGCATTGCCAATTTCATGACCCAACGGCTGGTTCATATCACTCAGTACCGCAATGGTTTTCCGATTTAATTTTTTTCCGATCGCCACCATCGTTTGAGCCAACAGTTTTGCATCACTGAGCGACTTCATAAAAGCGCCGGAGCCCACTTTAACATCTAAAACAATTGCATCTGCCCCGGAGGCAATCTTTTTGCTCATAATTGAACTGGCAATTAACGGTATCGAGTTAACTGTAGCGGTAACATCACGCAGCGCATACAGCTTTTTATCGGCCGGTGTTAAATTGCCGCTCTGACCAACCAATGCAAGCTTATATTGATTAACCTGTCTGATAAATTGTTCACTCGTCAGCTCAACATTAAAGCCCGGGATGGATTCAAGTTTATCGATCGTCCCGCCGGTATGTCCCAACCCCCGACCGGACATTTTAGCCACCGGCACACCTGTTGAAGCAACCAGCGGTCCTACAATTAAACTGACTTTATCCCCTACCCCGCCGGTGGAATGTTTGTCTACTTTAATTCCTTCTATTGCTGATAAATCTAAAGTTTCTCCGGAATTTACCATCGCCATAGTTAAATCCGATATTTCTTGAGCATTCATCCCTTGAAAGTAAACAGCCATAGCCAATGCCGACATTTGATAATCCGGGATTTTATCATTGACAAAACCTTCAATGATGAAATTTATTTCCGCTCTGCTGAGGCTTTCGCCATCGCGCTTTTTTTGAATTAAATCCACCATGCGCATCGTCAATATCACCTCAACTTATTCAACCAATTCGGGAAGCATGCTTTTGCCTGCATTAAATTCCACTTTAAAAACATCTGCCAGCGTAGCGGCAACATCAGCAAAGGTGCTGCGCACTCCTAAGTTCGTCCCGCCTTTCACCGCATTGCCGTAAACCAACAGCGGTACATATTCCCGAGAATGATCAGTGCTGGCAGTAGTAGGATCACAGCCATGGTCAGCAGTAATGATCAATAAGTCGGTATCTTTTAGCGCATCGATTATTTCCGGCAGGCGGTTATCAAAGTCTGTCAAAGCTTGAGCATAACCCTGCGGATTGTTGCGGTGGCCGTAAGCTTGATCATATTCCACCAGATTGGTAAAAATCAGCCCGCAATTGTCCTTGCGCAAGAAATTTAGTGTTTTATCCACACCGTCCATGTTATCTTTAGTGCGCACCGCTTCAGTAATACCCCGCCCCGCAAAAATGTCAGATATCTTGCCCACTGCCATTACCGGGATTTGGTTTGCTGTTAATACATCCAAAACAGTAGTTTTTGTCGGCGGCAATGAGTAATCGTGTCGGTTGGCAGTACGCTTAAAGCTGCCCGGGCGTCCGACAAACGGTCGGGCAATTACTCTGCCCACCGCTAAATCACCGCTAAGCATTTCGCGGGCAGCAGCACAAATGCGATACAGCTCATCCAGCGGGATGACTTCTTCATGGGCTGCCACCTGAAACACGCTGTCTGCCGATGTGTAAACAATCGGCTTTTGGGTGCGCATATGCTCTGCACCCAATTCTTCTATGATTTGCGTTCCGGAAGCGGCTTTATTACCCAGCACCTCTCGGCCGATGCGTTTTTGATATTCGGCAATAAACTCAGCCGGAAAACCGTTCGGAAACACCGGAAACGGTTTGTCCAAAATAATTCCGGCCAATTCCCAATGTCCGGTAGTGGTATCTTTTCCGGGCGACTTTTCCGCCATTTTGCCGTACGCTGCCAGCGGATTTTCAGCCGGCGGTACTCCGGGGATTTCAGTAATGCTGCCCAACCCTAATTTGGCAAGTTCAGGAAGATGCAGGCCGCCGACTGCTTTGGCGGTATTAACTAAGGTATTGCTGCCTTGATCACCGTATTCGGCTGCATCAGGCAATTCACCGATTCCTACACTGTCTAAAACAATAATCACTACCCGGTTAATATCCTGTTTAGACATAAAACTTTCTCTCCTTTTCAAGGTAAGTTCTTTTCTTTTTTCCGCTAAAATTAGTTTATACTAAACAGGGCGCGATAAATCGCGCCGCAGTTAATTGTACATAAAATTGAAATCCTGCCTATGCTCTCGGATGAGTTTGCGAGTAAACATCTTTAATTCTGCTCTTGGTTAAATGGGTATAGATTTGCGTTGTGGTAATATCGGCATGACCAAGCATTTCTTGTACTGAACGCAAGTCAGCTCCGTTTTCCAGTAAATGAGTGGCAAAAGAATGGCGCAGTGTATGAGGAGTAATCGGCTTGCCAATTTTACCCTGGCGGGCATATTTTTTAATGATTTTCCAGAATCCCTGCCGGGTAAGTCTTCTGCCGTGCTGATTGACAAACAACGCCCGCTCTTCTTTTTTGTTTTTGGTTAGTTTTTGTCGGGAGCTTTCCAAATAGTTTTCAACATATTTAACGGCAACTGAGCCTAAAGGAACAATTCTTTCTTTTGATCCTTTACCGAAACAGCGAATAAAACCCATCTCTAAGTTGACATCTTCCAGATTCAAAGAAACCAGCTCCGACACGCGAATACCGGTTGCGTACAACAGCTCCAACATTGCTTTGTCTCTTTGACCTGCAGGGTAAGCAAGCTGCGGCTGATTTAACAGAATCTCCACCTCTTCAAAAGTAAGCACCTGTGGCAAACGGTGATTTAAGCGGGGTGATTCCAAATTGGCCGTTGGATCGGAAACAATCATGTTTTCATTATGCATAAAGCGATATAACGATTTTATCGCTGCCAATCTTCTGGATATCGTAGCAGGGGCGCGGCCGTTTTTTTGCAGCTGCATTAAGAAGCCTAAGATATTGTTTTTGTTTGTTTCATTCAGCGCAGTTATTCCTTGACTTTTCAAATAAGCGATATATTGATTTAAATCCATTTGGTATGATGCCAAAGTATTGTTAGCCAATCCCCGCTCTGCTGAAAGGTAATGGATAAAGGCTTGAATTATTTTTTCCACCTGCAGCCCCCCTAGCTTCCAACCTAAAAAATAAAGAACAGTTTTATTAGTAACTATTTCCACAATAATTGCATAAATCCTCTGTCAATTAAATTTTATTTGCCGCGATGATAATCTTTTAGATTTTCGATCAATCGGTTAAATAACCGGTTAAAAATATTTTCATCTGATTCTTCCGGGAGAACTGCCGGTACTGCCTGTTCTACTTTCATGGGATTGCCGCTGGGGTGCTGTTCATCCTTAATTCTGTCCGGAAAGTTTATTGATTTGATTACGCCCCATAACTGAGCAATCAAGATAATCAGTATAGACAGTGCAAAAAGCAGCCTTAAAATCTGCATAATGCCGTTCTTAGTTTTTTTAAGAATGAAAATAAACACGCTGTTACCCCCTTTATTCAACTAACCGGCAAATACTGCTGCCGTGCTTTGAACCAGCAGTGGTGTTAGATATATTTCCACCAAACCTCCGGCAATCGTAATGAGTGTCATCATTAAAAAAAGCAGATTATACCCGATAAAACCTGGCAGTACCGCTATTTTAGAGTCAAAATATCTTTTCACCAGCAAAATTGAAAAGGAAAGCGAGGACACTGCTGCAATCAGCAGTGCCGGAAGATATAAAACATTTTGCGGCATTATCGATACCAAACTCAGCACCAACCCCTGCCAAGCTTGATGTTTAAGCAAAAATCCAACCGCAAACCCAAACGTAAACCCGCGGGCAAAAACTACCGCCATCACTGCCGGAATTCCTAAAACTGTTAAACCGGCCAAATATAAAACCAAGATTATTAGCAGGTTGCTGACAATGTTAGATTTTAGGTTTGATGCATTTAATTCCATTGAGGCAGCGTACTCAATAAAAGCGTTTAAATAATTGCTGATTTCTTTCACTTGGTCCGGTTTTAGGTAATCAACTGCCAGCACACCACAAATGCCACCTAAAGCAAAAAAAAGCAGTACAAACAAACACAACAGCCAGTTAGCACGTAGTGAGGCGACACAAATCTTTCTGATTTTTTCAGACATAAAACAACGCCCCCTGAGCATAAACCTGTCCATACATAGTTATGCTCGGAGGGCGCAATCTATTCAAATTTTGAAACAATCAGTTTTACCAGGTACTCAGCAGCTAAAATATCTTCCAGCGAATTTGCCGATGCCGCCACCACGGTAATACCGGTTTGTAATTCCTTTGCTTTTTTAATTGCTCTCGCTGCCCCGGCATGCGCCGGAGCAGTATTTTTTTTCTGCATTGTTCTGGCCACCGTGGCCGTCAATACAGCCGGAGCACCGGCTGTCAGCGCAGCATCAAATGCCACACCTCCGGTGTTAGAGGCCACCAGCAGAATACGACCGCTTAAATCTGTCAGCTTGACAGTTTCTGCCCCCAGGTTGGGAATTACCGCCCCTATTTTAGCACCGGTTTCTTGCACGCCATTTATTACCTTAGTTACATTGCTCAAGCGCTGCTGTTCGGCAGCTACCCGCGGTTCACACACCAGCACAATATCGGTATTAGCCTGTACCGCGTTCCTACCGGCAATTAACCCCACTTTTCGGGGATTAATTTCTACCGGGCAGCGGGTATTATCCGGAGCAGCTCCGTAAACCGCCAGCACACCGGCATCAATTGCAGCTTCACAGGTAGTTGACATATCAATAACATCAACCACTACAACAACCTGGCCGTTTTTTGCTGCAGCAGCCGCGCCACTGGCATTAACAGTTAAACTTATTGTCGGTATCATAAATCCTCCGTTTAAAACATAGTTTAATAGCACACAATTGAAATATATTTCTTTATGGAGGGTTAGTCCATGTCGTTAACAGAAATCTATACTTCGCGCAACAGCATTTTTATTGTGGGAAAAGTACGTGATGTACAACTGCAGTTAACGCAGTTGGCCTGCAAATATAAAACCGTTCGCGAATTAATTAATGCCCGGCTATCTTAAACAGCTGAATTTCAGCAAACAGCTGAATTTCAGCTCATATTGGCGAACAGTTTCATGTCAGCAGCATTTTGGCAGCGACAATGCCGGCAGCGCCGGCAGCAAGGAAGAATTCACGATCTTGTTCAACAGTGCGGCCCATAGTGGTAACTTTGATACCGGTATGCTGCAGTGCAGTTAACGCCGGCTCGGCATCTACTTCAATCACTTTATGTTTCACGCTGATGCCGCTGCTAATCAGCTGCTGTTTTACCAATGCCGCCTTGTCACCCGGCAATCGGGGTAAAGCTACAGTACATTCAGCCAGAGCAGCATTGCCCAGCGCAGTGGCGGTATGGTGGCTTAAACCCCGATGGCGTTCACGCGGATCGGCAAAACTGATGCGCGGCACCGCAACCGCTTTACCTCCAAGGGTATACACCGCATTAACCACCTGCCCTTGTTCTAAACCGGTATAGCCATACTTTGAACCGGTGCCAACAATGCCCGGCCCCATAGCTACCACCGCAGCATCCGCTTTTGCTGCTGCCTTGGCCGCCAGCAGGGCACTGTAGATATTTACTGCTTCATAATCTCCGCCAAAGGCATGTCCGCAGGTAATGGTGCTGTGAATGAGATTTTTGTTTTTCATCTGATGTACTAACTTGCTGAAAGCAATTGGCAGAGCAGCACCGTCAGTCATTATATATGCAACCCGCAAATTTCCTCTGCCCATGTGCTGCAGTGCGGCAGCAATGGGCGGCAGCATGCTGTGCAGTTCTGCCACCACCACCGGCATGCCGTCCAGCGTCTCGGTTTGCCGCATTAAATCGGCATAAGGGCTGTCATCTTCCTCCACAGATAAAACTTTTACTTGACAAGGTGTATAACGCAGTTTCATAATGTGACCTTCCTCAGGCGCATCAATATTTTGCGTGCCAAGATTGGCAATTACAAAATGACTGCCTCCGGTGCCAAGTTTTTTATGCACCGCTGTGGTATTGAGTACTACGCTATCACCCTGTCGAACCGGACCGGTCAGTTGATAATAATTAATTGCCTTTTGCTGCTGACCGCCTACCAAAACCAAAATTTCTTCAACACCTGGACGGCAGGATATTATTTTTAATACCTCGCCATGCCTTATCCGAATCATAAAATCTCCTCCAGAGCTACTTGTTTGCCACTGCAATAATTTCCGCAGTCAAATCAGCTGCCTTGCACATGTGATCAATCTCAATATATTCTTCGGTAGTATGCGCTTTGTTCATACCAATGCCGAGGTTGACGCAGGCAATACCTTTACCGTTGAAAATATTGGCATCACTGCCGCCGCCGGTGCTGCCCAGCACAGGCCTGCAGCCTAAGTTTTTCGATGCTTCAACACAGAATTTTACTATCGGATCACTCGAATTTAAGCTAATCGGATCATATTCTTTCTCAACATCAATTTTAATTTGCGCTCCGGCTGCGTCTGCCTCCCGCTGCAGTATATCACACATGTGTTTTGTTTGTGCGGCAAGTTTTTCCGGTTTCAGACTGCGGGCCTCACCTTCAATGTAAGTATCATCCGGAACAATATTGATTGCTTTGCCACCGCGAATAATGCCGATATTAGCAGTAGTCTCTTCATCAATCCTGCCAATGTTCATCGCAGCAACAGCCCGGGAAGCTACTTGAATGGCATTAATACCCTTTTCCGGACACTGACCGGCATGCGCTGCTTTCCCTTTAATGACTGCTTTGATTGAATTTTGACTGGGTGCTGTGGTAATTATACTGCCAGGTTCACCGTCACTGTCCAGTACCAAGCCCATTTTAGATTTAATTCTGCTGTAATCAAGGGATTTAGCACCTTTTAAGCCGCCTTCCTCCCAAATAGTAAAGACAACTTCCAAGCCCCCGTGCTTAATATTTTTTTCTTTAATTAACCGCACCGCCTCCAATATTGCAGCAATACCGGCTTTATCGTCTCCGCCGAGCACGGTATCCCCTTCCGAAGTAATGATGCCGTCATTAATTACCGGTTTAACTCCTCGACCGGGCTCCACCGTGTCCATGTGAGCACTAAGCATCATTATTGGCCCGTTATTGTTTCCCGGCAGAGAAGCAATAATATTGCCGGCGGTTGCCCCCACCTGCCCCCCGGCATTATCTTCATAGACATTAAACCCAAGCTCAGCCAGTTTAGTTTTCAATACATCGGCAATCTGTCGTTCTTGACCTGAAGGGCTGTCTATCTGCACTAATTCTAAAAATTCCTGGACTAATCTTTCTCTGTTCGCCACTAAAACCACTCTCCTGTAAAATATTAGCAATTATTTTTAACATATCCTAAGCATCTGCAAATTATAAGAGCGATCGCAGCTTACTTAGTCAAAACTGTATGTTTCAGGAAAATGTTAACACTATTTATCCGCTTATTCAATTGCAAATAAAAAAAGAACTGTCTTAACAGACAGTTAAAGCAGCATTTATTTTTTAAAATTCACCGGCAAACTGCTGAAACAGTTCTGCCCGAATGACCTCATGCTCTTGTCGGTTTTTAACCTGACCGCTTTCTAACAGACGTTTATAAAACCAATAATCATAAATTGCTTGACGCAAAGTGCGCACACCTAGCAGCGAGCAGTGTTTTTTATTTTCCGGCAGTCCGCCCAAAAAAGCTACCACATCGTCATCTGTTAATTGAAGAGCTTCTTTGCATGACTTTCCCTTGATTAACTCAGTAACCGCACTGGAGGTTGCAATTGCCCCGGCACAGCCGTGCACCCGAAATTTAATATCTTTGATTTGTTCATTTTCAACTCGGATGGTAATTTCACAAACATCACCGCAGCCGGCTTCGCCTATTTTTCCCCGTCCGTTATAATTTTCCACCACGCCGACATTGCGTGGGTTAGTAAAATGATCAAGTGTTTTGTCGTTGTAGAAAACTTCCGTCTTGTCGGCATCATTTGTCATTTAAATCAACTCCATATTTTAAGTTATTTATAATTTTTATATAATTAAAATACAAAATATCAATTGTAATTCCTGCCTCTTTCAACAAAAAAAATAAAGGAGGATTGATATCGCTCCTTTATTAATTACTTCATATACTGCTGCGCTAATTTAGCCCCCTGTTCCAGCGCTTCCCGGTTAGCGGGAATGAGGTTGTGCCTTCTGGCAGGAAGCACTTTTTTCAATGATTCCAGTACGGATTCTGCAGTCACCACCCCGGTTAATTTCAACAGTGCACCTAAGATCACATTATTGGCTACCTTCAGGCTGCCAATTTCTTCGGCAATCTCATTAGCGGGAATTTTCAGCACCGTCAAATCTTGACGTGAAACATCCTGCTTCACAATGGAAGAGTTTATTAAAACATAACCGCCTGCAACCACTGACTTTTCAAATTTTTCCAGCGAAGGCCGATTCATCACAATCAATGCAGTCGGCTCAGTTACTACCGGCGAACCAATCGGTTCATCAGAAACGGTTACACCGCAGTTCGCAGTACCGCCGCGCATCTCCGGGCCGTATGAAGGAATCCAAGCTACTTCTTTACCTTCAATCATTCCGGCATACGCCAACAGCTGACCGGTCGACAGCACACCCTGCCCGCCAAAGCCGGCAATTAAAATCTCATGCAGCATTTATTTCACCTCCGAAGGCGCTTTAAATATTCCCAACGGATAGTAAGGAATCATGTTTTCTTCCAACCACTTGAGCGCCTCATTTGGTGACAATCCCCAGTTGGTTGGACAGGCGGAAAGCACTTCCACCAGTGAAAAACCTTCACCGCTGAGTTGAATCTCAAAGGCTTGCTTAATTGCCTTTTTTGCTTTATTTACATGAATTGGATTATGCACTGATACGCGCGCTATGTAGGCGGCACCGTCAAGAGCTGCAAGCATTTCGCAAATTCTAATCGGATGGCCATTCAACTCTTTAGAACGCCCTTGAGGAGTGGTAGTGGTACGCTGCCCCAGCAGTGTGGTGGGCGCCATCTGCCCGCCGGTCATACCGTAAACCGCGTTATTTACAAAGATCGTGGTGAATTTTTCAGAACGTGCAGCGGCGTGTACAATTTCCGCGGTACCTATTGCCGCTAAATCACCGTCTCCCTGATAGGTAAAAACAACCCGATCATTAAGCACCCGCTTGATGCCGGTGGCTACCGCAGGAGCGCGCCCATGTGAAGCTTCATACATATCTAAATTAAAATAATCATAAGCAAATACCGAGCAGCCGACCGGGGCAACACCAATGGTTTGATTGCGGATGCCAAGCTCGTCAATCACTTCAGCAATTAAACGATGAATGATGCCGTGTGTACAGCCGGGACAATAGTGAAATGGTTTGTCAGTTAAAGCCTGAGGCCTGCCAAATACTTTTTTCATCATTGTTACCTCGCACCCCCTGCTGCTAATTTTTCTATTTCCGCCAACACATCAGCAACCACCGGTATCATACCGCCGCTGCGTCCATAGAAGTGCACCGGGCAGGCACCTTTAACCGCCAACTTCACATCTTCCACCATTTGACCAAGATTCATCTCTACCGTTAAAAACATCTTTGCTGTTTGCGCAGCATTGGCATAAACTTCTTCAGGGAAAGGCCAAAGTGTAATTGGACGGATTAAACCGGCTTTAATCCCTTTCGCCCGGGCTTTATCAACTGCCGATTTGCAAATTCGGGCTGCTGTGCCGAACGCAGTCAGCACAATCTCAGCATCAGCCAACTTGTACTCTTCCCAAAGTTTTTCGTTGGCAGAAATTTCCGCAAATTTTCTGCTTAACTTGGCATTAAAATCTTCACACTGCTCCGGAACGATATAAAGAGAGCTGATTAAATTCGGTTTTGTGCGCCCATTTAAACCGGCAGCAGCCCAAGATTTATCTGTTTGCTTTATCTCCTGCACTTCACCCAGTTCCACCGGCTCCATCATTTGACCGAGCACACCGTCACCAACCAGCATTACCGGGTTGCGATAGCGATCCGCTAAATCAAAGGCTTTGGCCATTAAGTCAATAATTTCTTGTACTGATGCCGGGGCAAGGGTAATTAACCGGTAATCACCGTGCCCGCCACCTTTTACCGCTTGAAAGTAATCGCTTTGAGCAGGAGCAATGTTGCCTAAACCCGGCCCACCGCGCATAATGTTCACAATTACGCACGGCAGCTCTGCCCCTACCAAATAGGAAATACCTTCCTGCATCAAAGAAATACCGGGACTGGAACTGGAAGTCATTACTCTTGCGCCGGTTCCGGCTGCCCCGTAAACCATATTAATTGCTGAAACCTCGCTTTCTGCCTGTAAAAACAATCCCCCCACTTCCGGCATGCGTTTGGCCAAATAATGCGGCAGTTCACTCTGCGGAGTAATCGGGTAACCAAAAAAGTAGCGGCAGCCTGCACGAATAGCACCTTCGCCAATTGCTTCATTTCCCTTCATCAATACTTTACTCATCCTCTGCCACCTCCTTAAACACCTCAATCACCAGATCCGGGCACATGCGTGCACACAGCGCACATCCCTTGCATTTTTCTTGTTCTGTTACTGCTGCCGGATGAAAGCCCATAGCATTGATGTGATCGGCCGCAGTAATGATTTTCACCGGACAAACCTGCATGCATATTTCACAGCCTTTGCAGCGTTCTTCATGAAATATAACTTGCGGCAATATCCACTCCTCCTTTAATTTAATTCAGTTGCTGTATATTCAGCCGGTTATAGCGCCCAAGGCGGGCACATATAAAATTCCAGCGGAAGGACGGCTGTTTTTAGCCCCTTTTGCTTAAGTTCTGACACCAGACGCTTATCAGCAGCAGTAAAACCCAGCGGCAAACCCAAAATATCAGCTGCCTTTGATACTGTTTGCTGACCGCTTAAAATTATTTCAGCATCAGTTTCCGCCCCCAGGTTAGTGTTATTGATCAGGGCGGTAACTTTTAAGCGGGAAGCTTCTTCAATGCTTTTCAGCACAGCACAAATATCATCGACATTCTGTGTCAGCGGTCGGCAGGTATTAACTACAAAATAGAACTGATAGCGATCAGGTGAAAGCCAAGATTTAAACCGCCCCAAGGCTACAGCACCGACATCGTCACCGCCGACGTCACATACACAAAAACCGTCTTTAATCTGCAGTGCTCCTAAAATTGACGGAGAAAGGGCGGGTACGTCGGCATTAGCCAGTTCCGGCGGCGGGCAGACCACCTCTAATCCTTGATTTTGCAAACGTTCTTTTGCTAATCTGGTGCGAAAATAAGGATTGATAATATCTAAATCAACAAGCATCACTTTTTCTTTTAAACTTTTTAATTTTAAGGCAAAATTAGCAGCAACCTCTGTTTTCCCGCTGCCTAAGGCACCGCAGAAAATTGAAACCGGGTAAGGAGAAATCTCCAATTATGTACACCTTCTTTCTGTATTTTTATACATTCTACAGACATATTTAAAATACCTTTCATACATCGACCAACTCCAAAAGATTATTGCAACTATTGTGAATATTACAGAAAAATAAAAACCTCTACATCTGTAGAGGTAAAATTAGAGGAGCAAATGTGCATTTGCAGGATATAATTTCAACATTATAATAAATAGTCCAGCCTGTTAAATAAGGTTTATCATGCACTGAATCACAATCCGGAACCGATGCGCTGTTAATCCCGGCCCAATTTATCCAAATAGTCCAGTACTTTATTGTTCGCAATTACTTTGGTAAGAGAATATTTTTCCGTAAAGATATGAAATACAATGAGGAATGCCAAATAAATTAATTTTGCAGTATCCCCTAAAGACCAGGCAGCAGCCATACCAACAGTTATTCCCAGCGCATTTGATCCGGTATCACCCATCATTGCCCGAGCTTTTAAATCCCACGGCAAATATGCTGTCACCGAACCTAAAATTAAAGCTAACGGTAAAATCCCGGTTTTACCCCAGCAAAGTGCTGTCATTATTAAAGCAGCAATAATAAACCCTTTAGCTGCCCTGCCGGGTCTTAAATCTAAAAGGTTAATAGCATTAACAGACAGCGTAATGATAAGCGTGTCAATTATTATACCGACTAAATCGGAAAAATCACTTAATCCGCTGTTTGACAGGGCAATTAAAAATGCCAGCATTCCGCCACCTAATGCTTTTAAACCACCGGTAGTTAACTGCCCGCCAATCAATGCTTTAAAATGACCTTTTAATCCCGAAGCATCCCGTGAACCCAGCGCATCGTCTGTTAATCCTAAAAAAGTAATCACCGCAATGCCCATTAAAAAAAGAATGCTTTTTCCACCAAACAGCGCCGGAGCAATGAGCAAATCAACAACCGCTGCCAATAAAGCAGTTAATAAAAAGATAAAGCCCACTCCCAGCGGAATGAGATCTTTTCTGTAATTAGGACGCACAAATCCGGAGCGCCGCACCATTTCCACAACAGGCGGAGAAATTAAAGCAGTAATCAACGCACCTAAAATAATATTAATTAAAAACAGTACTAAAAACAACGACTGCACCTTCTTAAACCGCTAATATAGATAAAGACAAACAAGCAACTAGTTATGCAAACTAGTTGCGGTAGCGCACAAAACAATAACCTAATTCTTTAGCCACATGCACAAACTGTTTCCCGCGATGCAAAAAGCCGGATAAATCCCGACCGGTTTCAGCGTGAGTCATCGGCACCGGCACTTCCACAATGCGATAGCCTAACTTAGCCACTTTAATGGTTAATCCTACCTCCACACCGTAGCCTGAAGCAAAAGGCATTACGTCATTGGCCACCGCCTTCAGCATTGCTCTTTGTCCTGAAAGCGGTGCTTCTACTTCAATGCCGGCAAAATGTTTAATACCGGCCCGAGCCAGCCCTTTAACCAAACCAAAACCCGCTTTTTTTGCAGGTCGGGGAAATTTGGCCACCGTCATGTCTGCGGTATTATCCATAATCGGCAGCAGCAGTTCACGGCCATAGACCGCAGTAGCACCTAAGTCGCCGTCCAGCATCAGCAGAATACTACCTTTTGCTTCTTGAACGGCGCGAGTTAAAGCCGCTCCCTTTCCTTGATTATGCGGGAGTTTAATAACCCGGGCACCGGCCAGCCCGGCTTTGCGGGCGGTGTCGTCTTGTGAAGCATCATCTACCACTACAACTTCGTCTACCTCAGGAATATTTAAGGCGGCAGATACTGTTTGATGAATTCGTTCAGATTCATTATAGGCAGGTATCACCACTGACACAATTGGCTTAATCACCTTTGCTCACCTCTTGATTAACCGATGAATCTAAGTTAGGCAGCAGGCGCTGTGCAGTGGGCTTTACACCATAATGCCCGGCTTTACCGTTCATAGCAAACACCAAGGCCAATTGACCGGGAACGGTTTCAATATTATCTATCGTACTGATATTGTATTTTTGGTAATCCTTCATGTATGAATAAGCAATATTCGATTCTTCCGCAGCATAAACCGGTATGTTATTAGCAAGAAAATAATCAATGAGCACATTATCTATTTGCTCGGTTTTAATCAGCGACTTCTCCGGACTGCCGCCAACAATAATTACCGCATTTAAAGCAATGCCATATTCGCCGACCGTTTTAATCATTTCTGCTTGCGCCAAAGCGTTCAGTTCGGCTTGTTTTTCCCCGGTTTGAATGCCTTCAGCCATAATGGCTGCCAATTGTTTTTGGATTTCTTGATCTGTTCCGTTTTCTAAAGCCAAATTAGAAATCAGCTCTTCTTTGTTGTTCAATTCCAATCCGTTTAAAACAGTGGTTATTGAAGTCACTTTAGCACCGGCCATCTCCAACGTGTTGAGCAATTCTTCCCGCATACCGTAATTATTTGTTTCAATAATCGCCACATTGACATCGGCCAGTTTGCCGTTTACCAAAGCGGGCAGAATTTGTTTTTCAAACTGCTTGTGAATGGTCCTGTCTACTTCTAAATCATTCATTTTTGCCTGTACAGCTTTATTTTCAGTACGCATCTCCTGCAGCTGAGCTTCCAAACGGTCGGTCATTTCACGCTGCTGCTGCACAATAGCATCATTCCCCAACAAAGCAGTTCCAATGATAATCCCAATGCCCAATGCTAAAAACACAGCTACCAAAGTCACAATATGGTAACGAAAATCAAAATTCACCAAATAGGACCTCCTAAATCCCTAAGAGGATTCTAAATTGAATAAACAAAAGCCTCAAAAGCTCTCTGGTAGGAGGAGCGATCACCATCACTACAGCCAGCGGAACCATTGCCGCTAACACAAGCTGAGCTAAATATTTAGCCCGCATCGGACTTTTATACAGCTTGTTAACTCCTTTGGCGTCAACCAAAATTGATCCGACTTTTAGTCTCACTAAAAAAGTGCTGGCCATCCCTTTGCGGCCTTTTTCCAAAAACTCCAGCATGTTGGAATGAGTTCCCACTGCAACAATCAATTCTGTTCCTTTTTCATAAGCCAGTATCATAGCAATGTCTTCACTGGTTCCGCGGGCAGAAAAAACCTTTGCGGTCAGCCCCAACTCTTTCACCCGGGCCAACCCCGGTGCCCGCCCGTCAGGATAGCCATGAACAATTAATTCTGCACCACATTTTAAAGTATCATCACTGATACTGTCCATATCGCCAATAATAATATCAGGAGTATAACCAAATTCCAGGATTGCGTCTGCGCCGCCGTCCACACCGATCAGCACCGGCTTTACTTCGTCAATATAGGATTTAATCGCCAATAAATCCTCTTTGTAATTATGCCCCCGCACCACAATCAATGTATGACGACCGTTAAAAACAGTATGCACATCGGGTATCGGCAGATCTTCGCAGATTAAATCAATTTCATTTTGGGCATAATCCAGCGTATTCTGTACAAAACGCGACAGCGTTTGATTTATATTCTTTTTTGACTCTTCCATTTTATTTAAAACATAATTTTTGTCTAATACCGATCCTGCTGCAACTAATTTATCACGACTGTAAATACACCCGTCGATAATTTCAACCTTATCTCCTTCATTCAGCTGTTCAAACAATTCATTACCGGCATCATCAATTAATGGGATACCTGCCTCCAACAAAGTCAGCGGTCCTAAGTTTGGATAGTCTTCACTTAACGAAGGAACAACATTAACAACTGCTTTAACTTTAGCGGTTACCAAAGATTGGGCAGCTACTTTGTCTAATTCGCGGTGATTAATTACGGCAATATCGCCAGGTTGCAAACGTTTAACCAAGTTTTTAGTTCTGCTGTCCAATTTAACGCTACCTTTGATATGCAACAAATCACCACCTTTTAACAATCATTTTACATTGTACTTTCTTTCATATATTAAGTCAAGTTAGTCAGCGAATAATTGTAAAAATTTTACAGATGTTTGCCTGCTTTATATTATATTACATTTTAAATCCTTTTCAAAGAATTTAATCATACTCTATTGTTTGAACCTGATTAACTATACATTAATCTCACTATATAAACAATAAATTTTCTAAAATATGATTTAAATCATATTTGTTAACCGGTTTCTGTTATAAAATACCAAAAAAAATATCAAGGGAGGTTTTTTATGTCTGCACCTAGAGGGGCCGTTCCTCAAAAAGACGGAAAGTCTTACGCGATTATTCCAAAATTAAACTTAGGGTTAATTGATGCTGCAACTCTACGCAAATTAGCAGATGTAATTGACAAATACAATGTTCCGGTAACAAAAGTTACCGGTTCTATGCGCTTGGCTTTAGTGGGCATGAAGGCTGACGATGTTGAAGCAATTTGGAACGACTTGGGTTTAGAACCAGCTCCCGCTGTCGGCAGCTGTGTACGCAGCGTGCAGTCCTGCCCTGGAACGGCTGTTTGCAAAAACGGTCTGCAAGATTCATTAGGCTTGGGTTCTGCATTAGACGAAAAGTACTCCGGCAAACCAATGCCCGGCACGGTAAAGATAGCTGTTTCCGGCTGTCCGATATGCTGTGCTGAAAGCTATGTGCGCGATTTAGGATTTGTCGGCAGAGCAAACGGCTGGACCGTTGTTGTAGGTGGCTATTCCTCTCGCAATGCAAGAATTGGTGATGTTCTGGCAGAAGGCTTGACACAAGATGATGCTTTAAAACTGGCCGAAAAGGTAATTGCTGTTTACACCGAACAAGCAAAACCCGGCGAACGTATCGGCAAAATGATTGATCGCTTGAACTTTGAGACTTTTAAAAAATTAGTATTATAGCTTAAGAAAGAATTTTACAGAAATAATTGACATTGGAAGCTGCTGTTGGCAGCTTCTTTTTTGTCGCTTATTCTTCGCTTAACAATTGGCGGATAAAATATTTCAAATAGATTTTATAGGTATTTTAAAATTATTTCATGAAATTTATTCATTAATTCTTATTAAAGCAATTTGTAAATAGTTTCAAAAATAATATAATTATTCAGAAAACACTTTACTTTCGGTGTATTGCTTGCTAAAATTTGTACAAAGCAGAATTTTATAGATATAGCGATACTTTACTATAGCGGTAGCGTATAAAGCGTTATCTATATTCCGGAAAGCGAGGTTGGTATAATGTCTTCTTGCGTTAAATACTCAAAGCAAAAGAAAAGCACAACCATACCTTCAGCCCCTTTAAAAAAGCAAACCGCTGTAAAAGATATCTACCTTGAAAACTTTCGTCAACCATTTCAATATCTAACTTCCCAAATAACAGACTTTTTAAACAATAAGCACTATGAAAAAAAACGCTATTATTCTAATCAGCTTCAGTCAAACGGCTTAAAAGACAGTGTTATCAGCACAAGTTTAGAATACATCAAGAATTTTGACCTTTACAAACCAAGTGAAAACAGAAAGGCTTATAACCATATTTGCTATGCACTGGATTATGCCGGAAAAAAAATCAGCCCATATGTTCATTATCAAGGGCTGGCAGCAAAATTATACTGCAATTATATTTTTTATTTAGTAGAAGCTTTTCAAATAAACAATCCTTCAATTGCCGATCTGCTGGAAAACAGAGATCATCAGCAGTATTTTGTGGTAATTAATGAACTTACAGATGCAATTCTACTTTCACTGGAAAAAGGGGAGCTGCTGGCAAGTTCAACTCTGCTGCTGCGCTTGGCAGATATATACTTTGCAACATTCCCATATGTCAGCAGTGCAATCGGCGTTACCGGTGCGCTTAATCTACTTGAAGATGCCGAATCAATCCTAAAGATGGCTAACGATATTGCTACCAAAGCAGAGTCACCTTATCAAATGCTGCAATAAAAAAAGGGCTGCTGCACAAAACCTGAACTGAACCCCGAATAGTAGACACTTTAAAAAAAAGTGGACCTATTCGGGGTT
>CBEUVQ010000006.1:0-83520 GCA_965546615.1 uncultured Peptococcaceae bacterium
AAAGCTGATTCAGCTCTTCGTTATCCAATGAATTACTTCTCTTCTTAACGCTTTTGCGTTTTTGACGAGAGTTGTGTTTTTGCTTTGCATCCATCTCTCTGCTGTTCAGTTTTCAAAGATCTCAACTGTTTTTCTCTGCCGCTTTTTCAGCGGCGAAATTCAGTTTACCACTTTTATCGCTTTGTGTCAACAGGTATTTTCATCACGTATATATTTTCCTGCATCTTTTTAAGTTATACATGAAAATCCTGTTTCGGCGCCGGTAATTTTTGGACAAGCGCCGCAGCAACGTTTGTTATCTTAGCACTGTCCTGCAAATTAGTCAACACTTTTTTGGCATTATACACTCATCAAGCAAAAAAAACCTCAAATACAATGTATTTGAGGCAAAAGCATAGTTAAGAGGAATTATCGTTTGCTAAACCAAACTGCATGCTTTAAGGCAGCTTGCGTTTAACTAACCAAAATTTTACACCTTCATAAAACCACTGTCAAACTAACATAGCATTATTATTTTAATCAACCGAAAAGCAATTTCAGCAGCAATTTATCATCATGTCCCCCTTAATTGAATATCTATAACTTAGATATTTGTCCGGAGGGATTTTTGATGAAAAAATGCTTCATTGTTTCTTTGATATTAATTTTAATTATATTTGTTAACAATACTGCTGAAGCTGCTGCAGAATATATCATAATCAACAAGGGAACAAATCAACTCGCCTTTTATCAAAATGATAAGCTGATAAAAGTTTTTCCGGCAGCAACCGGTAAAGATGTTAGTTTTACACCTGAAGGAAATTTCTATATCGTTAATAAAATAGTTAACCCCCCTTATTATAAAAAAAATATCCCCGGCGGCAGCCCATACAACCCCCTTGGCCCCAGATGGTTGGGGCTCTCAGCACCCGGCGGCCCTTTTGGCATCCACGGAAACAACAACCCGCTTAGCATTGGCACTTACGCCTCAGCCGGCTGTATCCGTCTTTATAACCAAGATATTTTATGGTTGTATGATCAAGTTCCATTGGGCACACCGGTTAAAATCATCAGAGACAATACAGATTTCAGAAAACTTTTAGCCCCCGAGAAGGCAGCACTGACTATTAACGGAAAACAAGCTCCAAAAAATTGCACCGCTATAATTTTAGATAACAATGTTTTGGTCGCATTAAGACCTGTTGCCGAGTATTTGGGTTACAGCGTTTCCGTTAACAGCAATAACAGTATTATTGTAGAGAAAAACAGTAATTTGGCAGTTTTGACTGTCGGAAAGCAAACCGCTTCTATAAACGGTTTAGATGTAAATTTAAATTCCGCCGTCAAAATGTGGAATAATAATATATATGTACCAAAAGATTTCTTTAACAGCGCGCTCGGTTTTAAAACTACCTGGCAGCAGCATACCAAACAATTGGATTTAACAGATCCCACTCAATATTTGCCGACTAAATAATATTAAACTAATTACCATAAAATAATTTTTAGGTTTTATAAAATTTATCACACAGCATATTTAACAATACCGGTTTGTTTTCTACTCAATCTTTCAAATTAACCGAATAAACGACAAAAAATTTTGACTTTCTGCACAAATAAAAAAGGATTTTAAATCCTAAAATAGAATAATAAACATCGTTATGATGGTCATACCATCATAACACTTAATGATCATGACTTTGATCATTACTTTATTTTTGAGAAAGGAGGATTATCTATTGAATTTAAAAACTATTCGCAAAGCGGCAAAAGAGAAATTAAACGGCTACTGCCGAGTTTGCCCTGTGTGTGATGGACGAGCTTGTGCCGGTGAGGTTCCCGGCATGGGGGGCACCGGCACCGGTGCAGCATTTAAAGCCAATTTAGAAGCATTAAATGCCTACCGCTTGAACATGCGTACTATTCATGATGCGCAGCAAGTAACCACCACCACTACTTTATTTGGCCGCCAAATTGACACCCCAATATTAGGTGCTCCAATGACCGGAACCCCTTATAACATGGGTGGTGCGCTAAACGAACGGGATTTCATAGGCATGATCATCTCCGGCTGCCGTCAGGCCGGCAGCATCGGTTTTTCCGGCGATGGAGCTGATCCGGCAATGTATCATTCCGGGGTGGAAGCAATAACTGCAGAAAACGGTTGGGGTATCCCAATTATTAAACCAAGAGAACAGGCCGAAGTAATTAAATACATGCGTAAAGCAGAAGAAGCCGGTTCAATCGCACTTGGTGTTGACATCGACGGCGCAGGACTTATTACCATGGCTCTAAAAGGGCAACCGGTAGGTCCGAAAACTAAAAATGAATTAAAAGAACTAATTTCTGCCACAGAACTGCCCTTTATCTTAAAAGGAATTATGACTGTTGATGAGGCAGAAATTGCTGCCGAAGTTGGAGCCGCTGCCATTGTAGTATCTAACCACGGTGGAAGAATACTGGATCACACCCCCGGTGCAGCCGAAGTGCTTCCTGAAATTGCCAAAGCAGTTGGTGATAAATTAACAGTTCTGGCAGACGGCGGTATTCGTTCCGGCACAGATGTTATTAAACTGCTGGCCCTAGGTGCCGATGCGGTATTAATAGGCCGCCCGCTGGTTGTCGGTGCTTTTGGCGGCGGTACTGAAGGGGTTAAGTTTATTATTGATAAATATACCAATGAACTAAAACAAGCAATGATTTTAACCGGTTGTCATTCTTTAGAAGACATTAATGACCGAATTATCTATCGACGTTAATTATTTTTAGATAGAGTTTTTGGAAAAAGAAAAATATTCTCAATACAGATAGAGGATTTATCGTTTGCAGCCAATTAATCAGTTGTTTGTCTGCTTATAGTAATATAAATGCTTCGAGGAGGTTATTTAAGCATGTATGCTTTAATGGCAGCTTTACCTATTATAGTCACAATTGTCTTAATGACAGCATTTAATTGGCCGGCTAAAAAAGCACTGCCTATTTCATGGTTATTATCGGCCGGTATCGCCCTAACTGTTTGGCAAATGGATTTTCAGCATGTTTTTGGTTATTCGCTTTTTGGGTTTTTAAAAGCTATTGACGTACTTATTATTATCTTTGGTGCAATTTTAATTTTAAATACAATGAAGCTTTCCGGTGCTATGGCCACCATCAACAACGGTTTTATGGGTATTACCAAAGACCGTCGTATTCAAGCAATTATTATTGGTTTTATGTTTGGTGCATTCATTGAAGGAGCAGCCGGTTTCGGTACACCGGCCGCCATCGCCGCTCCGCTGTTGGTTGGACTTGGTTTTCCGCCGCTGGCGGCAGCTATGGTGACACTTATATATGACAGTGTTCCGGTTTCTTACGGTGCAGTCGGCACACCTGTTTTCGGGGCAATGAGTACGTTGGCCGGCAATTTAAAACAGCACGGTGTCGATGAAGCCGCTTTCCAGATGGTGTTTTCACAAATGTCTGCTGTTCCCCACGCTGTTATCGGTACTTTTGTCCCTCTTTTGGGAATTGCCTTTTTAACTAAATTCTTTGGCAAAGAAAAATCAATCAAGCCTGCTTTAGAAGTTGCCCCTTTTGCCATTTTTGCCGGTTTAGCGTTTACTGTGCCTTATACCTTGACAGCATTTCTGCTGGGTCCGGAGTTTCCCGCTCTTGTCGGCGCATTTATCGGACTGGCGATTATACTGTCGGCAGCTAAAAAAGGATTTTTAATGCCCAAAACCACCTGGGATTTCCCTCATAAATCCGAATGGGAAGATGATTGGAAATCTAAAACCGAGACAGGAAACACCGGTGAAGCAAAAATGTCTCTTGCCTTAGCATGGGCACCGTACGCTTTAATTGCAGCAATTTTGGTCATTACCCGCATTAGTGCTATTGGATTAAAACCAATTTTAACTGAACTGGTAATAAGAATTCCTAACATTATGGGTATTGAAGGGCTTAATTACAGCTTGCAGTGGGCCTATCTGCCCGGCACAATCCCCTTTATATTAGTGGCTTTAATCACTCACCTGATTCATGGAATGAAAGCCGGTGAAGTTAAGCAGGCTTGGACCAATACCGCCAAACAAATTAGCGGTGCAGCCATCGCATTATTTGCCGGTGTGGCAATGGTGCAGCTGATGTTGAACTCAGGCGTAAATGCCGGCAGCTTAGACAGCATGATGACTGAGATGGCTAAAGCTACCGCCGCTATAGCCGGCAGTGCGTTTCCGTTCTTTTCACCGTTTATTGGTGTGTTAGGTGCTTTTATCTCCGGTTCAAACACTGTATCCAATGTTTTATTTTCCTCCTTCCAATATGAAACAGCAACTATTTTAGGTATTCCTCAGGTGTTAATGGTTGCGTTACAAAATGTCGGTGGTGCGATAGGTAATATGATTTGTGTAAACAACGTAGTTGCTGTTTGTGCCACAGTAGGCTGTATCGGTGTGGAAGGTAAAATTATCAGAAAGAACTTTATTCCCTGTTTAATTTACGGCATTGGTGCTGCATTGGTGGTAGCAGTGATGATTTATGTTGGATTCAACCCTTTCCCGATCAACATCAATTAAACAGTTATGATAATTAGTTTATAAAGCTGCTATACTTGTAAAAATGTTATAATGATAAATTGTTGTTTGCAATTACAACCCTGAACGCTTAAGTTCAGGGTGAAACTTATCTTAACTATTATACATTTACAGAGGAGGCATCTCTATTGTCTGCTGAACAACTAGTTAAAGAACTCAAACAAGCCCTAGGTGAGCAAAATGTAATTACAGAACATGAGGAGCTGGTGTGTTACTCATTTGACGCCACTCCCGATCTACCCAACCCACTTCCTGACGTGGTTGTCACTCCTACATGCAAAGAAGATGTAGTTAAAGTTGTTAATATTGCAAGAAAAAACAAAACCCCGCTCTATCCCAGAGGATCAGGGACTAATTTAAGCGGTGGAACGGTTCCTCTAAAAGGTGGAATTGTTCTCTCACTGCTTAAGATGAATAACATTTTGGAAATCGATGCTGATAACTTGGTAGCAGTTGTACAGCCAGGTGTCATCATTCAAGAGCTGAATGATGCAGTAGCGCAGTACGGTTTGATTTATCCACCCGATCCGGGAACAGTATCTACCGCTACCATGGGCGGCAGTGTTTCGGAATGTTCCGGCGGTTTGCGCGGTTTAAAATACGGTGTCACCAAGCACTATGTAATGGGCTTGGAAGTAGTACTGGCAGACGGTCAAATTGCCCGCTTCGGTGGTAAAACCGTTAAAAATGTAACTGCTTATGATTTGGTGAAGCTTTTTACCGGTGCTGAGGGTACATTAGGCATTATTACTGAAATAACGGTAAAGTTAATCCCTGCCCCTGAAGCTAAAGAATCGATGCTGGCAGTTTTTGATAAATTAGAAGATGCCGGCAATGCCATTAAAGGTATCATCAGCAACAAGGTTATACCTGCAACTTTAGAGATTATGGACCAAGCGACAATTCGCGTAGTAGAAAACTTTGCTAAAATCGGTTTGCCGACGGA
The DNA here is from genome assembly GCA_965546615.1 of uncultured Peptococcaceae bacterium. GTDB lineage: Bacteria > Bacillota > Desulfotomaculia > Desulfotomaculales > Desulfohalotomaculaceae > CBEUVQ01. The sequence continues at coordinate 5,500 of CBEUVQ010000006.1, forward strand.
AGCGCGTGCCATACTGTTGATTGAAGTGGACGGCATACCGGAAGTAGTGAAAAGAGAAGCAGAAATCGTAGAAAAAGTTGTGCGTCAAAATAACGGCAAAATCCAAAAAGCCAAAAACGATCAAGAGCGCGACAATCTTTGGGCTGCACGCCGGGCGGCACTGCCTGCATTAGCCCAAGTTAAACCAACCACCGTGCTGGAAGATGCCACTGTTCCCAGAAGTAAAATTACTGAAATGCTTATTGCAATTGAAGAAATTGCCCAAAAATACAGCCTGCAAATTGGCACATTTGGCCATGCCGGCGACGGCAACCTGCATCCCACAATTTTAACTGATGCCCGAAATAAAGAAGAAATGGAACGTGTGCATCAAGCGGTTGACGAAATCTTTAAAAAAGCATTGGAATTCGGCGGCACGCTGTCCGGTGAACATGGTATCGGTATGGCAAAAGCAAAATTTTTGGAATGGGAGCTCGGCTCCGGAGGAATGGAAGTGCTGCGCAAGATAAAAAATGCCTTAGACCCTGAAGGAATCTTAAATCCCGGCAAAATGGGCTGCTGATAAAGGGGGTGTAAACAAAAATGAGTTATTTAAAACAATACCCGGAAATAGAAAAAGAAACTATTAAATGTATGAAATGCGGTAACTGTCAAGCTGTCTGCCCTCTTTATAAAGAAACACGCTCAGAAGGAATGGTTGCCCGAGGCAAAGTTAAACTGGCCGAGGCCGTTTTAAAGGGTGAATTATCCTATACCGATAAATTAGCTAAAATATTTGAAACCTGTTTACAATGCAAAGCTTGTACTGCCAACTGCCCTTGTGGTGTGCAGGCCGATAAAATTGTGCTGGCAGCACGGGCTAAATTAGTTAAAGAACGCGGACTGCCAACAATAAAGAAACTTATTTTCAAAGGACTTTCCAACCCCGGCCTGTTTAAAACCGGTATGGCAATAGGTTCTAAAACGCAAGGTTTATTTTTTAAGCGCTCTGAGAACGGTATGAGTCCAAGAACTGCAGTGAGCGGTTTGGCACTGCGCCGGGTAATCCCGCCGCTGGCAGACAAGTCATTTTTGGCCGGTATTCCGGAAAAAAACCAGACTGCCAAACCAAAGAGAAAAATAGCTTTTTTTGCCGGCTGTACCACTAATTTTATTTATCCTAACGTGGGTTATGCCCTGGTAGAGGTAATGAAGAAAAACAACATTGAGGTGCTTGTTCCTAAAGCCCAACACTGCTGCGGTGTACCGGTTTTAATGCATGGTGACGTTAATACCGCAACAGAAATGGCGAAGTCACACGTAGATATTTTCAGCAAATACGACGTTGACGCCATTATTACTGTATGCGGTACCTGTGGTGAATCTTTTGCCAAGCATTATCCGGAATTATTAAAGGATGAACCGGCATATTACAAGCGGGCTAAAATGCTTGCGGAAAAAACATATGACTTTGCCCAATTCTTGGTAGATGTTGTTGGCTTAGATAAAACTAAACTTGGCTCGGTTAACGCCACTGTAACTTACCATGAACCCTGCCATATTGGTCGCGGTATGAACGCCGGCAAACAGCAGGTAGAAATTATCAACAGCATCCCCGGAGTTAAATACAACCCGCTGAAACAACCCAACCGCTGCTGCGGTGGCGCCGGTTCTTTCAGCTTAACGCATTACGACTTATCCTATAACGTTTTAAAACGCAAGTTGGCAGATGTCCAATCTACTAATGCTGATATTTTGGTAACCGGTTGTGGTTCCTGCCGTATGCAGTTAAGCGACGGCATTGCCCAAGAGAAAATGCCGCAATCTGTGATGCACACTGTGGAACTTTTAGCCAAGTCATATCAAAACTCGAGATAGAAAGAAGGGATACTATTGGCTGGAAGCAAGGAACTGGAAAAGTTATACAATTTGTTTAAAGAAAAAGCTGAAGCGGCAGCTGCTGAAGTGCATCGGGTTAAGGACTTAAAAGAAGCAGCAGCACTGATTAACACTTTTGTAAAAGATGAAAATGTTAATAAAATAGCATACGCCTCTTCCCCAATGGTTGATCGGTGTTTAGCAAATACCAACTTAAATGCAGCACTGCACAACAGCAATTTAAGAAAACATGCCGAAGATGCAGACTTAGGTATTTCGGAGTTGGATATGGCTGTCGCAGACATTGGCTCTTTGCAGCAGGATTGTACTGACATAAATAAAAGACTGGTTTCGATGCTGCCTCCCACTCATATCGCTTTGGTTAAAACCAATACCCTGGTTGCTGATTTGAAAGAAGCATTTAGCAAATTAGAAGCTGATAAAACCAATATCCCCGGTTATATGGCTTTTATCACCGGCCCCAGCCGCACCGCTGACATTGAACGGGTACTGACTATTGGCGTGCACGGACCTGCTAAATTAAAAATAGTCTTTGTCGACAATCCCGGAGGTGCTGACAATGAGTAGCGGCAAGAATTTAAAGACAGATATTCAAAAAGCATTAGCAAACCAAAATTTGCAGGGTGCACTCAGTCGTTTTGCTGATGCTTATGTTCCTGCCAGGGCAAAAGCTTATGAGGGGCGTGATTTTGAAGAGCTGCGCTCCAAAATTGCTGAACGCAAAAGGGCATCGGCAGTGCGTATGCTTGAGCTCGCTGAAGAATTCAAAAAAAATGCAGAAGCTCGTGGTGCCAAGGTATTTATCGCTAAAACCGCTGAAGAAGCAAAAAAATATATTTTAGACGTCGCCAAAAAAAATAACGTTGAATTAGTAGTAAAATCAAAATCAATGGCTTCAGAAGAAATTCACCTCAATCAATATCTGGAACAAAACGGAATTACGGCAGCGGAAACCGACTTAGGTGAATGGATTATTCAATTAGCGGGGGAACGTCCTTCACACATGGTAATGCCGGCAATCCACTTAACCCGTGATCAGGTAGCTGATATTTTTTCCAAAGAAGTCAACGAACGTTTGACAAGCGATATTCCCCGGTTGGTTAAAATCGCCCGCCACGAACTGCGTGAAAAGTTTTTAAAAGCCGGCATGGGTATTTCGGGAGCAAACGCAGCGGTAGCAGAAACCGGTACCATTGCCATTGTCACCAATGAAGGCAACGCCCGTTTAACAACTACACTTCCTCCTGTTCACGTCGCTTTGGTGGGCATGGAAAAGTTGGTGGAAAAGCTGTCCGATGTACAAACAGTACTGGAATGCCTGCCGCGCAGTGCTACTAACCAGCAGCTAACCAGTTACGTAACAATGATTACCGGGCCGACACCAACCATTCTGCCGGACGGCACTGAAAGCATGAAAGAAATGCATATTGTGTTGATGGATAACGGTCGTACCAAAATGAAAGATGATCCGGTTTTTAGCCAAGCTTTGCAGTGTATTCGCTGTGCTTCCTGCTTGAATGTATGCCCGATCTTCCAACTGGTCGGAGGGCACGTTTACGGTGATGTTTATACCGGCGGCATTGGTACCATTTTAACTGCATTTTTCAACGAATTTGACACCGCCGGTGAACTGCAGAACTTGTGTATTAGCTGTGAGCGCTGTAAAGAAGTGTGCCCCGGAAAAATTGATATTCCCAAATTGATCTTAGAACTGCGCAATCGGTACGCAGCAAGAAAAGGTATGCCTGCAGCCCAAAAGTTTCTTTTGGATACTGTGCTGCCCAACCGCAAACTGTTTCACAGTTTATTAAAAATAGGCAGCAAAACGCAAAAACCATTTGTCTCTGATAATAAAATCCGGCACCTGCCGCTGTTTTTAGCAGGATTAACCGAAGGCAGAAGCCTGCCGGCTCTCGCCGCCAAGCCGTTCCGCAACCAATTAAATGAACTGCCTAAACCGAAAAAAGTTAAAGCTAAAGTGGGATTTTTTGGCGGCTGCCTGGTGGACTTTGTCTATCCAAATTTAGGTAAAGCAGTGAATAAGATCTTAAAAAATATGAATATGGAACTTATCTATCCGTTAGAACAAGCGTGCTGCGGTGTGCCGGCCGGCCACCTGGGGGCATTGGACGCTGCTGCCAAAATGGCTAAACAAAATATTGCTGCTTTTGAAAAGGCCGATGTTGACTATATTGTTACTGTCTGCCCAACATGCACCAAACAGTTGAAACAAGAATTTGTTCATCTGCTGGAAAACGACCCGGCATGGGCAGAGCGCGCCAAAAAGTTTGCCGACAAAGTTCATGACTTTTCACAGTTTGTTGCCGTCCATACCAACAACGGCAAAACCCTTGGTTTTAAAAAACTAGGTAAAGACACCGTCACTTATCATGATTCCTGTCACCTAAAACGGCACTTAGGTGTATTTAAAGAACCGCGCGAATTGCTTTCAGCGGCAGGACTGGAACTGAAAGAAATGCAGTGGTCGGATCGCTGCTGCGGTTTCGGCGGCTCATACTCAATACGCTACCCGGAACTTTCTAAACCGATCCTCAATGCCAAATTAACCAACATCGTAAATTCCGGTGCAGGCATTGTCGCAATGGATTGTCCCGGCTGCTTAATGCAAATTTCCGGCGGCTTAGATAAAACAGACTCTAAAACCGGCGCTAAACATACTGTAGAACTGCTTGCTGAACGTTTACCGGACTAAAAAACGTCTTTGGATTTTCGTTGCTATTGCTCATTAGTTAATATAAAATAATATCATCAATTTATTGTACTTTGTGAGAAATGCCGCGGAAAGTGGGAACTTAAATGGAATTTAAACCAATTCAAACAAAAAAAGTATATGAAGAAATTATTGAACAAATTAAATCCTTAATTGCAGAAAGAAAATTACGCCCCGGAGACAAGTTAATTTCAGAACGTGAATTGGCAGAAAAAATGCAGGTAGGGCGCTCTGCCGTACGGGAAGCATTTCGGGCTTTAGAGGCAATGAAAATCATCGAAATCAAGCCGGGCGAGGGTACTTTTATCCGCGAGGCCAGCCCGGAATCTATTATCGATGCCTTATCGCTGGTGCTCAATGCCGAAAATGAAACAGCACGTGAACTGATGGAGCTGCGCAAAATTTTAGAGGTTGAATGCGCAGCACTGGCTGCCAAACGCCGCACCGATCAACACATAAAAGAAATGGAGCGCACCTTAAAGCAAATGGAAATCGATATCTCCAAGGGGTTGTTGGGTGAAAAATCTGACTTTGCTTTTCACTATGCCATTGCCCGTGCTGCAGGTAATACTATGCTTTACAAATTAATGGCTACTATTTCCCATGCCATTAAGCATGTCATGCGTACTGCCAGGGCAGAACTTTATCGTAACCCTTCTAAACCAAAGCAGCTGCTGAGTGAGCATTGGTCGGTTTTTGAAGCAATTAAAGCGTCACAGCCCGAACAGGCCCGCAGCCTAATGCTGCACCATTTGCGCGGTGTTGAGAAAGAAGCGTTTAAATTAGAAGAACCGGTTAATTAACAACCGGTTCTTCTTTTTGCCCAATTTGTTCTTTGTTCCGTTCTTCTGGCGTACCAGTATCAGTTTGTTCTAATTGACCGTGCTGTTTTTGTTCCGTCGGTCCATCGACGGAAGCATTTTCCTGCACCCCTTCATTGTCCTGCTTATTTAAAGCCGGTTTTTCTGCAGAGGGCAAGTTATCTAAAACGTCTGCTTTCGGCGGCATAATCACCGGTTTTGATTGAGCGGTGCCCACTGCAATAATTTTGTTTACAGCATTATATCGGCTTTGAGGCAGTTTATCTTCACGGATTATCACACCGTCTTTAATTATCAATCTTTTTAGACTGGCAACATAACCTTTACTTCCTTCCTGCTTAACCACCTGTTGGCCAACTTTTAGATTTTCATCCTGCTGGTAAATCACTTTTGGTTCTATAACTTGATCAACACTGCTCTCGATAACCACTTTATATTTGCGGGAAGTATCACCAAATATTTTTATAGTTAATTCACCGTTATTAACCATAGTTTTTAAATAAAGGCAGCGGCCGGTATTATTTTGAAATTTAAAGTCAACCACACCGTAAACAACGGTAGCATCGCGGCCTATCGGCACATAAGAAACCGGAAGCGAATGATTGCTGCGTTCTACTATCTCGATTCCTGCCAGTAAAACAGCGTTGTATAATGTAGATGATACTTGACAAACACCGCCTCCCAATCCTTCTACCAGTTCATTATCAATAATAACTCCTGCAGTTTTATAGCCTGCTTCAGAACTTCTCGGGCCAACTACTTCATTAAAAGATACTTCTTCACCGGGGGTAACCAATAACCCATCCAAAGCGTTGGCTGCCACTCTGATATTATAAGAACGGTTGGTCATTTGGGGGTCAAACCGCGTGCTGTAACTGGATAAAAGGCCGTTGATACCCATTCCTTGTATTTCTTCCGTGGTATAATTGGGCTTCACATCAACAACCGGCAAAGTCAGTATCACCTGATCACTAACCAACAGTTCTTGAAGCAAACCCTGTGCCAAGCGTTCAATGTCCGGTTTGCGACCATTCTTTGAAGGCGTAATCACCACTTGGTCGTGCTCATCAACAGAGATTGTCGCATCCTGCGGAGGATTATTGACATCTTCAGCAAATAAATTTACTTCTTCAGCCAATTTCTCTTCATTTATAGTCAATACCGGCGGCAGCTGCAGACCGCTTTCCGCAATAATTCGCCGCTTGCGCCACCTTTCAATAAACGATCCTGTTTTGTTAATCTGCAGGGCTCGACTGACTGTTTGCTGTTTATCAATAGCAAAACCCACATCTTCTAATGAAAGGGCATGGTTTTGTCCTTGATAATTTATCGCTACCGGTATCGACAGCATTTGTTTTTCCAGCACAGCTAATTTGTTTACCGCTTCATCAGCAGTCAAACCACCAATATCTGTACCTCTTACTTTGACACCTTTTAATATTTTCTCAGCAGCATCAATATGCTTGCCGCCGGCATAAGCAGCAGCAGAAATTATCATTAAAATAAGAATTAACTGCGTTAAAATCTTGAAAATCTTATTGAGCACTGCAATCCCCCGCTTCCGGGTATTAAGCAAGTGTGTTATATATTATAATTAGTACTTATAAAAAATATGACTGCTAAGACAACCAGCAAAAACGCTGCCTTAAAAACAAAAGAAAGGGCGCGAATTATCGCACCCTTTTACTGTTCGTTTTCTTCTTCTTTTACAACCAGTTCTTCCCAAGCGTCAGCAACTTTTTCCCACTCTTCATCTGAGTCAATTTCTACCAGAAATTCCTCTCCGTCTTCATCTTTATCGAATTTCAAGATCACTGCCTCGTCAGTGTCTTCGTCAACAGGCAGTAAGATGGCATATTCCGAGCCGTCAACTTCAATGATATCTACAACATTGAAATCGTGTTCGTTGTTATCTTCATCCAGCAAAGTAATTACTTCATCATGTTCCGGCATATAATCACCTCATTTATCCAAAGTAAATTAATCTTATAGCAAATATAACCATAAGTCAAGTTTTTTAAACACATGCTGCAAAAAACTTTCCGCTGCCATTCCGGTTAGCCAAAAGAGGCGTCCCGGCCTCTTTTTCAATAATGATGAATTTCAGCCTTATATCGTTTGCAGCAGCCAAACTGCTTAATTTCTTGTCTTAAACTGCTGTCTGTCTAAATATCCCTGAAGAATTAGCACAGCGGCCATTTTATCTATTACTTTTTTGCGTTTGCCGCGGCTGACATCCGCTCCGATCAGCATCTTTTCAGCAGCCATGGTAGTTAGGCGCTCATCCCAAAAATCAACCGGCAGTTTAAAAGCGTTCTCCACCTCTTTGGCAAACTCCTGCACCTTTTCTCCTTGAGGGCCAATGGTTCCGTTCATATTTTTCGGTAATCCTAAAACTATTTTTTCCACCTGTTGTTTATCAATAATCTCTTTCAGACGGGCTAAATCCTGATTAATTGATGTGCGGCGAATAACTTCCAATCCTTGTGCCGTCCAACCTAGCATATCACTAACAGCCACACCGATTGTTTTATCTCCGACATCTAACCCCATAATGCGCAAATTGATCACCCTAAATAATTTTTATGCAAAACTCCGGGCATACCGCACCACAATAGCCGCATAATCGGCATTTTTCTTTATCCACGACAGCTTTACCGTTTTCCAGCTTCAGTGCCCCGGCCATACAGCGCTCCACACAGGCGCCGCATCCCTGACAATATTCTTCAATGTGCAGTTTTCTTGGCATACGCCTGACGCGCGAATTTAATTCCTCAGGTATTACTTCCCCATTAAATACTTTAATATTATAGTCTACCTCATCTATGCTCTGCATACCAACAGCTACTGCGGAAAGTTCATCTACAGCCATGATAAAGTCCATTGCTTGATTATAACGCGCCAGCAGATTGCCACCGCCCAATGCTTTCATGCCGTATAATCCTTTACCTTGTTGGTACGCATATTTAACAGCCTGCAGCATATCATCAGCAGTACCGTCTTGAATACCCACACCATCAATATTAATTAATGGGTGAATAACATCTATTTCGGGAATGTCTGCAGCTGCCCGCACTGCAGCAACACAATGCGTTGAAATGCCTACCGCTTTAACCACACCGGCAGCCTTTGCCTCCAAAAGATATTCCACAGCCTCCCAATGGCCTTTAATTGTTAATGCAGACTCTTGTTCATGAAGCAAAAAAATATCTATCCAGTCTCGATCTAACTGTTTTTTGGCATTTTCCAAGCTGGTTTTCATGCCTTCCCGAGTGTAAGCATAGCTTTTTGTTGTTATGTAAACTTCTTCAGACCAACCTCGCAAAGCTTCTTTAATATACGGATAAGTCCGGTAATATTCCGCAGTATCAATAAAATTAACTCCCTGTTCCAGAGCCCTACGCAGCACGGCAGCTCCTTTGGCAACCGGTAAGTTAGCCTGCAGCGGCCCAATGGTTAATGCCCCAAAACACAAACGGGATACGTTTAAACCCGTTCGCCCCAGTGTACGATACTGCATAAAAAATCCCCCCTTTAGGGGAAGTATTAATACCTTAACTGTTTTTATTTATATAAAACTTAACGAGTTCTTCCAATAATTCATCTCTTTCCAAACGCCGAATTAGGCTGCGAGCATTGCCGTGGCTGGTGATATATGCCGGATCACCGGATAACAAATACCCCACAAGCTGATTGATCGGATTATAGCCTTTCTCTTTTAACGCTTGATAAACTGCCATCAATATGTCCCGAGCCTGATTTACTTCTTCAGCTTGAACTTTAAACATCACGGTGTCTTGGGAAAAATCACTTGCCATGGCAAACCCCTCCTGCATATAATATTGCCCGTTGTTATTTTTATATTCGCTAGTATAGTACTTTTTCCCTTTTTATACAAGGACGCATTAATCCTGTTTAAAAGTATATTTTGTCAGGCGTTGTGTATGTAACAATTTTACCTGGTTTTTCATAATATGTTGAAGAAATAATTCATATAAAGGGGGGTAGAAGCATGGGTTACTATGGTGGTTACGGCTGCAACACATTTATCATCTACCTAATCTTAATCTTGTTATTGTTCGGTGGATTTGGCCCGGTTGTTCCCTATGGTGAAAACAAATAAATCGGCAAGAACCGACACCACAATAAATGGGGTCGGTTCATTTTTATATGATTATTTAATTTGCGCTTCTACTGCGCTATAAGCTTTCTCCACTGCTTCCTGCAGCTTGGCAGGGTTTTTACCGCCGGCTTGAGCCATATCCGGCCTGCCGCCACCGCCACCGCCTACAACTTGAGCAACCTCTTTGATTATTTTGCCGGCGTGCACACCACGGCCGGTCAAATCCTTAGTGGCAGCAGCTACCAAACTCACTTTACCGCCGGTATCCGCACCTAATACAACCACACCGGAACCCAACTTATCGCGCAGCATATCGGTCATTGTTCTTAAGCTGTCCATATCCTTTGCAGCCACTACCGCTGCTAAAACTTTAACTCCATTGATATCACGGGTTTGTTCAATAATATTTGCAGCTTCTTGTTTAGAAAGCTTATTGGTCAATACCTCTAATTCATGTTCCAAATCTTTAATTCCTGACTGCATAGCTTGTACACGTTTAACAATATCTGCCGGTGAAGATTTAATCAGTTCCGCTATCCGGTTAATTTGCTCTTCTTTTTCTTCCAGATATTTAAGCACACCTTCGCCGGTTACCGCTTCAATACGGCGCACACCCGAGCCAACACTGTTTTCGGACAGCATTTTAAATAAGCCGATTTCCGCTGTTGCAGCAACATGAGTGCCGCCGCATAATTCCATGCTGAAATCCCCCATTTTTACTACCCGCACTTTTTGGCCATATTTTTCTCCAAACAGCGCAGCCGCACCCATTGACTTAGCCTTTGACAGAGAAGTCTCAAAAACTTCCACCGGCAGGTTATTCAGTATTGCGGTATTTACCAACTGCTCAATCTGCCTTAATTCTTCCGGGGTTACAGCGGCATAATGTGTAAAATCAAAACGCAGTCGATCCGGTTCAACCAGTGATCCGGCCTGGTTAACATGATCACCCAGCACTTCTTTTAATGCTTTATGCAGCAGGTGTGTTGCCGAGTGATTGCGCGCAGTACTGATACGACGCTGCCGGTCGACTTGCACCACTACTTGATCATGCCGGCGAATTTTACCGGATACTACTTTACACCGATGAACAAAAAAGTTTTCAACCGGTTTATGCACGGAATAAACCTCTGCTACAAAGTCCTTTCCGGTGATTCGTCCATAGTCTGCTACCTGACCGCCACTTTCAGCGTAGCAAGGGGTAACATCTAAAACTATTTCCACATCTTCGCCGGTCTCTGCGGTAAGTTCCTGCAGCCCGTCCTTTAATAGTGCCAGCACGTTGGCTTCCGCCTGCATTTGGCCATAACCCACAAAATGAGTATCGCCAAGCTCTTCATGCAGTGCTTTATACATTACTCCCTGTTCCGAAAGATAATCGGTTTGAGAACGCGCACTGCGGGCCCGCTGGCGCTGTTTTTCCAAAGCCTTGGCAAAACCCTCTTCATCTACAGTTAAACCTTGTTCTTCAGCAATTTCTTTAGTTAATTCCGGTGGGAAGCCATAAGTATCATACAACTTGAAGGCATCGTCACCGGTAATTACTGTTTTACCGGCTGCCTTGGCGTCAGCCATCAGTTGATTTAATATTTCAGTGCCTTGAGACAATGTTTCTAAGAAACGTTCTTCTTCAACATGAATTACCCGCACAATGTGTTCTTCTTTTTGCTTTAATTCCGGGTAAGCGGCAGACATTTTTTTAATTACCGCCTCTGATACCTGATAAAGAAAAGTGCCTTCCATGCCAAGCAGCCGCCCAAAGCGTACCGCCCGGCGGATCAGCCGACGGATAACATATCCGCGACCTTCATTGGCCGGCAGCGCACCGTCAGCAACGGCAAAAGTTACAGCGCGTGTATGATCTGCAATGACTTTTAAAGCCAAATCCACCTTTTTATCGACACCATATTGAACTTTGCTTAAAGCAGCGGTAAAGTCCATAATGTCCCGCAGCAAATCGGTATCAAAGTTGGTCGCTGCTTTTTGCAGTACACTGGCTACCCGCTCCAGCCCCATGCCGGTATCAATGCCTTTATTCTTTAACGGAGAATATGTACCGTCTTCGTCACGGAAAAATTGAATAAATACCAAGTTCCAAATCTCTAAAAAGCGGTCACAGTCACAGCCCACGGCACAGTCTGCACTGCCGCAGCCCCGTTCTTCTCCCAAATCAATATATATTTCAGAGCACGGGCCGCAAGGTCCGACACCGATTTCCCAAAAATTTGTGTCTTTTCCCATGCGGACAATTCTTTCTTTCGGCACTCCGACTTGGCGGTGCCAGATGTCAAAAGCTTCATCATCATCGAGATAAACAGTAATCCACAGCTTGTCTGCCGGCAATTTCAGCACTTCGGTTACAAATTCCCACGCCCAAGGGATGGCACTTTCTTTAAAATAATCACCAAAAGAAAAATTACCGAGCATTTCAAAAAAGGTGTGATGGCGGGCAGTTTTACCTACCTCTTCAATATCCGGAGTGCGCAAACATTTTTGACAAGTGGTAACGCGCGTGACTTCCGGAACAGCCTGTCCGGTAAAATACGGTTTAAAGGGAACCATTCCTGCAGCAGTCCAAAGGATGCTGGGGTCGTTATGAGGAATCAGCGAAGCACTGGGTAGTCTTTTATGTCCGCGTTCTTCAAAAAATTTTAAAAAACTCTCTCTAATTTGGTCACCGGTCAACGGTATTACCTCCTACTAAACAGCATTTAATCCCTATAACCCAAAAAACCTTCCCTCCCAATGTCCGTTGTGGGCGGAAAGGTTTATGCCAAGTTTCTATCGCGATAATTATACAGAAAATTCGATGCCTATGTCAAGAATTGTTATGCCCCAGCGTCAACCGCTCATAAATAAAAACAACCAAGATGCGGACAATCGCCGCAAACGGTACGGCAAACAGCATACCTAAAATACCGTATAACTCTGCCCCCACCAGCAAAACCAAGATTATTGCCAGTGGGTGCAGCCCGACACTTTCTCCCAATATTTTAGGGGCAATGATATTACCCTCCAATTGTTGAATCAATAATATTGCCAAGATAACTTTAACCGCCATCCATTTAGAGTGAAGCAAAGCAATGGCCACCGCGGGAATACTGCCGATTAACGGTCCAAAATAAGGTATCAGTTCTGCCGCTCCCGAAACAATACCCAACATAGCGGCATACTGAACGCCCAGTAAAGCCATCGCAGTACCTGTCATTAGACCAACTACCAGCACTAATAATAGATGACCGCGAATAAAACCGTTCAGCAGTTTATTTATTTCGCCGGCCAAAGCCCATAAATCGGGAAAATAGTGGCGAGGAGCCCACTTTTCTGCTTTTGCTTTAATGCGTTCCAAATCTTTTAAAATATAAAAGGATAATATCGGGGCGAGAATAACGTCAAAGGTACAGCCAACCAAACTGAGTAAAACTTCTACAGCCTGTCTTAACCAGTTTTGCAGCATTGCCTCAAAGCTGTAAATCTGACTCTCTATCGCTTGGCGCATCGCTTCAGGCAGTTCTGTCTTATAATAAGTGGTTTGGATATCGCGAACAACATCCTCAACTTGAGCGGTATAATAAGGAAGCATTTCAACCAGCATATGCAGCTGCGTTACCAAGCGGGGAATACCGTACATCAAAAAAGCAGCGGCAATAATTAAAACACCCAGGTAAGCAATAAAAATAGCAGCCACCCGCGAAGCACCTCGGGCCTCCATTGCTTTAACCAGCGGATGAATTAAATAAACCAGCACAACAGCCAATAAGATGGTTACAAACAAACCTCTGATTAGATAAACAAAAACTGCTGCCGCAATAAGCATTAAAATATAAAAAATATTACGCATTAGTTGTTGGTTCATATTTTCTACCCACTTGTAATTGTAGTGCTGTACAAAGAAAAGTGAGGCAGTTTTTTTACCTCACTTTTACAAAAATCAGCATTATACTCATTTCATCAGTTCCTTAACAGTTCGGGAAGCCCCTTGGAACATACGGGCGGTTCGTTTCCGCCTTTTAGGTTCCAAGATATTGCGGCGTTTGTCATGCGGGTTGATGTACATGCTTACTGCAGCGGCAATAATGCCTCCGGCCATTAGACCACGCCAAAATCCACTCATAACGCCATTACCCCCTTACAACAACATTGTTTGGTTACCGGGATCAAAGGCTACCAAGCTGCCGTCATCGGCAACCTCATAAAGCAGAACACCTTCTTTGGTTTTGTGATATTCTATACAACAATCCCAACAATAATACTGCTCAGCACCAATTTTGCCGGTTGCTTTACCACCACAAACAGGACAATTCAAAGCACGTTCCTCCTTATAAAAGCACTGTCAGTATTATTACCGTTTTGCGCTAAAAAAATTCAAAGCACCCTTAGCGTTATCATCAATAAAAAGGTTTGACATCAAGTCAAACCTTTTTATTAATAGCTTTTTCAATTGTACCGCCGCCGACCAAGTAATCACCTTGGTAGAACACAACTGCTTGCCCGGGAGTAATTGCTTTTTGCGGGTTTTTAAAATGCACATGTACTTTGCCGTCCGGAAGCGGACAGATTACTGCCGGGCTTGGCTTAGCGTTGTAGCGCACCTGCGCTTCTACTTCTAACGGTTGTTTCAATTCTTCAATTAAAATTAAATTAATATCATCAGCAATTAAATCATGTTTATAGACTGCCTCTTCCGGCCCTAAAATTACTGCGTTGCGCTCTGCGTCAATATCAACCACATAAATTCTCTCACCGGTAGCGATACCTAAGCCCCGACGCTGGCCGACAGTGTAATAAGCAATACCGCGATGCTCTCCTAACACATTGCCCTGCAAATCTAAAAAAGGTCCTTTTTCAAAAGTTCTTCCGGTACGTTCTTCCAAAAAACCGCGGTAGTTGTTATCCGGCACAAAACAAATTTCTTGGCTTTCCGGCTTAGCAGCAGTGGAAAGTCCCAGCTTGGCAGCTATCCCGCGCACTTCGTCTTTGGTTAAATCAGCAAGCGGCATCAGCGTGTGAGCAATCTGATGCTGCGTCATGTTGAACAAAACATAAGTTTGATCTTTGCGTTCATCTTTAGCTTTTCGAACAGTCCACCGCTGATATTGGTCATTGTAACCCAGGCGGGCGTAATGCCCGGTGGCAATATATTCAGCGCCCAGTGATATTGCTTTATTCAGCAATGCTTCAAATTTTATGTAACGGTTGCAGGCAATACACGGGTTTGGTGTACGCCCTCTCAGATATTCATCTGTAAAATAATCAATAACCTTATTTTCAAAAATATCTCTAAAGTTTAAGACATAATAAGGAATACCAAGCTTGTCCGCTACCCTTCTTGCATCATCTACCGCCGTCAACGAGCAGCAGCCCACATAATCATCGTTTACAACGGCAACATCCGGATCCCAAATCTGCATCGTTACGCCAATACACTCATATCCCTGCTGCTGTAAAAGAGCGGCGGTGACAGAACTGTCTACGCCGCCGCTCATGGCTACTAACACTTTTTTGTTATCTGACAAAATTTTTCACCTACGCACCCTTTTTATTAAGATAATTTTTTATAGCATCATGCAGCGCATCAGCTGCCAAGTTAGAACAGTGCATCTTTTGTGGTGGCAACCCTTCCAATTCTTCCGCTACCTGCTTATTAGTGATTTTTAAAGCTTCTTCTAAAGTTTTACCTTTAGCCATCTCGGTGATCATGCTGCTGGTAGCAATTGCCGCCCCACAGCCAAATGTCTGAAACTTAATATCCTCTATTACATTATCTTTTATCTTAAGATATATTTTCATAATATCGCCGCAGGTAGGATTACCTACTTGACCAACAGCGTCAGCATCGCTAATTTCACCCACGTTGCGAGGGTTAGAAAAGTGATCCATTACTTTTTCAGTATACATAATATGCCCTCTCCTCCCCTTGTTTATTTACTCTCTAATTGTTATTATCGCACGAAGCGCAAGCACATGGTGTGCATGTTCCGCCAGCTAAAGGCGACATTGATCTCAAGCGCTCCACAATGGGAATTAAACTGTCTACAAAGTAATCTACATCTTCTTCGGTGTTTTGCCTGCCCAGTGTGATGCGCAAACTGCCGTGAGCAATTTCATGAGGAATACCCATCGCTAAAAGTACGTGTGACGGCTCCAATGACCCTGAAGTGCATGCTGAACCGCTGGAAATGGCAATCCCTTTCATATCTAATGAAAGCAGCATCGATTCCCCTTCAACATGTTCAATGCATATACTGGCATGACCGGGCAGCCGCTTGGTTGGGTGACCGTTTAAGCGCACATTAGGCAGACCGCTCAGCACCCGGTCAACTAACTTGTCGCGCAGTTTAGTCAGTCTTGCTGCCTCCTCTTCCATGTTAGCAACTGCTAATTCGGCAGCTCTGCCCATACCGATGATGGCGGGAGCATTTTCCGTTCCCGGGCGGCGGCGCCGTTCCTGTCCGCCACCGTACATAATGGGCTGCCACCAAGTTCCCCGGCGCAGATACATTACCCCAACACCTTTAGGACCGTAAATTTTATGGCCGGACAACGTCAGCATATCTACATTAAGCTCGTCCACGTTGACGGGTATTTTACCAAAACTTTGGACAGCATCGGTATGAAAAATTATTTTTTGCTCTTGACTTTTTAACATTTTGCCAATTTCTGCAATCGGCATAATGGTACCTACTTCATTATTTGCATGCATAATAGAAACTAAAATAGTTTTATCTGTCAAAGCATTTTTAACATCTTCAACACTTACTGCACCGTATTTATCCACCGGCAAAACAGTTAGTTCAAAGCCTTCTTTTGCCAACCGTTCGCAGGTTGTCAGCACTGCATGGTGTTCCACCGCCGTGGTAATAATATGGTTGCCTTTCTGCCTGTTGGCATAGGCAGCCCCGCGCAAAGCCATGTTATCCGCTTCCGTTCCCCCGCTGGTAAAAGCAATTTCGCCCACATGAGCAGCACCGATTGCTTTTCTTACCTGCTCACGGGCTTCTTCCACAGCCTTTCTTACTGTTCGTCCAAAGCCGTGCACACTGGACGGGTTGCCGTAGTCTTCAGTCATATACTTCATCATTAGTTCAGCTACCGACGGATCGACAGGGGTTGTTGCTGAATGATCAAAATACACTTTACGCATTTTCCTTGTTCCTCCTCATCAACTGATTCTCTCGCTGCTGCTGCTTTATTTCTTCAGCTTCACGGCACATATCAGCCAGGCTGATAGAATCCATCACTTCTACAATACTGTCCCGAACCTTTGCCCAAACGTTTCTGGAAATACAGCATCCAAATTGATCACAGTGTCCCGGGTCTTCCTCATTAACACACTCCAGCGGAGCAATTGGCCCTTCCAGCACTCTGACCACATCACCTACTGTAATTTCATCGGGCTTTCGCGCCAAAATATAACCACCTTGAGCGCCGCGCACACTTTTTACCAGCCCTGCTTTGCGCAGTGCGGCAATCAGCTGTTCCAAATAATTTTCCGACAGCTGCTGACGCTCAGCCACCATTTTTAACGGTATCGGATCATCGCCATAATGCAATGCCAATTCAAACATTGCCCTTAGGCCGTAATGCCCTTTGGTGGACAGCTTCAAACAACCACCTCCTGGCAATATAATTCCTAGCCAATAACTAGGTTTTATTTCTGAGCATATCTTAGCACTCTGCTAGGATATTGTCAATAAAAATCCCGAGTTCAGCACTTGGTTTTTTTTACTTAACTAAGCAAACAATCACAATATATATTTACCCTTTTCCATATATTTAAATTATCAAAACATTGATCGTGAATGTTTATACAAATATAATTTCCATGTATCATTTTTTCCCTTTTTTCATCTGCTTCAGCAAATGGTACTTTTCCTTCATTTTGGACTCCACCCCGTGTTCGGTGGGAAAATAATACTGCACATCAATCAGTTTATCGGGTAAATATTGTTGATTAACCCAAGCCCCGGGGTAATCGTGGGGATATTTATAACCGATTCCATGATTCAGATGCTCAGCCCCTTTGTAATGAGCATCGCGCAGATGCAGCGGCACCGCACCGCAATCCTTTTGCCGCACATCAGCAATAGCTTTGTCAACAGCTAAATACGCAGAATTACTTTTCGGACACATTGCTAAATAAGCAGCCACTTCTCCCAATATTATTCTCGCTTCCGGAAACCCGACAAACTGCACCGCTTGAGCTCCGGCCACCGCTACCTGCAGCGCCTGCGGTTGAGCCAAGCCTACATCCTCGGCAGCACTGATTACCAGCCGCCGGGCGATAAACTTCACATCCTCACCGCTGACAATCATCCGGGCCAAATAATGCAGCGCGGCATCAGGATCGCTGCCTCGAATAGATTTAATTAGCGCCGAAGCAACATCATAATGGCTGTCGCCCGATTTATCGTAATTCAGCCGCCGCTGCTGCAGACACTCCTCTGCCACAGCCAATGTAAATTCAACAGTACCCTGTTTATTAGCTGTTGTTGTCAGCACTCCCAGTTCTAATGCATTTAAAGCCGACCGTGCATCTCCGCCGCTGGCCGCAATTAAATGTTTTAATGCCTCAGGATGCATCTTTACGGAATATTTTCCCAACCCCCGCTCTTTATCCTGTAAAGCATTAAGCAGTATTTTTTCTATATCCTCTTCGGTTAACGGTTGAAATTGAAATATCGTCGACCGGGAACGCAGCGCATTATTAACTTCAAAGTAGGGATTTTCGGTAGTGGAGCCAATCAATGTAATTAGCCCCTGCTCAACATAGGGAAGCAGTGCATCCTGTTGACTGCGATTTAAGTGATGAATTTCATCCAAGAATAAAATCACCGGACTTCCACGCCGCGCCTTTTCGGCAATATTCCGAATATCTTTAACACCGCAGGTGACAGCATTTAATCTTTCAAAAGGGCGGTGTGCGGTAACAGCAACAATTTCTCCTAATGCGGTTTTGCCGGTACCCGGCGGACCGTAAAAAATTGCCGATCCCAGCCGACCGGCTTTAATTGCCCGGTAAAGCAATTTGTCTTCTGCCAGAATGTGTTTTTGCCCGATAAACTCATCTAAATTGCGCGGACGCATCCTTGCAGCTAACGGCAAATGTTCAGGATAAAAAAGCAACGCCGATTACCTCCCAATATAGAACTAAAGAGCACGTGCTGTACGTGCTCTTTAGAAAATTTGATTATGTAGATAAAAACTTATAAGTGCTTTTCAACTAATTTCTTCAACTCATCCTTTTTGCGGAAGCCGATTACCCGCTCAACTTCTTTACCGTCTTTAAACAAAATCATCGTGGGAATGCTCATAACTTGATATTCGCTAGGGGTGTTTCGATTTTCATCCACGTTAATTTTGGCAACTTTAATTTTTCCGACTAGCTCGTCTGCTAATTTCTCTAACTCCGGAGCAATCATCTTACAAGGGCCGCACCATTCTGCCCATAAGTCTACGAAAACCGGTACTTCGCTGTTATTAATTGTTTCTTTGAAATTATCGTCAGTAAGGTTAACAATGTTTTTGCTTGCCACACTACTCGCCCCTTTCTGGATACCTAAGTTAGTTCCTAAAAATCAGGATCATCCTACATTTTTACATTATAATACCTACTAAAAGCCCTTGTCAATTTTTTAAATTTTCGGATTTATGCAGCAAATCACGCACTACCTCCCCGGCTAAAATCAAACCGACTGCTGCAGGTACAAAAGAAATGCTTCCCGGCGGACGTCGTTCGCCGGTTTCTGCATCGCACGCCGGTTTGATGGCCGGTTCGGTAGAAAAAACAACTTTCACCCCGGAGGTAATACCTGCTTTTCTTAGTTCTCGGCGCACAACTTTAGCCAGCGGGCAAACTGTAGTTTGAGAGATATCGGCAACTTGAAATTTAGTCGGATCAAGTTTGTTGCCGGCCCCCATACTGGCTACCACCGGAATGTTATTTTTGATACACCTTTGGATTAGATCCAGCTTACTGGCTACACTGTCAATCGCATCAACTGCATAATCTATATCTGCACTCAAAAGTTCCGCTCCGTTTTCCGCTGTATAATAGGTTTTAATAGGATACACCTTTATTTCCGGATTAATTAACTTAACCCGTTCCGCCATTAAGTCAACTTTCGCCAAGCCGACAGTATTATCTAAAGCATGCAGCTGTCGGTTGATATTGGTTATATCAACGTTATCGAAGTCAACCAACATCAAAGAACCCACCCCTGCCCGAGCCAGTGCTTCTACAGTATAGGAACCGACACCGCCGACGCCAAACACTGCCACTTTGCTGTTTTTCAGTTTCGTTAATCCTTCCGCACCGATAATCAGCTCGGTTCGGGAAAAACGATGTTTTGTCATCATACAATACCCCACAAAAAGTCCTGCAAATTTTAACATCATGCAGCTGCATAAAGCAGCGGCAGATTGCTGCTGCCGGCAGCGCTGTGCTGAGTTATATCTTCTCTTATATGCAAAAAGAGCTTACAGTATATTACTTTACTGCAAGCTCTTTAATAATACAAGCCTAAAAATCAAACCCCACAAATGCCGTTTTCATCAAGAGTTTTTGAACCTGCTCTCACACAGGTGGGTGCCCTCCCGACTGCTTCTTGTTTCCTTATCCTTAAAGTACAAGGCTTACAATCCACAACCGGAGCCCAGACTCCCGAACTTAATTTGTTGGCTCAAAACTTCGAGATGAAACGGTCACAGTAGGGCAGCAGACTCATGCAAGCAAGTATTTATTTGATTATTATGTTAACACAGTCTCCGCTTATTCGCAAGTAACACTCCGGTTCGTTATTGTTAATTTTCTTTTTTTAGAGCAGTACTCTTAACATGCAGTTCCCTCAGCTGTTTTGCATCTACTTCACTGGGTGCAGCAGTCATCAAGCAAGTAGCACTGGCAGTTTTCGGGAAGGCAATAACATCTCTGATGCTGCTTTTTCCGGATAACAGCATAATTAAACGGTCAAAACCAAAGGCAATGCCTCCGTGCGGTGGTGCACCATATTCAAAAGCATCCAGCATAAAGCCAAATTTCTCGGCAGCTTCTTCCATTGTTAAGCCAATAGCCTTAAACATTTTTTCTTGTACTTCACGGCGGTGAATTCTAATGCTGCCGCCGCCGATTTCCACGCCGTTCAACACCAAATCATAAGCCTTTGCCCGTACCTTTTCCGGATGTTCTTCCAGCAGTTCAACATCCTCATCCAACGGGGCGGTAAATGGATGGTGCATGGCAGTATACCGCTTTTCTTCAACATCATATTCTAACAGCGGAAAATCTACCACCCACAGAAAGTTGTAGCTGTTTTCCGGAATCAGGTTCTGACGGTGAGCCAAATGCAGCCTCAGTGCACCTAAAGCCTGTGCCACTACATCCGGCTGATCGGCGACAAACAGCAGCAGATCGCCGGGCTTAGCTTCCATTTTATCTAAAATGGCATTAATTTCTTCCTGAGTAAAGAACTTAGCAATCGGCGACTTAACCCCTTCTTCATTGACAATAAAGTAAGCCAGCCCTTTGGCACGGTAAATCCCTACAAAGGCGGTTAAATCATCAATTTCTTTTCGGCTGAAACTGCCACAGCCGTTCGCATTAATTCCCCGTACTTGACCGCCGTTGTTAACGATAGAATTAAAGACTTTAAAACCGCACTGTTTAGCTATCGGAGAAATATCTTTTAATTCCATGCCGAAGCGGGTGTCAGGCTTATCGGTGCCGAAGCGGTCGATGGCCTCTTGATAAGATATCCGAGGAAACGGTGTGGAAACAGTAACACCAATGGCTTGTTGATACAATTGCGCTATCATTTCTTCCATCAAGGAAGTGATATCTTCGACATCAACAAAAGACATTTCCAAATCGATTTGGGTGAATTCCGGCTGGCGGTCAGCCCGCAAATCTTCATCACGGAAGCAGCGCACAATCTGAAAGTAGCGATCCATCCCCGCTAACATCAGCAGTTGTTTAAATATCTGCGGAGATTGAGGCAGGGCATAAAATTTTCCCGGGTTCACCCGACTGGGTACCAAATAGTCACGTGCACCTTCCGGCGTACTTTTGGTCAGCATTGGGGTTTCAACCTCAATAAACCCGTGCAGATCAAGAAAATCACGCACTATCTTTGCTGCTTTGTGCCGCAAAATCAAAGCCTGCTGCATTTCCGGCCGGCGCAGATCGAGATAGCGATATTTCAGACGCAGATTTTCATCAACGTCGATACCATCTTCAATATAAAACGGCGGATTTTTTGCTTTATTCAGCACTTCCAGCGATGCTGCATAAACTTCCACTTCACCGGTCGGCATTTTCGTATTAACAGTGCCTTCCGGGCGGCGGGAAACGTTCCCCTTTACCGCTATTACCCATTCATTGCGAATTGCTTCCGCCAAATGAAATGAATCCTCATCTGTCTCCGGACTGAAAACCACCTGCACAATGCCATAGCGGTCACGCAAATCCACAAAAATAAGCCCTCCATGGTCGCGCCGCCGCTGTACCCAACCGGCCAACACTACTGTTTGACCGATATTCTCGCTTGTTAAATTACAGTAGTGGGTACGTTTTAAACTCATCTTTATCTTCCCCCTAATATTGTCGGTATTTTTTCTCTTGGTATCTCCTGCTGTTCACCGTTAATCATGTTTTTCAGCGTCACAGCATTATTCGCCAATTCATTTTCACCAATAATGGCAGCATAACGGGCATTAAGTTTACCGGCATACTTCATCTGCGCCTTTAAGCTGCGTCCCTGATAATCTTTATCGGCAGCATAGCCAAGCTCACGCAGTTCAGCAAGCAGTTTTACCGCCGCTTGTTCTGCCTGCGGTGCAGCCGTTACTATAAACACATCCGGCTGCTGTCCGGTCGGAAAATCCGCCCCCTGCTGTTCCATCACCAGTAAAATTCTTTCCAGCCCCAAAGCAAAACCAATTCCCGGGGTTTCCGGTCCGCCGCATGATTCCACCAACCCGTTATAACGGCCGCCGCCGCCCACCGAGCTTTGGGCTCCGATTCCTTTCGCCATCACTTCAAAAGCGGTATGGGTATAATAATCCAATCCCCGCACCAAATTGTGATCAAGGATATAATCAATACCCATTATTTCCAGATTTTTTCTAACCGCAGCAAAATAATCCGCACACGATTCGCAAAGGGTATCCAGCATTGTCGGAGCACCGGCCGCCAGCTGCCCGCATTTTTCGTTTTTGCAGTCTAAAATGCGCAGCGGGTTGCGCTCAAAGCGCTGCTGACAAGTTTTGCAAAAATGATCCAAGTTCGGCCTGAAGTAATCCTGCAAACGTTTTCTCATTTTTACCCGGCATTCCGGACAGCCCAGGCTGTTGATATGCAGTTCCAAACCTTGAAGACCCAAACGTTGGTACACTTTCATCGCCATATCGATCACTTCGGCATCCAATGCCGGGTTGTGTGCTCCCAGCACTTCTACACCAAATTGGTGAAACTGACGATAACGACCGGCCTGAGGGCGATCATAACGAAACATTGGACCAATATAGTAAAGTTTTACCGGCTGCGGTCCGGCGTAAAGTTTATTTTCAAGATAGGCCCTGACCACTGAAGCAGTACCTTCGGGACGCAGCGTAATACTGCGGTCTCCACGATCTTTAAAAGTGTACATCTCTTTCTCGACAATATCGGTTGTTTCTCCTACCCCGCGCTGAAATAGTTCGGTATGTTCAAAAATTGGAATGCGGATTTCCCTGTAACCGTAAACGCGGCAGATATCCCTAATGACTCTTTCTATGTACTGCCATTTTTCAACATCTCCGGGGACAATATCATTGGTGCCCCGAGGTCTGGTTGTAAGCACGAATAAATCACCTGTCTTTCTGAAATATAAAAAACCGTCCCCAGCTATGCAATCAGCATACCCAGGGACGGGATTTTCCCGTGGTGCCACCCTGCTTGAACTACAAGTTCCACTTTTACAGGCCGTAACGGTGCCTACCGGGCATACTTAATAGATTTGCTAATCGTTCAGCAGCCACTCCCGGGTGTTTTTCAACGCATTTTCTGCAGACGGGCTCGCAGTCTATGACCCATCCTCCCTGAACAGAAGGTTGTACGCCTACCCTTCCCGATCATCGATTTAAACACATTTAATACTAAAGAGATTTTAATAAAACCATTGTTATTTGTCAACAATTCGCGAAATCATTTCCGCAAATGATGCATCGGGTTGGATTAGCTGTCCGGCAAAAACTTCCTCACCGCAGGCCACATTGTCTTCTAAATTATAATGCAGCGTAAATATAATGCCTTGACTTAACTTCAGCTTGATTTGATAATCAGCACTTATCATACTGCCGGTATCTTCACCGATAATTACCGCCATATTGATGGCAGCAGCCAACTTTGTCAATGTTTCTTGTTCACTGCTGTCAATAAGATAACGCTCACCGTTTTGAGCAATTATTTCACTTTGAACCACTTGTTCCGGTGGAATAACCGGCATAACCGGCGCCATGAGAGCTGCCGCTTTATCCGCAGCTCTGCTGTCGGTGCTACCCCCCTGCTGCGGCGGCGCTTCTTCAACTGCGGGAATGCCTTCATCTGCTTTTTTGACCTGCATCTGAACATTTGGAGCGGATTCTTTCAATAAAGGCACTTCTGCTGTCGGCTGTGGGGCATTTTTCTCCTGGGCAGCCGGCTTATCTGCTTTATTAGTTTCCATTTCTCTTCCTTCATATGATTGTTCAGCTGTTTGATCACTTTTATTAGCTGCAATCAGCGCTTGATTATTTTGCCGTAATGCTTCTTCTGACACCGAAGCGTTATTAAAGAAATCACCAAATATTCCTATGCTCACTGCCAATACCGGCACCAATACCAATGCTGCCCGTAAAAAGTAATTTTTTTTAGGTTTAATGCTTAAAAGTGACTTTTCCAGGTTTTCTTCAAACATCGGCGGAAGTTCAATACTTTTATTGAATTGATATAAATTGTCGGTTACTTGCTGCAGTAATATATATTTTTCCCGGCATTGTCGGCATTTTTTCAGATGACTATTGACCGCTTCCGCTTCTTCAGCCGGCAGTTCATTTAGCAAATAGTCGGTCAGCAATTTTGAAACTTCAGCACAGGTCAATATAATCACCCCCTAATTTACTGTCAGGCGCCATAGCCGTTTTGAGTTTGTTTAATGCTCGATGCAGCCGGGATTTTACTGTCCCTACCGGTGTATTCAGCGTGGTTGCAATGTCATTTAAAGTCATGTCTTGAAAAAAACGCAAAACTACCACCGCCCGATGCTGTTCATCCAACTCAGCTAACGCACGGGAAACATCAAGTTTAGCATCGCTGTTGTTTTCCACTATATCCGGCAGCCAAATATTCTCTACCGGTGTGGTGCGCTGCCGCTGTCGTAAGATATCCACACAACGATTGACTAAAATGCGGTACAACCAGCTTTTGAACTGCTGCGGTTGACGCAATTTGCCAACATCGCGGTATGCTTTCAGCAGTGTTTCCTGCACGGCATCAGCGGCATCATGTTCATTAGAGAGCATGCCGAAAGCAGTGCGGTACATCCCATCATGAAATTGTTTGCTTAATTTTAAAAAAGCTGCGGCATCTCCCTTGGCAGCCTTCTTAACCAGTAATTCGTTAATCATCTAATCATCCTAACCCGTTTTCTTGCTTTTTTCTGCCTTACTTAATTAGGCGTATCAGCAGCACAAAAAGTTCTGAAAATCATTCCTAAAATTTTTATCAGCATCTCGCTCTTAAAAAAAGATACATCTTTGGTTATAATAGGGTATTGAGGTGATATTTTTGATAACCAAGGAAATGATAGACCGCATTAATATTTTAGCCCACAAACAGCGCAGCACAGGTTTAACTGAGGAAGAAAAAAAAGAACAGCACCAGCTGCGGAAACAATACTTATCCGCGATTCGCAAGCAGGTAATCGATCAATTGGAAGCGGTAAAGAAGGCACAAAACGGCAGCTGTTCCTGCGGCTGCGATCACAAACATCACCATCACTAACCGAAAGAGGTACAGTTTAATGTTTAAAGCTGTTTTGTTTGACTTAGATGGCACACTGCTGCCGCTGGATATGGATATTTTTATGGCGGAATATTTTAAAAAGCTCACCGCTGATTTTATCGAGCACTATCCACCCGAAGAATTTGAGAGCTATATTTGGGAAGCAACTAAAGCAATGGTTAAAAATAATCAGCCGGATAAAACCAATCAGGAAGTATTTATGCAGACTTTTTTTCCGCTGGTTAAACATACCGAAGAAGAACTGATACCAATATTTGATAATTTTTACGCTGCCAAGTTTAACGAACTGAAGCAGTTTACCTCCCCCAGCCCGCTGGCGAGAAAAATTGTGGAAACTTTAGCTGCCAAAGGATATCGATTGGTACTGGCCACTAATCCGATATTTCCTCTTGCCGCCACCAATGCCCGTATGCGCTGGGCGGAAATTGCCGATTTGCCTTGGGAATTAGTTACCACCTATGAGAACAGTCATTTTTGCAAACCTAATCCCGCTTATTTTGCAGAAATTCTCCGACAGCTAAACTTAATGCCGAAAGAAGTACTGGTTGTCGGCAATGACACGTTGGAAGATTTAGCTGCCGACAAACTGGGAATTAAAACTTACCTGGTTACCGACTGCTTAATTGACCGCGGAAATTCACCTTTTAAACCGAGCGCCGTCGGTACAATGACAGACTTATACCAAGCTGCACAAAATGATTTTAAAGGCGTCTTTGCATGATAAAGCCAAAATATGGAGATGGTAGAATGAGCTTTACAGAAAAACTGGGAAAAGTAGGCGCAGCTGTTCGCCGGAAAGAAGATTTTGAAGAAGTTATTCGTCATCCCAATATTAAAATGGTTTTTCTTTTAGGTGGAGACATAAATTATCTGACTTCGTTAGTAAAAAAAGTCAGAGCAGTTGATAAAGCTTTATTAGTCCACATTGATTTAATGGACGGTATCGGCAAAGACAGATCGGGAATACATCTGCTGAAAAGAATTGGTGTCCATGGAATCATTACCACAAAAGCCAATTTGGTAAGAAGCGCCAATGAAGAAAATATGTGGGTTGTACAGCGCTTTTTTATAGTGGATTCCGAATCATTAAAAACTGCCATAAAGGTAGCCAGCAACGTAAAACCTACTGCGGTGGAAATTCTGCCGGCAATTGTGCCCAGAGATATTGTAATGGAAATGAAACAGCACCTAAATCTGCCTATCTTCGGAGGCGGCTTGTTGAAAAGCGTTGAAGATGCCAAAAGAGCTCTGGCAAACGGAATGGACGCAATATCAACCAGCCGCAGAGATCTATGGAATATTGTTAATTTTTAAAAAAGTGAATATTATTCTTGACAGCAAGAATATTTGTAATGTACTATATTAACAGATAATTCATAATCCCTTAACAATTTGATAACAGTTCAGGAGTAACGGAGATTAACCCCTAATAGACTTTTAATTATTGTCTGTTTTTTCGGGGTTTTTTATTTGCTCCTTTGGCATGGAGATACGGAGGCGACCGATTTGTACATTCTTAACCTTTAAGAATGTGCTGAATCAGTCGTCTTTTTTTTTCTATTACCCCTTTATATCGATTGGATATAGACTGGCTAGATTGTTGGCGCGCCTTATTAAAATCATTAAAGGAGGGATTAACTAACTAAAAATACAGGTAAATTTTTTCAATGAAATAATTGAATATTCTTGTTAGAATTAAGCTGTTGATCTCTGTTTTAATTATTACTTTAATTAGGAGGTTAAACTATGACACCATTTTTAGCGGAAATCATTGGAACAATGCTGTTAATTATATTTGGCGGCGGTGTAGTTGCCGGTGTAGTACTGAAAAAATCCAAAGCGGAAAACAGCGGTTGGATTGTAATCACTGTCGGCTGGGGGTTAGCGGTTGCACTGGCGGTATACGCCACAGGTAATTTCAGCGGTGCTCACCTAAATCCGGCGGTAACGATAGGTTTGGCATCAATCGGTCAGTTCCCTTGGGCTGATGTACCCGGTTACATTGTGGCTCAGTTTATCGGTGCTATTATCGGTGCAGCCGTGGTATGGCTGCATTATCTTCCTCACTGGGAAGCAACTGATGATCAAGCGGCAAAGCTGGCTGTGTTTTCCACCGGCCCCGCTATTCGCCACACCTTCGGCAACTTAATGAGTGAAATAATCGGTACATTTATCCTGGTTTTAGGAATTTTAGCAATAGGTGCCAATCAGTTAGCTGACGGTTTAAATCCGCTGCTGGTAGGTCTGTTGATTGTAGCCATCGGTGTTTCATTAGGCGGCACCACAGGTTACGCCATTAACCCGGCCCGCGATCTTGGTCCGCGTATTGCTCATGCCATACTCCCCATTGCCGGAAAGGGCAGTTCTGATTGGGGCTATGCCTGGATTCCCGTTGTAGGGCCAATTATCGGCGGTGTGTTAGGTGCACTGTTCTACGCAAAAGTTTTTGGTATTTAGTTTTCTATATCTAATGCAGGGTAGCTTAATAAAATATCCATAAGGAGCGTGGGAACATGGATAAAAAATATGTTATGGCACTGGATCAAGGTACTACCAGCTGCCGCGCCATTCTTTTTGATAAAAACAGCAATATTGTAGCGGTTGCTCAAAAGGAGTTTACACAAATCTATCCTAAGGCAGGCTGGGTGGAGCACAATGCCGAAGAAATTTGGAGCACCCAGTACGGTGTAATTGCCGAGCTGTTAGCTAAAACAGGCATTAATACAGAAGAAATAGCAGCAATTGGTATTACCAATCAGCGGGAAACAACTGTGGTATGGGATAAAGAAACCGGCAAACCGGTACACAACGCCATAGTATGGCAGTGTCGGCGCACAGCTTCAATCTGTGATGAACTGAAAGCAAAGGGTTACACAGAAACATTCAGAAATAAAACCGGTTTGGTAGTGGATGCTTATTTTTCCGGCACCAAAGTTAAGTGGATATTAGACAATGTTCCGGGTGCACGGGAAAAAGCAGAAAACGGCCAGCTCCTTTTTGGTACAATAGATACTTGGTTGGTATGGAAGCTAACAAACGGACAGGTGCATGTAACAGATTATTCAAATGCCTCCCGTACGCTGATGTATAACATTCGCGAGCTTTGTTGGGACAAAGAACTGCTGGAGATACTGAACGTACCTGCTTCTATGCTGCCTGAAGTAAAACCTTCCAGCGCGGTTTATGGTTACACTGACGAAGAAAAATTCTTCGGTCACTCAATACCTATTGCCGGTATAGCCGGTGATCAGCAGGCAGCACTATTTGGCCAAGCCTGCTACCAGCCCGGTATGGCTAAAAACACTTACGGCACCGGCTGTTTTATGTTGATGAATACCGGCGATCAATTATTCAATTCTAAAAACGGTCTGCTCACCACCATTGCTTGGGGTATTGACGGCAAAGTTGAATATGCTTTGGAAGGCAGTATCTTTATCGCCGGTGCTGCCATACAATGGCTGAGAGACGGACTGAAAATCATTGAAGAGGCACCGGACTCCGAGTATTTTGCCGGTAAAGTTGAAGATACCGACGGTGTTTACATGGTTCCGGCATTTGCCGGATTGGGTGCTCCGCATTGGGATATGCGGGCCAGAGGTGCCATTGTAGGCTTAACCCGCGGTACCACCAAAGAACACTTGATCAGAGCGACTTTAGATTCTTTGGCTTATCAGACCAAAGACGTGTTGGGCGCAATGGAAGCTGATTCCAATATTCAGCTGAAAGCACTTAAAGTTGACGGCGGTGCTGTCGCAAACAACCTGTTAATGCAGTTCCAAGCAGACATTTTAGGTGTGCCTGTAGAAAGACCTAAAGTAATTGAAACAACCGCACTGGGTGCTGCTTACCTTGCCGGCTTAGCTGTTGGTTTTTGGAGCAGCAAAGAAGAATTAGCAGAACGCTGGCAGTTGGATCGCCGTTTTGAAGCAGCAATGGAAGAAGATCGCAGAAACAAGCTCTACAAAGGCTGGCAGCGGGCAGTAAAACGTTCTATGGAATGGGAAATTGACGAATAATAATTTGATATCGGCATGAGATAAGGAGAAGCCAACAGTACTGGGAAGCACTTCCTGTATTGTTGGCTTCTTTTACCTATTTAAGAAAATGTAATTATAGTCAGCGGAGGTTATATTATGATTACAGAAAAAGCACAAGTTGTTGTTATCGGTGGTGGAGCAACCGGAACAGGAATCCTCCGTGACCTGGCTCTTAGGGGTATATCCGCAGTGCTGGTGGAACAGGGAGATCTGGCACATGGAACCAGTGCTCGTTTTCACGGATTACTTCACAGCGGTGGACGTTACGCCGTCAAAGATCAGGATGCTGCACGGGAATGTATTGAAGAAAATATGATTTTGCGCCGTATTGCCCCAAACTGCATTGAACCAATCGGTGGATTGTTTATACAGCTGCGCGGTGATGATTCTGACTACACAGATAAATGGATTGAATCCTGTAAGCAGGCAGGTATCGAAACGCAGGAAACAGATGCAGCTGAACTCATCAAATCTAACCCGGTGCTGCACTCCGATATTGTGCGCGCCTTTAAAGTACCTGACGCTGCAGTGGATGGATTCCGGCTGCTCTGGGGAAATGTTAACTCGGCCCGTCAGTATGGTGCCAAAGTAATGACATACTCTGAAGTTACATCCCTTCACAGCAGCAGCGGAAATATAACCGGAGTAGAAGTAACCAATAAACTTAACGGAGAAAAGACACACATCGAATGTGATTTGGTCATTAATGCCGCCGGCGCTTGGGCCGGAGAAGTGGCAGCAATGGCCGGGTTGGATATCAATGTGATAAAAGATAAAGGTACATTAATTGCATTTAATCATAGATTGACAAACTGTATTGTAAATCGCCTGCGCCCACCCGGCGACGGAGATATCTTTGTTCCTCACGGCAGCATCACCATTTTTGGAACAACATCAATCACGGTAGAAGAAGCTGACTGCACTAAGCCGGAGTACAATGAGGTACTGCAGCTTTTAAAGATAGGTAAAGAGATGATTCCCGCAATAAACAGTTACAGACTTATCAGAGCATTTGCCGGCGTGCGTCCTCTTTATCAACCCGGTGCCGGCGCCAGCGGAAGGGCAGTCACCAGAAACTTTGCCCTTATTGATCACCAACAAACAGATGGCTTAAGCGGTTTGATAAGTATTGTCGGCGGCAAATTTACCACTTTCCGTCTAATGGCTGAAAAAACGGTTGATTTAGCTGCTGACAAATTGGGTGTTGATGCTCGCTGCCGCACTGCTGAAGAACCGCTGAGCGGCCATATCAGCGAAAAACTGATGGAACGGGGCAGAAAAATTTTTGGTACCCCCGGTGCTAAAAAAACTGCCGAGCGGCTGGGGAACAATTTTGAAAAAGTTATTCAAGAAGTTGAAGAAAAACCTGAGCTTGGCAGGATATTCTGCGAATGTGAACTGGTTAGTCTGGCTGAAATAAATCACGTTGCTCAACAAGAAGACAGCCACACGTTAGGTGATATTCGCCGCAAAACCAGAATGGGTATGGGCACCTGTCAAGGTACATTCTGCAGTTACCGTACATTGGGAGCATTAAGTGCCTACCCGAAATTTGCCGGCAATCACCGGGATTACTTAACCAACTTTTTGCAGAAACGCTGGAACGGCATCCGACCGATATTATGGGGACAGCAGCTGCGCGAAGCCCAACTGTCAACAGCAATATATTCATCACTGTTCGGGATGGAGAGAATGAAATGATGAACAAAAAAACTGACGTATTAGTAATCGGAGCAGGTCTCTCAGGTTTAACAGCTGCAGCCAAAGCTGCAGAAAAAGGTAAAAAGGTTACTGTTATAGCCAAGGGTATGGGAGCAATCACTCTGTCATCCGGGTGCATTGACTTTTGGGGCTATAAATTAAATCAGCCCGATGTTCACTGCCTAAATCCGCTGAATGAAATAAAGAAGCTCGTCAGCGTTAAACCAAAGCACCCTTACAACAAAGTACAGGATGTTTTAGAAGAAAGCATCAGCTATTTTCTTGATTTATGTCGGCAAAACGAGCTTCCTTACTCAACAAACAATGGCAAAAATTGGCTTCTGCCCACTGCGCTGGGTACAGTACGCCCTACTTACTTGGCACCGGACAGTATGGCTGTAACCTCTCTGAATGAGTATGAAAAAGTGCTGGTTGTGGGATTTAAAGAGTTAAAAGATTTTTACCCCCAAGTAACAATAACTAATCTCAAAAATAATGCCGACTTAAAACCCGGGTGCATACTGGATACCGCCACGGTAACTTTGATTGACAGCGAATTAACCCCCAACAACCTGGCTTTTAAGTTGGACAAAGAAGATATCGCTATTAAAATCAGCGAACAAATCAAGCAGCAAATTATTCCCAACACAGTGGTGCTTTTCCCGCCTGTATTAGGCGAATTAAACACCGCCAAGGTTATCAGTAAATTGAAAAACAGTTTAAATTGTCCGGTTTATGAAATAGCTAATATTCCTCCGGCACTGCCTGGTCAGCGTTTGCAAAAGGTATTAATAAACTGTCTGAAGTCCAAAGGTGTGGAAGTTATCATGAACTGTACCGTAACAAATGCAAAAGTTGAAGGTAAAAAGTGCTTAAATGTCTGCGCAGAAGCTGCCGGTAAAAAAATACACATTACCGCAGAATCCTTTATACTGGCCACAGGATCATTTTTAGGCGGCGGTCTGGACGCAGAACCGACAGCGGTACGTGAAAGTATCTTTAACCTGCCGGTTAAGACCGGTAAAGACTTTTCTCAAAAAGAATTTTTATCCCTTCAAGGGCACGAATTTAACACCTTTGGCATCGAAGCAAACGACCGGTTGCAGCCACTTGATGCTAAAGGCGACGTATTGTTAGAAAACGTAATGGTTACCGGCGCTAATCTTGCCGGTGCCAACTACCCGATTGAAAAATGCGGCAGCGGTATTGCTTTGACCACAGGTTATAAGGCCGGTAAATTGGCTTAGGAGGTATAAGCATGAAGCAGCAGACACTGTTTGAATTAGATAACTGCATCAAGTGTTCCATTTGTGTAACCAACTGCCCGGTAACAAAAGTTACTGAAAAGTTTGCCGGCCCCAAACAGAACGGACCTGACTTAGAGCGCTTTAGGTTGGAGGACAGCGCTGCCGTTCACCCGTCAATATCATACTGTTTAGGCTGCAAGAACTGTGATATAGCCTGCCCTTCCGGGGTAGCTGTTTCTGCGATGAACACCAGAGCCAAAGGAGAATATGTGAAGTTAAACGGGGCACCGCTGCGGGATAAACTGCTCTCCAGGGTATCGTTAATGGCAAAAGCCGCCGGTTTGGCTCCCGGTGCAGTGAATTTTTTTGCCGGCATTAAGCCCCTTCGTGCCGCTGCAGAAAAAGTAATGGGCATCAGCGCTGACATAACTCTGCCCCGCTATGCATCTAAAACATTTTATCAGTTATATAAAAAGAAAATACCGGCAGCAGGTAAAGAAAAAGTGATATATTATCCGGGATGCTACACAACTTACAACACCCCGGAAGTAGGAATGGCTTTGGTAAATGTGCTGGCCCACAACGGCGTAGAAGTGCTTGTGGATAAAAGCTTTAAGTGCTGCGGATTGCCTCTGATGGCTAACGGTTTATTAGACGCCGCAGAAAAAAATGCCCGCAACAATTTAACAATTATTAAAGAATATATCAACAAGGGATATAAAATTATTACTTCCTGCCCCAGCTGCAACCTCACACTGAGGCAGGAATACCATGAAGTATTAGGGTTAGAAACCGGTGATTTAAATAATGATATCTTGGATGTTTTTGAATATCTGCAGATACTGGCTGAAAAAGGTAAACTTCGTACCGATTTACGTCAA
Source organism: uncultured Peptococcaceae bacterium (assembly GCA_965546615.1). Classification (GTDB taxonomy): domain Bacteria; phylum Bacillota; class Desulfotomaculia; order Desulfotomaculales; family Desulfohalotomaculaceae; genus CBEUVQ01. Next base: position 38,958 of record CBEUVQ010000006.1, read on the forward strand.
ATAAAAAAAGTAATGGGTTATCATCAGCCGTGCCATTTAAAGGCCGCCGGAACCGGAACCCCTTCTCTGGATATTTTGAATAATCTCATTCCCGGTCTGAAAGTTATCGATTTGAATGCCGGCTGCTGCGGAATATCAGGCAGCTATGGATTTAAAAAAGAAAAATATGCAATCAGTCAGCAAATTGGTCAACAAGTATTTGATGCCGTGAAAAAAAATAACTTTAAAGAGGTATTAAGTGAATGCGGTACGTGCCAACTGCAAATTAAACACGGCACCGGTGCCGCAGTTTATCATCCAATCCAAGTGCTTGCCGAATCCTACAGCCTTGGTGAATATCTTCAAAAAAAGAAGCAGCCTTGATCGAAATCAAGGCTGCTTCTTTTTAGTCCAAAAATGGGTTATGTCTTTTTTCCTGGCCAATTAAAGTATCCGGACCATGGCCGGGATAGACTCTCGTTTCATCAGGCAGAGACAGCAGTTTTTCTTTAATACCTTTAATTAATTGGCTGTGGTTTCCGCCGGGAAAATCAGAGCGCCCTACCGAACCGGCAAACAATGTATCACCGCTGAACACTGCTTGGTCAGTTTTTAAGCAAATTCCGCCGGCAGTATGTCCCGGTACATGTAAAACCTCCAGTTTAACGGTTCCCAACTCAATAATATCTCCCTCGGCAAGCAGTTTATCTGCCGGCTGCAGAATGATATTATCGCCCATGAAAACAGAAAGATTTTTTTGCGGATCAGTAAGCATTTCCGCATCCGCACTGTGAATAAGCACTTTCGCTCCGGTAGCTTTTTTTATTTCATCAACCGCTGCGATATGATCGGCATGACCATGAGTACAGATGATATACTTTGGTTTAATACCGAGCTTTTTAATCGCCTGTAAAATATCTTCCGCATCACCGCCGGGATCAACCACCGCCCCTTCACCGGTCTCAGCGCAGCCGATTAAATAGCAGTTTACTTCCAATTGTCCAACCGTTAATGTTTCCAAAATCATATTGCTACCTCCCAAATCACTGTGAAAAAAGCGTCATATCTTACACTTTATGTGCATCATTTAAAATATCGTTCCGGCACTTCTCAAAAATTCTTTTTGCTGTCTAACAGTAAAGTTACCGGACCGTCATTGGCGATATTCACCAGCATATGCGCCTGAAACCGGCCGGTAGCAACAGTAATCCCAAACTTTTTTACCTCTTCCACAAACCTCTCGTAAAGCAGCTGGGCTTCATCCGGCTGGGCCGCAGTGGAAAAACTTGGCCGACGGCCTTTGCGGCAGTCACCAAATAATGTAAACTGAGAAACAGCCAGCAGCTGCCCTTTAACATCCAGTAATGAATAATTAAATTTCCCCTGCTCGTCTTCAAATATTCTTAAGTTAACAATTTTTTCGGCCAGATACCGTGCGTCTTCAGCGGTATCGCCTGTTCCTACCCCGATCAGCACCACCAAACCGCTGTCAATTGCCCCAATTAATTCATTTTCCACAGTTACCGAACCTTTAACAACTCGCTGAACTACTGCACGCAAAATTCATACCTCCGCATTAATGGGGCAGAGTTTGCCCGCCGGCTACCCTGCGCACACCGTGAACATCTTTTATTCGATTAATTCTTCTGGTTAAATATTCCAATTGTTCCAAACTCTTTAAATGAAGAGCCAACTCAATAGTCGCCATTCTATCCTTCCGCGTGCGTGCGGTCACCCAGTTGGTATTAATTTTCATCTCTAAGAGCAGATTAAGTACATCATTCAACAAGCCCGCCCGGTCAATTCCGCACACTTCTAACTTCACATGGAAAGGTGATTGAAATTCCTTGTCCCAGGCCACTTCTACCATCCGTTCCGGCTCTGAGTTTTTAAGATCCAGTATGTTTTGACAATCCCGCCGGTGAATAGAAACACCACGACCGCGGGTTACATAACCGATAATAGGATCGCCGGGTACCGGATTGCAGCAGTGGGCCAGTCGGATAAGCAGGTTATCAATTCCCTTTACCCGAATACCCTGGGTTGGTTTGCCCCACTCACCTTTGCTTTGCTGTTTAGCCAAAATATCTTCTGCGGTGAGCTGCTTTTTCGCATCCAAATCCAGCTCTTCTTTTAGTCGGCCGAGCACCTGCAGAGCAGTAACTTGGCCAACCCCGACAGCAGCATATAGGTCATCGACATTAGGAAAGCTGATTTTACGTCCAACTTCCTGCAGTTTATCATCTTTTAAAATAGCTGTATCCAAGCTCTGTTTCCTAACTTCCCGTTCCAGCATTTCTTTGCCTTTGGCAATATTCTCTTCTCTTTTTTCCCGCTTAAACCATTGACGAATTCGCGCTTTGGCCTGGGAAGTTTTCACTATGTTCAGCCAGTCTTGACTGGGCCCACTTTGCTTGTTGGTAATAATTTCAACAATATTACCGTTCTTTAACTTATAATCCAACGGTACAATGCGGCCGTTGACTTTAGCCCCAATGCAGCGGTGACCAATGTCAGTGTGAATACGATAGGCAAAATCTATCGGCACTGATCCCGCCGGTAATTCTACTACATCCCCTTTAGGGGTAAATACAAAGACAGAATGAGCAAAAATATCCAGCTTTAAACTTTCAACAAATTCGCGGGCATCGCGCAGGTCCTGCTGCCATTCCATCAACTGGCGCAGCCAAGACAATTTTTGATCAAAGTCTTTATCAGCCTTAATACCTTCTTTATAACGCCAATGAGCAGCAATACCGTATTCGGCAATACGGTGCATTTCAAAAGTGCGAATTTGAATTTCAAACGGTTCTCCATGCGGGCCGATCACTGTGGTGTGCAGTGATTGATACATGTTGGTTTTGGGCATGGCAATATAGTCTTTAAACCGTCCGGGAATAGGTTTCCACAATTCGTGCGCAATACCCAGTGTTCCATAACAATCTTTAACTGAATCTACCAGCACCCGCACAGCAAGCACATCATAGATTTCGGTAAAATCCTTTTGCTGATCCTTCATTTTCTTATGAATGGAATAAAAGTTTTTGGGACGGCCGTGAATCTCCGCTTTAATACCTATTTCCTGCAGCCGTTCACTTAAAATATTAATTACCTTCTGAATAAATTCTTCTCTTTTTTTTCGGGTAGCCGCTACCAATTCTTTAAGCTTATAGTATTCTTCAGGATGGCGGTAGCGAAAAGAAATATCTTCTAATTCCCATTTAATTTTAGAAATTCCTAAGCGGTGGGCTAACGGTGCAAAAATTTCCAGCGTTTCTTCAGCTTTTTCACGCTGTTTTGCTTCAGATTGATAACTTAAAGTGCGCAAGTTGTGCAAACGGTCGGCCAGTTTAATTAAAACCACCCGAATATCCTTTGCCATCGCCAAAAACATTTTGCGCAGATTTTCTGCTTGGCGCTCTTCTTTAGATTTAAACTCCAGCTTTTTCAGTTTGGTTACCCCGTCAACCAACAAAGCAACGTCTTCACCGAATTCCGCTTTAATATCTTCCAGTGTGACACCGGTATCCTCCACTACATCATGCAGCAAAGCGCCAACCAGTGTTTTTATATCCAACTGCAAATCAGCCAAAATATTAGCCACTTCCATAGGGTGGGTAAAAAAGTCTTCGCCGGAGTTTCTCTTCTGACCAAAATGCGCCCATTCCGCATAACGGTATGCTTTTTGGAGGAAGGCGATGTCCGCAGTTGGATTATAGCTTTTCACTTTTTCTGTCAATTGTGCCAAGGACACCGATAGCCCCCCTTTTATTAACAATTAATTACATTAAATGTCATACTGAATAAGGGTTATTATATCATAATTGCCCAGTTTTGCTCTACCTTTTAAGTCTGTTAATTCAATGATAAAAGCCGCTCCAACAACATTTCCTTCTAACTGCTCCACTAATTTTTGCGCAGCTGCCACCGTTCCCCCGGTAGCGAGTAAATCATCTACCAACAGCACACGCTGCCCTGCTTTAATGGCATCAGTATGTATCTCCAAAGCATCTTCACCATATTCCAAAGCATATTTACTTTGCAGCACTTCAGCCGGCAATTTCCCCGGTTTGCGGGCAAGCACCAACCCCGCTCCCAATTCGTAAGCAAGTGGAGCTCCTAAAGCAAACCCACGTGCCTCAGGACAAACAATTAAATCAACATCTAACGGACGACAGCGATCGGCCATTTCTTTAACAGCCGCCCGAAAAGCTTCCGGATTTTTAAATAATGTAGTAACATCCTTAAAACTAATTCCTTTTCGTGGAAAGTCCGGTATTATTCTGATGAAAGATTTAAAATCCAATGCGGTATCTCCTTTCGGTTTTTAGGTTTATAGATAAGGAAGCTTAGTAATTCGTTTTAAATTACCGCTAACCATTATAGTAACAAATTGCAATCCTTCCAATGCAACGTCATTAGCCCAACGATAAGTTTTGGAGATATCTAAATCCAGCTTATGATCCGGGCGGGGCAGCATCTTTACCTGATAAACGCCGCCGCAATAGCCAAATTTCAACAAGCCCAGTTCGCTAAAAATTTTCATTGCCAGTGCCAAAGTATAATCTTCTACCAGACCACCACCGTCTTCACTCAACAGTTCCTGCAATTCTTCACCGGGAAGTTCCAGCACTTTACCCATCCCCACCCGGTGCACTAAGTGTTTATACAGCGCCGCCAGGCAATCTCTTTCCGGGGCCAGTGTTGTTAACACTTTACTGGCTGAAGAAATATCCTCGGTATTAAACATCAGATAAAGGTCGCCGCCCGGTCCGGCAGCATTTGCCGCCGACTGCAGACCACGGGCACTGAAGGGAGGATAATACAGCACAACTCTGCCGATATTTCTAATCTCTAAAGTTCTGGCTAAAGCCGGTGTGGTTACCAGCACCACCCCGCTGTCAGCAGCAGCCAGCCTTTTAATATAATCTGCGGTTTCATCGGGAAAACCACGGCAGTAGTAAGCAATCCGATGAGCCAGCTCCGGTTTTCTTAAAGCCATTGTATGAGCCAATTCAATAACTTGATAGCCGCTGTTTACCAATATCACTACAGATTCTTGATTGATTAAATCCATCAAGGTATCTAAGCGATCGGGACATTCCCGATAATCATGCAGATTTATTTTATCCCAAAAGTCAACAGACATTTCTTTTGTCTTTTCGCTGACCGGCCCGTTTTTCTTATAGGCTTCCAGCCTTCTCAATATATAATCCGGGCTGGATAAACGCAGTCTTTTATTATTCAATAACAGCTGTGAGTGACGAGTTAAGTCTTCGGAAAAATATTCACAACTGATATCATCATGGCGCAGCACTGCTTTTTTTGCGATGTCTTTTACCTTAAGCTGAACACTGCGGCGCCCGTTCCACTCATTAATTTCCGGTACAAAGGCAATGTCAACACTGTCCTGAGCCGCCAGCATTTCCGCATAAGCGGCCAGGTTAAAACCAATTCCCTCCATCACTGCAGCTTTACCCTGTACTTTAATTTTTAAGTGATTTTGTTTTTCACCTACGGTACGCCAATTTAACATGCATAAATCCCGACTGCCGAACAGCGGGCCGGGATTACAATGCCCAAACGGAGCCAATAATTCCAATTCCTGCACTACTTGTTCCGATATTTCATCAATCGAAATAACAGAATCAATATTAATAGTAGGAATCAAGTCATCGTCTGTCAACACTTCGTCTGCATAGTCATTAATTTTTTGTGCAAACTTTTCAATATCGCGCGTCTGAATAGAAAAGCCCGCTGCTTTAGAATGGCCGCCAAAAGCGGTTAAATACTCTTTACAATGCTCTAATGCATCGTACAAGTGAAAATTATCAATACTGCGCGCCGAGCCTTTGCCTTCTTCGCCTGTTAAAGATATTAGCAAAACCGGTCGGTGATAACGTTCCAGTAAGCGTGAAGCTACAATACCGATAACACCGTGATGCCAATTTTCAGAAGACAGCACCAAAACCTTGCGTTCAAGAAACTCCGGATGCTGTTCAACCATTGCCAAAGCTTCTTCTAATACTTGAGTTTCAATATTTTGCCGCTGTTGATTGTAAGCATCTAATTTTAAAGCCATTTCTTTAGCCCGTTCCGGTTCGGGACATAACAGCAAATCCACACCTAAGCGCGGATCACCAACTCTTCCGGCAGCATTAAGCCTCGGTGCCAAGGCAAAGCCGACACTTCTGGTGTCTATAGAGCGGTTGGCCACCCCGCTTACTTCTTTCAACGCACTTAAACCTATATTAGGGCTGTGGGCCAGCTGCTCCAAACCGGCTTTAACAATCACCCGGTTTTCTCCTAACAGCGGCACAATATCTGCTACCGTGCCCAGACAAGCAACATCCAACAGGTCATACCAAGCATGTTTTGGCAGACCAATCTGCTGATAGATCGCTTGAATAAGTTTAAGGGCTACCCCAACACCGGCTAATTCTTTGAAAGGATAACTGCAGTCCGGCCTTTTAGGGTTTACAACCGCTTCAGCCTGAGGCAGCTCATTACCCGGTTCATGGTGGTCGGTAATGACCAATGTCAGCCCCAGTTCAGATGCCAGTTCAGCCTCCCCCAAAGCGCTGATTCCACAGTCCACCGTGATAATTAACCGGTAGCCCTCTTCATACGCCCAATGCAGTGTTTCACTGTGCAAGCCATAACCTTGTTCCCGCGGGGGAATATAAAAATCCACCACTCCGCCCAAACGATGCAGAGCATTAACCAGCAAAGCGGTTCCGGTAATACCGTCAACATCATAATCACCATGCACTAAAATCGGCAAACCGTCATGCAGGCAATTCATCACCGCCGCCAAAGCTTTATCCATATCTTTCATTAATAGAGGGTCATGCATCGTCAGCTTCTTCCCTAAAAACGCCTGAGCCTCTTCGACGGTATGAATGCCGCGGTTAATTAACAGCTGGGCTAAAACTTCCGAAATATTTAGTTGATTGGCGAGAATTACTTTCAAAGTAGGATTTGAAGATTTAACCCGCCAAATCTTTTTATTGCCAACAGTTTCGTTTATCATATTCAGCTCCTGTTTACATACTATATAATTTATTATAAACTAGCGATACCAGATATTCAATGAGGGGCTAATATATTTGTGAAATTTGTTACAAGATGCGGAAAGGATTTTATATATGATCTACTTTTACGTTGGATTAGGTGGATTTTTGGGAGCAATCTGCCGTTACCTGACAGCTGTAGTTATCACACCGTTTAACAGTTCTGTCTTTCCTTTTGAAACACTGGCCGTCAACTTAATCGGCTGTTTCACTCTCAGTTTTTTGACTTATTTATCAATCAGCTGCTGGCAGCGTAAAGAAAACCTGCGTCTTGCGCTGACAACCGGTTTTATCGGTTCTTTCACTACTTTTTCCACCTTTACTTTGGAATTAATGAATTTATTTAAAAACGGACATCACGTGTCAGCACTTACATACATGCTGTTTAGTTTGGCAGGCGGTTTAATGCTCGCTTGGTTGGGAATGCTTTCAGCTGAATACCTGCACACAAAATTAAACAATGCGAGGAATGCATAATGGTTCACTCAATACTGGCAGTAGGTTTAGGAGGGTTTTTGGGCGCAGTACTGCGCTTTGCAATGAGCCGGCTGGATATTTTAAAAACAGGAAAATTCCCTTGGGCCACCTTCTCCGTCAACATGCTGGGTTCACTGTTTTTAGGTATATTATACGGTTTGGCAGCAGCTCAAAAAATTGTTAACGAACAGCTGCTGCTGTTTTTGGGCACCGGTATAATGGGTTCATTAACCACTTTTTCCACCTATAAACTGGATTCACTTAACTTAATAAAAAAGGGCAAAATTTGTACCGCTGCCTTTTACGTTGTTGTATCTGTTCTTGCCGGTTTAATATTGGTTAGTGCAGGCTTTTTAATCGGCCGCGCAGTCGGCTGAAAAAACAACTAACGAATAAAGCACATCACTCGGGGACATAATATGGCTAACAAAGCAACTAACGATAATCTAAAGGAGGAACCGAAACCGGTGATGGAGCTTACCATGACAGAATATTTACATGACGTAACCAACAGACTGCCAAAAGAAGCGGAAAATGTTTTAAGAGCGCTGCGCGATGACGGTAAAATGAATAAAGAAGAGCTTTCGCTTACAGCGAAGGTAAAACGTGCTGTGCTGGATCATATTATTATGCAGTTATATGCCTTGGGCATGGTAGAAGTAACCTCAGAAGGCAAAAGCAAAATCTGTTCTTTAACTGATTTAGGGAAACAATATCTACACTTAATCAAACAAGCTTCATAGATAATTTTATGATTCTAATTTTTGTTTCTAGGGCAGACTGACGCAGCCCTATTTTAAATGATATTCATTATAATATTAACCGTAAAGGGCTGTTGCAACTCATTCCGCAACAGCCCCTGGTTTTTTCTTTATAAAATTTTACTCAAAAACGACTGTGTTCTAGGATTCTGCGGGTTGGTAAAAATTTGTTCCGGCGTGCCTTCTTCCACAATTCGCCCGCCATCCATAAAGAAAACCCGATCGCCCACTTCGCGGGCAAAACCCATTTCGTGAGTAACTACTACCATAGTCATACCTTCTTTGGCCAGCTGCTTCATAACCGCCAGTACTTCACCAACCATTTCGGGGTCTAACGCACTGGTTGGTTCATCAAACAGCATTACCCGCGGGCGCATTGCCAGCGCCCGTGCAATGGCCACCCGCTGCTGCTGGCCGCCGGAAAGCTGGTCGGGGTAAACATCGGCCTTGTCGGACAGTCCCACTTTTTGCAGCAGTTCCAGCGCAATTTTGTTTGCTTCAGCCGGAGACATTTTCCGCACCTTAATCGGTGCCATTTCTATATTTTCCAAAGCTGTTTTATGAGGGAACAAATTAAAGCGCTGAAATACCATGCCCACTTCTTGACGAACACTGTTAATGTCGGTATTGCTGTCTGTAATATCGTGACCGTCAACAACAATGGTGCCGGATGTCGGTTCTTCCAAGCGGTTAATACAGCGCAAAAAAGTACTTTTGCCGGAACCGGACGGGCCGATCACCACCACCACTTCTTTTTCTTTAATTTCACAGCTTACATCTTTAAGCACTTCTAATCGGCCGAAGTTTTTATACAAGTTAGCAACTTTAATCACCTGTTTTCAGCCTCCTCTCCAATTTGTCTACCAGTCGCGAGAAGGTAAAGGTCATAATAAAATAGATTAATGCCGCCGTTAACCACAGCTCAAATGTTGCAAAAGTGCGCGCCACTTCCATTTGAGTCTTTTTGGCTAATTCCTCAAAACCAATTACCGATAACAGCGAAGTATCTTTCAGCAGCGCAATAAATTCGTTGCCCATGGGCGGAATAACCCGTTTAAATGCCTGCGGCAGAATTACATAGCGCATTGCTTGAAAATGCGTCATACCAAGTGAACGCGCTGCCTCCATTTGTCCCTTTTCAACCGACTGCACACCGGCGCGGAAAATTTCCGCTATGTAAGCACCGCTGTTAATGGAAACGGAAACAATAGCGGTTATCCAAACATCAGAACTGAAATTTTGGTCAGTAAGCAGTTTTACCATACGGGGAATACCGAAGTGAATGAGCATAATTTGCACAAACAGCGGGGTCCCACGGACGAAATCAACGTAGGCGGTGCCTAAAAATCTGACAATTTTGTTATAAGACAGGCGGGCTAAGCCGGCAATAAGTCCGATGATGCTGCCGAGCGAAACGCCAATTACAGTAATTAACAGTGAAATTAACGCCCCATGAAGCAGCAGGGGCAGTGCATGAATAATTTTGTCCATAATCCACCTCTTTTTTTATACACAAGAAATATGCGCAACACTATATTCAGTGTTACGCATATTTTTTTGCTAAAAGTCGTTTTTTATTACCTTTATTATGCTAGGCAGGTTCGCCTGGTAAAAATTCCGGCGGGGTTACACCAAACCATTTTTCATAAAGCTCGGCATACTTACCGTTTTCTTTCAGCTTTTGCAGACCTTCGTTAATCATCTGAAGCATTTCTTCATTGCCTTTTTGTACCGCAATACCGTAATATTCATCGCCGCCTAAGATATCGCCCACCATTTTAACTTTGCCTTTACCTTTTTTGTCAATATACTCTTTGGTTACCGGCAGGTCGTTAATTACTGCATCGGCACCGCCGTTTTCCAGCTCCATAAATACCAAGTCGGTGGTGTTAAAAGTTTTAACTTTAGCACCGTATTCCTCTTTAACTTCGTTAGCAAAAAAAGAACCGGTAGTACCAATCTGCACCGCAATAGTTTTACCGGCCAAATCTTTTGGCTCAGTGATTTCGTTATTGCCTTCTTGTACCGCCATAATTAAACCGGCTTGATAATAAGGAACTGAAAAGTCAACTTGTTCTTGACGCTCCGGTTTAATAGTCATTCCGGAAATAGCTATATCAATTGTACCGGTTTGTACTGCAGGAATTAATCCGTCAAAACCCATACTCTGCAGCTCAACTTCAAAACCTTGAACTTCGGCAATTGCTTTAATTAAGTCTACATCAAAGCCTGTATACTCACCGTTTTCATCGGTAAATTCAAACGGTGCAAAGGTTGGTTCAAAAGCGGCAGTGTATTTTTCTTTAGCCTGCTGACCATCTTGATCAGCTGCCGGCTCATCACTTCCGCCGCACCCTACAGCAGCAACCATTAAGGCTAAAACCGCCAGCACAACGAAGCCCATTTTAAACAGTTTTTTCACTTAATTCTCCCCCTTGAATAGAAAATAAAATTCACTAATAAATATGCATTGATTAATTAATATTCGCTGTCTTTCGAAAAAATCCTCCCTGCATTTTAATGCTTTTTAAATAATATTTATTCTTCAAAAGACAACATGTAAAATTGTATCACCGCAGCGGCAGGAAAACAATATGTCTTGTGGAATTAATAAAATTTACAAATTTATCATAAAAAGGAGCAGCTCTAAAAAATGCATGGCAGTCATTTAAAACAACTAAAAGCTAACCTCGCTCTGCTGGCGGTAGCCTTTGTTTGGGGCGTAACTTTTGTGGTGGTGCAGGACGCACTTGCTGATATTACCCCCCACTATTTTAATGCCGTCAGGTTTACACTGGCTTTTATATTTCTTTACTTGATTTATCGGCGTCGATTTAAAAAAATTGACAGGACAACCGCTCTGTCGGGAATATTCATCGGTCTTTTTTTATTTTCCGGGTATGCATTTCAAACCGTCGGGCTGCAGTTCACCTCGGCGGCCAATGCCGGTTTTATTACCGGGCTTGCAGTAGTGCTGGTTCCTATCTTTACCGCAGTAATGCTGCGCCGCCTGCCTGCCCCGTCCGCTGTTTTCGGGGTAACCTGTGCAGCGATCGGTTTATCGCTGCTTACTCTAAGCCAAGGTTTAAGCGGCATCAGCAGCGGAGACATTTTAATTTTTCTTTGTGCCGTCGGTTTTGCACTGCATATTATTATGGTGGGAAAATATGCACCGTTTCATGATTCAGTGCAGCTGTCGTTGACTCAAATTGCCACTGTGGCAGCAGCCAGTTTATTGTTCGGCATTGCTTCCGAAACACCTCCGACAGGATTAACCAAAGCGGTGTGGCTGGCGCTGCTGATTACAGCAATACCCGCTACCGCACTGGCTTACTTAGTTCAAAACACGGTGCAAAAATACACATCACCGACACATACCGCCATTATTTTTACCATGGAACCGGTATTTGCGGCACTGACAGCGTTTCTGTTAAAAGGTGAAGTTTTAACGATGAAGCAGTTAATCGGCTGCGGACTGATTTTAGCGGGCATGCTGGCAGCCGAACTGTGCGGCGGAGAATCAGCTGAAACATCGGAGGCGTAAGTGCGTTTGGCAGGATGCATCATTTTCTAAATAAAGAGCGATTTTTAAAACTGTATGCAAAGCGGCACTTTGAAAAAACAAAAAAAGGGGCTGCTGCTAACAAGACACACAGCTCACTCAGCGGCCCCTGTGTAAATTTTGCGTAAGTCTTTATATGTTTATGTCCCGGTAATTTTATTGATTTTTTTGATATACATATCGGTTAGCTCGCGGGCTATTTCCATACTGCTGCCTTCGCTGTAAATGCGGCAAACCGGCTCTTCTGAATCAGGCAGCACCAATGCCCAACCATTGGGATGATAAACCTTTACACCATCCAGAAGCTCCATCTGGCCGGGCTTTTCTTCTATTAAATGCCTAATTACCCTGCCTTTTGCTTCCCAAGGAACCTGTACTTCGCGCTTATCTACAAAGAAAGCGGGAATCTCATCCACCAGTGCCGATAATTTAATCTGTTTTTTGGCACAAAACTCTAATATTTTGATTAACGCGGCAGCAGCATCAAAATTGATTAAAAACTGCGACACTCCGCTGTTTTTACGCTCATCTTCAGCAATAACCCGGTCAATCAAGTCATGAATTGCTGTTTTGGTGCGCACTACTTTGCTGTTATATTTAGCGGCTAAATCATCTATAGCGCGCGGCGCAGTCACCGGCACCACAACCGAATCACAATGCTCCTTCAATAATACCAGCGCTAAAAGCGCGGTAAGCCGCTCCTCTTGAATGTTCCGCCCTTGTTCATCCAAAATTATGATATGTTCTCCGTTTAAGTCAATCACCGCTCCGGCATCCGCCTGCTCCGCTGCCACCACTCCGCCCAACCGGGGTACAATATTAAAATATTCCTGCCAGTTTAAGTAATTTGCAGTGTCACCGGGTTGAAAACGGCTGAATTTTATACCGGTTTGATCAGAAATTAAAGACAGGTGATTTTCTAAATTATTGCCGCTGTAACTGACAATTAAATGAAAACCTTTTGACTTTAATGCTTGAACATCTAATAAAGCCAATAAGTCATGAAGATAGGCTTCGGCAGCATTCGGTAATTGTTCAACAGCAGAAACTTGATTGATATCTGCCCGCAGGAAATCTCCGCGGGCCAGCTTATTCTCAATTTTTCTTTCAATACTGCGGCTGACATTTCCACCGCAGGAATTGGTAAATAAAATGTTAATTTTATCCAAGCGAAGATGAGAAATTTTGACATGTACTCCGGCATCACAGCCTGTTTTGCGTACTGCGTAGCGGTGCACCGGAGTAAGTGCCGCATCTAAACTTTTCACCTTCACGCCAACAGATTGCAGCCCGCTGATAACAGCATTTTTAATCATTTTGCAAACAGGGTAATTATCACTTGATACTAAAATTGTTGACCCGCTTTTAACAACCGAACCAAATGCCGCTCCTAAAGATGTGGCAAATTCCGGCGTAATTTCAATATTGGCCAATCCGTTAATCCCTTCAATGCCAAAAATATTTTTCGGTGAATTTGTACCCCAAACAATACTGCGCTGCACCACTGCCCCGCTGTCCACTACCTTGTTGGGCCACAGTTTTACATCCGGCTTAATAATACTGCGTTCTTTGATGACGGTATCATCACCCACAACGCTGCCCTCATACAATGAAGCATTGGCATAAACTTTTACACCGCTGCCTAAAGCAGCACTGCGCAGTGAAGCCTTTGGCCCTACATACACACCGTTACCAATAACGCTTCTTTTGATTGACGCTTGTTCTTCCACCCGGCATCCTTCGCCAATAACTGTGTAAGGTTCAATTTTTACCCCGGGCCCGATTTTGCTGCCTTCTCCAATAAATACCGGCCCGTTAATTACGGCGGAAGGATCAATAACAACATCGTTTCCCACCCATACTTGATGATTAATTTCTTTCCCGGGAACAGTCAGCTGTACATTTCCGGTCAGCACATCGTAATGAGCCTGCAGATACTGTTTGAGATTACCGATATCGCACCAATAGCCGTCTAATACCACGCCATACATCGGCAGATTATTTTTCATCAACAGCGGAAATAAATCTTTGCTAAAATCAAATTTTTGTCCGGCTTTAAAGTAACTCAATACCTCCGGTTCCAATATGTAAATACCGGTATTAACGGTATCACTGAAAACTTCTCCCCAGCTTGGTTTTTCTAAAAATTGACTGATCCGGCCGTCGCATTCGGTAATGACTACCCCGTACTCCAAAGGACAATCTACCCGGGTTAAAACAATGGTGGCCAGTGAACCTTTTTGTTTGTGAAACTTTATTGCTTCCGTTAAATTAAAGTCCGTTAAAGCATCACCGCTGATGACGATAAAAGTTTCATCTAAAAATTCTTCAGCATTTTTAACGCTGCCCGCCGTCCCCAGCGGCACTTCTTCCAAAAAATAGCGTGCATTCACCCCAAACTCACAACCACTGCCAAAGTAATCTCTAATGGCATCGGGAAGATACTGCAGCGTAACCCCAATATCGTCAATACCATGCTGCTTTAAAAGGGCAACAATATGTTCCATCATCGGCCGGTTCATTACAGGCATCATCGGCTTGGGCCGACTGCATGTTAACGGCCTTAAACGCGACCCTTCACCACCTGCCATAATAACTGCTTTCAAATAACAACCCCTCCCAAAATGCATAGTTGCTGTTATTTTGATATTGTGTTGAATTTTTTATACGAAAACATCATGATTATATTGTGATGTGATATAATGTTATGCTGTTTGCACCATATTATATTTTGGAATATTTTACAAAATATGTTAATAGGGATGGCAGAAAGCACCGCTTTCTTTATGCAGCAAAAAAAATTTGCCGAAAGGATTTATCGGCAGGTTTGCCGAATTTAAATTTGTCAAATTAATTAAAGACACACTAACACCGTATGGAGGTAGCTTATGAAAAAAATAACAGCGCTACTGATTTGTTTCTTTGCAGCGCTGGTTTTCTTTTGCCCGCAAACCGGACAAGCCCAGCATACTGCCAAAGATATTTCCGTTTTAATTGACGGAGCACCGGTTACCTTTGATGTGCCGCCGTCAGTGATTAACGGCCGTACACTCGTACCTTTTCGGGCATTGGCGGAAGCAATAAACGTTAACGTCAGTTGGAACGCTTCTGCCCAAACAATTACTGCTCACAATACCGATACCAATATCCGTTTGCAGATTAACAATGCCACCGCTTACCGAAACGATAAACAGCTGACGCTAGACGTGCCTCCGATAATAATCAATAACCGCACGCTGGTGCCGCTGCGCTTTTTTAGTGAAGCATTCAACTGCCAAGTAGATTTTGACAAACTGAATTATTTAATCACCATAACCACAAGCTCGCCAACACCCCAACACATCTATGTTTCAGCCTTTTATGCGCTGGGCGATGAACAAACCAGCAGTTGGACCGATCTTTTCGGGCGGCGTTACCCGCAAACAGCTGACGGCAACACCGATGCCGTTGACGAGCTGGCTTTTGGCTGGTACAGTATCGATGAAAGCGGAAACCTCATTACCGACAGCAGCACCGGTTGGCAGCAGCCTGTCGGCTGGCAGGATGTGCTGAAAGCAGCGGAAAAACACCAACTGCAAACCGCAATGGTTATTCATTTAACAGACGGCACCGGTTTACTCACCAATTTATTAACTAACCGCGATATGTGGGATGACACTGTTGAACAAATTGCTGAAGAAGCAGAGTATTATCAAGGGGTTAACTTGGATTTTGAAGGCTTGGGTTTAAACAACCAAGGCGAAGAATTAGCGGCTGTAAAAAACAATTTTACCGATTTTGTCGGCAAATTAGCAGCAGAGCTAAAGCGTAATGATATAAAACTAACGTTAACGCTTCATGCTCCGAACAGTGCTTACCGGGGGTATGATTATCAAGCACTGGGACAGCTGGCTGATGAAATTGTCATTATGGCCTACGATTACGGCACTAAGCCGGAACCGGAAAACTTAGTGACTGATGCCGTTTTAACAGCCAAGGCGTCAGTGCCGGCTGAAAAACTGCTGCTGGGCATTTCCGCCTTTAATGAAACAGCGGACAGCTTGGCCGCTAAAATAGACCTAGCCAAAAAGCAGCGTTTAAAAGGCATTGCTCTTTGGCGGTTGGGTTTAATCAGTGACGAACAATGGGCGGTTATTAAACAAAGTTAAGGGCATATAACCACGCCCTTAACTTTTAACGGCAGGATAAGAACCCAAAATACGCAGATAACTGGTTGCATTTTTCAGTGCGGCTAATACTTCCGCCGCTGCAGCATCGTTATAATGGCCGACGAAATCAACAAAAAATCGATACTCACCCAGTGTTGTTTTAGCCGGCCGCGATTCAATGCGGGTTAAATTGATCCCTCTTACCGCAAACTCGCCTAATGCGGCGTACAATGCCCCCGGTTGATGGGGCAGTGAAAATTCCAGCGAAGTTTTGCAGCAGCTGCTGTACTCCGGTTCTTGAGTGGATAAAACTATAAACCGTGTACTGTTATTCGGGCAGTCGTTGATATTTGCCGCCAAACACTGCAAACGGTACAAATCGGCTGCCTGCTTTGTTCCGATTGCCGACCATGGTTCACTGCTTTCCGCCACCAGTTTTACAGCGGCGGCAGTGCTGGATACTTCTATAATTTCAACTCCCGGCAGGTGTTTATCCAACCAGCGGCGGCACTGCCCAACAGCCTGCGCATGAGATAGCACGCGGGTAATTTCCGTCAGCTGTCGGCCGCACTTGGCCAGCAGCCGATGATGTACCGGCAAAATCACTTCTCCGACAATTTTTACTTCCCGGTGCTGTGAGAGTAAATCTAAAACTAAACCCACCGTTCCTTCCGCTGAATTTTCTATCGGCACTGCCGCAGCGGCAACTTCACCTTTTGCTGCCGCCGCCACCAGTGCAGACAGTGATTGATACGGTATTAAGTTACAGTCGTTTTCCTTTACCCAAGACCGAGCAGCTAAATGAGAATACGTTCCCGCAGGACCTAAAAAACCGACAGCCATACCATTACACCGCAGCAACAACCTCACCCCCTGCAAGTGCTTTTCCCGCTGCTTGAGCTGCACTGCGCAGTGTTCGCATCATTGAAATAAATTCATCCGGACTTAAAGATTGTTTACCGTCGCACAGCGCCTTACTCGGCTCAGGGTGCATTTCCACCATAATACCGTCGGCACCTGATGCTGCAGCAGCCATCGACATCGGTGCAACCAAGCTGCGTTTGCCGGTGGCGTGACTGGGGTCAACAATTACCGGCAGGTGGCTCATTTCTTTCACCAGCGGCACTGCGGAGATATCTAAAGTATTGCGCGTAGATGTTTCAAAAGTGCGAATTCCTCGCTCACATAAAATGATGTTTTCGTTGCCCTCCGAATAAACGTACTCAGCGGCCAGCAGCCATTCTTCAACAGTAGCGGATAAACCCCGTTTAAGCAGTACCGGTTTGCCGCAGCGTCCTACCTCACGCAGCAGTTGAAAGTTCTGCATGTTTCTCGCCCCTACCTGCACCATATCAACATATTTCAATGCCTTTTCCAGGCTGTGTAAATCGATAATCTCCGTTACGCAGGCAAGATTGTTTCGGGCGGCTGCATCCGCCAGGTATTTTAAGCCTAATTCTTCCAATCCCTGAAAACTATAGGGCGATGTACGGGGTTTAAATGCCCCGCCGCGCAGCACCTTAGCTCCGGCAGCGGCTGCTTTTTCAGCCGCATTGTGCACCTGCTCTTCGCTTTCCACCGCACAAGGTCCGGCAATGACGGTAAATTCGCTGCCTCCAAAAGCTGCGTTTTTTACCTTCACAACACTTCCTTCCTCTTTTACTTCACGGCTTACCAGTTTAAAAGGCTTCATAATGGGCACAATTTTTTCTACACCGGGTATGCTCTCCAGCCCCATTGCAAGAATATTGTCACGTTTATTTCCCACTGCACCGATAACAATTCGATTTACCCCGGTGATAACATGCGGTTGAAAGCCCATTTCCGCCAATCGGCAGTTTACCGCCTCAACCTGCTCTTTTGTGGCATGCAAATTCATCACAACTACCATTTTTCATCTACCTCCTGTTTTTTAGAAAACTTGGCTCTGCGCCAAGCCCTGAAATATTGGTTTTAAAGTATAAAAACAAAAAAGCCTCTGCATCATCCCTAGGGACGAAAGCAGCAGGCTTCCGCGGTACCACCCAAATTGACCGCAATGCGGTCCGGCTCATTAAGGTACGGGAATAAAATTCAGCTCCGACAGGGTTCAACGGATAAACACAAAAGCGTTTTTCGTCCCTGCTGCAAAAGCAGGGCTGCTGATAAAACAAAAAAAGCTTTCGCCGTCAGGGACGAAAGCTTTGCTTACGCGTTACCACCCTGGTTACCTGTTAGAATATGCAGAACAGGTCACCTCTGTCAGAGTACGGGAAATGTATTCCGATACCCCCTCCCCTGTAACGCCGGGAGCAGTGCGTCACAACCTACTTACTTTGACGTTTGGCCAAAGTTTCAGCCGGAATCTCAGGAGCGAACTTCGATAAGTCATGTTTTGGAAGTGCTTTCAGTCGGCGGCACTTCCTCCCTGAAAAACTGGGGCTTACCTACTTTTCTCCTTCAACGATTTTTCACCGTATTAGATTATGTTGTATAGTAACACTATGACAAGTATTAAGTCAAGAGAAACATTAAAAAATTTGCAGAACGACCATAGTTTCGTTCAAAAAGAAGATATCCACCGGCTGAAACTGTTTCAGTTAGCAGCAGCACCATCTCCGGTTTTAGATAATGCTTAAATCTTCTCCGTTTAAAATTTTCTTCATGTTTTTCATCGGACACATTTTACCGCACATGGTACAGGTATCCTCACATTCCGGGGGAGATTCCTCCCGGTAGCTTTTGGCCTTTTCCGGGTCGACAGCCAACGAAATCATGAGCGGAAAATCAACAGCGGCACGCGCGGCACTCATTTGATTATCCCAGTCACGGGCATTGGGAATTCCTTTGGCAATATCGGCGGCATGAGCAGCAATGCGGGCGGCGATAATGCCTTCTTTCATATCCTCTAAATTAGGCAGGCGAAGGTGTTCAGCAGGCGTTACATAGCAGAGAAAATCCGCTCCGTTGGCAGCAGCAATCGCCCCGCCTATTGCACTGGTGATGTGGTCATATCCCGGGGCAACATCGGTTACAATCGGCCCCAGCACGTAAAATGGAGCACCATGACACAATTTTTTCTCCAGCTGCACGTTAGCGGCAATTTCATTTAAAGCCATATGCCCCGGACCTTCAATCATTACCTGTACATTTCTCGCCCAAGCGCGTTTTGTTAATTCGCCCAGCGTAATTAATTCTTCAATTTGAGCAGCATCAGTGGAATCATGAAGTGAGCCCGGACGGCAGGCGTCACCCAAACTCAACGTCACATCGTACTTTTCACAGATATCCAACAGGCGATCAAAGTACTGATAAAACGGGTTTTCTTGATTATTTAGTTCCATCCAGGCAAAAAGCAGCGAACCACCACGCGAAACAACATTGGTCAGCCTCTTGTTTCTTTTCAATCTCTCTGCCGCCGCCCGGTTCATTCCGCAGTGAACAGTGATGAAATCCACGCCGTCTTGAGCGTGCTTTTCCACAACTGAAAAGAATTCATCAACAGTAATGTCTTTTAAATCCTTATCCAGCATGCCTACAGCATCATACATCGGCACAGTACCAATCATCACCGGAGATAAAGCAATCAACCGGCGGCGAAACCCTTCAGTTTTACCATAACAGCTTAAATCCATAATAGCGTCAGCTTTTAAAGCAACAGCCTGCTTGGCCTTTTCCAATTCCAGGTCAATATCATAACTGTCTTTGGAAACGCCCAAATTAACATTAATCTTGGTGCGCAGCTGCTGCCCCACACCTGCGGCATCTAAATTAACGTGATTTTTATTGGCGGGAATAACAACCCGTCCTGCTGCCACCAGCGCACGCAGCCTTTCGGGAGCAAGATTTTCTTTTTCCGCCACGGTGCGCATATGCTCAGTTATAATTCCTTTTTTCGCTGCATCCATTTGGGTGGTATAACTCATTATCGTGTTCTCCTTTCTTATCTGAAGATTAGCTAAGGAATGGAGAAACTTGGAACAAAAAGAAAAAAGCTTACCGCAAAGTAAGCTTCTCACTTTAAATTTCAAGCTTCCCTACGGTGGTACTAACCACATCAGGTTCAAGGGTTGGATTTAATCCTCTCAGCCGTCCGGCACCCCTAGCCATTTATTAAATTAACAAAACTATACTTTACTCAGCTACTTTTGTAAAGAATTTTTTCTGAAAATATATGTCTTTAACTCCCAGCAACTTAGTGATATAATCAGTGTAAATTTTATAATCACCAAGGAATCATTTGGGGTGCCGAAATGGCTGAGAGGCGGCTGCCAACCCATTGAACCTGATCCGGGTAATACCGGCGAAGGGAAATGATCTGCGCAATTTGCAGCACCCTTTTGCAGGGTGCTTATTTTTTTAAGGAGTGATCATGATGATCGGTAAAGTAAATGACAAATTGTTTAAAACAGCAATCTTACCGGAAACGGGAGCTTCCGCTCCGGAAGTAATTGTTGGCCCCGGCATGGGGCTGGATGCTGCTGTTTTAAAAGTGGAAAACGGATTTATGGCTGTCGCCGAAGACCCAATCTTCCCCGGACCGACCACTTCCCCGGAGGATTTCGGCTGGATGACTGTACATATTGGGGCAAGTGACGTTGCAGTGATGGGCATTAAGCCGCAGTTTATGACTTATTCACTGTTAATTCCACCGGGAACCGACGAAAATTACATTACCCGATTGGTGCACAGCATCAGTTCAGCTGCCCGTGACTTGGGCATTGCCATTGTCGGCGGTCATACCGGTTTTTACGGTGCGGTAACAGTACCTACAATCGGTGGAATAACGGTATGGGGCATCGGTCAGAAATATGTCACTCCTGCCGGTGCACAGGTAGGTGATGCAGTGATCATCACCAAAGGAACAGCAATTGAAGCGGCCGCCCTTTTAGGCAGTGAATTGGGAGATAAACTGGAAAGCGCAGGTATCAGCAGGGATTTAATACAGCAGGCGGCCGCAAGAATTAAACAAATAACGGTAGTAAAGGACGCCTTGCTGGCGGCAGATGTCAGCGGGGTGCATGCAATGCATGATGCCACCGAAGGAGGATTGGCCCGTGCCCTTTGGGAAGTGGCCGAGGCTTCAAAAGTTGGCCTGCGCATTAATCGTTCCCGGGTAATGCTGCCCTCTGATGTGAAATCAATTTGCAATCACTTCCGGTTAAACCCTTACGAAGTAATCAGCGAAGGCACACTGGTGCTGAGTGTGGAAGCAGATCATGCAAGCAGCGTACTTGATGTTTACCAAAACGCAGGTATTCCGGCGGCAGTTATCGGCCAAGTGGTCCCGGCAGCGGAAGGCTGCCAATGGATAGAAGCAGACGGCAGCAGCCAGCAGTTACTGCCGCCAACTGTAGACCGCTTCTGGGAAGTTTTTTTCGCATCATTATCAGAAGGGAGCGGTAAAAATGCTTAAAGTGCTGACAATTGCCGGCTCTGACTGCTGCGGCGGAGCAGGAATTCAAGCCGATCTCAAAACCTTTAGTGCGTTAGGTGTTTACGGCATGAGTGTCATTACCGCAGTAACCGCACAAAACACTCAAGGTGTTTCTAACGTCCGCGAACTGGATGCCGAAATTATCCGCGATCAGATCGATGCCGTTTTTGAAGATATTGAGGTTGCTGCTGTCAAAATCGGCATGGTTTCCAGCACAACAATCATTAAAACCGTTGCAGCGGCACTAAAAAAACATCGGGCTAAAAACATTGTTGTCGACCCGGTAATGGTTGCCAAAAGCGGAGCCCACCTTTTACAGCCGGAAGCATGCCAAGCCTTGACAGAAAATCTGTTTCCGCTGGCAAGTGTGGTCACGCCAAACCTTTTTGAGGCCGAAGTAATTATTGGAAAAAAAATATCCACGTTAAAAGAAATGGAAGCGGCCGCTGTGCGGCTTCATCAATTGGGGACAAAAAACGCAGTAGTTAAAGGCGGCCACCTGCAGGGAGACGCCGTTGACGTGCTTTACGACGGCCAAACATTTAGGCATTTTACAAGTGCGAGAATATCTACTCCGCACACGCACGGAACGGGCTGCACATTTTCTTCAGCTATTGCTGCGATGCTCGCCAAAGGCCACCCGGTGGAAAAAGCGGTTGCCATGGCTAAAGAGTATATCACCGGGGCAATCAGCCATTCTTTTGCCATCGGTAAAGGTGTAGGGCCAACACACCACTTCTACCAATTTTACAAGGAGAGTGAATAACAGTGTACGGTTTGTATTTAGTTACCGACCGAAATATCCTCGGACAGCGCGATTTTTACCAAGCGGTGGAAGCAGCATTATCCGGTGGAGTGACGCTCGTCCAACTGCGGGAAAAGGAAACCCCCGGGTGCGACTTCTACCAAACGGCAGCAGCTTTAAAAAAATTAACTGCGCGCTACAATGTGCCTTTATTGATTAATGACCGCTTGGATATTGCCCTCGCGGTCGACGCTGACGGCGTGCATATCGGTCAGCAGGATTTGCCGCTGCCGGTGGCACGGAAGCTGTTAGGTCCGCAAAAAATCATTGGCTATTCTGTATCCAACCTCGCCGAAGCTCTATACGGCGAAAAGCACGGCGCAGATTATTTGGGAGCAGGTCCGGTTTATACTACCACCACCAAAGAAGTAAGCATTCAGCCGCTGGGTGTGGAAGGGCTGCGCGCAATTAAGCAGGCCGTATCCGTTCCGGTGGTGGGAATCGGCGGCATTAATCAGGAAAATGTGTGCGAAGTCAAAAAATCCGGCGCAGACGGCATAGCTGTTGTGTCAGCAATATTAGGCAGCAGTGACCCGAAAAAAGCATCTCGGGAACTTTACCGTGCTTGGCAGCAAAATTAAGCGGAAGGATGAATTCCATGAAAAAAGTGTTTTTTGTAGATTTTGACGGCACCATCACCCAAAGAGATACCTGCGATGCCATGGTTTCCGCTTTTGCCCGAGACGGCTGGCAGCAAATTAATCAGTTGTGGGAAAGAAAAGAAATTTCCACCGAAGAATGTGCAAACCGCACCTTCCGGCTTTTTAACGCTTCTCCTGACGATTTATACCGACTGCTTGATACCATTGAAATCGACCAAAGCTTTCCGGCCTTTATTGATTACTGTCAAAAAGCGGACCACCCCGTTTATGTTGTCAGCGACGGCTATGATTTCTGCATTAAATACATCTTTGAAAAGCACAATATCAATTTACCGTACTATGCTAACAAATTAATTTATGACGGCCGGTTTCGCATCAGCTGCACCTACCACAACGCTGAGTGCGGTTTATGCGGCACCTGCAAGCGGGCACTGATACAGCGCTTGACAGAACCGGGCAGCAAACGGATTTATATCGGCGACGGTTTTTCCGATACCTGCCCGGCCGGCCACAGCGACATAGTTTTTGCCAAAGGAAGGCTGCTGGAATACTGCCGGCTAAACGGCATTGCAGCTGTACCTATAAACGGTTTTGAAGATGTATTAAGGAATTTAGCCGATTAATAAACGCAGGTATTTAAGCCTGCTGCTCCGACTGACGGAATGCCGACCATTGAGTGCAGTTATATTCTGATAACACACTGCGATACTGTTCCACTGTCTGCCGGGCAATTTTCGACCAGCTGTATTTGTCAATTACTTCTTGATACGCCCGTTCTTTAAGTTTATCAGCAGACCGGGGATTTAGTAAAATATGCAAAATATTATCCGCCAGTGAATTGGCATTGCCGCTGTATGCTTTTAATCCGTTTATTCCATGATTGATAATCTCTGCTAAGCCGCCGGTATCAGATACCACCACCGGCGTACGTGCGGCCATCGCTTCTAAAGCAACAATACCAAAAGGTTCATATAAACTGGGGAATACCGCAGCATCAGCAAATTGGTACAAACTGTTGCGGGTTTGATCATTGACATAGCCGACAAAGTATACCCGCTGTTCAATTCCCAGCCGTCGTGCTTGACGTTTTAATGAAGTTAGGTACGGGCCTTTGCCGGCAATAATAAATTTTGTTTTGGGGTGATAATGAATGATTTTAGGCACCGCATCTAAAAGCACCTGCACCCCTTTCTCACGTACAATGCGTCCGACATAGAAAACTATTTTTTCATCTGCAGCAGCAAAGTCACTTCGCCGAACATTTTGGTTTTTTACTTTAAAGTTTGCTAAATCAACACCGTTGGGAATAATCTTCAGCTTATCTGCCGGTACTTGAAAGACATGCTGCAGCTCATGCTGCATATAGCTGCTGCAGACGATTACTTTCCATGCTTCATAACACAGCCACCATTCAATATCGCTGATATGCCGCTGCAAATCGTTATGTAAACCGTTATTGCGCCCATATTCTGTAGCATGAACAGTTGCAATCAGCGGCAGATGCAGGGCGTGTTTTAAAGCCCGGGCGGCATAAGCAACCAACCAATCATGAGCATGCAGAATATCAAACGGCTCTTCCAGGTTGCGCACAATTTCTAAGCTTTTTTCCAACATTGCCACATTCAGCTGCATCGCCCAAGTAACAAAATCCCGCGAAGATACCTGATAAGGTGTCACCCGATAAACATGTACACCATGCACAAGTTCGTATTCCGGCACTCCCGTTTCACCCACAGTGATAATATGCACCTGGTGATGTTGTTCAGCCATGGCATTGGTAAGATCATAAACGTGCTGAGCCAACCCACCCACACTTTTAGGCGGATACTCCCAAGAAAGCATTAAAATACGCATAATCATCCTCCCTGCATGTTTGCTTCCTTTATTATCTTCCAACTTTTTCAGATTTAAACAAAGAAAAGGCTCTTAAAAAATGAGCCTTTAAAAAATCATTCATTATTAAAAATTAAATATTTATTGTTGAACACTAACCGTTATGCACTTCAAAAGACCAATTGTGACCGTTATTATTGTCCCAATTGCTTGCCGAATCGCGGAAGCAGAAGTTTAAGCGGGTACCGACTTCCGGTGCTTTTATAGTTTTGACAAATCCCCAACCGGTACGGGCCATGCGCATATCCTGTACTGCCTTCCAATTGTCAGAATCACCGTAACCACAATGCAAATAAACACTGTCTGCACCGCTTTGTGACAACAAACCGTTGTAAAAAACCACTATCTCTTCACCTGATGTAATGGGCACCGGGTCCACCACTACACCGTCGGGGTACTGAGCATCATGCATATCTTTTAATCTATAAGCACCGGTATCACGCGAACCGAAATTGGTGTTATTTGCCATTAAAACTGCACCTCCTTAATTTATTGCAGTTTTAGTATTGGTTCGGGCACAGCATTTTATCGCAGGAAAAATCCGATTAGGATATAACAAAATTGCTTTTTTTATGGAATTTTTCTTAGTGTAACACATATGGCAGCAAAGCCATATAATGTAAAAGCAATCATATAAAGGAGGTAATATTCCGTGCAAAAGGATTTTGATGATGCTCATTACCAAAAGCAAAGCAGCGAAATTCATAAAGAAATAGACTATCTAAAGAAAACTGCTAAACGCCTAGGTTCAATGTTAGATGATAAATCCAAACATAGTTTACCGAAAATATGCGCTTTAATTGAAGATGTGGATAAAAAATTCAACTACTTGCTCAATAAAAAATCTAAATACGGTCTTTATGAAATCAAAAAAGAAATCAAAAATATTCAGCATCTTATAAAAAAGGAATGTGGTAAATTAGACAAAATTAAAGAATTACTTACAGACCGCAAATTTGGCTTAAAAGAAATCAAGTGCGAAGTTAAAAACATTGAAGAAGCAGTATTCAGCCCGTCATTCGGCTTAAGCGAAATAAAAAAAGAAGTTCGTGATATCGAAGATGCTGTTAAAAAGCTGCCTACATTATGTACTGAAATTATTGAAATAATCACTGATCCTACCTTTGGTTTAAGTGAAATTAAAAAAGAAGTGGCCGGTGTAGAAGACATTGTTACCAGTCCCACCGTCGGATTAAGTGAGATTAAAAAGGAAGTTTCCGCCATTGAGGAAGCAGTATTAAGTCCTACTTTCGGTTTAGAAGAAATTAAAAAAGAAGTACGCAACATTGAAGATATGCTATGTGACAAAAAGTATGGTTTAAAAGAAATCAAATGCGAAGTATTTGATATTGAATGCAAGTTGGATAATCCGGATTTTGGTTTAAAAGAAATAAAAAAAGAAATTAAAGAAATTGAATGCAAGCTGGATTGGATTATTAGGCACTTAAAAAACAAACAACATACGTATTACCCTGATGATCCTGACTGCTGCTAGTTTAACTTTTTTACCCACACGGTTTATATCTGACCGTGTGGGTTTTTAGTTTCATTGTAATGTAACGATTTTTTCCCTATGTCATATTATGTAAAAGAAACAATTAGAGGAGGAGATATACGTGTGGTGCAAAGATAACTCTCTGCTGGATAAGCAGGGTTTAGAATGCCACAGGGACTTAGATACATTAAAAAAGATTGCCAAATGCTTGGACAATATGTGCAGCGATAAATATCACAGCAGTTTTCCCGGCATTAAAAGAGATATTGAACGAATTGAACATAAATTAAACTACTTGTTAGCTAAAAAAAGCGAATACGGGCTTTATCAAATTAAGCACCAAATTACCGGCATAGCTAAAAGAATAAAACACTGTCTGGGCAAGATTGATAAAATCGATAATATTGTAACTACCTCCGGGATTGTAGTAAATGACGTCAAAAAAACGGTTAGCAAAATTGAAAACCATATAACCGATCCCGCCTTTGGTTTAAAAGAAATCAAATTAGACATCCGCGGAATTGAAAAGCAGTTAAAACAAGTTGATGATGCTGTTTGTGACCCCGGGTACGGTTTAAAAGAAATTAAATGTGGTGTTCATGAAATTGAAAAGCAGCTGAAAGAAATTGATGATGCTGTTTATGACCCCGGATACGGCTTAAAGGAAATTAAGCAGCAAACCAAAGAAATTGACAGAAAACTGGATGATTTAAGCCACAAACCGACTTTACTCACTACCGGCCCATTGTTCGTCGGTTTTTCCGGCGCAGGTGTTGTTGTTATTCATCTCAAAGCGCAAAATTATACCAATTCCCCGCAGAGCATTACTTTTACCGTTCACAAATTAGATAATAACAGCCCATTTACCGAAAACAAAACCGATATAACTTTGGATTTAGAACCTTTATGTGCTGAATTTGCCGAAGTGACGCTTGACGAATATGTGGAAAACTTAGAAATACGCGCTCATATCAGCAGCAGTGATGTTTTTATTTACGCCGCCATTATTGATGCGACCGATCCCGCCGACATATCAGTAAAAAAAGATGTACTGCACTCGGAATGGGCAGCGTTGGAGAACAA
Organism: uncultured Peptococcaceae bacterium; assembly: GCA_965546615.1. GTDB lineage: Bacteria > Bacillota > Desulfotomaculia > Desulfotomaculales > Desulfohalotomaculaceae > CBEUVQ01. Next base: position 66,252 of record CBEUVQ010000006.1, read on the forward strand.
CTGCTACAGCAGTTCTTAATCATCTGTTAATAAGGAGGTATTTTTAAGTGTTAAATTTACAACAAAGATTTGTCGATCAAATGAATTTAGACGATTATCAAGGTCAATTGGTGAGAGTGGATTATTGCTGCGGTACATCCTTGGCCAAAGCAAGCGGCGTTTTAAACTTAATCGGCCGGGATTTTATCGAACTGGTGAAAAGCGACAGTGCCCCGGTGTACATTCAGATTTACCTGCCCGGTGTTGACCCGGCAGCTAACGCCATTACCCAACAGCACAGTCGTCTAACTATTCTGCTAAAGCAGATCTGCAGCGTAGGAGCTTAGCCGCCAAGGGCACGTGCAGCGTGCCCTTTTGCTGTGCCTGCAGCTGCTTATACTTAAATTTTGCAGCTGCCGGTAAAGTAAGCACATTTCTTTTTTTATTACATATAGTGTGCTAGACAACAATTTGAGGTGCTGAAGATGATTTCATTATGCATGATTGTCAAAAATGAAGCCCATTGTTTGGCACGGTGCTTAAAAAGTGCTCAACAGAGTGTTGATGAAATAATTATTGTAGATACCGGCTCCAATGACGACACTGTACAAATTGCAAAAAAATTTGGCGCTAAGGTGTTTACTTATCGCTGGAATGACGATTTTGCCGCCGCCCGCAATTTTAGCGTTGAGCAGGCCAGCGGTGACTGGATTCTTTATTTGGATGCCGATGAAGAACTGCTGTTAACAAACTGCAATCAACTGCGGATGTTAACTGCCAACACCGATACCGAAGCATACTATTTTCATATTCAAAATCTTGATGATCAGGAGCAAACATTAAGCCACATAAATATACGCCTTTTTAAAAACAAACCATACTACCGCTTCAGCGGGCGACTGCACGAGCAAATTTTAACTTCTATTATTGAGCATTTGCCGCCAAGCAGCCAGCCGGCAGCTGATTCTCACATCAACATTTTGCATTATGGTTATTTGACAAAAGAGTTTGTCGGTAAAAATAAAGCGGCCCGCAATTACCGCATTATAAAAAAAATGCTGGCGGAAAGCCCTGACGACCCTTATTTACTTTACAACTTAGGCAACTGTTTAATCAACTTTGGCGATACTGCCGGGGCAGCCCAATATTTCAAAAGTGCACTGGAAAACATCAATTTAAGTTGTGTCTATGCCCCCAGCGTTTTAATCGCATATATTTCTTGTGTATTGAAGTTGGGTGAACCGGCAAAAGCCTATCAATATTTAGAAATCGGCAAACGCGCTTATCCTGATTACACCGATCTTTATTTTATCGAAGGAGAGTTTTATCTCCGGCTGGGCCATCTGGAAAAAAGCAAAAAGTGTTTTCAAAAATGTCTTTCCTTGGGAGAGCAGGTCGGCAGTAAATATACCACACGGGCAGGGGTGGGCAGTTTTGCGCCGATGTTTCAATTGGCCGCTGTCTATCAAATCCAGGGCAACTATGAAAAGGCTATTGAATATCAAATTGAAGGACTTAAGCTAAAAAATAACGCTTTCAGAGAATGGATTGTGCTGGCCAAGCTGCTGGACTTATATTATGCAGACAAAGAAAAAGTTTATAATGTTTTAAAACAACTGATAAAGCACAGCGACAAAGCAGCAGAAAAGCTCATCATCGCCCGATTGTTAAATGAAATTGAAGCCTATCACTATACAAACAAAGCATTGGCAGGGCTGCAAAACGATGAAGCCCATTATTTAAGAGGGGTGGCTGCGCTAAAATCAGCTCGATATAAGCAGGCTGTCAACTATCTGCAGAAAATTTCCGGTTCTACCGGCAAAAAAGAGTTAATTTTAGCTCATTGGCTGGAAAAACCACCGATTGACGCTTCGGAATACCTTCAGAAAACAAACTTCCCTAACGAGGAAAGCTGCCAAATCTACCAAGGTGTAAATAAAATATTAACCGGCGGTGCAGATATTATCAATCTGCCGCTGCACAGTAAGGATTTTCAACAATTAATCGACCATCTGCTCATTTTAGGCCGCCCTGAACTGGCAGTGAATATTTTGGCAGGTTGTGGCACAGCAGCACCTGCGGCGCTGGTAAACTTTTTCATGAAATCACCATTTGAGGAATCAACCGCTCTCTGGTTGGAAACGGCAGCAAAAATTGCGTTATACGAGCTGAAAGCAGGCATACTGCAGGCTGATTACTTTTATTGTTTGGCACGTTATTTTTACCTGAACAAAGAACCGGATAGTGCGCTGCAGATGCTTAACAAAGCAAGCATGATTGAACCGCAGAATAAAAAATACCGGCATCTGCAGCTGGAAATATATCAACAACAGACCTTAAATATGCTGCTGGAAGCTCTGCAGCATTATCCGGAAAACAGCACGTTTAACAACTATTTAATAGCACTGCAGCAAAAGTTAAAAACCGCCTTTAACTTAAAAGGAGGACATTAACATGACGGCGTTAAGTCTTTGCATTATTGCCAAAAATGAAGAACAACAAATTTCCCGCTGCATAAACAGCGCCAAAGCCTATGTTGACCAAATTGTGGTGGTTGATACCGGCTCTGCTGACGCAACTGCCCAAGCAGCCAAAGAATTGGGGGCAGAAGTATATCATGCCAAATGGCAGGACGATTTCAGCCTTGCCCGCAACCGGTCTTTAGAATATGCCAAAGGTGACTGGGTTTTAATTTTAGACTGTGATGAAGAATTAGATCAAAATACCGCCCCGCTTTTAAAAGAAGCAATTGCCCAAGAAGACTATGTCGGTTATTGGCTGAACTGCATCAACATTTATCACGGACGCCCGCATAACATTTTTCAAGCTTTCAGGTTGTTTCGCAATCGGCCTCAGTTTCGGTTTGAAAGCCCCATTCATGAACAAATTCTGCCGTCAGTATTAAAATACTCTTCAAAAGAGCAAATCGGTCGGCTGGCAGTGAGCATTTATCATTATGGTTATGAACCGGATGCGATTAAACAGCACAACAAAATTCTCCGCAATATTCGCCTGCTGCAAAAAGCCCGCAAGCAGTACGGTGACGCCGGCTTTGTTAATTACTATTTAGGGGTGGAATATCAGCGTCTTGGTCAGTGGCAAACCGCCCGGCAGTATTTCTTAAAATCGCTCGTCAACAGCAGTGATGACGCTTCCTACAAGCCAACACTGATTAAAAACATCGCCCAGTGCTGCCTGAAACTGGATAAACCGCTCCAAGCGTTAAAAATAATTGAGCAGTATTTAAGCAGGTATCCCGATTATACTGATTTAGTTTACCTTCAAGGTGTCGTGCTGCTGCAGCTCGGTCAGTATCAAAAGGCATTAAACTGCATGAATCGCTGTCTGATGCTGGGGCCGTCACCGATTAAATATTTAAGTACACCGGACATCGGCAATTACCTGCCCAAGCAATTTATTAACAGTGTAGTTAAAGGACTGATTGATGAAGCGCAGGTGCAAATAGAAAATCAGAACCATGCCGAGGCATTTCGCTTATTAAATATTGTCTTTCAGCAGCTGAAAATAACACCCAGTGAAAACACTTATCATGCTTTGTTAAATACTATGTTTTACCTGCTTAATAACTGTTCTGACCAATCAACATGTTCTGCAGATAAATAACTTTCCGTCTGCGTCCTGTTTTAAAGCTCAGATATAAACAAAGCTTCAGCTGATGATAATTTCATGGAAAAATTCAGCCGTTGACAATTCTTTTTAGAGAATATTGGGCGGAAGACAACATGATGCGCTGTTATGACGATTTGAAACAAATATAACAAAATGTTATTTAAAATATAATACTTTGTATGATATAATTGATTTGGGGAGAACGGGGGTGGTCCCCCCTATGGACTGCAAATCCATGAGCCGACCTGAAAAGCGGGCCGGAGTCCGGTTCGATTCCGACTTCTCCCCTCCAAGCAAAATTACTGCCGGCATAAAATCAAAGCCCCTGCGGTTAAAACAACCTCAGGGGTTTCATATATTGCGCTTTTTTATTTTTATTTCGGTAATATGCTGTAAACTTTGTTTAGCAATCTGATTTTGTAATCATCTTTCCGTTGAACAATAATATTTAAACAGCCATAATCCTGGGATATAACAAACATTTTGTTCAGCGGAATACCCATCAAACTGCAAAGTATCACTCTGTTTACACCTGCATGACCGACAATAATAATGTTTCCTTTAGTCTTTTGGCAGATATTATCAAAGAGCGGCATTACCCGATCTCTGACATCACTGAAGCTTTCACCGCCAGCGGTGCGGTAGTTGACGATATCTTCACCCCGTTTTTTGAATTCTTTCGGATAAAACCGGCGTATTTCTTCAAAGGATTTGCCTTCCCACTCTCCCAAATTTATCTCACGCAGTTCCTTCAGCGGCGTTATAGCTGTATTTTGTTTACCCGCCACTGTTTGCGCGGTATTGACGGACCGCTTAAGATCACTGCAAAAAATTCGCGCTATCGGCACGCAGCTTAATTCTCGATGTAAAAAGTGTGCCTGCTTAATGCCCCTGCTGCTGAGAGGAAGATCTGTTTGACCGATAAAAGATTTTTTACCCGGACCCTGAATCTCGCCATGCCGAACTAAATAAATTAAGCGTTGTTCCATGTCTCAACCTTCTCATCCAAGCACCGGCTGCCCAAAAGTTCCTTGACACGCCGATAAATAGTTGCTGCATTCCGCCGTCGACTCAGCACTTTAGCCATTATTTCCGGGTTGTGGACACACCTTTCCTCTGCTTCTTTAAATCTTTCTTCTAAAGAAACCACCCGGTCTTCCTTTACTAACTTATCTGCCAGATAAACTATTTGCGCCTCGGTCACACAATCATCCGCATGTAATTTGATGTCGTTGTGACATGCCACTATTTCCGCCACACTATGATATCCCAAACGCTTAATAATTTCCGCACCTTTTTCAGCATGGTTTGGTTGTCCTTTAGCAATATCATGGAGCAGTGCGGCAGCATTTATTAAATCTCCGTCTAAACAACAACCTGCTTGATTGAGCTGATCGGCCAAACTGGCTGCAACTTTGGCAACAGCTGCGGAATGATTGATAACTTTAACCGATACACCAAATTTATTTAATATTTCTGCACACTCAGCTGCATCAGGCAGCTGCTCATTATAGTTATTGTCATAGTAAGAAAGGACTTGGTGGTAATCTTTTTTGGTATCCATATCTAAGGTAACACCTTTATCATTCACCGGTATATCCAACGAATCAGCATTATAACTGTTCAACAAACCTCTTAATCCCCCTGATCCCTGCCAACAAACAATTTTTTCTTTGTACTTGGCAGATATTAACGGCGGATGCCCCCTACTACCATAATAACAGGGATAAATTATTCCTTTTCGGCTGTTTTTATAAGCACACAGCAGTCTCCGGAGGGTTTTTACCTGCACTAAAGGAATATCTGCCGGCCAAATAAAAAAAGCGCTCACATCATTTTCCAAGCTGTTTACCCCGGCAATTATTGATGAAAACATACCTGCTGCATACCGTTCGTTGTAGATTGTTTTGACATCGTAATTCTTTAGTACCGCACATAGACTGTCTGCATTATGCCCGACAACCACTCGAACATCTCGAACGCCGGCGTGCAATAAAGTATTTATCGGTTTCTCTATTACCCGCCCTTCCCCTAAAGGTAACAGCGGTTTAAAGGAGTGCATGCGGCTGGAAAAACCCGCTGCCACAACTAAAGCAGCTATTTTATCGCTCACTTGTTTAATTCCGCCCTAACTTTTATTAGTTCAGCAGCGATACTGACAGCGATTTCTTCGGGAGTTTCAGCATTAATTTCTAAGCCAATAGGCGAATACACCCTGGCCAGATCATTTTTACTAAATCCTTCGTTTAACAGTGCATTGTAGATTGCATCCCGCTTTCTTTTGCTGCCAATCATGCCAATATAACCGGCTTCGGTTGATAATGCCTGCTGCAGTACCGTTTTATCGTGGGCGTGCCCTCTGGTGACAATAACAATAAAACTATCGCTGTCAATGTCGAGATTATCAAATGCCTGCTCAAATGAAGGCAGCACCAGCACCCGGTCGGCAGCGGGAAATCTGGACCGGCTGGCAAATTCTGCCCGGTCATCCAGCACTACTATGTTAAAGTCAACCGTTGACGCCACAGCGCATAATTTTTGGGATACATGCCCGGCGCCGAATATATACAATGTATTGGCATTATAAATCGGCTCCACCAAATATTTATCATTGTTAATCGTCAATACTTGAGGATATCTCCCCTTACTGACATTAAATACCATATCCACCGCATCAGCAGGCAGCAGCTGCTGTTGAACAGCCGCATTTCTTTGAAGCAATAAATGCCTGTTAATGATTTGATCGGTGGCGCTGTCATAAAACTTAGTTACCAGCACCGCTTTATGGCGATTTTGCTGACAGTCCAGCAGTTGGCTGTAAACAGCTCTTACGTGATCGTTCAAACCATCCAAGCATTCAATCAACACTTCCATTTGCCCGCCGCAGATCATATCCATTTGGCTAACATCGCTGCCTTTAAGGTTAAAACTTTCCACAATCGGTATACCGTCTGACAGCACTTGCGCTGCCAGCTGCTGCACTTTCGCCTCCACAACACCGCCGCCGACAGTACCGATAATACTTCCATCCCGCTGTACAATCATTTTACTGCCGGCTGTACGGGGAGAAGAACCGACATTACTCAATATTGTAGCTAAAGCAATTTTTTCACCGGCATTTAACAATTTCATTATGCTTTGATAAATATCAGCCATTAAATTACCACCTATCTCTTAAATCTTGAAAAGTTCTTTTTAAAGTACCTTTGTTTGACCAGTCAGCTTCGGTAAAGCTGACAGTACCTATATGCAGAATTCCTCTGGCAGCGGCTTCCGCTACCGGTGGAACTTGGTACAATAGCTGCTTAATTAATGTTTCTGCAGCTTGCGCATTTGAATTCGGCAGCAAACTTACTTCTAAATTTAATATATTAATTTGGCCTTCTGCAGTAACATTAACACGGAAATCCAGTACTTCTTTAACGGTAAAGACGGCTTCATCAAGCTGGGACAGCGACAACTGCAGATTCGGTGCCAAGGTAATAACATTTGCTAATCGTCCGGCCACCTTATCCATCCGCAGCAGCACCGAACCACAGCGACAGCGTTCCGGAATAAATCTGGCTTTATCTCCGGTAGCATAACGAATTAAAGGCATCCCCACTCTGGTCAGTGTGGTAAACACCACTTCTCCCTCCTCTCCGGGAGGAAGCGGCAGGCCGCTCTGCGGGTCGACAATTTCAAAGTACAAATCAGCTTCCCGCAGGTGATAACCATCCAAAGCGGCACATTCCACACCGCCGCCCAAACCCATTTCCGTCATTCCGTAATGGTTGTACACTTGACACTGCCAAATGCGCTTCAGTTCCTGCACAACAGCTGTCGGTACATAGTCGGTACTGAGTAATACGCTTTTTAATTGAAGCGGCCGGATAATCTCACTATGCTTTGCCAATGCCAGCACCTGTACCGGAATTCCCACTATTGATGTAATTTCCTCTTCATGTAAAATTTTTATAGCAGCTTTGACATCCTGCAGCGGTCCATGCAGCACTCCGACAACACCGAATTCAGCCAGCGCTTTTTTTAATAAATCCCCCACACTGCCCGGTCTTTCTCCCGGCAGCATAATTAACACCCTGTCTCCCGGTGCCACCAATGCCGCCATGCCGTAGTGAAAAAAATCAACGGTCAGCTGCTGATCAGCTGCAGTAAAATAAATCCGCTTACCGCTGCCGGTGGTACCCGAAGTCTGCAGCGTTACAACCCGGCTGATTTCACTTTGAGAGACACATAAAAAATCATAAGGATTGTGCTGAATGTCCGCACTTGTGGTAATTGGCAGTTGAGTGATATCGCCCAGCTGCCTTAACGGAAAATTTTTCAAACCGCTTAGTTTCCGGCGATAAAAACTGCTTCTTTCTTTGGCCCAAGCAATAGTTTTGTTCAGCTGCTGCAGCTGGTAAGCACTAATTGCCTCCCGGGTTAATTTACTGCACCCGATCTTTTTTTGAATCCAGCCCTCCAACGGAGTTATTTCCATGCTGCTTCCCCCTGTATAATCCGGTGCCGCTGCTGTCCGTCAAATTATAGGCGCAAAAAGGAATGATATTCCCTTTATAACTGACTACATGAATGCAGCAGTCCCGCAGCCGTTCTAAATCGATGTTCCAGACATCTTGAAAAGCCATCCCCGATATTGTAAACGAGTGGGTTTTTAACCGCTGCAGAAATACATCCCAACCGCCAAAATCAATTTGCCTGTTTAATTTTAATTCCGGATAAGACCAATACTTGGCGACAAACCGCCGTGCCTTTCTTGAGCCTTCTGCTGCCGGCTCAACAGTGCTGCAGCATCCGGATTTTTTTTCCGACCAGCACATCAACTTTCCGTCCGGCATCAGTACAAAGTTGCCGTGGAATGAACAAAAAGCATTTTCACATCCCGGCGGGCGAAAATTATCCGGTGCAGTCAATCCCGCTGTCTGCTCGCAGATGGCCGTTATTACCTCGGGAATGGTAATGCGCTGTTCGTCCTTAGGCGGCTCCGGGTAGCGCCCAAAATAACTGACCGGTTGAAAATGCACTCCCCTGATGCCGGGCACATATTTCAAAGCAAACTTAATGATATCACCGACATTATCTGTATTAACCCCCGGCACCAGCGTAGGTACCAACACCACGCCGATATTTTCAGCGATACAATTTTCTATCGCGGCAATTTTTTCTGCCAGCAGGTCACGTCCTCTCAATGCTTGATAAATGCCGGACTTGGTACCGTCAAACTGCAGAAAAACTGAAGACAGCCCTGCTTCTTTTAGGTCTTTAACATAGTTTTTGTCCTCAGCCAAACGGATACCGTTGGTATTAAGCTGAATAAAATTAAATCCCATTTGGCGTCCGACAGCCACTATTTGCGCCAAGTCATTCCGCACTGTCGGCTCGCCGCCGGAAATCTGTACGTTGTACGGACCGCCTGCATCAAGCAATCTTTGATACCAGCCTTTAATGACCGTTAGGTCAGGGTCATGCTTTGGGTTTGATCCGGCATCAGCAAAGCAGAAGGTACATTTTAAATTGCAGCGTTCAGTTACTTCCAACAGTGCGGTACAGGTGTGCTGGCGATGGTCGGCACATAAACCGCAGTCAAAAGGGCACCCTTTATCTGTCTCTGTAAAGCACACTTTTGGGGCAGAAGGTATTTTCGGACGCCTCCAAGACTGATATTCCGGCTGCCCGCGCCACAATACCACTTGAAAAAAACCGTGTTCAGGACAGGTTTTTTCCATATAGATATTTTGGCCCCGCAGCACTTTGTAAGCAGTTAACTTCCGCAAGCAGTGCGGGCAAAGACTTTCCGTCGTGCCGATTACTGTTTTTTGATTTTTACTCATCGCTGTCACCGGTAAGGCTGATGTTTTCCTGCTCTAAAATCTCTTTTACTTTTTCAAAGGTTGCTGCCACAATCGCACCGCATTTAACAGCATCCAGATTCTGCTTGGGATCGCCGTCGATAATATCGACACAATTGATACCTGGCTGCTGCTGTTCAAACCAACTGACCAATTCCTCTATCATCAGATATAATCTTGGGTTGTCCGCTGCGTACAAACTGAGCAGGCATACTCCGCCGGTCAGTGCTCCGCAGTTTCTGCCGGTAAAACCCAATCCCCCGGCTAATCCGCTGCCGGCCCGGATTAAATCCGGGTTATCCTTTCCCTGCATTTCTAAACCAAGCTGTAACAAAATTTGGCTGCATTTCAATCCCTGCCGGGCCAAATCAAACATGCGAAAAGTTATATCCGCCATAGCCATCCCCTTACTCTAATTAATCTTTGCCGGCAATAAGCAAAAAATATCCCGGTTTAAGCTGCTGCAGTGAGTTTTGCATTGTTCTCGCCTGTCGGCAGTCACCCAACATTTGACACCAGAAATCTTTCATCGAACCGTAGGTAAAAATTATTTGCCCCATCAGCGCTCTTAACAGTTGGGTTTGATCCTCCCAACGCTCTATTTTAAAACCTGCGTCGGAAATTATCTTCAGCCAGGCAGATTTTTGCCTGGCACCGCTGAGGCAGGTAATAACATCATCGCTTCGTCCGCCACCGGCAGCGCCGCTTCTGATATACATATCTGTGACAATTAATTTGCCCTGCGGTTTTAATACCCGATGTATTTGTTTTAAAGAAAGCTGCACATCCGACATCAGCGACAGCGTGCACTCAGCTATCACACCGTCCATTTCTCCGTCTTGGAAATTCAAACTTTCTCCGCTTCCTGCAAATATCGGCAGGTTGGGGTTTCTCTTTTTGCCGACAGTCAGCATTACCGGTGACGGATCTATACCTACCGCTTGCAAATGATGCACATTAATTAATCGTTCAACTGTCGCGCCGCTGCCGCAGCCCACATCTAAAATTTTAGCCCCTACCGGAAAGCGGCAGAGATTTATCGCCCGATCAGTAAGAGTAAACCCGCCGGGTCTTACTGTGCTGCCTGTAACCTGCCGGATTGTATCACTTTCATATACCCGACAGCTTTCTTTTACCATTATTTATCCTCCAAACTTCTTTCTACTTCCGCCATTTTGCCCATTGCTAAATCCTCGGTGATCAGCACCAACCCGCACTGAGGACACTTAAGCAGTTCCACCGGAAAGGAAGCACCCAAGTAGCTAACATTAACTTTACCCGGCTCCAACGAACAATTGCATTTGGCACAGCGCCAAGGTGTGGTAGTTTCTTTTAACGGTTTATAGCTCATAAACTCACATCCTAATCTAAATCCATTCGATGACAATATGCGTTGTAAATTTTATAGCCGTCACTGCAGATTTGATATTCAACCCAATAGGTAATGTTTTCACTGCGATGGCAGGCCAAAGATCTGCCGGTATCCGGATTAATAAATTTTTCGCCGCTTTGCTCTGCCAATTCAATAGTTTTTTGAATATCCTGCTTTAATATAAATCTTTGCTGTAATAATTGCTGTACATCATCATCAATATAAAGTTTTATTTTTTCGCAATCAGGTGTATAATCCATTTTTTCTCCCCAATAAACATTTAACAGTTTTTGTTTTAAAATCATGCGGTTTTCACGCCGCTGTGAATAATCAACAGCTTTACCTATTTCTATATTTTCAGGATAGATTAAGTCCAACAAATGATAGGTTTTTTTGCCTTGAGAAATAAAGTGATCGCGGCACATAGCACAGTAAGTTAAATAGTCGCTGCTGCTTTCATTAATGCGGTCATCTATCACTTTACCGGCTATCGGCGGGTTAGAAGAATACATTAAACCGCCGTAACCACAGCACTTAGTCTGTTCCCGATTGTACGGAAGCTCTTCAATTGTGCAGCCAAGTTTTTCAGCCAAGCTGCGTACACTTTGGTGAATTGACGCTTCCCAGCGGGTTGAGCAGGGATCGTGCAGTGCTAAAGTAAGCTGTCCGATGCTGCCGCTTTGTTCCGGTAAACCGATTTGATCCAATACCTCCATTAATGACAGCAGCTTTACCTGCGGCAGATTATTTTTTAATATTCTATAACAGGTAGGACAAGCCGCAATTATTTGTGGGCAGCCCAGCTGCTTCCAGCGGGCTTCTGTTTCTTTGATTAATTTTTCAAACCGCTCCCCTTCACCGGCCCAGTCTGCCGGCACCCCACAGCACTGCAGCATAATTCCTACACCGCCGGTCAATTTTTCCTGCAGGTAACCGTAAACTTTTACCACCTGATCAGGAGAAGAACCACTGAGCTGACAGCCGGGAAAAAATGCGTATTTGCTGGTTTTGGTTCCCCGCTGATTTCTTGTCAGCACAAATCTTTCGCTGTTATTGAACTTTAAATCCCGCAGGGGAAAATCAAAAGCCGATGGCGGCATTTTGCCCCGCTGCACCATACCGTACCGCGCATCTCTGCAGAGAGATGCCATATCAAAATTATTAGGGCATACAGAAATACACAGCCCGCATAAACTGCAGGAATTTATCATTTTGTTGGCGTAATGCAGACCCATGACAATAGATTCATTATTATATATTTCCCGCACATACTTTTTGGGGTAGCCTTTATAATGTTCCATATAGGGACAAGCTTTTACGCACTCCATACATTGACACTGCAGGCACCTTCCTGCCTCTGCCACTGCTTCTTCTTTGCTGTAACCCTGCACGTTTTTCATCGGTACCCTGAATGTCGGCGCTATCCCTTTAACGTTGGTATAAAGCTGAGTTTGGTAACACCCCTCATTGCCGCGTCCGGCAGTCAGCGAAACTCCTTGAATATACCGATCAACAGAAGTAGCTGCCCTGCGCCCCAGCGCCACCGACAAGGAGGGCGAATAGGGTTGACCTAAGTCAATCATACTGCCACCCGCAAAAACACCGTCATACTGCGTGGATAAAGCAGCATCATCTACTTGCAGTTCCAAGTTGAGATTGTTTTCGCTCCCCAACCCTAAGTAAACCGCATCAAACTCATTCATTAATTCTGATAACGATACATCTTTTCCCAAAGCTGTATTCATGCGGAATTCAATATTCAATTTTGTCAGCACTGACATATCCGCTGTAATCATTTCATTAGTTAATGCACTGCCAAGATACGATCTTATCCTGCCGCCCAATTGATCCGAAGCTTCAAAAGCAGTAACCGCATATCCCTTTTTAGCCAATTCATAAGCTGCAGTAAGTCCGCTCAAACCGGTACCGACCACTGCCACTCGTTTATTTTTTTTCGGCAGAGCCATTATTTTAGGCGCAGTAAAATAATCGGCACAGAATTTTTCCAATTCGCCTACAGACAGCGACTCGCCAACTTCACTGCGTTTACAGCTCTGTTCACATTGGCGATGACAAATATTGGCTATAATTCTGGGAAAGGGCATTTTCTTTTGTAATATCGCGGCAGCGGACGAAAAATCCTCTTTAGCAACGGCGGCAATAAAACTGCGGACGTCAACATGCAGCGGACAAGCAGCGGTACAGGCAGGAGGGTGCTCTTGGATACACTTGTTTTCCCATTCCCTTAGTTCCTTTTGATCCATACTTGATCACCCGTTTCATTTTTCATTATTTATGATTAATTGCTCAGGGGCGAGCCGTTAACGGCTCGCTCCCTGTTTAGATTACGAAATTAATTGGCTGATTTCGCTTTTAAACCTGCCAGCACTTTTTCCGGTAACGCCGGCAGTTCGGTAATTCTAACACCGCATGCTCTGTAAATACCGTTAATGATAGCTGCGTGAGGACTGGTCAGCGGCAGTTCACCGACACCGGAAGCACCAAACGGACCTAAATCCCGTGGGGTTTCCACATAAATTATTTCCATATTGTCCGGTACGTCTTTAATGTTCGGTATACCGCAGTTCTGCAGTGTGGTATGCTTTTTCAGATCTTCAAAGTCCTCGGATAATGCAAAACCAAGGGCTTGAGTCATACCACCGTAAATCTGACCGTCCACCACCAGCTTGTTCATGACTGTACCTACGTCAACCACTGCGGTTAATTTTAACACTTGGGTTTTACCGGTGTTAACATCAACTTCCACTTCCGCCATAAATACACCGTACATATATGTCGGGAAGGGGTTGCCTTGGGCATTTTCATCACAATCTGTACATGGAGCGGTCCACTTGCCGTCATAGCTTACTGCAATATTTTCCGCTACCATTTCATCATAAGTTCTATAAGTGCCATCTTCCTTCTTCATGGCATTAACCAATGATTCGCAGGCAATTTTAATAGCATTGCCTACAGCCACTTGAGAGCGACTGCCACCGGCCGGTCCGCCGTTAGGACACTTTGATGTGTCGTTCAATACCAGTTTAATTTGATCCGGCTTAAGGCCGATTTGTCTCAATACTTCATGGGAAGTAGCTACACAGCCCATGTCGGCACCTTGACCGTGGTCATGCCAAGTAGCGTAAAGAGTTACTCCTTCAGGAGTGAGTTCTACCCGCGCTTCAGCGGTATCCGGGCCGTCCAAGCCACAGCCGTAAACACCGACAGACACGCCAACGCCGCGTTTTTTATCAGCTGTAGATTCTTTCTCCGCCCTTGCCAATGCTTCTTTATACAATGGACGCATTTTATCTATCATTTCAGGCAGGCTGGTTACATCTGGTTTACAACCGGTGGGAGTGGTAGATCCCGGACGATAGACGTTCTTATAGCGCAGCTCCAGAGGATCCATGCCAAGTTTTTCTGCCAATTCGTCCATCAATACTTCAGACGGGAACTCACTTTCCGGTGCACCGTAACCTCTAAAGGCAGCGCCCCAAGCGTGGTTGGTGCATACCGTACGGCCTATACCGCGAATATTGGGAATGTCATAGCCGGCACCAATGTATTGGTTGCCGCGCAGCGTTAATAAATCGCCAAATTCCGAGTACGGACCATGGTCGACAGAAAAATCATACTCCATAGCTAACAGTTTACCATCTTGATCGGCGGCATATCTTAAGTGTGTCCAGAACGGAGAGCGCTTACCGGTATAAGTGATTTGTTGATGCATGTCAAAGTTTAAGTAAACCGGTCTTTGGGTAGCCATGCAGGCAACGCCTAACAAAGCCTCGTTAGTGGGGCTGAATTTATAACCAAAGGTACCACCGGTCGGATTTTGTACCATTACCAGTTTTTCCGGTTCAATTCCGATACCGGGTGCAATCATGGCAGCATGCAGGTGTAAACCGATACTCTTGGAATGGATTACCAAACGACCTTCTTCATCGTAGTAAGCAAAACCGCAGTCCGGCTCTATCGGAAGGTGCGGCTGGCGGCTGGTATAAAAATCATCTTCCACCACTACCGCTGCCTTTTCAAAGATCGGTTTGGTATCTTCGCCTTTAACAGTCTTCTGCTCAAAATAAACGTTCGGTGTTCCGGGATGGATTTCAATGGCGTCATCAGCCATAGCAGCCGGAGCACTCATATAAGCCGGCAGTTCTTCCAGTTCTACTTTTACTTTCTCAGCAGCTGCTTTAGCTTGGGCTTCGGTTTCAGCGCATACAATGGCAATTGCATCGCCATACTGGAATACTTTTTTATCGCACAGAATCGGTCTGTCCCAACCGTCTCCTTTGTTGGTAGGGAAAGTGATTAAACCGGTAATCCGGTTTTTGCCCTTAACATCTTTATGGGTAACTACTTTATATACACCTGGCATTGCTTCTGCTTCAGAGGTGTCAATAGAAAGAATATTAGCATGAGATACTTTCGCCTGTACTAACGCTAATTTCAAAGTGTTGGGCGGCAGTTTGTGCAGGTGGTCGGCACCGTAGTCCAGCGTACCGGTAACTTTGGCAACTGCACTGGGACGTGGATATTTGGAACCTTTGATATTATTGTCCTCCGGTAACTTGTAGGCTAAATCCTGCTTAGTAATTTCTCCCCGCAGCACCCGGGCAGCATCCATTACTGCGTCCACCAACGGCTTGTAACCGGTGCAGCGGCAGACATTGCGGTGCTTTTGGAACCAATCCCGTACTTCCTCTCTGGTGGGATTCAGATTGGTATCCAGCAATCCCTTGGCTGAAACGATAAAACCGGGGGTGCAGAATCCGCACTGAGCCGCACCATGTACCGCCCAAGCCAACTGCAGAGCATGTAAGTCGTCGGGAGCACCTATTCCTTCAATGGTGGTAATGTTAGCTCCGTCCGGAACTCTTTTCATTTGGGTTACACATGAACGAATTACCTTTCCGTCCATGATTACCGAGCAAGCGCCGCATTGACCCTTATTGCAGCCAATTTTTGTACCGGTAAGTCCCAGTTGGTTGCGGATAACGTTAGCCAATGTTTCCTTTGGGTCAACAACTACAGTCTTTGCTGCCCCGTTGAGAATAAAACTTTTTTTGATCACTTTCAATCCTCCTTAACAAGTAATTTATTTTCTTTCAAGGCTGATTTACCTTGAAAATTAATGGCTTTAACTTCCTTTGCCAAAAGCGCAATCAGGATAGCGGCACACCTTACAGTTAGAGCAAAATCCACCATGAGCAAACCGCGCAATATCACGACGGGTCAGCCTTTCTCCTGCCAATATACGCGGTATTACTAAATCAAAAATACTGGTGCGGTGATACATTACACAACCGGGTAAACCGAGAACGGGTACATCCCCGATATAAGCAAGCATAAACATTGCACCCGGCAAAGTAGGCGCACCGTAGGTAACAATCTCACCGCCTGCCGCTTTAATTCCCGCCGGGGATACGTCATCAGGATCCACCGACATGCCGCCGGTGACTGTAATCACATCTGCTCCGGCAGCTAAAAATTCGTTTATTGCAGCGACAATCATTTCCACGCTGTCCGAAACAAGTTTTTGTCCAATCACTTCGCTGCCCAGCTGCTGCATTTTCTCCTGGATAACCGGACCGAATTTATCCTTAATACGCCCGTGATAGACTTCACTGCCGGTTGTTACCACCCCAACCTTACAGGGCTGAAGCGGCTTAATTTGTATAATCGGGTAGTTATTTCGACAAATTTCTTCAACATTCTGAATATTGCTGCTGTTAGTAGCCAACGGTATAATTCTGGTTCCGGCTAAGTTTTTACCCTCATTAACTACCTGATTATTATGTATAGTGGCAAACATGATGTCCTCAACCGCGTTAATACCGTATAGCGCCTCAACGTTAATCTTTAAAAGTCCTTTTTGAGCAGCAATAAAACTTACCTTACCTTCGCTGGGTTCGGTAATTTTCACTCCCGGACCCGCTGCCGCTCTGGCGATGCGAAGTGCCGCTTCATCTTCATGCACCATACCGTCCCGCAGATCCAATACATACAGGTGCTTTTTACCTATATCCAGCAATCTGGGAATATCTTCCTGCTTGATAATATGTCCTTTTTTAAAAGCTCGTCCTTTAAACTTGCCGGGAATTATTTGGGTAATGTCGTGACAGAGAACGGTACCGACAGCTTCTTCTACCGGTAAAACTTTCATTTCAGCATCAGCTCCTTTATTTATCTAGCGGGTGGCAAAAAAAGCCAAGGTGCAGATTGCCACAGCACCTTGGCACTAAAACCAAGTTAACTGAACTCCTTTCCGCACCGGGAGGCTTACCAGTTTCCCAATAAACCCTGTCGTTCCAACAGTCATAGTCAACAAACCTTAGACTGCCGGAATCGGAGCCGTATTAAATTGACAAAATTAAAAAGCCAAGGTGCAGATTGCCACAGCACCTTGGCACTAAAACCAAGTTAACTG